>JAZUQP010000015.1:0-80631 GCA_045605785.1 Alistipes sp. | reverse complement strand
CCTATCGTTGTACGCTCAAAAGTTTTATGCAGTTTCGAGAGGATAAAGATGTGCTATTGGAAGATATCGACTCGGATTTAATGATGATGTATGAGGCTTATTTACGAGGTCGAGGATTGACCAAGAACAGCACTTCATTTTATATGCGAATACTCCGAGCTGTCTATAATCGTGCAATTGAAAAGGATTTGACTACTAATCGTAACCCTTTCAAACACGTTTATACAGGCATAGATAAAACTATTAAGCGAGCAATTCCATTAAAGGCAATCAAGCAGATTAAGAATCTTGATTTGTCATTGCTACCTTCATTAGACTTTTCTCGTGATATGTTCCTATTCTCGTTCTACACTCGTGGAATGTCTTTTATTGATATGGCATACCTCAAGAAGAAAGATCTATCCAATGGCATACTATCATACCGCAGACGCAAGACCGGGCAACAACTCTTTATCCGCTGGGAAAAGTGTATGCAGGAGATTGTAGATAAATACGATACAGATTACTACAGCCCATATTTGCTACCCATTCTCAAATATCCATACGATAGGAACCAATATAAGAATATGCTTTATCGTACCAATAAATCATTGAAAGAGATTGCCCAAATGGTTGGGCTATCCATTCCCTTAACTCTATATGTTGCCCGTCATTCGTGGGCGAGCATTGCTAAGAGTAAGAATATCCCTATTTCAGTTATCAGTGAGGGAATGGGACACGATTCAGAGATGACCACGCAAATCTATTTAGCATCATTGGATAATGCCGTAGTTGATAGAGCAAACGCTCAGATATTAAAGGACTTGTAAGATAAGGGGATGTTTAGCAAAATGATTGCTCTCTATGTAAGAGATACTTAATTTACTGCAAAATTACGCAAAATAAAGCAACTATCACCATTCTAGAGCCAATAAAAAGCCTGACAGCCATATAATTGTGCGTGATTGTTTAGCAAATACAGAGAATAAAAACTGAATTCCATCTAATAATCAGCGAGTTCCGTATGCCGTAGTATCTCTTACATAGAGAAAAAGAAGATAACTATGGCATACACCCCATACCAAACAAAATATTTTGCTTGGGAATTAAGTAGAAAACGTAATGCTTCAGATGAGGATAAATTTACAAGTGTTCTCTCTGAAGCAAAAGTTGATTTGAATCCACATCAAGTGGAGGCAGCGCTTTTCGCGTTCCGTTCTCCTTTGAGTATAGGAGCCATTCTTGCAGATGAGGTTGGCTTAGGAAAAACTATTGAAGCTGCATTAGTTATCAGTCAGCATTGGGCTAAAAGGAAACGCCATATCCTTATCATATCTCCTGCTACATTGAGAAAACAATGGAGCGTAGAACTTGAAGATAAATTTTACCTTCCTTCGATTATACTTGAAAAGAAGTTGTTTAATCAAATTCTTAATAATACATACAAGAATCCGTTTGACACAACGAACAACATTGTAATTTGCTCATACCCTTTTGCTCGAAAGAATATAGAACACATAAGCCGTGTCGATTGGGATTTGGTTGTAATTGACGAAGCTCACGCACTTCGCAATGTGTATCGCAACAATAACAAAACAGGATTAGCACTAAAACTCGGATTGCAACGATTTAAGAAATTACTTCTTACTGCTACACCTTTACAGAATGACATCAAAGAACTGTATGGGCTAATATCCATAATTGACAATGGCTATTTCGGCAGTTTGGCAAGTTTCTCTTCTCAATACAATAAGGTTGCTTTAAGGAACGAAGATACTTATTTGGAGTTGAGAAGACGCATATTGCCAATTGTTCATCGTACATTGAGAAGCCAAGTACAAGCCTATGTTAAGTACACCAATCGTATTCCTTTGGTGCAAGAATATTTCCCAACAGTCGAGGAAATAGAACTCAGTACACGAATCAACAAATATTTAGAGCGAACGGATAGTTTTGGATTGCCCAATTCACAGCGTACGCTTATATCTCTTATTCTGTATAAATTGTTGGCATCATCAACATTAGCGATTGCCGGAACCTTGGAATCAATCATTCTACGTTTGGAGAATTTGATAACGAGCAATGGTTGCAATATCAATGAGGAATTAAGTAACAATTACGAGGAATACGACAATTATCAAGATGAATGGTTGGATGAAGAGGCTGAGGATGAAGAAGATACTATTGTGGAAAAGAAAGTTCTGACACCACAAGATATTGAAGAAATTAAACTTGAAATAAACGAATTAAAAGATATACACAAATTAGCTGTCGGCATATCTTCTAATAGTAAGGGAACTTGCCTACTCAATGCGCTACGCTTGGGCTTTGAACATATGGATGGCATGAATGCTCCTCGGAAAGCATTGATATTTACTGAAAGTCGCCGTACACAAGAGTACCTATATAACCTGTTGGAAGAAAACGGCTATTCAGGAAAGATTATTCTTTTCAACGGCTCAAATAATGATACAAAATCAAAGGAGATATATAACGACTGGCTCGAAAAGTACAAAAATACAAGTCGTATTACAGGATCGAAGACGGCAGACAAGCGACAGGCATTGGTAGAGTATTTCAAGGACAATGCCCAGATAATGATTGCAACCGAAGCGGCAGCCGAGGGTATAAACCTGCAATTCTGTTCACTGATTGTCAATTATGACCTACCGTGGAATCCACAACGTGTAGAACAGCGTATAGGTCGCTGTCATAGGTATGGGCAGAAATATGATGTGGTTGTTGTCAACTTTATTAATAAATCCAATAGAGCTGACCAACGAGTATATGAACTATTGGATCAGAAATTCAATCTGTTCAAGGGTGTATTCGGAGCAAGCGATGAGGTGCTTGGCTCGATTGGTAATGGCGTCGATTTTGAAAAACGCATTTTGGCGATATATCAACAATGTCGCACCACTGAGGATATTGATCGTGCTTTTGACAACTTGCAGGAGGAACTTCGTGATGATATAGAGGACAGTATGCAACAAACAAAGGTTTCTCTTTTTGAGAACTTTGATGAAGAGGTAATCGAGAAGCTGAAGATTCGAGAAACGAAGGATAATACTTTGCTGAACAAATATAATTTGCTCTTATGGGAACTTACTTGTGGCATGCTTAATAGTAATATCAGTATCAATTCAAATGCTAAATACGAATTTACACTATACAACTCACCTGTAAATGGAATACCTACCGGTACTTATAGCTTTGACAAAGACACATCGGCTGGATATAACTATCGTATATCCCATCCTCTTGCACAATGGGTTGTGAGTAAAGCTAAACAAAATGATACGCCTAGTGCTATTGTAGAATTTGACTACAACGGTAAGGGTGGTATAATATCTATTCTCAGGCAAAATATTGGGAATAGTGGCTATTTGACTTTCAGAATAGTAAGATACGATTCTTTGAATGAGGCTGAAGAACATATATTGTTAGCCGCTACCGATAAGTATGGTAATAAAATGGAGCGTGATTTTGCTATACGCCTCCTATCTCTCCCTGCAAAGGTGGTATCATATCAAGATACAATAATCGCAGATGAACTCGGTGAAATAATAGAAACAGAGCAGGATAATCTTTTAAAGAAATTAGAACTGCGTAATTCTGACCTTATTACTACAGAAATAACGAAAGTAGAAAATTGGGCAGAAGATAATCGAAAGGCTTTGCAACAGAAACTCACAGAATTAGATAAGGCTATTGATGAGAAAAACAATGAGTTTGTGAGTGAACGAAATATCCGCAAGAAACTCGCTATTCAGAAAGAGAAAGATGCCCTTAATGACAAGCGTGATGCTGCTTGGCGTGAGTTTGACCAAAAGCGAGAAGAACTGAAGAAAGATAAGAATAAGATTATTTCCCATTTATATGAACTTGCTGATGGTAAAGTGGAGATAGTCGATGAATATACAATCAAGTGGATAATTAAATAACCCGATAATATGGACAACAAGAATCTATTTATAGAATTAGAGAAACTTCTCCGCATGGAAAGCACCTACTGCACAGAAGATGGTGTACTGCTGAAGAATGCAATCGTTGAGGCTTCTCTCGCACTCCGTTCCGAGTTAATTGCAAAATTGCTTTCACACGATGGATTAAAACGCAATTTCTTTACGGAGGTTGAAGGTGTTTTGGTATTTGATAAGGTCAAGTTTCAAAAGTTTGTAATGAACAAGCGATTCTTGCCCGATAGTTATACATCATTCAAAAACAAAGTCGGCTTAACCAACGAGGATGGTGATTTCCTTTCAGAGAGTCGAGAGGTTGTTCTTTCGTGGCCATACAAGGATTGTGTGCTCGAAGGTGGACAGACAAAGGAGGATGTAAAACGCAACGAGGTGTTTTGGAACGAGATTCTTGCTCCAGATGAAATCAATCGCTTGACGGAGCCGAAGGTGCTAACCAATTTCAAGCGCTATGATGTAGATGGAGAACACGAAGTTGATAGTATATCTATGGATGACAATCTCATCATAAAAGGCAATAACCTGCTTGCATTACACTCTCTAAAAAGGAAGTATGCGGGTAAGGTTAAGTTGATTTATATTGACCCTCCATATTATTTCACTAAACATAAAGAGAGCGATTCCTTTAACTATAATTCTAATTTTAGACTTAGTACATGGCTTACTTTTATGCATAACAGACTTTCAGTGGCTAAGGAGTTATTGAAAAATGGTGGAGTAATTCTTTGTCACATAAAAGAAGATGGTGTACATTGGTTAAAGGTCTTAATGGAAGAAATTTTTAAGGTAGAAAATTTCGTAGAGACATTCATATGGAAGAATACCGATAATCCTGATTCTTTGTCTAAGAAATCAAGATCTTCGGTAGAATACATTTTGTGCTATGAAGTTAACAAGGATTCATCAGTTCAATATTTAGGTAAACAAACGGAAAATGGAGATGCACCATTATTAAATAGTGGTAACTCTATTCACCCTTTGACTTTCCCTGCTCAAACTATTAGGTTTAATATCCCTGACGGTATTTATGAATGTGGAATGCCCGATAGAGTGGAAATATTAACGCCAATCAAAGTTGAAAATGGACTTAATTCAAATGAAGCAACTCTAAAAGGAGAGTTTAAGTGGTCTCAACAAACTTTAGATGAAGAAATTGAAAAAGGCACTTACTTTTTGTGTAAAACGAATAAGTTCTCTATTCGTTTCCAAAGAAAGGATGGTGTATATATGGCTCCTGAAAAATATTTTGATGAGCAATACTTGTCTAAAGCCATTGGAGTAGGCTCTAATGAAGATGCGAGTACGCACATCAAACAAATGGGACTTGAATTTTCCTTTTCAAAGCCAGAAAGCGTTGTTGCATTTTTTATAAAATCCATAACAGTTGAGAAGGACATTGTAATTGATTTCTTCTTGGGTAGTGGAACAACTGCTGCTGTTGCCCATAAAATGAATAGAAGATATATTGGTATAGATCAAATGGATTATATTGAAGATACTGCTTGTAACCGATTAACAAAGGTAATAGAAGGAGAACAAGGAGGTATTTCAAAATCTGTTAATTGGCAAGGTGGAGGTTCATTTGTTTATTGTGAACTTGCAAAAGCCAATCAGCAATTTGCTGATGACATTGAGCATGCATCATCTTCTGAAGAACTTGTTACTATATGGGAACAAATGCAAGAAACTGGATTCCTTAGTTGGAAAGTAAATCCCAAAGAGATTAATGCCAATGCTGACGACTTTACAACTCTTGCCATTGAAGACCAGAAACGTTTTCTCATAGAGTGTTTAGATAAGAACTTGCTTTATATTCCATATTCCGAAATTGACAATGCAGAGTTTGGCATCAGTGAAAACGATAAGAAGATAAATAACCAATTCTATCAAACGAAGTAGCATTATGAAATACTTACAAGATACGCTTCGTGAAGAATTTGGCAAACGTTCAATTGCAGATGTTGAAATGCCAAAATATTTTGCGACCTCGCTTAACCCGATGATGAAACTGCGTCCTTATCAAGAGGAATGCTTTAAGTATTTCATTACTTATTGGAAAAATGATTTTGATGCGAAAGAACTTAAACCACATCTATTGTTTCACATGGCAACGGGTAGTGGTAAGACACTTATTATGGCTGGTGCTATGCTCTATCTTTACGAACAGGGGTATCGCAACTTCCTTTTCTTTGTTGATTCTACAAATATCATAGAAAAGACGAAAGATAATTTTCTGAATACAGCATCGGCAAAATACCTTTTCGGGCAGTCAATCAATATTGGCAACAAGCAAGTAGAAATAAGACTTGTAGATAATTTTCAGGCGGTAGATGATAACTGCATAAACCTATGTTTGACAACCATTCAAGGACTACACACTTCTCTTAATACACCGAAAGAGAATGCTGTTACCATAGAAGATTTTGCAGACAAAAGAATTGTACTTATATCTGATGAAGCGCATCACACCAATACTGCGACTAAGAAAGGCAAGAAAACTGTAGTTGCAGAACAAGGTTCATTGTTCGCTAATAGTGATTTTGAATCTACTGAAGATTGGGAAACAACTGTGATGAAGATTTTTCATAGCAATGAAGCTAATGTGTTATTGGAGTTTACAGCAACAGAAGACTTCCAAGATGCGAATATTGCAGATAAGTATGAGAATAAAGTAATCTTTGATTATCCGTTGAAGAAGTTTCGTGAAGATGGGTACTCAAAAGATATATCGGTTGTTCAAAGTGATTTATCACCAATAGACAGAGCTATTCAGTGCGTGTTGTTGAGCCAATACAAGAGAAAACTGTTCTCTAGTATCCATCAGGATATCAAACCCGTTATGATGCTTAAATCGAAAACCATTGCCGACAACAAGCGTTTCTATGACGAATTTGTGAATACCATTAAACGACTGAATATAGAAGATATTGAACGTATTGCAACCAATGCAAAAGGCGATATGCTTGATGTATTCTCATATGTATCAGAACAAGGAATAGAGCTTGATAATCTGCTCCTTGAAATAAAAGAAGATTTTAAAGAAGAAAATCTATTATTGGTTGATGGTAATAACATATCTCCCGACAAACAATTGAAATTAAATTCATTGGAAGCAAAGGACAATGAGTTCCGTGTTGTGTTCGCTGTTGATATGCTTAATGAGGGATGGGATGTACTAAACTTATTCGATATTGTACGCCTTTACGAAACACGCGACTCTGGACATGGCAAAGTAGGTAAGACCACAATGCAAGAGGCTCAGCTAATAGGTCGCGGAGCCAGATATATGCCCTTTACAGATCCTACGGGAGAATTAAAAATCGGAGAAAGAAAATTTGACAATGATACGACCAATAGATTAAGGGCTTTGGAAACTTTGCACTATCATAGTGTAAGTAATCCAAAATATCTGACCGAACTAAAACAAGCAATGGTTCAGACTGGTATTGTAGCCGAAAAAGTGAAAATAGTAGAACTTAAATTCAAAGACTCTTTCAAGAAAACATCACTTTATAATGACGGATATGTATTTGCGAATGAACTAGAGCCATATATGCTCAATGAAGAAATCACATCTTTAGGTGAAGCTATTTTGAACAAAGAATATAAGGTACGAATAAAGAGTGGGGATATGAGTACAAGTTTGGTATTTGAATCCGGTACTTCATCAAACACAACCTCTGTACCTTATCGAGCATATAAATTTGGAGACTTGGGTAATCACGTTATTCGTGCTGCAATTAATCGTTTCGAGACTTTTAAGTTTTCTAATCTTAAAGATACCTATCCCAATTTAGAGTCTATAAAAGAGTTTATTGAGAGTAATTCATACTTGGCGGGGGTAAATATCCTTATATATGCCAAGCAAGAGGTCTTGGATTATCTGACTCAAAAAGAGAAACTCTTTTGTGCAATAGAGGTTCTCCGTCAAATAGAGCCATTGCTATCAAAAGGCGGTATCGGATATAAGGGAACAAAATTGTTCAGACCTAAGCAGATAAAGGATGTGTTCCGTGAACGTACACAGAAATTTTCACTTGATGGTTCATCTGATAAGGAACTAGGTAAGTCTATGTTGGAAACCGAGAATATGTATCTGCGTATGGACTTGTCTAAAGCCGATTGGCACACATACGAAGATTGTTTCGGAACATCGGAAGAGAAGCATCTTATCCGATACATAGAGTCTATATTTCCAAAACTTGCGGAAAAGTATCACGATATATATTTGTTACGCAATGAAAAGGATTTGAAAATTTATAGTTTCACATCTGAAGATGCCTATCAACCGGATTATGTTCTCTTTTTGAAAAAGAAGAACGATAATGCAAAGACTGACTATATTCAGATATTCATTGAGCCGAAAGGCGAACATTTGAGAAGTACAGACAAATGGAAAGAGGATGCAATGAAACAGATTAGAGAGAATGCTGATATTCGTTTCTCTACCCAAAGTACCAACTTTAATGTGTGGGGGATGCCATTCTTCACTGAAAGCAAACGTCACATCTTTGATATAGCAATAAAACAATCTTTAGAGATCTGATTCATAGGCAATAAAGATTTATAAACCACCGTAAATTGTGCATAACATAGATTACGGTGGTTTTCTTTTGAAATCCTGTCAATAAATTATTCTACGTTGAAAATGAAATAATTGCAAAATAACAATTACCTTTGCTAATAATTGGTCGTACTCTTATTCAAGGCACTATGAAAATATATAAGATTCAGATTGAAAACTTCCGACTATTGAAAAATTTTTCAATAGATATTGAGGATGAATTATCCTTGATAATTGGTAAAAATAATTCAGGTAAGACCTCTATTTTGTCTGCTCTCGATAAGTTTCTTAATCGTTCAGAAAGCAATAAATTTCATTTCGATGATTTTAATATTGATTTTAAAGAAGAATTGTCGGGGCTAATAAATAGTGAAGTTATAGACCCCGAACACTATACAGAAGTCGGAATTAAATTAAAAATTTTTATCGAATACACTGAAACTTGTAATCTAGAAAATTTGAGTAGGGTTATGATGGATTTGGATCCTGATAATAACCTGATAGTTTTGGGGTTTGAATATATATTATCATATGACAAATACGTTGATCTAAAAAAAGATTGGGTAGAGTTTAAGATTAAAGAAGAACATAAACACGAATTAAATAATCAATATAAAGCCAAGAAACTCTATGATTTTCTTTCAGATATGTCTTCTAATTATTTTCATTTTAAAAGGAAATCTATTGAGATAAATAAAGATACACGAAATCTAAATGAGAATAATTATATTGACTTAGATAAAGAGTTGATAAGTACAAAAGATATAATAAACTTCAAATATATTAGTGCTCGTAGAGATGTCGCAAATAAGGATGTAGATAAAACATTATCGACTCAAACCTCAATAATATATGAAAGGACAGAGGCTAAGCAAAAGCAAAGTGAAGCAGTCGAAGGCTTTAAAGATAAACTTAGTGAAACAGACGATCAATTAAGTAAGATATATGTAGATCTATTCAAGGATATAATAGCTAAGGTCGGAGATTTTGGAGGGCTAAAACCTAATGAATCAGAAATAGAAATCATATCCAATTTACAACATCGAGAATTGCTTAAGGGCAATACGACAGTTGTATATAAGCATGATGACAATAATAAACTACCTGAACATTATAATGGGTTAGGTTATATGAACCTAATCTGTATGATATTTGAGATAGAGATCCTTATTCAAGAGTTTAAAAGAGAAAAGGAGAGAACCCCTGCTGATATAAACTTACTCTTTATAGAAGAACCAGAAGCACACACTCATCCACAAATGCAATATGTGTTCATTAAGAATATCAAGAATCTGTTGAGAGAAGGAATAAAACGCGAAGACGGAGAATGCCGAAAGCTACAATACATAATAACAACACATTCTTCTCATATCGTGGCAGATAGTGACTTTGATGATGTTAAGTATCTCAAGAAGAGTGGGGACAATAGTGTTGTTGCTAAGAATTTGAAAGATCTTAAAAAGGAATATGATGAGGAAAGCAAGGAATATCATTTTTTAACTCAGTATCTTACAATTAGTAGGGCCGAAATATTTTTTGCAGAAAAAGCTATACTGATTGAAGGTGATACAGAGCGAATGCTTATTCCAACAATGATGAAGAAAATAGATATAGAAGAAGCTGAGACATTCAAAAATAATGCAGAGAAAGACCCATATTTACCATTGTTATCGCAAAACATATCTATTATCGAAGTTGGAGCATATTCTCAAATATTCGATAAATTTATAGCATTCTTAGGAATTAAAACTTTGATTATAACAGATATAGACACGATTGATGTTAAGGGAGAGAAATGTAGAGTGGCAGAAGGTGTATCTTATTCTAATTCTGCGATATCACATTACTTTGGCAGTGTAACATTAGATAATTTAAAGAGTTACACACTAAATGATAAAATATTCGATAAAGTCAATAATGCTTGGGTTGTACAGAATAATGGCAAATTGTGTATAGCCTATCAAACGAAGGAAAATGAATATAATGCCAGAAGTTTTGAAGACGCCTTTATTCATATAAATCGAAACTTTGTTAATACAAACAGAAATGAATTTATGGGGCTTAAAAATAGAGAGTCATTTGACGTTGCAAATACTGATGCATATGATTTAGCTACTAATTGTGTGAAAAAGAAAACCTACTTTGCAATGGATATTCTATTCCATACAAATGACAAATATGATAATTGGCAAATACCATCATATATAAGAGAAGGATTATTATGGCTGAAGAAAGACTAATTAATGAATTTCAAAAAGATGAGTTTCTGCAAATTATGGAACTCATTAATAGCAATGAGAACTTTCTGCTCAGTGGTGGAGCAGGAAGCGGTAAAACATATTCTTTAGTACAAGTAATCAAACAAGTATTAACAAGTAACCCAACAGTCAAAGTCGCTTGTATAACATATACCAATGCTGCGGTAAAGGAGATTGAGGAACGTGTAAATCATAAGAACTTAAATGTGTCCACCATCCACGATTTTTTATGGGATAATATTAAACATTTTCAAAAGGAACTTAAAGAGTCGCTGATAGCACTATTTAATGATGAAGATGTAAAACAGTTAAAAATTGATGACTTAACAAGTGTCCCATCGGATTATTATGAAAACAGAGAAGAACCAGTAAGTATTCAGTACAAAGAATATTTAAAACTTAGAGATGGAATTATTTCCCATGATGAATTATTGATTCTTTCCGAGTATATGTTCCGTAAATACTGGAAATTATGCGATATTGTAAAAGATAAGTATAAGTTTATTTTTATAGATGAATACCAAGACACTCATGAAGAGGTTGTAAAGATATTATTAGAGTATTTGCCGAGAACTACTAAGAGATGTATTATTGGTTTCTTTGGTGATGCAATGCAAGCTATATATGATACTGGTATCGGCGATATTGATGCATATAAAGGAGATGGTAAAGGACAAGTTAAAGAGGTAAAGAAGGTTCAAAATCGAAGAAATCCACGAGCTGTCATCACGCTTGCAAATAGACTAAGAACAGACGGCATCATTCAAGAAGCATCTGGCGATATTACTGCTCCAAACATGGTCGAAGGAACATTAAAAGATGGTAGTGTTTTATTCCTGTATTCAGATAATGACGATATTAGCAATGTTGAGCATTTTTTATCGGAGAATTATGGTTGGGATTTTAGTTGTGCTAATAAAACTAAAGAATTAAACTTAACACATAATCTCATCGCTGACAAAGCTGGTTTTAGAACATTAATGGATGTATATGATAAAGATTTAATTCTTGCATTCAAGAAAAGAATCAAAGATTATATTAAAGATAATAATATAATGGAGGATTTTTCAGATAAGACATTTGGAGAGGTTGTTGAATTTCTGCAACGGGGAAAAAGCGGTAAAGAATTAAAGAAAGTACAGCCGACTCCTAGTATGCAACAATTTATAGACGCCAATGGAGATCTTTATTCCTATGCATTAAATTACGATTATAGTCTGTTGTCAAAGATACATATTGATAAAGATCAATTGTTGGATGACAAGAAACAAAGCGATGACGATGATAAGAAGAAAGGATCTAAACGTGATAATCTTATTAGGCATTTATTCAAAATACAAAGAAATATTGAGTTATATAACGATAAACAATTTAACGAGTTTTTACGAAGAACAGACTATCCTCCGATAAGAACCATATCCGACAAAAGAACATTAAAAAACAATATAGAAACTCTTATTAATGTTGGGGATAAAACAATTGAAGAAGTAATTAATGACGCACATGAAATGCATATTTGTCTGATTGACGAGAAGTTAGAAAGATTTAAATTAGAAAAGGGTTATGTTTACGATAGAGTTAAAGCCATAAAATATTCTGAATTTCAAAAGCTGTATGAATATTTAGAAGGTAAGACCCCCTTCTCTACACAACATAAAACCAAAGGTGCGGAATTTGATAATGTGTTAGTTGTTTTAGACAATGGAGGATGGAACAACTATAATTTTGAAAGTGTATTCGTTGATAATAGAAAGAGTGAAACTGTAAAATCACGTAGCCTAAAGATATTCTATGTTTGCTGTACGCGAACTAAAGAAAATTTGGCAGTATTTTATCACATGCCAAGTGTAAATGTTATTGACAAAGCTAAAGAATGGTTTGGTGAAGATAATGTAATTAAGTTATAATCCAGATGCTATAAAGTCATATTTTATGATAAACGAGGATTATTACTTTGAATATACATAATTTTGTTAATTTCTTATATGCAATTTTGTTATGTCAATCACTATAAATAATTAATAGATACTAATAAACAATACTAATAAATTTATAAAAATGTTATACATTATAAAAACTACAGATGAAATTACACGAACCTCTTTTTTCTCTATTTTAAGAAGAGGTATTGAATCGTCTGATATAAGAACATGGTTATATCATCCCGGTAGCAATAGATTTATTTTTAGAGCTGTCTCGTGGAGGGATTATGGGTCTATTAGTATAGAACCATACGGAAAAGATATTCATAAAATGAAAATGGTATTTTATCCAAATAATGTTGCTAATTTTACGCAAGAGGAATTAGAATATGCAAGAGCTGTTTTCTTTGCTGATTTTACACAAATGTTATTAGTACACTTTTCAGATAAGATATCCCGTCTCTCAATATATCCTTAATGGCTCATTCTTACAATCGTTGGAAACCTTGTAGACCCTTGAGTTGGCCTTGTAAAGTCTACATTAGACATAGAGAAGAGCATAGACGAATGATTTGGTCTTTGCATTGTGCCTCAAAATATACATTTAAGATGTTAGGACAAACCGGAGCTTTGCGAACCGATTTAGCCCAAAATCATTTTGCAACTACTAGTAGGTCTGTAACTGTACAACAGTGGCAGGATGACTTTAAACAATTCTCAAATTGGACAAATCTTAATCAATTGTTAGCACAATCCGCATGCTTTGAGACCTATGTTGCATCAATTCTTAAGTTAGTATTTGATTCTGACCCAGGATTGATTGTCGGAGCTTCACACCATATAGATGGAGTAAGGCAACTAAAACTTGGCACTAATATTGATAACAAAAT
The DNA here is from genome assembly GCA_045605785.1 of Alistipes sp. GTDB lineage: Bacteria > Bacteroidota > Bacteroidia > Bacteroidales > Rikenellaceae > Alistipes. The sequence continues at coordinate 67,038 of JAZUQP010000015.1, read as the reverse complement.
AACAGATATGCATTTAACTAATTGCACAAAAGGCACATGGCAATCTCGTATATCTGCTATAACGAGTTTGTTTGGTTACACCTTTAATTCCTTGTCAAATTATTGTGGAGACTTGGAAAAATTGCGTGAAATTAGAAATAATGTAGGCCACGCATTTGGTCGTTCTATAAATTTAAGTCAAAATTATGGTTCACCAACAATGCAGCCAATGACCCGAGTTTCTGAAAGGACTGTAACAAAATATTTTAAAATTATTAATGAAATAGTTAGGGAATTGGATTTATACTTAATGCTAAATCATGTTGGTAATTTCCAGGAATTTCATTATTTACATAATAAATTTGCGAGTTTAGCTTTGCCCAATGAGAGTGTATTTAAATCAGACCTAATTGCTCATGCACAAGAAGTATATTCTCTCCAATTCTGTAAATGGGTAATTACATATTATAAAAATTTATAAACTATAAATAGAAACTTTCAATTTATAAAATAACTCAAAATAACAGAAATAAAGTCACTATAATAAATGAGATAGGCAAAAATATAGGTTAAATGACAGGGATGTTTTATTTATTTTATATGGAATTATTAAGTTCAAGATAAATTATTAATTTTGCATCAAAATAACAAAGCGTTCTTTTCAATAATGCAGAATAAGACAGATATGGGAACTTTGCTCGTTTCTAAATCGTTACCTGTCGGAATTTTTAATTCTGTAAATCGTTTGTTTTCAGCGACAAAGGCAAATAGCTATGACTCGCCAGGTGCGAGGTTACGCGTTTCTGGATGCCCAATGCGGTTGCTATCTCTTTGAGGTAGAGGTTGTATTTGGCGTTGCTCAACACGGGCAGAAGATAGCCGTTAATGCGTGTTGGCTCGTACTTTTTCAGGATTGAAAGTGGTATGTCGAGCAGCTTTACTTTTGATGCGACGCCAGTCTTTACTCGGTGCGTTTCAATCCAAACACTGTCATCGTCCGCCTGCACGATATTTTGCGGTGTCAGAGACGACGGGGTCGAGAAATCAAAGCCCTCCTTTTCAAAGGAGGACTTGGGTGGATTGTCAACATAATCGCGGCCCTTCCGCGACAAAACATAAACGACAGCCGATTAGCTGTCGTTTATTGTTTTTGAGCGGAAAACGAGACTCGAACTCGCGACCCCAACCTTGGCAAGGTTGTGCTCTACCAACTGAGCTATTTCCGCAGTATGTTTCACATCCACGCTTCTTTGCGAAATCCCCTTGCCAAGGTTGGATGTGTGATTCCTTTGGGGCAAGGTTGTGCTCTACTTTCCTGAGCTATTTCCGCAGTATTTTGCTTTTGCGAGTGCAAATATAGAGGTAATTTTCGATTCTGCAAAACTTTTTGCAAAAAAAATTAAAAAATCACCCCTGCGGTCCCTCTCCTCCCCATATGCGGTGCTGATATATGCAATTGCCCCGAAGTGGATAATATTCGTTTGGGGACCTTTTCTTGTTGCTTGTTGAGCCCCGTAGCGGTAGATGCTTGTAATCATTTCATCTTTTTTTGTGCGTTGTGTGAGATTTTTTGTGTTATTTCGAGCAATGTTCCCTTTAGAGAGTTGTTTGTTCCCCAAAAAGTTCTTATATTTGTGACATAGTGGATCCATTCTGCACGATAATATATTGAAAAGCATTTTTCGGAATTCTATGTAGTGATTTTGACTGTTTTAACAAAGCAATAAGAATGAATATAAGAAGCGTTTTATTGGCCATAGTCCTGTTATTAGGTCCGTGTCTTTGGGGTGTGTGTGCACAACAAGAGGTGCGTGGGATTGTGTTTTCCCCGATGATATACGATGGCCCGACAGATTATGCATACTACAAAGGTAGTAATTATAATGGAAGGTTTGGTTGGACAATCATCAACAAAAACTCTTTCTCGGTTTATGTAGATATCGAAATTGTAGGATCCAAAGAGGGCGTCGTGTACACCGAATCTTTAGTTCTTGATAGTGAGAAAGCGTATGAACTGAAGCCGGACAAGTGTAAATGGTCGGAGATTTGGCATTGGGTGCAAATTGACGGAGAAAGGAAACTGCGAAGAAAAGAAAATACCTATACGCTTACATATCGAGCCTATAAACTTGAATGACGACAGTAAAGGAGCTTCTAAAATCTTATTTGTATTTTTAGACATTCTTTTTATACTGTGTTAAATATGAATAATTACAACCCTTAGCGATATCCTATTGGGCGCTATGGTTTTGCTTATTTTGCCGATGCCCCCAAATTTCACAAGGGACAAAAGCCTAAATCTCTTTTAATAAAAATTAACACCTTAAACTTTACGCCATGAAAAAGAGAACTTTGTTATTGTTAGCTGTTTTCGCAGCAACTATTGTTTGTGCAGCAACTGCGGCTGCGGGAATTGTCATCTATTCCGACTCATGCAAAAAGTGTGTGATTACGAATACCGAACGCAAGTGCGGCAAGTGCGGAGGACACATGAGCTCAACATACGACAAAAAGTTGACGGAGCAGAAAAAGGATGGGTACGCATATTACACATATTCGTGCTCAAACAAGAGTTGCAACCATGAATGTTATGGAAAATTAAAGTTGTAATCACGAATTTTTTTCGGCATGAATAGGATACTTGAATCTTGCATAATATCCGCTATTCTGATACTTTGGTCTTCGAATCTACTCCATGCCCAGGATTTATCGGCATTGTCTGATGCAGGATACGCTCATTGGACTACTGCAAACAGACTCATGGAGGATGCAGATGAAGTAGAGGAGTACATCCTGATTGCAGAAGAGCTGGAATCGGTAATAAGCAGCGACCCGCAATTTAAGGATTCGTATATGACGCTGACAAGGGTGTATGAGAAAATTGCGGCCGAAAAGGGAGAGCCTATTTTTAGGAAAGCCGAGCAAACTCTTGATAAATATTTGGCTCTATTTCCTTCGGAGGGTCGAGAGGTGGGAAGCGAAAGGACCTACATTGCAGCCCTCAAGGAGAAGTATAGAATGAACATCCCCATGAGCTTTGTCGGAAAGTGGCGTTTCCATGGCCTTGAGATATCGCACGCAAATGGCTATTTTGAAGCAACAATAGAGAGTGATAATAAATATCAGCGAGAGGTGGTGTCAATCACATCTAAAGAGGATCATCTGATACTTGTAATCAGGGAGACTTACGATGGTATTGCAAAAGGCAAACTTCAGAAGTATGGTAAAAATCTTTATGAACAATATTATCATAATTGTGGCGGCAAGTGGTATCCTTATACAAAGGAAGTAGGGGTAAAAACCTATAAATTATATAACAAAGAGGGGAAAAACATGTGTACTCTCACGACCAAAAACTCCACATTATACTCATCTTCCGGTGCTTATGTGCACAGCTGTACTGAATCCGTCAATTTCAATAGGGAATTAGAAAGGTATTAGTCCATCTTAACAATTAAAGCAGATTTTTCTATTGCTTGCACCCCGCCCGGGCTTATGTTCGGGTGGGGATTTTAATTCGTTGGGGCATCAATAAGCCAATGCCCTCCCTGAGCTACGCCCAATTTTGTGTGATGGCGAAAAATCACTATCTTTGTGGAAATGAGATTTTGAGCCATGATTAGTTTTAAGTCCGATTATACAGCGGGGGCGCATCCCGAGGTGTTGCGCGCCCTGGTGGAGTACAACATGGAGCACACGGCAGGCTATGGGGAGGATCCCTACACGGCCGAGGCGGTGCGTCTGATTCGTGAGGCGGTGGGGCAGCCCGAGGCCGAGGTGTCGTTCCTGGTGGGTGGCACGCAGACCAATGCCACGGTGATTGATGCTCTGCTGCGCCGTCACGAGGGGGTCTTGGCGGCCGATACGGGCCACATCAATGTCCACGAGGCGGGGGCCATCGAGGCCTCGGGCCACAAGGTGTTGGCGCTGCCCGAGCACGATGGCAAGGTGGTGGCCGAGGAGGTGGAGCGTTACATCTCGACCTTCTATGCCGACCTGACACATCCCCACATGGTGGCTCCCGGGATGCTCTACATCTCGCAGCCCACGGAGCTCGGCACCATCTACTCGCTTGCGGAGTTGGAGGCGCTGGGTGAGGTATGCCGACGCCACCACATCCCTCTCTATATCGACGGGGCCCGCTTGGGCTACGCTCTCGGTGCCGAGGGTGCCGACTTCACGCTTCGCGATATCGCCCGCATCGCCGATCTGTTTTATATCGGTGGCACGAAGGTGGGGGCCCTCTTTGGGGAGGCGGTAGTGGCTCGCAAGGGGCTGCTGCCTAACTTCTTCTCGTTGGTCAAGCAGCACGGTGCGCTCCTGGCCAAGGGGCGATTGCTGGGGCTCCAATTTGCGGCCCTCTTCCGCGATGGGCTCTATATGCGTATCGGTCATGAGGCGGTGCGCCACGCTCTGCGTCTGCGCGAGGCCTTCCGTCGGGCCGGCTGTGAGGTGGTGCTCGACTCCCCGACCAATCAGCAGTTTTTCCGCCTTGACAATGCCCTTATCGACCGTCTGGCGCGTGAGGTGAGCTTCGAGTATTGGGGGCCGCGTGGCGAGAGCTACTCCACGGTACGCTTCGTGACGAGTTGGGCCACCACCGAGGCCGAAATCGAGGCTTTGGAGCGGCTGTTGGCGGTAGGGTAGTGTGCCCCACTTTGTGAGCTTGAAACCCTTATACGGTCTATATATAAATAAGTAGACGCCCACTTTCGAGTGGGCGTCTGCTTTTATCTTTTATGCTGTGGAGTATCGGCTACTCGTCGAGGAAACCCTCGCGGACGAGCTGCTCGCGGATTTTGCTCCAATCGGCCACAGGACGGGGGCAGCTATCCACGATTTTGAGGGGGCAGCCCAGGTTGCTGTCGTCGATATAGAGGTTGGCGTAGACCTTGGGCGACTCGGTCCACTCGCGCTGCTCGGGGTTTTCGTTCACGGCCCAGATGGGCACTCCACGCTCCTCGAACCACTCTTTGGCACGCTCCAAGAGGCGACCGCTGCGCATGGTGAGCAGAATAAGTCGGTTTTTGTTCTTCACCAACTCCATCAGCACGGGTACGGCGCCGGCGTCGTCACCCACATGAGGATACTCGTGGGTGACAACCGTGCCGTCGAAGTCGATGGCAATCACACTGCCGCGAATCGCCATTACTCCTCCTCCTTATTCGAGTTCAACAGACCCTTCAGGCGATCCACCATGCCGGGCTTCTCCTGGTCGTTCTCCTTGTCGCCATAGCCATAGCCGTAACCATAGCCATATCCATAACCGTAGCCGTAACCATAGCCATAACCGTAGCCGGCACGCTTCTGGGTGGCACCGTTCAGCACGAGGCACATGTTGTGGAACTTCTTCTCCTGGTAGAAGCGCTCGATGTCGGGCAGCTGACGACGGTCGAGCAGACCCTCACGCAGCACATAGATGGTCAAGTCGCACAGACGATCCACAATCATGGCATCGGCAACAACCAACGCGGGTACACTGTCGAGGATGATGTAGTCGTAACGCTCGCGCAACTCCTTTATCAGCGTGTCGAGGCGCTCCGAGAGCAACATCTCGGCGGGGTTGGGGGGCTGTACGCCGGCGTAGAGCACGTCGAGGTTGGCATTGGCCTTCGTGGTGATGATTACATCCTCGATATTCTTCGTCGTACCGCTCAAGTAGGAGGTCAGACCGCGCGTATCCTTGCCGTGGCCCATCACCTTCGAGAGCGAGCGGCGGCGCAGATCGACATCAATCAAGATGGTCTTCTTGCCGGCCAGGGCCATCGTCAGAGCCATGTTGGTCGATACGAAGGTCTTACCGGCGTGCGGGTTCGACGAGGTAACCATAATCACCTTCATATCGTGCTCCGAATTGACATTCATGAAGTTCATGTTGGTGCGCAGGATGCGGAAGGCCTCCGAAACCGAGTCGCGGCCATTCTCGCGTACCACGATACCGCGGTTGCTCTTCCCCTCGTACTGCGGAATCTCGCCCAGGAAGGGGATGCTTACGCGATCCTCGATATCCTTGCGGCTGCGTACCGTCGTGTCGAGCATCTCCAACAGGTAGATGATTGCGAAGGGGATACCCAAGCCGAAGAGCAGGGCGATGAACATGATGATGGCCGAACGGGGATAGACGGGCTGACTTGCGCCATAAGCGAAGTCTACCACGCGTGCGTTGGGCTCAACCACCTCGAGGGCCAGCTCATTCTCCTCACGCTTCTGCAACAGGTAGAGATAGAGCTCCTCCTTTACCTTCTGCTGACGCACCGAACTCAAGATCTCCTTCTCCTGGGCCGAGGCGTTCTGGATACGCACATTGGCAACCTGCTCCTCCTTGCGAAGCGCCTGCGACTGAATCTCCAGGGCGTTGATGTGCGAGTCAATCGAGGCGATGATCGAGTTGCGGCTCGAGATCAGCGTGCTGTTCAGGTTCAAGAGGGTGGGGTTGTTGGCCGAGCCCTCGGCGCTGAGCTTGTCGCGCATGAGCACCAACTCGTTGTAGTCGCTGATCTGGCGGGCAATCACCGAGTTGATCATGGCGGCCGTGGCGGGAATCAGATCCGACTTCTTGCTCTCGTCGGCCAGGAAGTCCTTGATGTACTTGGCCATGGCAATCTGGTTTTCGATCTCCAGACCCTCGCTCTTATACTTCGTACTCTCGGTAACCAGACGCTGGGCCTCGCTCGAGAGGTCGTAGATGCTGTTGCTGCGCTTGAACTCCTGAATATCGCGGTCCACGCTACCCAGCTCCTGACTGATGACCGTCAGACGATTCGAGATGAAGTTGGCAGTCTGCTTGGCTACGGCACGCTTATCCTCGATGGCGTCGTTGTTGTAGGCGTTGATCAGGGCGTTCAGTACATCCTCGGCGCGCTGCGGTACGGCATCACGCATCGAGAGCGTGATGATCGACGAGAACTTGTTTACCACCGAGCTCTGTACGGCCGTGCGATAGCTCGTCACCGTGTTGTTCAGCGAGCTCTTCGATACGCGTACCTCGCGGTTCAGGTAGTCGTCCGAGAGGTAGAAGGTGGGGTTGATGGCCACACTGCCGGCCGGCGTGCTGATGGTGTCACCCATCTCCACTTCGAAGACCAGCTCGCTCTCCTCGGGGGTGATGTCCTTGCGGGCAAAGTCGCTCAGTTTCACCTTGTTGTTCTCCAGGATGGTAGCCGTGAAACCAAAGCCGTCGAAGTCGGTGGCATTGACAAACTGCACCTCGATGGGCGACTGCTTGTAGAGGGCGCGGTTGCGCAGACCCACCTTGGTCGAGTAGTTGACCGTCAGGTTGAGCTGGCGTACCACCTGCTCCATCAGGCGACGCGACTGGAGTACATAGATTTCGTTATCCACATTGCGGCGGGCCGAGAAGCCTGCGATCTCGCTGAAGGCGGCCAAGTCGGTGTCGCCACCCTTGCGCGAGTCCTTCACCAGGATGGTGGCCGAGCGGCTGTAGATGCGCGGGGTGCTTGCCAGGTAGAGGTAGGTGGCACCCACGCAGATAACGATAGAGATCAGGAACCAATACCAGTTGGCCAGCATCATCTTCAGGATGTCGTGAATCGAGAAGGCTGCGCCACCGCTCTCCTGATTGGGATTGTAGGCGTTGTTGTTCTGTTCGCTCATGATAAAATATTCGGACAATAGTTGATTACTTCAGATTTACCAGCGTTACCACCAGCGTCGATACCGATACGAGGGTCGATACCAACGAGAGGTAGAACGAGCGGTTTTGGTTGTACTCACCGGTCTGTGCCTTGTACTTGTTGGGGCGCACATAGATCACATCGTTCTGCTGCAGGTAGAAGCAGGGCGACGAGAAGATATCCTTCGAGGTGAGGTCGATCTCGGTGTAGGTGCGCTTGCCGTTCTCCTCGCGGATGACAAGCACATCGTTACGCTGACCATAGACCGTCAGGTCGCCAGCCATCGAGATAGCGTCGAGCAACGAGATTCGGTCGGTGTTGATCTCATAGCGGCCCGGGCGTGCTACCTCGCCCAATACCGAGACCATCATGTCGGCAAACTGGATATTGACGGTGGGGTCGCTCAAGTGGCCACCCTCGACAATCTTGTTGGCAATCTCGGTAGCGAGCTCCGAGCGGGTCTTGCCCGTGCAGTAGATGGTGCCGATGATGGGCATCTCGAGCATGCCGTGCTCGTCGATGGTGCGAATCTGCATGGCACCCGTCGTCGAAGTGGTGAGGTTCATGCCGTCGATGGGGATACCGGTCAGCGAGTTGTACGACGAGGAGGTGTTAAACGGAGCGGCCAACTCGGGGCGCTTGCTGTTTACCACCACGGTGATGCGATCCAGCGGCTTGAGCTTGATCTGATAGGTCGAGGCAATCTTTTCGGATGTGCCCGAGCTGAGGTCCTGTACATAGTGGACTCTCTGCTGTGCGGCGCAGGAGGCCAGGAGCCAGGCTGCACACACGATAAAAAGGAACTTTTTCATCTGATAACTATTTGTTTGTTTTTTTTGTTTTTGCTTTACACTTTTCGCCTCACACACTCAGGTGTCTGATAGGATGGGAGGCGTAACCACATACGTGGGCGCAAAGTTAATAAAAAATCGCGTAACAGACGAACTATTACGCGAAAAAATGGGGGTGCCCCCTTAAAATAAGGAGTTTCCCTATTTTCCTTCGATCCACTCCAAAAAGTCGTTGATGCGGAAGCGACTCACAAATGATTCAAATTCGGGTCTTGGTAACAGATTGACCTTCAGTCGGTTGTTTACATGCTTGGAGATACTTTCGATGGCATCTATGGCGACAATCTGGCTGCGCGAGATGCGGAAGAAGTGGCGTGGGTCCACCGCCTCCTGTACGGCATCGAGCGTCAGGTCGAGGATGTGTCGCTTCCCTTCGCGCGTGACGGCGTAGGTGCTCTTGTCCTCGGCATAGATGTAGGCAATCTCCTCGGTTTTAAGCAGCAGAATGCGGTCGCCGATACGAATCACAAAGCGGCTTCGGTAGCGGTTTGCGGAGCCCTCGAGGGCCGCTTTGAGGCTCTTCATGTCGAAGGGGGCTCTTGCCTGTTGCTGCTTGCGGCAACGGATCAGCGTTTGGCGTAACTCCTCGGGGTCGATGGGCTTGAGCAGGTAGTCGATACAATTGATTTTGAAGGCCTGGATGGCATAGGTGTCGTAGGCGGTGGTGATGATGATTTTGGCATCGCTCTCCACCTGTTCGAAGATGTCGAAGCACATGCCGTCCGAGAGCTCGACATCGAGGAATATCAGCTCGGCCCGATTTTCGGGGTTTTTCAGCCATTCGACGGCTCCCTTTACCGAGCCGATCATGCCGACGATTTCCAGGTCGCTAAATTGGCGGGTAATCAGATTGCGCAGGTTGTTTTGGGCGAGGAGTTCGTCCTCTACAATGAGTGTTTTCATGATTTTGCCGATTTTAACAGGGGAATTTCAACGCGGAATGAGGAGTCACTCCGTATAATCGAAATCTCTTGATTTGCAATGTCGTGATACTGCTGTGCCAGGCTCTTCAGCCCCAGCTGGGTCGAGGTTTGTCGGCGGCTGAGTCGGGGTTGGAGGTTGTTCTCCACCACGAAGCGTTCGCCCTCGACGCGTAGCGAGATCTGCAACGGGGCTTCACTGCTGACGCTGTTGTGCTTGGTGGCATTCTCGATGAGCTGTTGTATCGAGCAGGGGGGTAGCTGCCGGTTGAGTGCCTCGGAGGGAATCTCGCGACGAATGACCAGACCGTCGGTAAAGCGCTCCTTGATCAGGTCGATGTACATCTCTGCAAACTCCATCTCCTCGCGCAGCGTAACCAATACCTCCTCTTCGTTGCGCAGCATGTAGCGATAGATGCCGGCCAATTTGCGGATAAAACTTCCGGCCCTCTCGCGCTCGCCCTCCTGCACCAGGATGTCGAGGATGTTGAGCGAGTTGAAGAGAAAATGGGGGTTGATTTGCTGCTTGAAGCGGCTGTACTGCCATTGGGCGCGATGGCGTTGCAGCCGCTCCTGGCGCAACTCCTGCTGTACGCGCACGACATGGTGACCCAGGTAGAGCAGGGCATAGGCGATGATGGCTACCAGCAGCACACTCGAGAAGAGGCGCAGGAAGCTCTCGAAGTTGGCCGTCGAACCACTCGCGGGGTGTAGCCCGAAGAGCCCGTAGAGGGTCGTGATGGCCGTCACGATGAGGATTGAAATCAGTATCCAGAGGGGGTGGAGCCAACGCTTCGAGATGCGCTGGCGGTTGTTGATATAGAGCTGTACGACAATGACACTTCCACACACCAGCAAGAGCACGGCAAAGGTGTTGGAGAAGAGCTCGCCAAGGGCGGGATAGATGCTCTCCTGCTCCCCATACAAGTGCCTTAATATCAATATGTAACCAACTCTTATTATAAGGATTACGGCAGCCGAAAAGATGATGTATAGCGAGGTCGAACTTCCCCTCTTTTTCTCCTCTTTTCGCTCCTCCGATGTGCGGCGACTTCGGGCGAAGAGCAGGGTTCCCCAGCCGATTGATTCGGTAACTAAAAAGGTGGTGATTGCCGGGGCCCACAGGTCGCTTCGCAACAGGGTGCGCAGGGCCAATCCGCCATAGGCTCCGGCGAGGAATCCGAAGAAGCCTGCCGCGAGAGTCAGGACTGCCGCAAGCTCTACCTGCAGGCGGTGTCGAATCGAGATGATTACCACCATCGAGATGGTCAGCAGCGTAAGCGGTACATCGTCGTAGTAGTCGAGCGAACGGGTTACGATAGCCACCGCCGCATGGGCCAATGCGAAGAGGTGGATGATAAGCGAGGTGGGCATTGGTGCCCGCATCCTATGGGTCGATATGTTGTTTTTATGCATCATTCGTTCAAAGGTAGGCAAAAAAAATGAAAAATTTATCCGATTATTAGAAAAAATTTTCAAAAACTCAATTTTATCACCACTCGGCCTCTCCGTTGAGTCGTCGATTTGTGCAGTTCATCCTCTCAAACGCGCATTTCGTCGCGCGCGTGTTGTGTATGAGAAATAAATTTTTTAATATTGTAGGTCGTAAAGAGCGATTTTTTAATTATTAAGAATTTTTATAAAATGCAAAAACCTAATTTGACCTTTTGGCAGATGTGGAATCTGAGTATCGGATTCTTTGGTGTTCAGATTGCCTATGCATTACAGAGCGCCAATATCAGCCGCATCTTTGCCACGCTCGGTGCCGATCCGCACTCGTTGAGCTACTTCTGGATTTTGCCCCCGCTGATGGGTATGATCGTGCAGCCTTTGGTGGGCACCTGGAGCGATAAGACCTGGTGCCGCTGGGGTCGTCGCAAGCCCTACCTCTATGTGGGAGCTTTGGTGGCCATTATCGTGATGGCGCTCTTGCCCAATGCCGGCAGTTTCAATCTGACGGTTAAGGCGGCCATGAGCTTCGGTTTGGTGATGCTGATGTTGCTCGACACCTCGATCAACATGGCGATGCAGCCCTTCAAGATGATGGTGGGCGACATGGTGAACGAGGAGCAGAAGGCGAAGGCCTATTCGATTCAGAGCCTTCTGTGCAATGCCGGTTCGCTGGTGGGCTTCCTCTTCCCCTACCTCTTCACCTGGATTGGAATCAAGAGCGTGGCTCCCGAGGGCGTGATTCCCGATTCGGTGGTCTACTCGTTCTATGCAGGTGCCGCCATCCTGATTCTGTGCGTGCTCTTCACCGGCTATAAGGTGAAGGAGATGCCCCCCGAGGAGTATGCCAAGTATCAGACCCCCTCGACGGAGGATGAGGAGGAGAAGCCCGGCATGGTGCAGCTGCTGCTCAAGGCCCCCAAGTCCTTCTGGCAGATTGGTCTTGTGCAGTTCTTCTGCTGGATGGGCTTCCTCTATATGTGGACCTACACGAATGGTGCCATCGCCTACAATGTGTGGGGTATCGACCCCGCTGCCGAGGGTGCTACGGCGCTCAAGGAGTTCCAGGCGGCCGGTGACTGGGTAGGCGTACTCTTTGCCGTGCAGGCCGTGGGCTCGATTCTGTGGGCCATGGTTCTTTCGGCCTTCAAGCGCGTGAAGTTGGGCTACTCGTTGAGCCTTGTGCTGGGAGGCTTGGGCTTCGTGATGACCTACTTCGTACACGACCAGTACCTGATGTTTATCCCCTTCCTCTTGATTGGTTGCGGCTGGGCTGCGATGCTCTCGATGCCCTTCGCTCTGCTGACCAACGCCCTCTCGGGCAGCAAGTCGATGGGTGCCTACCTGGGTCTGTTCAACTGTACGATCTGTCTGCCGCAGATTGTCGCTTCGCTCCTGGGCGGTGTGATTCTCTCGCTGGTGGGTGGCCTGCAGAGCCTGATGCTCGTGGTAGCGGGTGTATGCCTGTTGCTGGGCTCGGTTGCTGTCTTTGTGATTAAGGAGAAGCAGGCAGAGTAGCGCCGGGCAGGCTTCCCGAGGCAGGAGCACAGGAGGGTAGTTAATGAAGGAGTAGCCTTACCTGCACATCCCGACCTTCGGCCACGAACAGAGCCGGGCAGACTTCCCGAGGAGGAGCAGCAAGATGGTCGCTTATGAGATGCAAAACATCGCTGCACATCCCGACTAAAGGGGGTCGGCGGGCTTCCCGAGGTGGAGCAGCAAGATGGTAGCTTATGAGATGCAAGACATCGCTGCACTTCCCGACCTTCGGCCACGAACAGAGCTGGGCGGGCTTCCCGAGGAGGAGCAGCAAGATGGTAGCTTGTGAGATGCAAGACATCGCTGCACTTCCCGACCTTCGGCCACGAACAGAGCTAACTAAAAATTAGAGATCCTTCAAATATTTAATTAACTTAATTATTAACTAACACGAACAAGCTTTTATGAAAAGATTTTTGGCTTTGTGTTTGAGTATGATGCTCGTAGGGCTGATTACTCCGCATTTTGCATGGGCCCAGAAGGGCACATACAAGGTGCAGGGCGTCGTGGTGGACAACACCGGACTGCCCATCATTGGTGCGACCGTTCTGGAGAAGGGTACGACCAATGGTATTTCGACCGGTATCGACGGTGACTTTACCTTGATGGTAAAGGGCGGCGAGTCGGTTATCGAGATCTCCTACATCGGTTACAAGTCGGTAGAGTTGGTAGCCGCTTCGGAGCTTCTCAAGCAGGTAACCCTTGAGGAGGACCTTCAGACTTTGGATGAGGTTGTCGTAATTGGTTACGGTACGGTGAAGAAGGACGACATGACGGGTTCGGTAGTGGCCATCAAGGCCGAGGAGACGAACCGTGGTGCCGTTGTTTCGACGCAGGACATGTTGCAGGGTAAGGTTCCGGGTCTTCAGGTGATTCCGGGTGACGGTGGACCCAACTCGAATGCTACGATTCGTATTCGTGGTATGGCATCGTTGAATGCATCGAACGATCCTCTGATTGTGATTGACGGTGTGCCCATTGCTTCGAATGCAGGTGCCGGTATGGCCAACCCGCTCTCGATGGTAAACTCGAACGATATCGAGTCGTTTACGGTGTTGAAGGATGCATCGGCAGCGGCTATCTATGGTTCGCGTGCATCGAATGGTGTTATTATCATCACCACGAAGAAGGGTAAGGGCAACAAGCTGAATGTATCGTACAACGGTTCGGTTTCGGTATCGCAGAATTCGGACGAGCTTCCCGTAATGAAGCCCGAGGAGTTCCGTGAGTATGTGGAGACGCTGCCCAACGCCGGCCAGATCAAGTCGCTGATGGGTTCGGCCAACACCAATTGGCAGGATCTGATCTTCCGTACGGCCATTTCGCACGACCACAATGTGAGCCTCTATGGTAACTACAACGATGTGCTGCCTTATCGTGCATCGGTAGGCTACACGGGCCAGCAGGGTACGCTGCAGACCTCGAAGTACGACCGTGCCACGGTGGATTTGAGCCTCTCGCCCAAGTTCTTCGACAAGCACCTCACCGTAAGCGTGAATGCCAAGGGTGTCTATACGCACGAGAACTACGCCGATGGTGCTACCGTAGGTACGGCTGCCTTCTATAACCCCACGCGTGATCCCTACTTCTATAACGATGATGGCTCGATCGACTACGAGACCTGTAACGGTTATTGGAACCTGGGTGACGGCCGTGGTGAGGACTTTGTGCCCAACAACCTGGTAAGCGCCAACCCGCTTTCGATGCTCTACGATCGCAATCACTATGCCGATGTATTCCGCGTAGTGGGTAATGTGTCGTTGGATTATAAGGTACACGGTCTGGAGGCTCTGCGCTTCAACCTGAATGCCGGTTTGGACTGGTCGGATGCCGACGAGTATGACGGTGTGAATCCCGGTTCGTTCCAGGCTATGGAGGATGGCGACTATAAGGGATGGGGTCAGTACACCGAGAGGGATAAGCTTCGTCGCAACCAGGTGCTCGACTTCTATGCCAACTACAACGAGACCTGGGGCATGCACAACCTCGACGCCATGGTGGGTTACTCGTGGCAGCACTTCTTCGCTGCCGACCGCGATGTAAGCTACTCGAACGAGACGGGCGAGCGTAACCCCAAGAGCCTGGGTCTGCAGGGTCGTGAGGAGAGCTACCTCGTATCGTTCTATGGTCGTATCAACTACTCGATCGATTCGCGCTACCTGTTCACCTTCACGCTGCGTGCCGACGGTTCGTCGAAGTTCGCCAAGGAGAACCGTTGGGGTTACTTCCCCTCGGCTGCCTTCGCATGGAACATCCTGAACGAGCCCTTCATGAAGAATCAGGAGGTGATGTCGAACTTGAAGCTGCGTTTGGGCTATGGTCAGACGGGTCAGCAGGAGATTGGTAACTACCGCTTCATGGCTCGCTACAACCAGAACACCAACATGAGCGACCGTGTAAACATGGGTTCGCTGGGTTGGATGGACTACCTGACTCCTCTTGCCTACAACGGTGCCATCAAGTGGGAGACCACCACGACCTACAATGTGGGTGTTGACTTCGGCTTCCTCGATGGCCGCATCGCAGGTAGCGTCGATGTTTATCGCCGCGACACGAAGGATCTGTTGAACGAGGTAACCACCCCGATGGGTGTATACTTTGGTAATGTGCTGATCACCAATGTAGGTACGATGCGCAACCAGGGTGTTGAGTTCTCGTTGGACTTCACCCCCGTTCGTACGAAGGATTGGAACCTGCGTATCGGTGTGAACGGTACCTTCCAGGACACCAAGTTCACGAAGCTCGATCTGTCGGATGACCCCACCTATACCCTCTATATGACCAAGCCTGATGGCGCCGGTGAGGGTGGTGCCGGTAACCTCCAGATCCACCGTGTAGGTTCGGCCCCCTATACCTTCTACACCTTCCAGCAGCTCTATGATGCCAATGGCAACCCCATTCAGAATGCCTTTGTAGATCGTAACGAGGATGGCAAGATCGACATCAACGACCGTTACAACACGGGCAAGGATCCCTCGGCCGACTTCTTCTATGGTGTAAACCTGAAGCTGACCTACAAGAATTGGGACTTTGGTTTCAACGGCCACGGCTCGGTAGGCAACTACGCTTACAACAACTTCTTCTGCGGCAACTCGGAGTCGTATATTGACCCCAACTCGGGTATCCTGTCGAACTTCGCCTCGGATGTAAAGCGTACGGGCTGGACGGATCAGAACCTGGATAACCAGTACTATTCGGATCTCTTCATCGAGAACGCTTCGTTCTTCCGTCTGGACGACATCAACCTGGGTTACACCTTCGATAAGATTGGTCAGACCAATCTGAAGATTCGTGTAGCTGCCGGTGTACAGAATGTATTCGTATTGACCAAGTACAGCGGTATGGATCCCGAGATTCCCGGTGTGAACGGTATGGGTGGCTCGCTTTGGCCTCGTCCCCGCACCTACTCGCTGCGTGTGAACCTTAATTTCTAAACGATTAAATAAGTTACGACAATGAAAATTAAGAGATATTTAGCTTTGGTTGCCGGCGCCATGTTGTTCTGCACCTCGTGTGTAAACGACCTGGATACCCTGCCCCTGAACCATTGGGACGCTATCGCCGAAAATGTCTACGGAGCTGAAGAGGAGGCCTATATTCAGGGTATGGGCCGCATCTACAAGATGCTTAACTCGCACAACCTGACCGACATGAAAGATGTCGATGGTGGTGCTTCGGAGACCATTCGTGCCTTCTGGAACTGCCAGGAGACCACGACCGATGCCTGCAAGGTGGCCTGGAAGGACCCCTGGTCGGAGTCGGTAAATACCAACACCTGGACCACGGCCAACAACGACGTGATCACGGGTATCTATCTGCGTGCCATGCAGTCGATTTCGTATGCCAACGAGTACCTGGCCCAGACCACCGGTGATAAGCTCAACGAGCGTGGTGTGGCTTCCGATGTACAGGAGCGTATCCAGGGCTACCGTGCCGAGGTTCGCTTCCTGCGCGCCTACTACTACTGGATCATGTGCGACATCTTCGGTGCTGTTCCCTTCTCGACCGAGAACGACCTGGTAGGTTCGACCCTTCCCCAGCAGTCGCGCTCGTTCATCTACAACTTCATTGTAAGCGAGTTGGAGGCCCTGGCTGCCGATGGTTCGGCCATGCCCGTAGAGCGTAACTATCCTCGTGCCGACAAGGGTGCCGTATTGGGCCTGTTGGCTCGTGTTTACCTCAATGCCGAGGTTTATAGCGGCGAGGCTCAGTGGCTCAAGTGCCAGCAGACCTGCGAGAAGCTCTTCAACATGAACCGCTACAAGCTCTGCCCCGAGTATGCCGACCTCTTCCGTGGCGACAACGGTCAGAACCCCGATGCGCTGCAGGAGCTCATCTTCGCCATCGAGTACGATTGGGACTATGCACAGTCGTATGGCGGTACCACCTTCCTTATCCAGGCAGGTCAGGCTTCGACCGATCCCGGTAACTTCGGCTACCAGCTCGGTCTGAAGGGCGGCTGGGGTGGTATTCGTACTACCTACGAGTATGCCAAGATGTACTTCGATGTGAAGGATATCGATTGGGAGAATGGTACCTACACTTGCGATGACAAGCGTGGTCAGTTCTTCTGGCTCAAGGATAAGGTAGATGATGAGGCCCAGGAGAAGATCGACAATGGCGAGCTCAAGATTGAGGATGTAATCCTGCGTGAGTCGTCGATGAAGGCGGATCTCTTCCAGTTCAAGTATGGTTGGACCTGCTGGAAGTTCAACAACATTCCTCACGATATGACTGCCGAGGAGTATGCTCCCATTGGTAAGGAGAAGGAGTTCTCGAACATCGATTTCCCCGTAATCCGTCTGGCTGAGATCTACCTGATCTATGCCGAGGCTTGCCGTGAGTTGGGTGAGACCTCCAAGGGTCTTCCCTACCTGGCCGAGCTGGCTCAGCGTGCCGGTGTAGCCGCTCCTACGGCTGCCGAGGTGGAGGCTGATGTACAGGTTGAGGCCGTATCGGACGATGGCGACTTCCGCGCTTCGGTCGATTGGTTCATTGCCGAGCGTGCTCGTGAGCTGATGTGGGAGGGCCACCGTCGTACCGACCTGGTTCGCCACAACCTCTACCACTCGGATGCCTATCTGTGGCCTTACAAGGGTGGTTTGAGCTTCAACGGTCAGGGCTTTGCCGAGGAGCGTGAGGTATTCCTCCTCCCCGCATCGCAGATCGTGGTTTACCCCGGTGGTGGTCTGACGAACCCTTATTAATAAATAGGTGAGTAACTCGAAAAAGTAGAAAGTTATGAAATTTTTGAAATATTTAACCGCGTTTGCTGCAGCCGTTGGTTTGACGACGGCCTGCACGACCGATATCGAGATGGTGCAGATTGCTCCGCTCGATGAGGCTGTGGCACCCGTTCTTCACGAGCTGCCCGAGACCTCGATTGCCATCACGCTCGATACTCAGAGCGACAAGATGGAGATCTCCTGGGATGCTGCCGAATTTGGTGCTCCCGTAGCTGTTCAGTACAGTGTCCTCGTCTCGCTCGCCGAGAACGAGGTGGCTCTGCTGACCGGTATCAACGCCCTGAAGACCGAGGTTAGCAACACCGCCCTCAGCCGTCTGACCCGCGAGGTAGCAAAGGGTGGTCTGGGTATCGCTTACGACACCCCCACGACCGTGAAGGTGCGCATCTCGGCAAGCGCCGGTGGTGACAATGTCATCTACTCGGAGCCCCGTGACCTCGAGCTGACCATCAGCGAGCTCCGTGAGCCCTACAAGCTCTATGCTCACTCGGAGGGTGGCTGGACCAAGTGCTACATCTATGGTTGGAATCTCTCGGGTTGCGACTTCGGTGAGTGGCCCGGTATCGAGATTACGAACAACAAGGAGAAGGTAGATGGTAAGGAGTACTACTACTTCGAGATTCCTCGTGATGCCGAGGGTAACACCGGTAACATCATCTTCAACAACGGCGAAGGTCAGCAGACCCAGGATATCACCGATGTGAAGATGGATCAGAGCCGCTACTACATCGTGGCAGCCGAGGCTACCGATGGCAAGTACCTCGCTACCGAGCAGGTTGCTCCCGTGAAGCCCAAACTCTATGTTCGTTCGCTGGCCGGCTGGTCGAAGATATATCTCTACGGCTGGGAAGTGAAGGGCGAGAATTTCACCTGGCCCGGCACTGAGATTATCAACACCGAGTTTGTAGACGATGTTGAGTGGTTTGTTTACGAGCTCAAGATCGATGCTTTTGGTACTACCGGTAACATCATCTTCAACGACGGAGGGGATCCGGCTAAGCAGACCGTCGATATCACCGGTGTGGTATTCGACCGCGACCGCTTCTTCGAGGTTTCGGCTGCTCCCGGTGCCGATGGCAAGTTCACCTACACCGAGATTGGTGCCGGTGGCGAGCCCGTTGTGCCTACGCCTCCTGCCCAGGAAGACCTTACGGCTCACACCTGGGGTCTGATCGGCCTGGGTGGCAACTGGGATACCGATGTTGCCATGGCTGTTGAGGGTAGCTTCGCTGTAACGAAGGGTGTTGCCATCACCGCTGCCGACCAATTCAAGGTTCGTGCCGACGGTGCTTGGACGCTGAGCTACGGTGCTGCCGGTGATGTAGAGCCCTTCGCAGTAACCATCGGTGAGGCTCTGGCCGGTGCCAAGGGTGGTAAGAACCTCTGCGTTCCCGCCGACGGTACCTACGATATCTACTTCGATCTGACCAACGCCAACATTTGGGTGATGAACGCAGGCGATGCTCCTGCCCAGCCCGAGGCTCCCGCCGATGTATGGGGTCTGATTGGTGTAAACGACGATTGGAGCAACGATATCGTGATGACGAACGACGCCGCTACGGGTATGTTCGTAAAGAAGGAGGTTTCCTTCAACCCCGGCTCGGGCTTCAAGATTCGCGCCAATGCCGAGTGGGATAATACCAAGAACTACGGTCTGGCGGGTGGTAACGGTTATGTGACACCTGATACGGCAATTTCGGTAATCACCGATGGCGGTAGCGGTAACATGATGCTTGCCGATGGCGGTACCTTCGATGTTTACTTCGACCTGGCCAACACGACGGTTTATGTAATGACCGTAGGCAAGCTGCCTTCGGAGGCCGGTGGTGCTGTTGCTCCCGAGAAGCCCGTTATCGACCTTACGGCTCACACCTGGAGCCTGATTGGTACGCTCAATGGCTCGAATTGGGATACCGACTTCGACATGGCTGTTGAGGGTGGTTTCGCCGTTGCCAAGAATGTAACCATTGCCGCTACCGAGCTGTTCAAGGTTCGCGCCGACAAGGGCTGGGATCTGAACTACGGTGCTGCCGGTGATGTAGAGCCCTTCGCCGTAACCATCGGTGAGGCTCTGGCCGGTTCGCAGGGTGGTAAGAACCTCTGCGTTCCCGCTGACGGTACTTTCGACATCTACTTCGACCTGGCAAATGCCAATATCTGGGTGATGACGGCCGGTGCAGCTGCTCCTGCCAACTAATCCCCGATCTTCCCCGGGAGTGCTCTTCGGAGCACTCCCGATGGGCTTTGGCCGGCAGACTTTGATCGGTCTGCCGGTCCCTAACCCCGCCGTCATTGCGAGGAGCGCAGCGACGCGGCAATCTAAAAGTAACGAAATGAGATTCCCACGGGCCTAATGGCCCTCGGAATGACGAAGAGCAGAGGGTATGTTGAAGTCGTATGTATATATGTTGTCAAACAAAACAAACACAACACTTTATACAGGTGTCACTTCAAACCTAAAGGAACGAGTAATAGAACATAGAAACAACAAGTTCGGAGGATTTAGTACGAGGTATAAGACCTATAAGTTGGTCTACTATGAGGAGTTTGCTTCGATAGTATATGCCATAGCTCGTGAAAAACAGATTAAGAGTTGGTCTCGAAAAAAGAAGGAGCTATTGATTGATTCGCTGAATCCAAACAGAGTGGACTTGATGGAAGAGTAGATATAAGATACTAAAACTATAAACTATGAAGAAAACGATCTTTTTGTTGGGTTGTGTGCTGGCCCTTGCCGGGTGTCAGTCGACCCTCTTTGAGGGTGTGCCGGCCGAGGCCAATCGCCAGCCGGTCTATCCGCTCCATCTCTCGGGCGAAAGCCAGCAGGTCTATCTGACCGACTACTATCCCCAGTGGGTGGGTGCCGACTCCGTAACGGTGGCCGACGGCCTCACTGTAGCCCCTTTGAAGGAGGATTGGAGCCTCTTTGAGCTCACCTCGCCCGAGGGTAACTATGTCACCACGCTCGATGTATGGCAGGGTGGCGAGAAGGTCTCGATTGTGGCCCTCAAGGGGGAGCGAAAGGCCGAGAACTACCTCTTCACCACGGGTGCCATGATGAAGGTGGTCTCGGTAGCTACTCCGAAGATGCCCAAGAAGGTGGTGGCCTTGTGGCAGAACAACCGTCTGCCCGACGACCATATTGTTCCCGTCGAGGGTGCCTTTGGTGTGATTATCCCGAAGGATGCACAGCAGATGGAGCGCTCGTTCCTGCGCATCTATGCCGCCGACGAGGAGGGCCTCTACAACGATGTGCTGGTCCCCCTGCACGAGGGGAAGGTGGTGCGCGATGTAAAGCAGCTCAACCGTCACGACAACCAGGCTCAGGTGCTCTACTCGCTGATGATCGACCGCTTCCATAACGGCAACCTCGAAAACGACAAGCCGCTCAACCGCGCCGATGTGCTGCCTAAGGTAGACTATCAGGGTGGTGACCTGAAGGGTATCACCCAAAAGATCGAGGAGGGCTTCTTCACCGACCTGGGTATCACGACCATCTGGATCTCGCCCATCACGCAGAACCCCTACGATGCCTGGGGTCAGAATGTCGATCCCGACACCAAGTTCTCGGGCTATCATGGCTATTGGCCCATCTACACCACCCGTATCGACGAGCGTTTTGGTACCGATGCCGAGCTGCGCGAGCTGCTCGATGTGGCCCACGCCCACGGCATGAATGTCATCCTGGACTATGTGGCCAACCACCTCCACATCAACTCGCCCGTGCTGCAGGAGCACCCCGATTGGACGACGCCTCTCTACCTGCCCGACGGCCGTCGCAACCTCGAGTTGTGGGACGACCAGCGCCTGACCACCTGGTTCGATGTGCACATCCCGACCCTCGATTTGGAGCGTGAGGAGGTTTGCGACCCGATGACCGACTCGGCCCTCTATTGGGTGGCCAACTACGACTTCGACGGCTTCCGCCACGATGCCTGCAAGCATATCCCCGAGAACTATTGGCGTATGCTCTGCCACAAGATGAAG
This sequence comes from Alistipes sp., assembly GCA_045605785.1. GTDB lineage: Bacteria > Bacteroidota > Bacteroidia > Bacteroidales > Rikenellaceae > Alistipes. The sequence continues at coordinate 45,433 of JAZUQP010000015.1, read as the reverse complement.
AGCCGTTTCCCCGATCGTAAGCTCTGGCAGATTGGCGAGACCTATGGCTCGCCCGAGCTCATCGGCTCTTATGTGAAGAGTGGTATGATCGACGCACAGTTCGACTTCAACATCTACCACACCACACGCGATGTGCTGCTCGACGACCGCCAGATGAAGGATATCGCCGACGAGGTGTCGCGCTCGGCAGCCGCCTATGGCTCGCACCATACGATGGGTAACATCACGGGCAACCACGACAAGCCGCGCTTTATCTCGCTGGCCGGTGGCGCCCTCTCGCCCTTCGAGAACGACAAGTATGCCGGTTGGCACCGTACGGTGGGTGTCGGCGATCCCGTGGGCTATAAGAAGCTCTCGCTGATGAATGTGCTGATTACCACTATTCCCGGTGTCCCCTGCATCTACCAGGGCGACGAGTACGGTATCCCGGGTGCCAACGATCCCGACAACCGCTACATGATGGCCTTCGACGGCTATCAGGAGGTGGAGCAGGCCCAGAAGGCCCAGACCCGCGAGTTGATCTCGCTGCGTCGCAACCAGCTCCCGCTCATCTATGGCGATATGGCCACGCTGAAGCTCGAGGGCAACCTCTGGGTCTTCGCCCGTGCCTACATGGGTGAGTATGTGGTGGTAGCCATCAATAACGGCAGCGAGGCCGTCGAGGCCGAGTGCGCCCTGCCCGCAGGTTATCTGCCCACCGAGTTGGAGTGCCACTTCGGCAGCGATTCGAAGGCCGACCCCGCCTCGTCGAAGGTGAAGGTGGCACTTGCTCCCTACAGCTTCGAGGTGATGACCTTTGCCAAGTAGTTCATGAAAGAAAACTATTAAACAAAACCAAACAATACGATGAAAAAGTACTTCTTTTTGAGTGCGCTGGTGGCCCTGGTGATGGCTTCGTGCGCTCCGAAGCAGGTGGCCGAGGCCCCTGCCCACCCCGAGTGGACCTACAACACGGTTGTTTATGAGATGAATGTGCGTCAGCTGACCCCCGAGGGTACCTTCACGGCCGCTGCCGAGCGCCTTCCCTTCCTCAAGGAGCTGGGTGTCGATATCGTGTGGATGATGCCGATCTATCCCATCGGCGAGCTGAATCGTAAGGGTACGATGGGCTCCTACTACGCCATCTCGGACTACTGCGCCGCCAACCCCGAGTTTGGTACGATGGAGGATTTCGAGGCCTTCCTTGCAAAGGCTCATGAGCTGGGTCTGAAGGTGGTACTCGACTGGGTTGCCAACCACACCTCGCCCGATGCGAAGTGGACCGCCAACCCCGATTGGCACATGCGTGACTCGCTGGGTAACACCGTTGTTCAGTACGATTGGTACGACATTGCCCGCCTCGACTACACGCAGCAGGATATGCGCAAGGAGATGACCGCTTCGCTCCGCTTCTGGTTGGGGAAGGGCGTAGACGGCTTCCGTTGCGATGTGGCCGGTGAGGTTCCGACCGACTATTGGGCATCGGCCTGGGGTGAGCTGAAGAAGGATTACCCCGAGATCTACCTCTTGGCCGAGGCCGAGAAGCCCGAGCTCCACACCGATGGTGGTTTCGATGCTTCGTATGCTTGGGAGTTCCACCACATCCTCAACTCGATTGCCAACGGTGGCAGCGGCGTGGTGAAGAATGTGGCCGGTGATGGTGAGGTGAAGGCCGAGGCCAAGACCGTAGCCGACCTGAAGGCCTACCTCGAGAAGGATGCCGAGCGTCACCCTGCCGAGGCCTACCGTCTGATGTTCACCTCGAACCACGACGAGAACTCGTGGAATGGTACCGAGTTCGAGCGCATGGGTGAGGCTGTGAAGGCGATGGCTCTTCTGACCTATACGCTGCCCAACGGTCAGCCGCTGATCTACACGGGTCAGGAGTTCGGCTACGACCACCGCTTCGAGTTCTTCGAGAAGGATCCCATGCCCGTGATGGAGCCCAACGAGTGGACTTCGTTCTACAAGGAGCTCAACGACTTCCGTCACGCCAACAAGGCCCTTGCTTCGGGTGAGCGTGGTGGTAAGATGGTCTACCTGGAGAATATGCCCGAGTCGGTACTCGCCTTCTCGCGTGAGGTCGAGGGTAACAAGGTTACCGTGCTGGTGAACCTCTCGGCCGAGCCCGTAGAGCTCGAGACTCCCTGTGCAGGCTGCACCTGTGAGCAGGTACTCTCGCACAATGCCGAGCGCGTAGAGCAGAAGCTCGTGCTGGGTGCCTGGGGTTACAGCGTTTGCGCGAAGTAAGCCGCTAAACTATTGATTGACGAATCGGGAAGCAGGAGCGCAGGTCTTCGGGCCCCACTTTTGCTTCCCCCTTTTTTTAGCACGATGCAACAACATCCCGCCTGGCTCTACGATGCCGTCATCTATGAGATGAATCTGCGACAGCTCACCGCCGAGGGGACCCTTCGAGCTGCCGCCGCACGCCTGAAATTCCTGCGCGATGTGGGGGTCGATGTCATCTGGATGATGCCTCCCTATCCCATTGGCAAACAGGGGCGCAAGGGGTCGCTCGGCTCCTTCTATTCGGTGCGTGACTACTGCCGCATCAACCCCGAGTTCGGTACGCTCAAAGATTTCGATTTTTTCGTTCGGGAGGCACACCGCCTGGGGTTGAAGGTGATCCTGGATTGGGTCGCCAACCATACGGCACGCGATGCCCGTTGGCTCACCACAAAGCCTGCCGACTGGTATGAGCGCGAGGCCGACGGCACCCCCAAGATTCCCTGGGATTGGAGCGATACGGCGAAGCTCAACTACGCCAACCACGAGGTGTGGCGCGGTCAGATCGAGGCGATGCGCTATTGGGTCGAGAAACACGCCGTCGATGGCTTCCGTTGCGATATGGCGATGTTGGTGCCCATCGAGTTCTGGCAGGAGACGGCCCGCGAGTTGCGTGCCGTGAAGCCCGACCTCTTCCTCTTGGCCGAGGCCGAGGAGCAAAACCTCTTCTACGAGGGGGCTTTCAACGCCTGCTACGGATGGGAGGTACACCACCTGATGAACGATATCGCACAGCAGAGGTGCCGTGTGTGGTCCCTGCGCGATTGGCTCTACCGCGACCGCGAACGCTATCCCCGTTGGGCTGTCCGGTTGATGTTCACCTCGAACCACGACGAGAACTCCTGGTCGGGCTCCGAATTTGAGCGTATGGGCGATGCGCGCCGCATCATGACAGCCTTGAGCTTTGTCTGGCCACAGGGCCTTCCGCTCATCTATACGGGGCAGGAGGTGGGTTACGACCACCGCTTCGAGTTCTTCGAGAAGGATGCCATCCCCGCAGAGTACTACCGGGCTAATGCCGAGACGGAGTTCTACCGCTCGTTGGCCGAGCTCAAACATCGCCATCCGGCCCTGCGTTCGGGCGAAGAGGGGGGCGAGGTAATCGAGATTCACAACAACGCCGAGGATTGCCTGATGGTGATGGTGCGCGAGGTGGAGGGCGATCGAGTAGTGGCCCTGATGAACCTCTCGCCCTATACGATTCATGCCGACTTCCTGACGGGTATCTATGCCGGCAGTTACCGCGATGCCTTCACGGCGCAGCCCGTCGAGCTGCCCGCCCGCGTGGAGCAGGATATGGCCCCCTGGAGCTTTACGATTTTGACCAAGAACGACATTTAACAGACGCATTATGAAGAAAAACCTCTTTATAGCAGCCATGATGAGCACTCTTCTCTCATGTAGTGCCCCCTCGGGCCCTTCGGCCTCGGAGGTGGCCGACCACAACGGCCGCATCGAGCGTGCCGAGCCCCTGAGTTGGTGGGTGGGGATGAATACCCCTTTGCAGTTGATGGTTAAGGGCGAGAATATCGCCTCATGCCGCGTGGAGGCTGCCTCCGATCTGCGGGGCCTCACCGTAACCAAGGTACACAAGGCCGACTCGCCCAACTACCTCTTCATCGACATCGAGGTGGCCCCCACGACCGAGCCGGGTACCCACTACCTCCTCTTTACCCCCGAAGAGGGCGAGCCCTTCAAGCTCCCCTACGAGATTGAGGCCCGTAAGGAGGGCTCGCGTGAGCGTAAGAGCTTCACGACGGCCGATATGGTCTACCTCATCATGCCCGACCGCTTTGCCAATGGCGATCCCTCGAACGACTCGACCGACAACACGCGCGAGAAGTTGGCTCGTGAGGAGTTCTTCGGCCGTCACGGTGGCGACTTGCAGGGCATGATCGACCACCTCGACTACATCGCCTCGATGGGTGCCACGGCCATCTGGTCGACCCCGCTGCTGGTCGATGACGAGCCGGCGCAGTCCTACCATGGCTACGCCTGTGGCGACTACTACCACATCGACCCCCGCTACGGCTCCAACGAGCTCTATCGTACCTATGTCGAGGAGTGCCACAAACGCGACTTGAAGGTGATTATGGATATCGTCACGAACCACTGCGGCATCTCGCATTGGTGGATGCGCGACCTCCCCTTCAAGGATTGGGTACACACCTTCCCCGAGTTTACCCGCACCAACAACCTCTTCTCCACCAACATGGATCCCAACGCTTCGAAGTATGACCTGGAGATTCAGGAGAGCGGCTGGTTCGACTACTCGATGCCCGACATGAATCTCAACAACCCCTACCTGCTCCACTACTTCAAGCAGTGGGCCGTATGGTGGATCGAGTGGTCGGGACTCGACGGCCTGCGTGTCGATACCTACCCCTACAACGAGAAGGAGCCGATGAGCGAGTGGTGCAAGGCGGTCATGGCCGAGTACCCCAACCTCAATATCGTGGGCGAGTGCTGGACCTCGTCGATTCCGCAGCTGGCTTATTGGCAGGGCGGCAACGCCAACAACGACGGCTTCGATTCGCACCTCCCCTCGATTATGGACTTCCCGTTGCGCGATGCCATCTGCTCGGCCCTGCCGACCGACTCGCTGCGCTGGGGCGAGGGTATGATTCGCGTCTATGATGTCCTCTCGCACGACTTTGTCTACCACGACCTCTCGAAGATGCTCATCTTCTCGGGAAACCACGATACGGAGCGTATCGGTGATATCGTGCGCAAGAATCCCGCCCGTGCCAAGCTCTCGATGGCGATGTTGGCCACCATGCGCGGTATTCCGCAGTTGCTCTATGGCGAGGAGCTGATGCTCACCTCGGCTGATATGCGTATGGGCCACGGCGGTCTGCGCGTCGATATGCCCGGTGGCTGGGCCGGCGACAAGGTCAATTGCTTCACCGAGGAGGGGCGCACGGGGGTCCACAAGGAGCTCTTCGACTATACGCAGCGCCTCTTCCAGTGGCGTAAGACGAAGCCTGTGATTCACCACGGCAAGACCCTTCACTTCGCCGATCGCGGCAATACCTATGCCTATTTCCGCTACGACGATACCGACGCCGTATTTGTCTATATCAACAACTCGCGTGGTAAGAAGCAGGTGCCCTGGAGCCACTATGCCGAGATAACGACGAGCCTCAGCGAGGGGCGCAATGTGCTCACCGGCGAGCCCGTGGAGATGTCGGAGGAGGTAACCGTCGGGCCTCGCGAGGCACTCATCGTGGAGTTTAAGCGCGAGCGCTAATTTTTAGTGCGATATTCCTTGAAAGGGTGGAGGTCGAAGGCCTCCGCCCTTTTTTTTCGACTGTGACGCAACTTGTCAATCCGACCGACTAAATTTGCCCCCGTAAGTGGTCGTGGTCGCGGTTGTATGTGGCGATTGTTGATAACTTTCGCTGAAATTTTTAGCGTATTTCGACGAAAATTTTTATTTTTGCAAAATTGAAGTTATTGTGCCCTAAAGGGTCTCCGAACGGAGACGAAAAGGGCGAAAACGGGATATAAAAGAAAAGATTTATAGCATGTTATCGCTGCTCTACTACCTCTTTTTGGTGCTACTGTGCACGGCGTTGATCATCTTCTCGCTTCTCGCCTTGCTTCTCTGCATGCCCTTCGATAAGGGGCGTCGTGTGGTCCACGAACTCTCGCGTGTGGCGGTGCGCATCTTCTTTGGTGTCCCCCCCTGCTGGCGCTTCGACATCGGGGGTATGGAGCATGTCGATAAGAGGGGTCGCTATGTGATTGTGCTGAACCACCAGGCGATGTCCGACATCCCGGCCCTCTACTTCGTACCGCTCAACTTCCGTTGGGTCTCCAAGCGCGAGGTCTTCAAGATTCCCTTCTTTGGCCAGCTCCTTCAGCTGCATGGCGATATCCCCATCGACCGTGGTCGCGCCTCGGAGGCGTTGGAGCAGCTCCTGCGCGATGGTCGGATGTGGATTGAGCGTGGTGTCTCGGTGGCCATCTTCCCCGAGGGTACGCGTTCGAAGGATGGCGAGATTCACCGCTTCAAGCACGGAGCCTTCGAGTTGGCCCGTCAGGCCGGAGTCCCTATCCTGCCGGTGGTGCTGCACGGTACCGATACGCTGATTAAGCCCAATCGCCTGTTCCGTTGGCGCAACAAGGTTACGCTGCGCGTGCTGCCCCCCATCCCCGCCGAGGAGGTGGTGGCTGCAGATGCCCGCACGATGGCCGAGCGCGTGCACCAATCCATGGTCGAGGTACACAATCAAATTGACAAGTAAAAAAAGTTGATATATGGCAGATTTATTAAACGCCAATCCGTCGGTTGCCAAATATGACGACGATGCCATCATCACCCTCTCTCCGCGCGACCATGTGCGTCTGCGCCCGGGTATGTACATCGGCAAGTTGGGCGATGGTACCCAATCCGACGATGGTATCTATGTGCTGATTAAGGAGGTTACCGACAACTCGATCGACGAGTTTATGAACGGTTTTGGCCGCCAGATCGAGATTACGATCGAGGGACAGCAGGTGACGGTGCGCGACTACGGCCGTGGTATTCCGCTTGGCGCCTTGTCGGCAGCCGTCAGTGTGATGAACACGGGTGGTAAGTACGAGGATGACGAGCAGAATGCCGCCTTCAAGAAGACGGTGGGTCTGAATGGTGTCGGTGTAAAGGCGGTGAACTACCTCTCGTCGGAGTTTATGGCCCGCTCGGTGCGCGACGGTGAGGCCCACACGGTCTACTTCAAGCAGGGCATCGAGCAGAGCGACCGCTGGGAGAGTGGGGTAGAGGAGAAGAACGGCACGCTCATCTCCTTCAAGGTCGATGAGTCGATTTTCGGCCCCTACAGCTACAACTTGGAGTATGTCGAGCAGTTGGTCAAGAACTACACCTACCTCAACAAGGGACTCACGGTTAAGCTCAATGGCCAGAGCTATACCTCGAAGAACGGATTGTTGGATCTGCTGAACGAGCACCTGACCGACCCCTCGCTCTATCCCCCCATCCACCTTACGGGCGAGGATATCGAGGTGGCCCTCACCCACGGCACGGGCTATGGCGAGAGCTACTTCTCGTTCGTCAACGGACAGTACACCTCGCAGGGTGGTACCCATCAGGCTGCCTTCCGCGAGGCGATTGTCAAGACACTCAAGGAGTTCTATCACAAGGACTACGACCCGGCCGACATCCGCACCTCGGTCATCGCCGCCATCTCGCTCAAGGTCTCGGCTCCGATTTTCGAGTCGCAGACCAAGACGAAACTCGGCTCGCGCGACATGTCGAAGTCGGGCCCCTCGGTGCGCAACTTTGTAGTCGATTTTCTGGCCAAGCAGCTCGGTGACTTTCTCTATAAGAATCCCGAGACGGCCCAGGCCATCCAGAAGAAAATTGTCGAGAACGAGAAGGAGCGCAAGGCCATATCGGGTGTGCAGAAGAAGGCTCGCGAGGCGGCCAAGCAGGTATCGCTCAACAACCGCAAGTTGCGCGACTGCAAAATCCACCTCACCGATAAGCACGAGCTGGCCGAGCAGTCGATGATCTTTATCACGGAGGGTAACTCGGCCTCGGGCTCGATTACCGCCAGCCGCGATGTGCGTACGCAGGCGGTCTTCTCGCTGCGCGGTAAGCCGCTCAACTGCTACGGTCTGACCAAAAAGGTGGTCTACGAGAACGAGGAGTTCAACCTCTTGCAGGCGGCCCTCAATATCGAGGAGGATATGGACAACCTGCGCTACAACAAGGTGATTATCGCCACCGATGCCGATGTCGATGGCATGCACATCCGTCTGCTGCTGACTTCGTTCTTTTTGCAGTTCTTCCCCGATGTGATTCGCTCGGGTCATCTCTATATCTTGCAGACGCCCCTGTTCCGTGTGCGCAACAAGAAGGAGACCTACTACTGCTACTCGGAGGAGGAGCGACAGCGAGCCATCGAGAAGTGCGGAGCCTCGGCCGAGATTACCCGTTTCAAGGGTCTGGGTGAGATTTCGTCCGACGAGTTCAAGAACTTCATCGGCGAGACGATGCGACTGGATAAGGTGCGCCTGACGAAGGATGACCCGATACACGACCTGTTAGAGTTCTACATGGGCAAAAACACCTTCGAGCGCCAGGGTTTCATTATTGGGAATCTGCGTATTGAGAAGGATAGCGTAGAGGATTTTGCGAACTAAAAGAGCCGCCCGACGATTATGAGTGAAGAAAAAGATATGATAGCAAGCGAGGAGCAGGAGGTTGCCGCTACGGTAGCGGAGAGCCCCTCCGAGCCGCAAAAGGTCTCCAAATTCGACCGACTGATGTCGGACGAGGGGAATGTCCACAAGCTGACAGGCATGTACAAGACCTGGTTCTTGGACTACGCCTCCTATGTGATTTTGGAGCGTGCCGTGCCCCACTTGGAGGATGGTTTGAAGCCGGTGCAGCGCCGTATTCTGCACGCCATGAAGCAGGTCGATGACGGTCGCTACAACAAGGTGGCCAATGTGGTGGGTCAGACCATGCAGTACCACCCCCACGGCGACGCCTCGATCAAGGATGCGCTGGTGCAGCTCGGACAGAAGGATCTGTTGATCGATTGCCAGGGTAACTGGGGTAACATCCTCACGGGTGACGAGGCGGCTGCGGCCCGATACATCGAGGCGCGCCTCTCGAAGTTCGCCCTCGAGGTGGTCTATAACCGCAAGACCACCGAGTGGATGCTCTCCTACGATGGTCGCAAGGAGGAGCCCGTGACGCTCCCCATCAAGTTCCCGCTGCTGTTGGCGCAGGGTGCCGACGGTATTGCCGTGGGTCTCTCGGCCAAAATTCTGCCCCACAACTTCAACGAGTTGCTCTCGGCTGCCATCGCCTACCTGCGTGGCGAGGAGTTCCAGCTCTATCCCGACTTCCCGACGGGGGGTATGATGGATGTAACGCGCTACAACGACGGTCTGCGAGGCGGTTCGGTGAAGGTGCGTGCCCGCATCTCGAAGATTGACAAGCGTACGCTGGCCATCACCGAGATCCCCTTTACCACCACCTCCGAGTCGATCAAGGAGTCGATTAAGCGAGCCAACGAGAAGGGTAAAATCAAGATTCGCAAGGTGGACGACAATACGGCCGAGAAGGTGGAGATTATCATCCAGGTGGCCAACGACGAGTCGTCGGACAAGACCATCGACGCCCTCTACGCCTTTACCGACTGCGAGGTCTCGATCTCGCCCAACGCCTGTGTCATCCACGACGAGAAGCCCCACTTCCTGGGTGTAAGCGAGATTCTGTGTCGCTCGGCCGACCATACGAAGTACCTCTTGCAGCGCGAGTTGGAGATTCGTCTCGACGAGTTGGACGACGCCTGGCACGCCGCTTCGCTCGAGAAGATCTTTATCGAGAACAAACTCTACCAGCTCATCGAGGGCTGCAAGAGCCGCGAGGAGGCCTATGCTGCGGTCGATAAGGGGTTGGAGCCCTTCAAGAAGCTCCTGCGCCGCGAGGTGGTCATCGAGGATGTGCAACGCCTTACGGAGTTGAAGTTTATCCGTATCTCGCGCTACGATTCGGAGAAGGCCGACAACGAAATCAAGGCTGTGGAGCGCGAGATGAAGGAGGTGAAGCACCACCTGGCCCACATGGTTGAGTATACGATTGCCTACTACGAACGCATCCGCGAGCGTTACGGTAAGGGCCGCGAGCGTAAGACCGAGATTCGTGCCTTCGACACCATCGAGGCAACCAAGGTGGCCGTGACCAATGCCAAGCTCTATGTCGATCGAGCCGAGGGCTTCTATGGCATCGGCAAGGCGATGAAGGATGCCGAGTTTGTGGCCGACTGCTCCGATATGGACGATGTGATTGTCTTCACGAAGGATGGTCGCTACCAGATTACGAAGGTGAGCGAGAAGGCCTTCTTCGACAAGGGTATCTACTACATCGGCATCTTCCGTCGCAACGACGAGCGCACGATCTATAATGTCCTCTACCGCGACGGCAAGAACGGCCCCATCATGATGAAGCGCTGCCCGATCAAGTCCATCACGCGCGACAAGGTCTACGACATGACGAAGGGTACGCCCAAGAGCGAAATCATCTATATGTCGGTCAATCCGAACGGTGAGGCCGAGGTGCTGAAGGTCTACTTCAAGCCCCGCCCGCGCCTGAAGAAGGTGATTGTCGATTTGGACTTCTCGACCCTCGCAATCAAGGGTCGTCAGAGCCAGGGAAATCTCTTCTCGCGCTACGGCATCCACAAAATTGTCCTCAAGGAGCGCGGCACCTCGACGCTGGGTGGTCAGAATATCTGGTACGACGAGGATGTGCGTCGTCTGAATGTCGATGGGCGCGGTCAGCTGCTCGGCGAGTTCAAGGGCGACGACAAGATTCTGGTGTGGACCACCAAGAACCTCTACTACATCACGGGCTACGACCTCGGCCAGCACTTCCCCGACGAGACGGTGCGTGTCGAGAAGTTCCGCCCCGAGGCTACCTACAGCGTCTGCTACTACGATGGTCAGCAGCAGTACTACTACCTCAAGCGCTTCAAGCCCGAGGTGAGCGACAAGATGCAGCTCTTCCTCGACGAGGAGTCGCAGGCCCGCTTTGTGGCCATCACCGACCGCGACGACGCCACGCTGCGCATCACCTTCAAGGGGGCCCACGCCACGCGTCCTGCGGAGGATATCTGGATCGACGAGTTTGTCGGTATTAAGAGCCATCGTGCCAAGGGCAAGCGCCTGACGACCTACGAGGTCGATACCCTCACCTTCCTGGAGCCCGAGCCCAAGGCCGAGGAGGCCGAAGAGGCGATGACCGAGCTCCCCGAGGCTATCGACGACGCCCTCTTCGAGCCGATGACCGAGAAGCCCCAACGAGCCATCCATACGGTGGGTGAGATTGAGGAGCAGAGCGCCTCGGATGTGGTGGTCGATCCCGAGCAGTTGAACCTCTTCTAATTTGGAGGAGGAGCATCAAATACCGTTGTTTGGAGTAGGGTATGCAGCAGGTGAAGAAGATATTTTTGGTCGGCTATATGGGTTGCGGCAAGAGCACGCTGGGGCGCAAGCTCTCGCGCCGGCTCCGTTGGCGGCTCGTCGATACCGACCATGCCATTGAGGAGCGCGAGGGGGCTTCGGTGGCCGATATCTTCCGCTACGAGGGGGAGGAGCACTTCCGCGAGGAGGAGCGCCGCCTTGTCGAGGAGCTGGCTGCCGATGCCGAGCCGATGGTCATCTCGACGGGTGGCGGGCTGCCCACCTGGAGCGACAACATGGCCTTTATGAATGGGGTGGGCCTGACCCTCTACATTCGTCGCTCGGCCGAGCAAATCGCCTCGCGCCTCTCGCCTTACGGACGACAGAAGCGACCCCGTCTGCGCGGTCTGAACGACGAGGAGTTGGTCGCCTTTATGCGCCAGCACATGGCCGAGCGTGCCCCCCACTACGAGGAGGCCCACTTGCTGCTCGATGGTGACCGTTACGACGATGAGGAGCTGGTGGCGCAGGTTTTGAACTATATCGACACGATGAAACGAAGTGCACCCATAGGAGTCTATGACTCGGGGTTGGGAGGCCTTTCGGTGTGGCGGGAGCTGTGGCGACTGCTGCCCGATGAGCGCTATATCTACCTCGGGGATGGCAAAAACTGCCCCTATGGTGAGCGCTCGAAGGAGGAGGTGGCCCGCCTGGCCGATGAGGCCGTAGGGCACCTGGTGAAGTTGGGTTGCAAACTCGTGGTGGTGGCCTGCAATACGGCGACGGCAGCCGCCATCGAGGCGCTGAGGATAAAGTATAGCGAGATTCCCATCGTGGGGATGGAGCCCGCCGTGAAGCCCGCCTGCCTGGCGACCCGCACGCGTGTGGTGGGGGTGCTGGCTACCGAGCGCAGCCTCGACGGAGCCCTATTTCGTCGTACAGCGGCCCGTTATGGCGAGGATATCGAGGTGTTGGCTGTGGCCGGCCACGGCTTTGTCGAGTTGGTCGAGGAGCACCGCGAGGAGAGCCCCGAGGCCGAGCAACTTGTGCGCAAGGTGGTGGAGCCGATGTTGGAGCGGGGTGCCGACCGCATCGTGTTGGGGTGTACGCACTACCCCTTCCTGATTCCTCTGCTCCGACGGATTATCGGAGAGCGTGAGGTGGAGCTGATCGACCCTTCGCCGGCCGTAGCCCGCCGTGTCCGGTCGCTGCTCGACGAGGGCGGATTGTTGGCCGAGGCCAAAGCCGAACAGAAAAGCTCGACGTCACACCTTCGAATCGAGACTTTTGCCGACGAGAGCTATCGCAAGCGCATCGAGGCGATGGTCGAACAGATTGTAAATCAAGAGAACAGACAATAATGGGGTGGAGCTCCCCGTTTTCCCGATAAGGGGGCGCGCACCGCAACCAAAAATAGAACACTATGGCAGTAAGACAACCATCCAATAAAAACCGAGGCAATGCCACTCCGCAGCGCTCCAATGGCGAGAGCTTGCGGTGGTCGTTGGGCCTTGCGCTCTTCTTTGTGGGGCTCTTTACCCTCGCCTCGTTGCTCTTCTACCTGCGCGATTGGGAGGCCGACAGCAGTGTGCTCCATACGAGTGCTGCGCAGCTGGCCGACCCCCGCTACGACGATACCATCTCCAACCCCTGCGGCTATGCCGGAGCCTGGTTGGGCGATGTGCTGATGGGGCGCTCGTTCGGCCTCTTCGGTCTGCTGATACCGGTGATTATCCTCACTTTGGGTCTGCGTGTGATTCGTCGTCGACCCTTGTGGCTCAACCACTCGTTCTTGAGCATGCTGCTCGTGATGTTGTGGGGCTCACTCTCGTTGGGCTACCTCTTCGGGAGCGATTGGAACACCTTCTCGTCGGGGTGGGGTGGTGCCTATGGTATCGCCATGAGCGAACTGCTGCACGGCAAAATTGGTAATCTCGGAACTCTCTTCCTGCTCCTTGCAGGGTGGATTCTTATCGGTGTCTTTATCAACCGCAACTTCATCAATACGGTCAATTCGATGGGCCATGCCGTGGTCGATGGCGGCGAGCGCCTGGTGGAGCGCATCCACCAGCGCGGACAGCAGCGTACACCCGAGCAACCTGCCCCCGCAGAGCCTGCCCGTGAGGAGCCCGTGGTGGTGCTTCCGCCGCCTGCTCCGCACCAGATGGCTACCCCTGTTGCCGAGCCCGATCCGGTGATGACCGAGGTGCCTCGCACCCCTGTAGAGCCGATTCAGCCTGCCACTCCTCCTACGGTTGCTCCGGCCGAGACTCATGAGGTGGAGCGCCGTGTGACGATGGAGGAGATGGAGCACGAGTTGCGCCGCATGGAGCAGCACCCCGTGCGTCCTGCGACACCCCCTGCGGAGGAGGATGATCCCTTCACGGTGATTCCCGCCGGTGGCCGCGTGGAGCCCGATGTACCCCAAACTCCCCCGACGCCCGCTCCGTGGGTACTTCCCACCACTGCGGATGACGAGGAGAATCCCTTTACCGAGGTGCCCCTCACGCCCGCTACCGATGAGCCCTCCTTCCACCCCGAGGTGGTGCATGTGGCCGAGCCTCCGCAGCCCGAGCCCGCAACTCCCGCCGAAGAGGGTATTGTGGTTACGGTGGAGCAGAACGAGGTGAAGGTGGTCGATGAGCGCCATATCACCGACGAGCTCTACGACCCCTTGAAGGATTTGGTACACTATGCCAAGCCCTCGCCCGGTCTCTTGGAGAACTACCCCTCCAACTCGCAGGTAACCGACGAGGAGATCTTCCTGAAGAAGAGCCGCATCGAGGAGACGCTCAAGAACTTCGGTATCCCCATCAAGAGCATCCATGCCACCTCGGGCCCCACGGTTACCCTCTATGAGATTCGTCAGGCCGAGGGGGTCAAAATCTCGAAGATTCAGGGCTTGGAGAACGATATCGCCCAGTCGATCGAGGCGCGTGGCATCCGCATCATCGCCCCGATTCCGGGGAAGGGTACCATCGGCATCGAGGTGCCTAACGAGCACAAGCAGATAGTCTCGATGTACTCCTCGATCTGCTCGCCCGAGTTCCAAGGGGCCAAGATGGAGCTGCCGGTGGTAATCGGTCGCACGATTCAGAATAAGAGCCTTGTTTTCGACCTGGCGAAGGCGCCCCACCTGTTGGTGGCAGGTGCTACGGGTCAGGGTAAGTCGGTGGGCTTGAATGCCATCATCACCTCACTGCTCTATACGAAGCACCCCGCCGAGTTGAAGTTTGTGATGATCGACCCCAAGATGGTCGAGTTCTCCACCTATGCCGGTCTGGAACGCCACTTCTTGGCCAAGATGGAGTCGGAGGAGGATGCCATCATCACCGACCCCAAGAAGGCGGTCTATACGCTCCACGCCCTCGAACAGGAGATGGAGGAGCGTCTGCAGCTCTGCAAGAAGGCGGGAGCCCGTAACATTGTGGAGTACAACGAGAAGTTCGTGGCCCGTCGTCTGCCGCCCCCCAAGGGACACCGTTTCCTTCCCTATATCGTGGTGGTCATCGACGAGTTTGCCGACCTGATTATGACGGCCAAGGAGGTCGAGCGCCCCGTGATGCGTCTGGCGCAGAAGGCCCGTGCCGTGGGTATCCACCTCATCGTTGCCACGCAGCGTCCCGATGTGCGTGTCATCACGGGTGGTATCAAGGCCAACTTCCCGGCCCGTATCGCCTTCCGTGTGATGCAGATGGTCGATTCGCGTACCATCATCGACCAGCCCGGAGCCCAAACCCTCATCGGTCGAGGCGATATGCTCTTTACCAACGGGGGCGAGCTCACGCGTGTGCAGTGTGCCCTGGTCGAGACCCGCGAGGTGGAGCGCATCGTCGAGTACATCTCCAAGCAGCAGGGCTATCCGCAGGCCTATCCGCTGCCCGACTATACGCCCGATGCCGGTGAGGCGGGTATGGGCTCGACGGGTGGAGGCGATGGCGAGTCGGGTCGTCCGATGAAGTTCGACTCGCTCTTTGCCGAGATTGCCCGCACGGCGGTGGAGCAGGGGGCCATTTCGGTCTCGATGATTCAGCGTAACTACGAGGTGGGCTTCAACCGTGCCGGCCGTATCATGCAGCAGTTGCAGCAGTGTGGTATCGTGGGGCCGCAGTTGGGTGCCAAGCCGCGCGACATCCTCTTCCATGACCTCCCCTCGTTGGAGGCCAAACTGCAAGATTTAGGCGTATTCTAAACCATGACAGTGATGAAACGATTGGTGATTTTGGGGCTTATGCTCCTTGGCAACATCCTGCTGTGCACGGCCCAGGAGGATGCCTCGACCCTTTTGGCCCGTATGGAGCAGCGCATCAGCGAGTTGGGGCCCTATAGTGCCGATTACAGCATAAAGATAAGCGATGATTCGGGTTTCGAGTCCCAGGTAGAGTCCAAATTCCATGTAGCAGGCGACAGTTTCTATATTTTCGGTTTTAATTGTACCGAGATCTATTGCGACGGAACGGTTTGCTATGTGGTGAATCGTGAGCATCAAGAGGTGGTGATTGAAAATCCCGATAGCACTACTCCGGCTTTTGAGGCCAATCCTGCCCACGCCTTCTACCTGCTCGACGAACTCTTCGACTACACCTATATGGGGCGTGAGGGGCGCTTTGCCGTCATCGAGTTTAAGACCAAGCCCAAGAAGAGAAATCAACCCACGGAGCGTGTGCTTATCCTCAAGCTCGATACCCAGAGCTACCTCCCTGCCGAGCTGATCTACTATCCCGATGGGGAGTGTCACTACCTCTGCAAAATTTGGAACATGCATACGAGCGATGAGCCCATCCCCCGATTCAATCCGGAGAACTATCCCGACTTCGAACTCATCGATTTCCGCTAAATAGGAAGAGCCCGACCGTAAAGTCGGGCTCGTTTGTTGTCGTGAGGGGCTGCGCTACTGCTTTCGGCAGCGGATAATCTCCTCCAACATGGGGGTGAAGTCCTCCTCGGGGGCGGCCAGGTAGACCTGAAAGCCCAACTCGCGCGCTGCTGCGATATTCTTCTCGCTGTCGTCGATAAAGAGGCTCTTTTCGGGTACCATCCCGGTCTGCTTCACCATCAGCTCGAAGATCTCCTTCTCGGGTTTGAGGAGCTTGACCTCGTAGCTCAAGAAGGCGCCGTGGAAGTAATCCTCCATCCGTAGGCCATCGGCCGTGAAGAGCTTTTCGCGGATGTAGGGCATCACAAACTCGTTGATGTTCGAGAGGCCCCAGGTGCGATAGCCTGCCTCGCGCAGGGCGCGTATTGCGCGCAGCTTCTTGACGGGAATCGTCCCCAGGAAGGCGATGTAGGCCTCGCGTACCTGCTCGTAACTAATCGAGGGGTTGCACGAGTCCCGGCGGATGAACTCCACCAACTCGTGCCCCGTCATCTCGCCACGCTCCACCTTCATGAAGGTCTCGGAGGGGCAGTAGATGCCAATCATCTGCTCGGCTTGGGGGTAGCCGATGCGGTGGAAGGCCTCGACGCAGTGTTCGCGGTAGAGGTCAATCAACACACCGCCAAAGTCAAATACAATATCGTTGAGTTCGCTGAACATACTCTCCTATTTTTGGAACCGCATGGTATATTTGCGGGCAATTTTCAGAATCCACATCGGCATATAGAGGCAGAAGGGAATCCCCAGGCGATTCCACCACCCGGGTACGGTGCTCTTTCTTCCGCGCCACAACGCCTTCAGGGCGCGTCGGGCACAGCTGTCGGGCGAGAGCAGGATGCCGCACTTCACGCCGAAGCGTTGCCAATCGCGGGGCAGACCGTAGAGGTCGGTGGCAACACCCGCAGGACATACGGCCGTCACCTTTACACCCCGCTCACGCAGCTCCTTGACCAAGCCGAGCGAGAAGGAGCGGATGTAGTTCTTGCTCGCACTATAGACCGAGAGGCCCGGCCAGGGCATCCAGAGCGAGTAGCTCGACATGTTGAGGATGTAGCCGTGGCCGCGTCGGGCCATCTCTTCGCCAAAGAGGCGACAGGTGGCCGTCGTGGTCAGAGCGTGGAGCGAGATGATGCGCTCCAGGCGCTCCATGTCGCACTTCAGGATGTCGTTGTAGGTGAAGGTGCCCGCATTATTGACCAGCACCTCAATCTCGGCCCCCATCTCCTTCACGCGCTCGTAGAGCTCGCGTCCCGACTTAAACTCGGCCAGGTCGATCTCGATGGTACGCACCTCGACCCCATGCTTTTGGCGAATCTCTTCGGCTGCTGCCCGGTTACGCTCTTCGTTCATGCCGGCGATAATCAGGTGGTAGCCCAAGGCGGCCAACCGCTCGGCGTAGCAACGGCCGATGCCGCTGTTGCCTCCCGTTACAAGGGCTGTTGCTGTCCCCTTTTTTACCTCTCCGCGACGCATTACTTGATCTTTTTAAGCTCACGCCACAGTCGCTCGGGAATCTCCTCGTGGCAGTTGTGGCAACAAATCATCTTGTCGGAGTACATGCGGGCGATGCAGTAGTCGCGGTGGTCGCAGCCGGCACGCGTCGTGAAGTCGCCCTCGCGCAACTTGTTCACAAAGGCGGGGTCGTTGATCAGCGCACGCCCCATCTGCACCATCTCGAAGCCCTCGTCGAGTACCCTTTCGATACCCTCGCGCGAGACCAGACCGCCCACATAGACCAGCGGCCCCTTCAGCTCGCGGCGGAATTTGCGGGCATTCTCCAGGAAGAAGCACTCCTCGAAGTCGTAGTCCGTAATCATCCACTTGCCGAAGAGCGAGACGACAATCTTCTGCAACCACTCGTTCCACCCCATGTAGTAGCCCATCGTCTTGGTGGGGATGCGGCCGCGCATCACCGCCATCGGGGCGCGCGATACGAAACCCGACGAGAGGACAATGCCCTGCACGCCGAACTTTTCGATCTCTTTGGCGATTTCGATGCTCTCGGGTACCTGGATGCCACTCTTGAAGCCATCCTCCATGTTGTGCTTCACCAATACGGCCATGTTGCACTTTGCGGCGGCCTCCATCACCTCCTCCAGACACATCTTCATGAAGCGCATGCGGTTTTCGAGCGAGCCGCCAAACTCGTCGCGTCGGCGGTTGGTCCAGGGCGAGAGGAATTGCGAGATGAGGTAGCCGTGGCCGGCGTGTACCTCTACGCTGTCGAAGCCCGCCTCGTGTGCCGTATGTACGGCCTGACCGAAATCTTTGGCAAACGCTATCAGCTCGCTCTTTTTCAGCCGACGGTGAAAAGTGGGGGAGTAGAGATTAAAACCGTTGGAGGCCGAGACGGGGAAGCTGCCGGCCGTGGACCAGTGGGTCATGTTGCCGCAGTGGCCGATTTGAATACCCACGGCAGCCCCCTCGTGATGGATGGCGTCGGTGATATCCTTCAGCTGCGGCAGAATCTCGTTACGCAACCAGAGTTGCGAGTTGAAGGAGATACCGCTGCGGTTGATCGAGGCGTAGGCCAGGGTCGTCATGCCGACACCGCCACGCGCCACGCTCACATGGTAATCCTTCAAATCCTGCGTAGGGGCGAAATCCTTGCCCATTGACTCGAAGGCCGCCGAGCGGATGACGCGGTTACGCAGTGTTACGGGCCCCATTTGGTAGGGGGTAAAGAGTTTCGATTCTTTCAACTCCTTCATATCTCTATCTTTTAATGCTCTATCTATGCTGATTGCTCTATTATCGTTATGCCCCGTTTAGTAGATAAAGGGGATGATGCGCTTTCGTCCAAGTTTTGTAAATTCGTCGCCAAACTCTCGCTCGTAACGCTTGTAGAGCGAGGCGGAGCGGGGGGCGAGGTTGGCAAAGGTCCACCATACGAACAGCAGACCGGTCAGCGACCATGAGGCGATGGCAAAGCCGCACCACTCGACCACCTCGCCAAAGTAGTTGGCCGACGAGACATAGCGGAACATGCCCCCTCGGGGGATGTAGTGGCGCGTGTCGCCCGGCTTGCGCAGGTGGCGCACGATGTAGTCGGCCTGCAGGTTGATTCCCATGCCCGCAAAGAAGATCACAAGGCCCGTCCAGAAGCGCCAATCGCCAAACCAACCGGCGTAGTAGCTCTCGGGGGCGAGTTCAAAGAGCCAGCAGCCGATCAAAAAGGCATTGATCGAGTTGAAGGCGAGACCCATCAGGGCGATGCCGACGGGCATCTTCGAGTTGCCGCGCATCAGCAAGGGGAAGATGAACGAGCGTTGGAAGTAGTGGAGCAGGTAGAGTCCTGCCAACACCAACTCCACCGTCGAGGGCGATTGGGCCTTGAGGCACCACCACAACATCACCACAAAGGCGGGGGCCTCCATCACCACCCAGCCCACCTTGTTCGAGAGCGGGAAGCCGAATTTGGGGTTGAAGAGGTAGCCGTAGCCCGCCTCCACAAAGTAGAGAGCCACAAAGACAACAAGCCCCATCAGGGCCATCGCTGCCAATATCCAGTTGAAGGTCTCGATTGTAAGCATTGTAATGCAGGTATAAGTGTTACAAAGGTAGGGTAAAATAGGGTTCTATAATCACTCTAATCGGCCAAAAAATTAGGCTATTTGGGAAATATGCGCCGCATTATGGCCAACGGATAGCGTCTTAGCGGGCGCATCCATTGCCAAACAAGGGCCAACCATAGGTGTACTCGACTACAATCGACCACCCCATAGACCTTTTCGCGCGGCATGGTCTCGGTGCCTATGGTGTTGCCGTCGCCGAGCAGCGTGATCTGTTCCCCCTCGACGCGGTAGATGCGGTGGACGACAAAGCGCTCGTTGCCGGCGTCGGCCATCACCACCCGTCCCTCGCGAAAATCCTCGTCGCGGACAGGACGCAGCACGATTTGGCTGCCACTCCGAAAGAAGGGGAGCATGCTCTGTCCCCGTACTCGCATCGTAACCGTTTCGCCGGCAAGGAGTTGGTCGCGTGCCAACGAGAATGCGGAGTAGTTATCAACCAAGCGTAGTGTCATCGTAAAGGGTCGAGTAGGAGAGGCGTGCCGCTGCCTCGTCGGGCAGGCACTCCAGGTGATAGACAGGGGTGAGGGCGATGAACTCCGAGAGGGTATCGCAGATGGCGTCCTGCAACTTCGCATCGTGGGCGAAGGAGGGCGGACACGAGGGGAGCAGGGCTCCGATGGCGGGTATCACTCCCAGGCGACGCATCCGATTGTGGGGAGCCTGGCTCAAGCGCACAAAACCACGGATGGGGTAGCTCTCGTTCTTGTAGCAGGGGGTCTTGCCACTCCAGGGCGAGCCATAGACGGTGGGTATCCCCTCGCGGATGCGGATGATGGGGCTGTCGTCGTTGAGCAGCTTCGCCCCCTCGATGTGGGTGCGCCACAGACGGGTGTGGGTGCTCTTTCCCGTGCCCGACTCGCCCAAGAAGAGCGAGGCTCCTGCACCACATTGAATGGTCGAGGAGTGGATGGCGATGGCGTGGTGGGGCGTGATGGCCAATCCGAAGAGAATCCACACACCGAAGCGAATCAGCGACGAGAGCTCGGGGTTGCCCAGCTGGCTCTTCAACTCGAAGTAGCCCTTTTCGGAGTTGCGCTCCTTCGAGAACCACATCTCCGACCCCTTCTCGCTGTGGATGGTGAGCAGATGCCCTTCCTCGTCGCCATAGAGGTGGCAGGTGGCGTTGAGTTCGGCGAAGTCGAAACTGTCGAGCTCGCGCATCGTGGCACGACGGATCTTCTCTCCCCGGTCGGGCAGCAGATGCAGGGTGGGTTGCAGGTCGGCCTCGACGGGGCGCTCGAAGCGCGCCAGGGCCCGACCGAAGTGGCCGAAGGGCTCCTCCCAATCCTCGCCCGAGATGCGCAGCAGAAAGTCGGCAATATAGAAATCTCTGGTGATATACATACTGTTATATAGGCGTTACAAATCAATAATTCGGTCACAATAGCCCAGCGAACTCTCGCGGTGAGCGATAACCAGGATAGTCAGGTCGCGGCGGCTTGCAGTCAGCTCCTCGATCGAGTGGTTGATCTCACGCTCGGTCTCGCTGTCGAGGGCCGATGTCGCTTCGTCGAAGAGGAGTACCGAGGCCTCGTTGTAGAGGGCACGGGCGATGCCGATGCGCTGGCGCTGACCCCCCGAGAGGCGACAGCCACACTCGCCAATCGGCGTATCCATCCCCTTCTGAAGCCCCTCGACAAACTCGTCGAGACGGGCCGCCTTCAACGCTTGTGCCACTCGCTCGCGGTCAATCTCCTCGTCACGGCACCCCAGGGCGATGTTGGCGGCAAAGGTCGAGTCGATTAAGAATACGCTCTGCGAGACATAGCCCAGCGTATTTTGCCATGCGCGTCGCGTGGAGGCGTCAAGGCGTTGTCCATCAATCCAAATAGCCCCCGCAGTGGGTTCGTAGAGTCCCAACAAAAGCTGAAAAAGGGTGGTCTTACCTCGACCCGATGCGCCACGGAAGCCGATGCGCTCCCCCTTGCGAATCGTGAGCGAGAGGTGCTCCAAAATCTCCTTCCCGGGGGCGTCGTCGAAGTGGAACGAGAGGTCGTCGAGGCGTATCTCATGTTCGAAGTGCAGGCGCTCGTGGTGGGGTTGCTCCTCGCTGTCGGCCCCCTCCTCAATGCCCGCCTCCAGGAGCGTGTCAATCGTATAGCGGTTGTATTTGAGGGTGGACCAGCCGCTCATCAGGCCGCGTACCGAGGGGAGCAGGCGCAGGGCTGCCACGGCGAAGACACCGAAGAGAATACGCCCCTGGTCGCCTCCGTCGGTAAGGCTCCATGCCACCATCGCCACCATGCCGAGCGTGAGACCCACTTCGGTCAATATCGAGGGTAACATCCCCAGGGTGGCATTCTTGCGCTGCACCTCGACCAAATCCTCCATGGCGCGGTCGAAGCGGTCGAGCATGAGTGGGAAGGCGCGGTTGAGCTCCACCTCGGCATAGCCGCGGAAGGTCTCGATGACCGTGCGTGCCTTCTCTCGCTGGGCCTGATTCTCCTGCTCGCCATAGCGATTCAGGCGGCGGCGCACCAGGTAGTAGTAGCCCACCAGGGTGGGCAGGAAGATAAGCAGCACGACGGCGGCTGCGGCGGCATGGTAGAGCGTAAGGGCTCCGAAGAGGAGCATAAAGAGCATCACTTCGCAGCTCATGGCGGCTATGGGACGCAACACACCCGCTACGAAGGCGAAGGTTACCCCATTCACATTGCGCGAGAGGATGGCCGAGTTTTGCTGCTTCACGAAGCCCAATCCGCGCCGAAAGTAGGAGATGTAGAGTCGGCGTGAGAGGTGGCTGTAGAGGTCGTAGATGAAGTTGCGCTCCACGCGGAAGAGCCAGAGCATAAGGAGGCTCTTTAGGAGGATGATACCCACAACACTCGCCAACAGGGCCCATACGAAGTGGCTCTCCTGGCTAAAACCACCCCAAAGCCACAGGCGCTCCAACCAGGGGTTGGCGTGGAGGTTGTCGCCCTCCAAAATCAGCAACAGGACGGGAAGCAACATCGCCAATCCCAGGAAGTTAAGCAGGGCTCGCAGGAAGATGGTCACGACGACCCCTCCGCCTCTTCGGCGGAAACTTTTGGGGATGAGATTCCAAAGGCTCTTCTTCATGGCGACAAAGGTACAAAAAAAGTGTGAAATTATACCTCACTGACCGCTTCTGTACGCCCCAGGCGCACATACCAGAGCCAACCCTTCACTTCGAGGTAGCCCATTCTGCGCAGGAGCTTCATGTAGCGACGAATTTGCGTGATGTTCGACGAGGGATCCTTCTCGCCAAACTTGTAATCGACCACCACGGCCCGTCTGCCGTCGAGCATCACGCGGTCGGGGCGGCGGTGCTGCTCTCCGACTTCACCCGTAGGGGGCAGGATGATGTCGCGCTCACTCAGGATGCGCTCCCAGGGGTGGTCAAACCAGGAGGCCACGGTGGGCTCTCGGAGAGCCTCTTCGATGAGCTGCTCCAACTTCGAGAGCTCCTCCCGATTCAGCAGAGCCTCCTCGTGGAGTCGGCGCATAGCCTCATGGAGCGAGTTGCGGTCGGTGGCCTGCTCGAAGATGCGGTGCATCAGAATGCCGAAGTTGCGGGGCGAGAGCTCCACGGCGGTGTCGTGCTCGTGGAAACGGGCCGTCGGCAGGCGTAACTCGGGGGCCGGACGCAGGGTGGGGTACTCCTTCAGGGTGAGGAGCTCCACCTTCCCCTCCTTGGGCTTCAGATCGCTCGGGTCGGGCCCCTCAAATTGGCCGAACTCGCAGCGTAGCAACTCTCCCGATTGCGTAACGCGACCCTTGTCGAGGGGTGTTCCGCCCCGGTGTGCGGGGTGGGGGATATGGGCCGTACCCGCCTCAAGGTCGATTTGTAGCGCCTCCCACATCAGGCTGCTGATACGGCTCGTTTGGCAATTGGGCAGGAAGATGTGGAGTTGCTC
Source organism: Alistipes sp. (assembly GCA_045605785.1). GTDB lineage: Bacteria > Bacteroidota > Bacteroidia > Bacteroidales > Rikenellaceae > Alistipes. The sequence goes on along the minus strand of JAZUQP010000015.1, from coordinate 21,914 downwards.
CTTGGCGCGGGTGAGGGCCACATAGAGCAGGTTGATGCAGTCCACATAGCTGCGTGTCATCTCGTGGTAATACTCCTCCTTGAAGTAGGAGTCGATCATCGAGCGGCCATACTTCAGGGGTAGCGAGCCCCCCATCTGCAGGCGGCTGTCGCCTTCGGCCCATACAATCGTGTCGCGCAGGCCCGCTTCGCCCGGGTTGAGTTCCCACGAGCAGAAGGGGATGATGATCACCTTGCGCTCCAACCCCTTTGAACTGTGGATGGTCGATATCTCGATGGTGGAGTCGCTATCGCCGACGCGCAGGGCGCACTTGTCGCCATGCTCCTCCCACCACTCCAAAAAGAGCGAGAGGTCGGTGATGCGGCCCGACGAGAAGTTGATAATCTCCTCGTGCAGGGCTTGCAGGTAGGCCACCTGCTCCTGCTCGCGGTTGAGACCGAAGTACAGAACCACCTCCTCGAAGGCCGCCTCGGGTGAGAGCAGCTTCAACGAGCGCAACAGCTGCTCCTCCTCGCTCGGGAGCGGAGCCTCCACCTCGCGCTTGAGGTAACGGTTGCATATGGCTCGCTGCACACTCTCTTTGGGGTCGAGGGCCAGGCGGAAGAGGGCGATGATGAACGAGCAGAGGGGTGAGGCGTTGAGGCTCAAGGCATCCTGCGTCATCACATCGAAGTGGTAGCGCGGGTTGTCGTTCTGCTGCTTGAAGTCGAGCAGCGCTCGGGCCACGCGTCCGCCATCCGTGGCACCACGCACCAGAATCAGTATGTCGGCGGGTCGGAAACCCAAATCCAATATGCGGCAGATGCGCTCCACCACCGGGGGCATCTTCTCCGAGGTCTCGATGCTCACATACCCCTGCCGCGCGCTTGGGCGTCGGGCGGTCTGCGCATGATCGGTGTAGGCGCTTGTGATGATGTCGATCAGGGGCTCCTTGTCGATTCCCTGCTCGTCGAGTTCGTTGCCGATACGCGCGGCCGCCAACTCCACCACGCGGCCAATCAACGCATTGTTGAACCCTACGATTTGGGGCAGTGAACGGAAGTTGTTGTTCATGCTCTCCACTGTTGCCACCTCCAGCGCTTCGGGGGCCTTGCGACCCAGGATGCTCCAGTCGCCTCCGCGCCAACGGTAGATCGACTGCTTCGTATCGCCCACCAAGAGTGCCGTGGGTCCAATCTCCTCCTCCGTGGGGAGCGAGAGCTGCGTGGGGTGCGACAAGGCATCCTTGACCAGCGGCAGGAAGTTGAGCCACTCCTGCTGCGAGGTGTCTTGAAACTCGTCGAAGAGGTAGCGGTCGTAGCGGTTGCCCACCTTTTCGTAGATAAAGGGGGTGTCGTTACGGTCGATAAAGGTCGAGAGGATGCTCTTTGTCTCGGAGAGCAGCAGTCGGTTTTCGTCGCGCCAGATGAGCTGTATCTCGTTGTAGAGGTCGCTCAAGAGGGCGAAGGTGCGAAAGTGCTCCTTGATGAGTCGGGCCGTGGTCCACGCCCGATGGTGGTTGTCGTACCAGTTGCACAACGCCTCGAGGCGGCAGCGCAACCCCTCGATGTGGGGCTCCAGACCGCTCTTTTTGGTCGCTTTGGGGAGCCAGCAGTCGCTGCGTGAACTCCAGTCGCGGGCGCGCTTCTTGGGGGGCTCGGTTTTGCCCGAGGCCACTGTATAGAAGTAGGCGGCACCACTCGTATTGCGGTAGCTGAAGTCTGCAAGCGAGGCTCCTATGCCCTCGATGGCCTTGACCGCCTCGCACCCCATCTCGCGGAACTGCTTTTGGGTGTGGCGAGCCTCCTCCCACAGCTCTTTGAAGTCTCTTTCGAGCTCCTCGCGCGAGCCGGTTGCCGCAATGCGTTTGCGGCTCTGCTCGTTGAAGAGCTCCTTGCCTATGCGGCGAATACTCTCGCGCAGGTCCCACCCCTTCTGCTCCTCCATGCGCTCACGGGCATAGGACTCTAACCAGGTGCGCAGCTCCTTGTTTTCGGCCAGACGCTCGATCAGCGCATCCACGCCGCGGTTGAGTACAGAGGCCGGCTCCAACTCGATTTCGTAGTTGAGTTCCAACCCCAACTCCTTGATGAAGGCGTGGAGGATGCGTTGGAAGAACTTGTCGATGGTGAGCACCGTGAAGCGCGAGTAGTCGTGCAGGATGGCGCTGCGGGCCTCGAGCGCCCGACGGCGAATCTCCGCCTCGTGAAGCCCCAGGTCGCGTTCCAAATCCTTTAGGTAGTTGCTCTTTTGGCCGGAGGCCAACAGGTTGATCTCCTTCAAGATGCGGCTCTTCATCTCCTCGGTGGCCTTGTTCGTGAAGGTGACAGCCAGGATGTGGCGATAAAGCATCGGCTTCCACACCACATCGCGCACATAGTTGTAGGCCAGACGATAGGTCTTGCCCGAACCGGCACTTGCATTGATTATCTCGGCACGCATCTCTCTGAAGGGGGATTTCTCTATAACGAACAAAGATACGAATTTTTTTGGTAATCGTGGCGCTCGGTACGAATAATTTTACCTATCTTTGTTCAATCATCCTGTTTGAAAGAGATATGCAGCAGCAGCGCACATTTTTGGCCGAGGTAGCCTCGTCGCTCTACAAGCGTCACGGCGGCGATTTTTCGTCGTTGGCTCTGCTCTTTCCCTCGCGCCGAGCCCGCCTCTTCTTTGCCGAGGAGCTCTCCTCGCTCATCGAGGAGCCCGTCTGGGAGCCCGAGTGGCTTAGCATGGAGGGGCTGATGGAGGAGCTCTCCGGACTCCATAAGGGCGACCGTCTGCGTCTGGTGGTGGAGCTCTACCGCATCTACTCCCGCTACCATAAGGAGGAGTTCGACCGCTTCTACTTTTGGGGCGAGATGCTGCTCTCCGATTTCGACATGATCGACAAGTATCGGGTCGATGCCGAGGCCCTCTACACCAATATCTCCGATTTGAAGGAGTTGGAGGCCGACCTCTCGTACCTCACCCCCGAGCAGCGGGCTCTGATCAACCGCTTTTGGGAGGGAGTGCTCAACGAGTCGGCCGATACCGAGGAGCGCGAACGCTTCCTGCGGGTGTGGCGCACCCTCGGGAGGATTTACCGCGAATACCGCGAACACCTCCTCACCCTCGGCTTCGGCTACGAGGGGCTGGTGCAGCGCCGTGCCGCCGAACGCCTGGAGCGCCACGAGTCTGCCGTCGATTCCGCGCGTACCTATGTGGTGGCGGGTTTCAACGCCCTGACCGCTTGCGAAAAGGTCTTGTTCGAGCACCTGCGCACGGTGGGGGCGGAGTTCTTCTGGGACTACGACGAGAGTTACCTGCGCTCGGAGGTGCAGGAGGCGGGGATGTTTATGCGTGAAAATTGCCGCAAATACCCCGAACTATTGGGTGAGATAACCCACGACAATGCAAAGAGCGACAAGAAGATAAAAATTGTATCTACAGCGTCGGATGCCGTGCAGTGCAAGGTGGTAAACCGACTTCTCGACGCCCTCCGCGAGCGTGACGAAGAGGGGGTACCCCAACCTCTGGATCGCCATACGGCTGTGGTGCTGACCAACGAGGAGTTGCTCATGCCGCTGCTCTACTCGATTACCCCCTCCGAGGGGCAGGAGAAGCCCGATGCGGTCAATGTGACGATGGGTTATCCCCTGAAACATACGGCGGCCTATACCTTTGTAGAGCGCCTCTTATCGCTTCAGAATCATAGTCGTAAGGGACCCGAAGGGGCGCTCTTCTACCATGCCGATGTCTCGGGGGTACTGGCTCACCCCTATCTCGACAGCGAGCCTCATGAGCTGCTCATGCAGATGCAGGAGGATCTCATTGAGAATCGGCGTATTACGGTGGAGGGGGCTCTGTTGGCTCAAACACCCCTCTTGGAGCGCCTTTTCCGCAGGGTCGAGGGGTGGCAGGCGCTTGCCGACTACCTGATTGAGGCCCTCTCGCAGGTCGCGTCGTTGGCCTTGGAGGCCGAGGATGGTCATCAGCGCGAGGCCTATCTCTTTACGCTTGGCGAGGAGATTTACAAATTGCGTAACTCGATTATATCGTGCGAAATAGAGATTGCTACCTCAACCTTTATTTCGCTACTTCGTCGCCACCTGCAAGGGGTGCGTATCCCCTTTGAGGGGGAGCCGCTTAACGGGTTGCAGGTGATGGGTATCCTCGAAACACGCAACCTCGATTTCGACCGCGTGATCATCCTCTCGATGACCGACGACAACTTCCCCGGTCGTCTCGATGCCCACGCCTCCTATATCCCCTACAACCTGCGTGCGGCCTATGGCCTTCCCACCCCCGAGCACCACGAGGGGGTGCACGCCTACTACTTCTATCGCCTGCTGCAGCGTGCCCGCGAAGTGGTGCTCTGCTACTGCTCGAAGGCCGATAAACTCACCACGGGCGAGCCGAGCCGCTATATTCGCCAGCTCACCTATGAGAGTGGGCGCGAGTTGGAGTTTTGTGAGGTGGGTGTCGATGTCAATCTGCCGCTTGAGGAGGATCTTGTGGTCGAAAAGAGGGGTGCGGTACGCAGGGCTTTGGAGGCCTATCTGCGCAAGGAGAACCCCCGTTCGTTATCGCCTACGGCTCTCTCCCGCTATATCGCCTGCCCCTTAAAGTTTTACTTTGCATCAATCGCACAAATCAAAGAGCGCGAGGAGATTACCGAGGATGTGGATAACCCCTTGTTCGGTACCATTCTGCACGCTGCGATGGAGGATTTGTATGCGTCGCTTATGGATAATGACGACCCCTCCGCCGAGATCGACTCTCTGCTGCGCGATGGCAAGGTGGATAAGGCTGTACGCCACGCCATCGAGCGGGAGCTCTTCCGCGAAAAGCCAACCCCCGAGTCCGCCTATTCGGGACAACTGCTCCTGGTGCGCGATATGGTGGTACGCTATATCCGTGAGGGGATTATGGCCTACGACCACGACCATCCCGACTTTAAGGTCATCGGCCTTGAGAAGCCTGTCGATGCGGAGTTTTCACTCGATTCCGAGCGTCGGATTTTGCTTGCGGGTAAGGCCGACCGCCTCGACAGGATGCACGATGGAACGGTGCGCGTAGTCGATTATAAGACGGGAAGTATTCACTTGCAATTTAAGGGGTTGGAAGACCTCTTCTCAAGTAAAAAGAGAGGTTCGAATGCCAACCTCTTTCAGACCCTCCTCTATGCCCTGATGTGGCGTCATCGTCATGGCGACGATGTCTCTCCGGCGCTCTTCTATGTGCGCAACATCAACCAGGCCGACTTCTCGCCCTATCCGGTCGATTTGACGGTGGACCATCCGGTTCGATACTCCCTCTACGAGGGGCCTTTCGAGGCGCTGTTGCGTGAAAAGCTCACCGAACTCTTCGACTACGAAACCCCCTTTACGGCGGTTTCGCGCGAGGAGCAGGATCCGATTTGCACCTATTGCGACTACCGTTCGGTGTGTCGTCGCTGACCTCTTCACAAGGAATAAATAGAGTTCCAAAATAAGTTCCAAATCATTTTTAGTACCATGAGAAATTTTATCTCCAACCTCTTTGTCTTTTGTGCCATGCTCCTGGTGGCTGCCTGCTCCGAAGAGCAGCCTCCCCGCCCGGATACTCCCTCCGAATGGCCGGAGCCGACACCCGAATCCGTCGAATTTGTTCACGCCGAATTTATCTACCGTGGTGACGATATCGGCGAATCTTACTCTGATGGTTGGCTCATAAAGCTCTATACCGAGATGGAGATTGACGAGCTGGGCAATCCGATTGGCCCCGGCTCGGTCATGCAGCTCCTTTTGAACTGTCGTTACAACGAGGTGCAGGAGGCGGAGCCCTCCTATCTGGTGGGAATCTACCGTGCGCCGATGAACTCGGGCGACTTCAGCCCCAAAACCTTTGTGTGCGGCTATATGGACTATATCGACCTGCCCACGGGGCGGGTGGAGCGCCCCGACGCCTCGTACTATGGCGAGGTGGCAGCGGGTTCGACCGACCTTGATGTCGATCTCTTGGACGAGGGCTATGTGCAGATTCGTCGAGGTGAGGCGGATGATTTCGTCATCGAGGGTATCTTGGTGGGCCGACACTGCCTGAAGCGCTACTTCTCGTGGCAGGGCGAGATTGAGGTCTCTTCGGAGGTTGTGCGCAGAGAGCCGAACAGCACCCTTACGCAGGATTTGCATCTCGAGGGGTTGGTCAAAGGGCTCCTGCAGGATCGTGGCGACTACTTCGGATTGGGAGATGAGAGCTGTCGTGCCTACCTGCTCTACCTTGCAACCGAGGGTATCGAGTTCGAGTGGGGTCACCCCACGGGTACGGGCGAGGTGATGCGTCTGGAGCTGCTTGTGCCGTGGGACACGGTGGCCGAAGAGGGGATTCCCGAGGGGAGCTATCCCATGCTTGTGCGCAATGCCGATACCTCGATTGATCGCACGGCTCTTACCCCCTATCACGCCATCCCCGGACTTCCGGATCAATTCTCCCACCCCTATTGGTCGGGGTGCTGGTATGTGAGCCTCGTCGATGGGGTGTGGGGAGAAAGCTACGCACGAATTGATGACGGTCAGATAGAGGTGAGCCGTACGGCCGAGGGGGCTACGCACATCCGTTGCCAATTGACCGATTCGTCGCAACCGGCCTTTGCCGTCGGCTGCGAGGTGGAGCTCGCTGCATCGAGCATTGAGATTTTTTAACTTTATATTGCCATGAACATGAAAACTATGAATCGCTTTCAACTGCTTATACTGCTTGCTCTGTTTTGTTTTGTGGGTTGCAAGGAGTCCTCGTCCGCATACCTCCCCGTCCCCCCGGTTATAGAGCCGATCTACGGCTGCTATACGCTGGGTGAGGAGGAGATTCCCGTGGTGAGCTGTACATCGGTCAGCGACACGCAATTTCTGCTGAAGCTCTCGCCTCAAAAGGATATTCTCTCGGCAACAACCTATGCCGTGATGGGTGTTCATCAGGATTGGTTGGGAATGGAGATGAATGTCGAGTACCGTTTCCACAACGATGATTATCTCTTTGTCTACGAGGACCCCGTGCGCTATGTCTCGTCGTTCCGTCCCTTGCGGTCGGGAAGCATCTTTATGGATTGTAACGAGGCCGGCTACATAAAGGTGCGCGTCGATGTCGTGCTCTACGACGGTACCCCTTTCCGCTATGAGAACGACCATCTTCTGCCCCCGACCCCGACCGATGAGGCGCTGTAGGAGGCGTCGAAATTAAAAAAATTGCGAATCTTGAGAATTTGTCTTACATTTGTGAGAGAGTATCGTGTGAATTTTCAGTAAATAACCATCAAATAAAGTAACGCGTATGAAAAATTTCAGACACTTGTGGATGATGCTTTTGGTATTGCCGCTGGCGTTTGCGGCATGTAGCGATGATAATACGGAGGAGCCCGTGCCCGTCGAGGCAATCCTCGAGGTGGAACCTGCCTCCCTCTCGTTCGAGGCAGAGGGTGGCGACAAGAACCTCGTCCTCACGGCCAACCATGCCTGGACGGTAGAGGTGGTGTCGGGAGGCGAATGGCTCACGGTATCCCCGGCAAACGGAGGCGCCGGTGAGAAGCTTGCCGTAGAGGTTACTGCAGCGCAGAATGAGCTCGATGCGGCTCGTACCGGTAAACTCGTCGTGAAGAGCGAGAAGTTGCAGCGGGAGGTCTCCGTAAGTCAGGCTGCCGTGCAGGTTGGGCCCGGGACCGAGCTCCCGAGTGCTCCCAATCTGAATACCTATGTCATCAATGGGGTGGAGCGGGCCTTTGGCAGTGTCGCCTTCTCGATGATTGGCGAGAACCCCTCGGTATTTGCCACACCCTCCGAAGGGATAACCGAGTGGATGGACATTATGGCGTGCGAAGAGTACTTCTTTGCCGGCATGAATCCGCTGCTCGATGGCGTAGAGTTCGATCTGATGACCGAAAAGCAGCTCTACACCTTTATGAGTACACTTTCCGGAGCCGTGCTGGAGACCGTTGCTCCCGATTTTCTGGAGGAGATTACGGCCGGAAAGAGCCTCTTCGACTACGATGCCGAAAGTTCAAAGCTTACCCTTAAGACCGGCATGATTCTGGCCGATGGTACCACGCTGGCGGTAAATATCGAGGCACAGGCCAAGCAGCAGGAGGTTGATGTGAACGACAATGTCATCTTGCGAGGTGCCGAACAGAAGCCCATCCGAGCTTCGTTCTACATGGCCGAAGATGGCCTGACGGCCCTCTACTTTACGCCGGGTGCCATCTCCTACTTCGATGAGATATACGACACGACCAGCTTCTTCTATCTGATGCTCGACGATGCGCTCTGCACGGGTGAGCCCATCGAGATTACGACCATGGGCAGCGGCCTGGCCATGATGGGTGTCGAGGATCAGCTCGATCCGAGCAAGAGCTGGGCCGTGAGCGGCGATAATTTGCAGGGTGCCGTCGGCGTTGTCAGCGTGCTGAAGGTCGATGAGGGTAACTATGCCGTGGAGATTGAGGTTGAACTCGACGGGGTTGCCTATGCGGTTCGTTTCGAGGGACCCTGTGTGCCCTACGACGAAACGGCTCCCAAGGAGGATACCGAAAATATCTTCTGCCTCGGCGACCTGGAGAGCGCCATCCTCGAGGGCTGCCTTGTGAAGGGCGGCGATGTGTGGACCGTGGATCTGCTCCTGGCCAACGACGAGATGGTCTCGATTTCGATGCCTGCCGCGTACTTCGATGGCGAGATTTACGGCTTCTCGCAGAGCCCCGATATCGAGGTCTACTACTCGGGTACCGATCGTACGATGAGCAAGGCCAATGGGGAGTCGGGCTCCCTCTCGATTCTCTTCGACGAGCAGGTGAACATCGTCGAGATTGAGTTCACCAATTACGACGATTGCGAACTCTACTACTGTGGCGAGGTAGAGGTTGTCGAGTAACCCCCTTCCTTGTGGAATAAAGAGAGGGAGCCAATCCGTTGGCTCCCTCTGTTTTTGTGGTCGGCACTCCCCTTTATCAGGGCTCCCGACTCCAATCGATGCGCATCCAGGCGGCTCCCGAGCGTCGGGCAGCCTCGATCCCTACGGCCGAATCCTCAAAGATAAGGGTCTCTTCGGGTCGGCACCCCTCGGCCTCCATTGCCTGTAAAAAGGCGTCGGGGTGAGGCTTGTGATGCTCCACATCGTCCGCCGAGATCAGACCGTCGATTTGGTTGTCGAGTTGCAGGTAGTGCATGGCGTTTCGCAGGTTGTCGGCCTGGCCGGTCGATACAATCCACACCTTGCCCCCTTGACGGCGGAAGTGGCAGCAGAACTCCCACAGCGGACGGTTGAGCCGTACCGAGTCGAAGAACGAGGGGTAGAGCTCGATTTTTCGGCGACGAATGCGGTCAATCTCCTCCTCGCAGGTGATGCCTATCGAACGCAGGAAGTCGGGGCAGCGTACCCCGAAGTGGCGGTTTAGGTACTCCTCCTCGCTCATCGTGTATCCCGCCTCGCGCAGGGCAGCCACATAGGCCCGCGCATTGGCACGGCGCGTATCGGCCAGCGTGCCGTCGAAATCGACCAACAGAAGACGAAGTTGCATGGCGTAGAGTGGGTGATGACGGGTTTAGTCGAAAGATTGCATGCCCGATTGGGCGATGCGGATGATGCGCTGATACTCGGCCGGTGAGAGTTCGAGGAAGAAGTAGTGTACGGGGTCCACACGCATGCCATTGTGGCGTACCTCGTAGTGGAGGTGGGGCGCCAACGAGAGGCCCGTGTTGCCCGAGAGGGCGATGATGTCGCCACGACGCACCTTCTGCCCCTTGCGTACATTGATCTTACCCAAGTGGCTGTACGAGGTCTCGAATCCGTTTTGGTGGTCGATGACGATGGTCTGACCCGAGGTCGAGCTGCGTGTCGTGACGCTCTTCACCACGCCGTCGGCCGTGGCAAACACGCGCGACCCTTCGGGGATGGTGTAGTCCACCCCCTGATGCGACTTCAGGCTCTTGTAGAAGGGGTGGATGCGCATGCCGTAGGAGGCGGTCAGCAGACTCAACTGCTCGTTGATGACGGGCTGAATGGCCGGTATGCGGTTGCAATCGTTGCCCAATGAGTCGATTTGTGCCGTGAGGCGCAGGTAGGATTGGTCGAGCTCGCGCAGACGCTCCTCCATTTGATGGGTGCGCTCGCGCAGCTCGCGGCGCAGTCGGTACGAGCTCTCCTCCTGCAACTCCTCGAAACGGCTCTGCTCCTCGCTCTGGCGCTCGGCGTCGAGGTCGTAGGGGTCTGACTCGAAGAGGATGCGGAAGATGTTGCGGTCGCGGGCTGCGATGTTGTCAGCCACCATCTTCAGCGAGTCGTAGCGACTCTCCAACACCTCATACTCGGCTCTCAAACGGTCGGTCGAGTGCTTCATCAGATACTCGGTGGGGGTGTCGAAGAAGAAGGAGTAGGCCACATAGTAGAGCAGGATGGCACCCAACCATACAAAGGCCGATACCAGACCGTGCACCAACTTCTGTCGGAGCGTGCGGCGGGGTTTTGCGGATCTGCGTCGTTGTGCCATGGCTATTCGTCAAATTTTTCGAGGTTCTGCTCACGCACCTCGGCCATGATGCGCTCGTACTCCTCGGGTGTCATGTTCTTGTTGAAGTAGTTGATGGGGTTTACCACCTGGCCCTGGTGAATCACCTCGTAGTGGAGGTGGGGGCCCGTGACGCCGCCCGAGCGACCCAGCTCGCCGATAAGCTGACCGCGTACCACCTTGTCGCCCGGCTTCACATAGATCTTGTTGAGGTGGGCGTAGCGGGTCTTGTAACCAAACTCGTGGTCGAGCAGAATCTGACGGCCATAGCCGCGCCGCGAGTTGCGCTGATCGATGCTCTCGACCGTGGCGTCGCCTGTGGCATAGATCGGATCACCCACATTGCCCGGCAAATCGACCCCCTTGTGGAAGATGCGGCGACGGTAGATGGGATGGATGCGCCAGCCGAAGGGGTCGATACCCTTGCGCAGCAGGGCGCGGTCGATGGGCCAGAGGGCCGGCACCGCCATCGAGAGCCCCTCCTTGTTCTTCGAGAGAATCTGTAACTCGTCGAGCGATACGGATTGGGCGTAGAGCTTGCGGGCCAGGGCATCCATCTCCTGCCAGGTGCCAATCATCAGCGAGGCGTGAATATCCTCCTTCAGGTCGGCATACTTCGAGTCGGGGTAGGGGGTGTTTATCCCCTCGATTTGGAGCGTGTCGGTCGAGAAGAGGGCGCGGTAGACATAGTTGTCGCGGTGGCGAATCTCCTCCAGGTCGCGCTCCAACGAGCGCATGCGCTCCCGAAGAATCTGATAGCGCACCACCAATTCGCGGTTTTCGCGGTTGATGCGGTACATTTTGGGCGTGTAGAAGAAGAGCGAGAAGAGGCCGTTAACCACCGAAATGAAGAGAAAGCCGAGCAGAAGCTTTCTCACAAAGCGGTAGATACGAATGCGAAGCGGGGCCTTTGTGCTCCCACTTGCCCCTGCTGCTTGAGCTATTTCCCCCTCATTTTGCCTCATTTTGGAAAAATATACCTTATTTATGGTGCAAATTTAGCGTAAATTGTGTAATTTTGCAACCCGAATTGAAAAACGAAGTAACAGTATAAATCGTATATATGGAATCGAATAAAATCCGCCAGGCCTTTTTGGACTTCTTCGAAGGGAAGGGCCATGCCATTGTTCCCTCGGCCCCGATGGTCGTGAAGAACGACCCCACACTGATGTTTACCAATGCCGGTATGAACCAGTTCAAGGATATCTTCTTGGGCAACGCACCCCGCAAATATCCGCGTGCGGCCGATACCCAGAAGTGCCTTCGTGTGTCGGGTAAGCACAACGACCTGGAGGAGGTGGGTCACGATACCTACCACCACACCATGTTCGAGATGCTCGGCAACTGGTCCTATGGCGACTACTTCAAGCAGGAGGCCATCGCCTGGGCCTGGGAGCTGCTGACCGAGGTCTATAAGCTCGACAAGAGCCGCATGTATGCCACCGTATTCGAGGGTTCGGAGGAGGATGGTGTCCCCTTCGACCAGGAGGCTTACGACTATTGGTGTCAGTACCTGCCCGAGGATCACATCATTCGCGGCAACAAGCACGACAACTTCTGGGAGATGGGCGAGACGGGTCCCTGCGGCCCCTGCTCGGAGATTCACTACGACCTGCGTGATGAGGAGGAGGTGAAGCGCATCCCGGGCCGCGAGATGGTCAATCAGTCGTCGCCCCTGGTAATCGAGATTTGGAACCTCGTATTCATGCAGTTCAACCGCAAGGCCAACGGCTCGCTGGAGCCCCTGGCTGCCAAGAATATCGACACCGGCATGGGCTTCGAGCGCCTCTGCATGATTCTGCAGGGCAAGAAGTCGAACTACGACACCGATGTATTCCAGCCCACCATCGGTCGCATTGCCCAGATGTCGGGCAAGCGCTATGGCGAGAACGAGAAGTGTGATGTGGCGATGCGCGTGATCGCCGACCACCTGCGTGCCATCGCCTTCTCGATTGCCGACGGTCAGCTCCCCTCGAATGTCAAGGCGGGCTATGTGATTCGTCGTATCCTGCGCCGTGCCGTGCGCTATGGCTACACCTACCTCGGCTTTAACGAGCCCTTCATCTGCCGTCTGGTGAACGGTCTGGTGGAGCAGATGGGTGGTCAGTTCCCCGAGTTGAAGGCGCAGCAGACCCTGATCGAGCGCGTCATCGAGGAGGAGGAGGCTGCCTTCCTGCGTACGCTGGCTACGGGTATCAACCTCCTTGACGGAGTGATTGCCCAGACCAAGCAGAGCGGTAAGAAGCAGATTTCGGGCAAGGATGCCTTCGTGCTCTACGACACCTTCGGTTTCCCCATCGACCTCACGGAGCTGATTGCCCGCGAGCAGGAGATGGAGGTCGATTTGGAGGGCTTCGACAAGGAGTTGCAGGCCCAGAAGGAGCGTTCGCGCAACGCCGCCCAGGTCGATACCGACGATTGGGTGGAGCTCTTCCCTCTGAAGCAGTCGGAGTTTGTGGGTTACGACCTGTTGAAGGCCCCCGTCAAGGTGGCCCGCTACCGCAGGGTATCCTCCAAGAATAAGACCCTCTATCAGCTCGTATTCGACCAGACCCCCTTCTATGGTAACTCGGGTGGTCAGGTAGGTGATACGGGTTATATCCAGTCGGCCAACGAGCGCGTGGAGATCATCGCCACCGAGAAGGAGAACGGTCTGATTATCCATGTGGCACAGCAGTTGCCCGAGAATCCCGCTGCCGAGTTCGAGGCGGTGGTCAATGCCGAGAAGCGTCAGGCTGCGGCCAACAATCATACGGCTACCCACCTCATGCACGAGGCGCTGCGCAAGGTGCTCGGCTCGCATGTCGAGCAGAAGGGCTCGCTCGTGACGCCCGACTACCTGCGTTTCGACTTCTCGCACTTCCAGAAGGTAAGCTCCGAGGAGCTGCGCGAGGTGGAGCGCTTGGTTAATAAGGCGGTGCGTGCCAACCACCCCTTGATCGAAAACCGTGAGGCAACGAAGGAGGAGGCCGAGGCGGCAGGTGCCATGATGCTCTTCGGTGAGAAGTATGGCGACAAGGTGCGCATGGTGCGCTTCGGCTCGTCGGTGGAGTTGTGCGGTGGTACCCACACGGGAGCCACGGGTACGATTGGTCTCTTCAAGATTGTGAACGAGAGTGCCATTTCGGCCGGTGTGCGCCGTATCGAGGCCGTGACGGCCGAGGGCGCCGAGAAGATGCTCTACACGGCCGAGGACATGGTGCGTAACATCTCCGACTATCTCCACAACCCGCAGGTGCTGCCCGCCCTGAAGAAGATTGTCGAGAGCAACGAGAGCCTTCAGAAGGAGGTGGAGGCGATGCGTAAGGAGCAGGTGGCCGCCATGGCCGACAAGCTCTTGGCGCAGACTCCCGCGCAGGAGGGTCTGCAGCTCATCGCCCACCAGGTGGAGCGTCTGCCCGAGTTTGTGAAGGATTTGGCCTTTGTTTTGCGCTCGCGCAGCAAGAATCTGGCACTGGTGATTGGCTCGATGAATGGCGACAAGCCGATGCTGACCGTGGCGCTGGGCGACGAGTTGGTGGCCAAGGGGCTGAATGCGGGTCAGGTGGTGCGTGAGGCTGCCAAGCTGATGCAGGGCGGTGGCGGTGGCCAGGCCTTCCTCGCTACGGCCGGCGGTAAGGATGCCGAGGGGCTGCAGGCTGCCATCGACAAGGCCGTTGAGATGATTCGTGAGCAGATGAAGTAGTTAGTATAAAATGAGATAACAGTATGGCAAACAAAGTTTTGTTGATGATTTTGGACGGTTGGGGTAATGGCAACCGTGGTAAGGGCGATGTGATCTATCAGATGAAGCCCGCCTACATTACGGCCATGAGCGAGAAGTATCCTCATGCCGAGTTGCGTACCGATGGCGAGAATGTCGGTCTGCCCAACGGCCAGATGGGTAACTCGGAGGTGGGTCACCTCAACATTGGTGCCGGCCGAGTGGTCTATCAGGATTTGGTGAAGATCAACCGCGCCTGTGCCGACAACTCGATTATGGAGAATCCCGAGGTGAAGGCTGCCTTTGAGTATGCCAAGCAGCAGGGGGTGAATGTACACTTCATGGGTCTGGTCTCGGACGGCGGTGTACACTCGTCGCTCGACCACCTCTTCAAACTGACCGATATTGCTGCCGCCTATGGGCTGGAGAATACCTTTGTACACTGCTTTATGGATGGTCGTGATACCGACCCCCGCAGCGGTAAGGGCTTCATTCAGGCTCTGGAGGAGCACATGAACAACCACTCGACGGGCAAGGTGGCCTCGATTATCGGCCGCTACTACGCCATGGACCGCGACAAGCGTTGGGAGCGTGTGAAGGTGGCCTACGACCTCTTGGTGGAGGGTGTGGGCGAGCCCGCAACCGACATGGTCGAGGCAATGCAGCGCTCGTACGACAACGAGGTTACCGACGAGTTCGTTAAACCCGTGGTGCGTGTAGATGGCGAGGGCAAGGCCGTTGGCCGTATTCAACCCAACGATATGGTCATCTTCTTCAACTACCGTAACGACCGCGCCAAGGAGCTCACCATTGTCCTCACGCAGGAGGATATGCCGCAGGAGGGGATGCACACGATGCCGCTCTACTACTGCTGCATGACCCCCTACGATGCCAAGTTTGAGGGGCTGCACATCCTCTTCAACAAGGAGAATGTGGAGAATACCATCGGCGAGTATGTCTCGAAGCTGGGCCTGAAGCAGTTGCGTATTGCCGAGACCGAGAAGTATGCCCATGTAACCTTCTTCCTCAATGGTGGTCGTGAGGCCGAGTTCGAGGGGGAGAGCCGCATCCTGGTGGCCTCGCCCAAGGTGGCAACCTACGACCTTCAGCCCGAGATGTCGGCCTATGAGGTGGCCGATAAGTTGGCTACGGCCCTCGACGAGCAGCAGTACGACTTTATCTGCCTGAACTTTGCCAACGGCGATATGGTGGGCCATACGGGTGTTTACGAGGCCATCGAGAAGGCTGTGAAGGCGGTGGACGAGTGCGTGGAGAAGGTGGTGGAGGCCGCCAAGCGCAACGGCTACGAGGTGGTGCAGATTGCCGACCACGGCCACGCCGACAACGCCCTGAATCCCGACGGTTCGGCCAATACGGCCCACTCGCTCAACCCCGTGCCCATCGTGGTGGTGAGCGACCGCGTGAAGTCGGTGAAGGATGGTATCTTAGCTGATGTAGCCCCCACGGTGCTCAACCTGATGGGTCTGGAGCAGCCCAAGGAGATGACGGGCCACTCGCTTGTGGAGTTGAAGTAAAGCGAGTTGTATTAAGATGAAAAATGGAGGTCATTCGACCTCCATTTTTTTGTTTTAGTTGCTGATTTAGAGCGTGTTTTTGATATTCTCCTCGATGCACTTGATCAGTACGCCGATGGCCTCGACGGGCGACCAGGCGTTGTGGGGCGAGAGGAGCAGTTTGTCGCTCTTTTGGGCGCGCAGCAGGGGCGACGAGGGGCGCATGGGCTCCTTCTCGTAGACATCGATGGCGGCACCTCCCAGGCGGTCGTTGTCGAGCGCCTCGACCAGCGCCTCCTCATCGACAATGCCGCCACGGGCCACATTGACCAAGAGGGCCTCGGGCTTCATGAGGGAGAATTCTCGCGCACCAATCAGGCCGCGCGTGCGCTCGTTTAGCGGACAGTGTATCGTCACCACATCGGCCCACTGCAACAACTCGTCGAGTGGCAGGGCGGGGTAGGGCTCCTCGCGCTGCGCCCCCGAGGTGGAGGTGTAGGCCACCTCGCAACCAAAGGCCGAGGCGATGCGGGCCACCTCGCGGCCGATGTTTCCCAGGCCGATGACGCCCCAACGCTTGCCGTAGAGCTGGTGGGTCGGCATGCCGAAGTGGAAGGGTACATCCGACGAGGCGTAGTCGCCCGACTTCACGAAGCGGTCGTAGTAGCCCACACGACGGTAGAGGGCTAATACGGCACCGAGCGTCGTCTCGGCCACGGCATGAGTCGAGTAGCCCACGGCATTCTTTACGGGGATGCCATGCTCTTTGGCCGCCTCCACATCAATGTTGTTCACCCCCGTGGCCGCCACGCAGATGAGTTTCAGGTTGGGCAGCTGCTCGATGGCCTCGCGCGTAACGAGCACCTTGTTCGAGATAATCACATCGGCCTCACGGCAACGCTCCACCACCTCCTCGGTCGTGTAGGTCTTCTCATACCCGTAGTAGTCGCCCAGCGCCTTGATGCCACTCAAATCGCAGCCACTCATGCTGTATTCATCCAAAAAAACAATCTTTGTCATCTTATGTGTCTGATTTTGAATTTTGAATTTTGAATTGAAGTGTTACTCCATCTCTCCGATCAGCCCCCGAATCACCACCGAGGCACAGCCGATGCCGAAGAGGGCGGGCAGGTAGGAGATGGTTCCCATGTTCGACTTCTTGTTCTGCTCCTCGCAGAGAATCATCGCCCCCTCGCGCACGGGCTCGGGCGAGAAGACGGCCCAAAAACCCGAGCGAATCCCCAACTTATGCAGGCGCATGCGCAGCATGTGGGCCAACGGGCAGTGGTGACTCTTCGATATATCCTTGATTTCGAGCTGTGTAGGGTCGGTCTTGGCGCCGGCCCCCATCGAGCTCACCAGGGGATAGCCTCGCTCCAGAGCCCCCGCAATGAGGGCCATCTTGGGTGAGAGGGTGTCGATGGCATCCACCACATAGTCGTAGCGTGCGGCATCGAGCAGCGTGTAGGTCTTTTCGTCCTTGATGTAGTCGTTCACGATGGTCAGTTCGAGCGCGGGGTTGATGTCGCGCAGTCGCTCGGCCAATACCTCGGCCTTCGGGCGCCCCACCGTGGAGTGCAGAGCCACCAATTGGCGGTTGATGTTGCTCTCGCTCACGCAGTCGGCATCGGCGATGGTAAGCCTTCCCACCCCGGCACGGATAATCATCTCGGCAGCATAGGCCCCCACGCCGCCCAAGCCCACGACCAATACATGAGCCCCTTGCAGCAGGGCGAGTTTCTCGTTGCCGAGCAGCAGCTCGGTGCGTTCCAACCAATTGCTATTCATGGTGTTGTCGTTGTACTAATTTTTTAAGGTTTGCTTCGAGCGCTCGGGCAATCTGCCCGATATCCTCCCCTCGAATCTCGGCCGCACGACGATAGATTTCGGCGATGGGCGTGGGACTCTCGTCGTTCTCCAAAAAGAGGTGCGAGAGGGGAATCTTTTTTAGTACTTCCACCGTGCGGGGCGACCGAAGGCTGCGCTCGCCAAAGGAGAGCCAATACCCCCGTTCGATGGCCCTTTCGGCTTGTTGCGCGGAGCCGATAAATCCGTGAAACACAACCCCTTTCAGGTCATACTCCGCAAGGATGCGCATCGTGGGCTCGAAGGCCTTCACGCAGTGCAACACCACGGGCAGTCGTCGTCTTTGGGCGATTTGCAGTTGCGCACGAAAGAGTGCCTCCTGCTTCGGGCGCTCCACCCCGCAGGCGTAGTCCAATCCAATCTCGCCCACCACCTCGCAGTCGTTCGATATCGGGGGCTCCCCGTCCGACCACGAGTCGGCCTGCCAGGGGTGAATCCCCTCGCTCCGAGGCGAGAGCTCCCCTTCATGCGGGTGGTGCGTGTGGATGTTTACATAGCGCTCCATACTGCAAATTTAGGATTTATCGGCCAATTGTCAAAATCATTTTGATGCTCCTTCTCCGCTTTTTTTACAAAAAGCGAAATAGTTTCGCCAAGTGGTGTAAATTACTCTGCGAATCGTTCACTTTTCTCGAAAAAAAGTTGTATCTTCGTCGGCGAATTGTGCTGTTATCATACTAACAAAACATAATTTTCACAAAATAACTTAAACAACAAACATTTAACCATGTCGAAAATCATTACTTTACGAAAAGGTCTCGACATCCATCTTCAGGGCAAAGCCGAGCTCTCGCTCTACGAGGCGAAGCCTTCGGCCGACTATGCCCTCTCGCCTCTGGATTTCGAAGGCGTTACTCCGAAGTTGCTGGTTAAAGTGGGTGACAAGGTGAAGGCCGGTGAGCCGTTGTTCTTCAACAAGTACAACGACCGCATCCTCTTCACTTCGCCCGTGAGCGGTGAGGTTACGGCCATCAACCGCGGCGAAAAGCGCCGTGTGCTGAATGTTACCGTGGCTCCCGATGCCCAGCAGCAGTACCGCGAGTTCGCCATTCCGGAACTCAAGAGCGCCAAGCGTGAGGAGGTTGTTGAGCTGTTGCTTCAGTCGGGTCTCTGGCCCCTGCTGATTCAGCGCCCCTATGGCGTGATTGCCGATCCCGAGGCTATGCCCAAGGCTATCTTCGTGTCGGCATTCGATTCGGCCCCCCTGGCCCCCGACTACGACTATGTGCTCGCAAACGAGTTCGAGAGTCTGCAGAAGGGTGTCGAGGTGCTCGCCAAGCTGACCGAAGGCAAGGTTCACCTCTCGCTCCTGGCCGGCAAGAGCTCGGTAGCCGAGAAGCTTGAGGGAGTTGAGCTCCACACCTTCAAGGGCAAGCACCCCGCCGGTAATGTGGGCGTGCAGATTCACCACATCGACCCCATCAACAAGGGTGAGGTGGTATGGACCGTCAATCTGCAGGATTTGGCCATCCTCGGTCGTCTCTTCCTTACGGGTAAGGTCGATATGAGCCGCACGATTGCCGTGACGGGTTCGGAGGTGGAGCGTCCCGCCTACTGCAAGGTGGTAGCCGGTGCCTCGACGGCCTCGATTCTGGAGGGCAACCTCAAGGCACAGAAGGAGGGCGACAAGGTGCGCATCATCAACGGCAATGTGCTGACCGGCACAAAGGCCGAGGGGTATCTCTCGTTCTATGCCAACCAGCTCACCGTGATTCCCGAGGGCGACAAGTACGAGTTGCTGGGCTGGGCCATGCCCCGCTTTGGCAAGTTCTCCGTATCGCGCTCCTACTTCTCGTGGCTCTGCCCCAAGAAGTCGTATCGTTTGGATACCAACCTCAATGGTGGCGAGCGCCCCTTCATCGTAACGGGTCTTTATGAGCAGTACCTGCCCATGGATATCTACCCGATGTACCTCTTGAAGGCGTGTCTGGCCGGCGATATCGATAAGATGGAGAACCTGGGTATCTACGAGCTTCTGCCCGAGGATTTGGCCTTGTGCGAGTTCGTATGCCCCTCGAAGATCGAGATTCAGCAGATTCTCCGCGATGGTATTAACTTAATGATTAAGGAGGCTTAACGATGGATTTGCGTAAATTGGTGGATAAGGTCAAGCCGACCTTTACCAAGGGTGGCAAGCTCGCCTTCCTGGAGTCGACTTTCGACGGCTTCGAAACTTTCCTCTTTGTTCCTAACACGACCACGACGAAGGGTGCGCACATCCGCGACTGCAACGACTCGAAGCGTACGATGATCTGCGTGGTGCTGGCGCTGCTGCCCGCCTTCCTGTTCGGTTGCTTCAACACCGGTATCCAGGTGGGTCTGGAGGGCTTCACCGCCTTCTTCTATGGTCTGGTGCGTATCCTGCCGATGGTCTGCGTGAGCTACATCACGGGTCTGGCCATCGAGTTTGCCTATGCCCAGGTGCGTGGCCACGAGATCTACGAGGGCTTCCTCGTGTCGGGTCTGCTGATTCCGATGATTATGCCCGTCTCGATGCCCCTCTGGATGGTGGCCCTCTCGACCGCCTTTGCCGTAGTATTCGGTAAGGAGGTCTTCGGTGGTACGGGTATGAACATCTTCAACCCCGCTCTGCTGGCGCGTGCCTTCGCCTTCTTCGCCTACACCCCCTCGATTTCGGGTGAGACCGTTTGGTACTCCGACTGGAAGATGATGGGTGCCCAGGTGGATGGCATCACGGGTGCTACCGCCCTGGAGCAGTTCGCCACGAAGGGTCAGATGGAGTTCTCGGTGATGGATGCCTTCCTGGGCTTCATCCCCGGCTCGTTTGGTGAGACCTCGACGCTGGCCATCCTCATCGGTGCCGCCATCCTGCTCTTCACGGGCGTGGCTTCGTGGCGCACGATGGTTTCGGTCTTCGTGGGTGGTTTGGCCATGGGTCTGTTGTTCAACGCTGTGGGTGGTAACGCCTACATGGAGATTCCCGCTTGGCAGCACCTGATCGTGGGTGGCTTCGCCTTCGGTGCCGTCTTCATGGCTACCGACCCCGTAACCTCGGCACAGACCAACACGGGTAAGTATATCGTTGGTTTTATGACGGGTGCCCTTGCCATCCTGATTCGCGGTGTCAATCCCGCCTATCCCGAGGGCATGATGCTGTCGATTCTCTTCATGAACGCCCTGGCTCCGCTGGTGGACTACTTCGTGGTAGAGCGCAACATCGCACGCCGCAAGAACCGTAGTAAGAAACTCGCTAAATAAGGAGAGCTATGGCAATGAATAAGAACAGTAATCTCTACATCGTCGTCTACTCGACGATTATGGTGGTTGTCGTAGCTACGCTGTTGGCTGTTACGGCCCTCTCGCTCAAGTCGCGTCAGCAGGCCAATATGCTCGGCGAGAAGAAGGGTGCCATCCTTTCGTCGCTCGAGGCTGGCAGTGAAAACTACGATACCTACATTAAGGCCTATGCCGTAGACGCCGAGGGCAATATCTTGGAGTCGGTGTCGGCCGATGATGCCTTGCAGATGCTCTTCGACCTGAAGGGCTCGTTCGAGAAGGGCATGTATCCCGTCTTCGAGTCGCAGGCAGGTTGTGTTGTGCTCCCGTTGTGGGGCAGTGGCCTTTGGGGTCCCATCTGGGGCTACATCGCCTTGGAGCAGGATATGAATACCGTCAAGGGTATTGTCCTCGACCACCAGGGTGAGACGCCCGGTTTGGGTGCCGAAATCGCTACGGCAAAGCATCAGGCCCTGTATAAGGGGAAGCAGATTTTCAACCAGAACGAGTTGGTGGCCATCACGCTCAAGAAGGGTGGTGCCACGGCCGACAATATCGCTCACGAGGTAGATGCCATCACAGGTGGTACGAAGACCTCCGATGGCGTCTCGGCCATGCTCTATGACAGCTTGAAGAACTATCTCAAGTTCCTCCAGTCGCGTATGGCAGCCGCGCAAGCCCCCGTTGAGCAGAGCTTGAACTCGGAAACCGAAGTGTCTAACGAATTAAACGAGGCGCAGCATGAGTAATGAGAAGGAGCCGTTGTTTTCGGCTAAAAATATGAAGTATCTGACGGGCCCGTTCGGTGCGAACAACCCCGTCATTGTGCAGATTCTGGGTATCTGCTCGGCGCTGGCTGTTACCGTGCAGCTCAAGCCGGCCATTGTAATGGCCCTCTCGGTAACCTTTGTAACGGCATTGGCCAACCTGGTGATGTCGCTGCTGCGTAACGGTATTCCGTCGCGTATCCGCATCATCGTGCAGCTGGTGGTTATCGCTGCGCTGGTAATCCTGGTAGACCAGATTCTGAAAGCCTTTGTCTACGACATCTCGAAGCAGCTCTCGGTCTATGTGGGTCTGATTATTACCAACTGTATCGTCA
>JAZUQP010000014.1:0-6024 GCA_045605785.1 Alistipes sp. | reverse complement strand
CCATCTGACGCTGGCAGCTGAGCCAGTAGTGCAGATTCTCGGGCATCGTGCCACGGCCGAAGTTGTGCTCGAACGAGTAGCCCAATACGGTAGGTACGGCGTCGTCACCGGCGATGATGATGAAGCCGGGGCCGTCGGTACGGTCGAAGATGTAGAGTGCGGCATCCTGCGTCGAGCGGGTGGCAACCGTTTCGCCATCCCAGATAAGCTCAAACTCGGGCACGGCACGGGTCTGCATTCGGCTGCTAAAGAGCTTGATTGCCTTCTCACGAGCCTTTTCGGGCGACACGGGGGCTGCCATCGACGAGAGGGGCAGCAGCGTGGTCAGCACCAGGGTTAAAAAGGTAATAAGGTGTTTCATTGTTGTGGTTATTAATGTCTGTTTTATGACCATTTAGGGTTGCAAGATAGGAAAAAAAACGAAACAAACGGCCCGGATGCTTCAAAAAAGTGAAATGAAGGCCATATTTTTTGGTAATGCGCACGATTTGTCAAAAAAATAGTTACCTTTGTCGCACCAAAACGGAGAGGTGCAGGAGTGGTTGAACTGGCTCGCCTGGAAAGTGAGTAAACGCCAAAAGTGTTTCAGGGGTTCGAATCCCCTCCTCTCCGCAAAAGAAACAAAAAATATAAGGAGTGCCAATCGCACTCCTTTATTTTTTGGCACGAGCGAGGATTAATACTTTTCGCTTTGATTGAGTTCTTCGGTGGTTAAGGATCGCTTGTCCATCTGGCGCCAGAAGTAGGCGATGTAGGCCACGACGAAGGGTATGATCAGCGAGACGACGGCCATCGTGCGCAGCGTGAAGTCGCTCGACGAGCTGTTCGCAAGCGTGAGCGACGAGGCGAGGTCGGCCGTCGAGGGGTAGTAGGCCGTATGGTTGTAGCCCACGACCATAAAGAGGGCCATCACGGCCAAAGTCGTGCCCGGGCCGGCCAGCCAGATACCCCGTTTGAACTCCTTGCCAAGCAGGGTCATGGCAACTCCCGCAACCAGCAGAACGGCTCCCACAAGCAGCAGTGCCAGCACCGCGGGCATCTCCATCAGGTTGGTGAAATACTTCCCCTCTTCGAGCGTAACCGTTCCCGACGCATCAACCGCAAAGCCCTCCATCGTGATCAGGTGGTAGCAGATGACCAGGAAGAAGAGCAGGAAGAGCCCGAAGCTGACACCCAGGCTGCGGCGCAGTTGCACGGCAAGTTTCGCGTGATCCACATTGTTAATCAGATACAAGGCCCCGAGCGTGATGGCGAGGAACATCACCATCAGGCCAAACTCCACATTAAACGGATTGGCAACCGCTTCCAGACCGTGCCAGGCATTGCCCCAGCGGCTGATCACGGGCGAGGCGATATCGCCCACGGCACTCTTGTTGATCGTGAAATCCGATCCCGTGAAGAAGGTGCCCACGGCCGTTCCGATCAGCAGCGGTGCGAGGCACCCGTTGAGGGTCAGGAAGATACGAAAGGTGTTTTTACCCAGCAGGTTACCCGCCTTGCTCTGAAACTCGTACGAGACGGCCTGAAAAACGAAGGTGATGAGGATCAGGATCCACACCCAGTAGGCGCCGCCAAAGCTTGTGCTGTAAAAGAGCGGAAACGAGGCGAAGAAGGCACCTCCGAAGGTGACCAGCGTGGTGAAGGTCAGCTCCCACTTTCGACCCGTGGAGTTGACGATCAGCTGACGCTCGTCCTCCTCCCTGCCGGCCAGGAAGATCAGGGCGTTGCCACCCTGAACG
This sequence comes from Alistipes sp., assembly GCA_045605785.1. Classification (GTDB taxonomy): domain Bacteria; phylum Bacteroidota; class Bacteroidia; order Bacteroidales; family Rikenellaceae; genus Alistipes. Next base: position 4,285 of record JAZUQP010000014.1, on the reverse strand, counting down.
AAGAGCAGAAAGACCAGCAGACCTCCCAAAAGTGCGATGAGGAACCACCAATAGTGTTGCAAAAAGTCGTAGGTTATCATCGTTGCATGTGTTATTCAAGTTCGACATTCGGGCCCTGCTTAATAGCCTTGATCAGGATACGCATCTCGATCACCAGGAAGAGGGTAAAGATTGCGACAAAGAGCCAGAAGGTGGTCTGTACCGCCCCCACGCTGACGCTCGACACAGCCGCCTTGACGGGCAGCAGCCCCTCGATCACCCACGGCTGACGGCCTACCTCGGCCACGATCCAGCCGGCCTGCCCCGCCAGATAGACAAGCGGTATGGACCACAAGGCCACCCACTGCACCCAGCGCATCTCGCTCAGGCGACCTCGGCGCTCCAACCACAGCACGGCTGCCATCAACAGCAGCAGGAAGCTGCCGAGACCCACCATCACGCGGAAGGCCCAATAGATCAGCCTTACGGGAGGAACCAGCTCCTCCTTCGCGTCGATGTATCCGTAGCCGAAGTAGTCGATGTGTTCATCGAGCGTCCGCCGCGCCGCGGAGGCCGCCTCCGGATCGCTCTCCTTCAACTTTCGATAGGTCGCGAAGGCCTCGATGGCCGTTTTGCCGCGTTCGATCTTCTCCTCGGCCGAGAGGTGATAGACCCCGTCGGGTGTCGTGTAACCGTCGAGCAGGTTGTTGATGCCGGGAACATAGCCGTCAGGGTCGTGTGTCGCAAGGATTGACAACATGGCCGGGATCTCCACCCCGGGCACGATCGAGAAGGGGACGCGCTCGCCACCATTCTCCAACCCTTCGGCTGCTGCCAACTTCATCGGCTGGTACTTCGCGGCGTGGATACCCGAGCTGTCGCCGCTCCACATCACGGCAAAGGTGCCGATGATGCCCACCACGGCGGCTACGCGAATGCTCGCCAGCGCAAATCGCCGCTCACGGCCTTTGAGCAGATACCAGCAACTGATGCCGATCACGAAGATCGCGCCGGTCATCCAGCCGCTGAATACCGAGTGGAAGAACTTCGAGATGGCAACGGGGTTGAGCACCAACGCCCAGAAATCCACCATCTCGTGGCGGACCGTGTCGGGGTTAAACTCCATGCCCACGGGGTGCTGCATCCACGCATTGGCGATCAGGATCCACACGGCCGAGATGGCGGCTCCGATGCCCGTGAACCAGGTTGCAGCGAGGTGAATCCGCTTGCTGACCTTCTCCCAGCCGAAGAACATCACGGCGAAGAAGGTCGCCTCCATGAAGAAGGCAAAGATCCCCTCAATGGCAAGTGGCGCACCAAAAATATCGCCCACAAACCAGGAGTAGTTGCTCCAATTGGTACCAAACTCGAACTCGAGAATGATACCCGTGGCGATGCCTACTGCGAAGTTGATGGCGAAGAGCTTCATCCAGAACTTTGCGGTTCGCTTCCAGAATTCATCGCCCGTTTTCACATAGATCGTCTCCATCGTTGCCATGATCACGGCCAAACCGAGGGTGAGCGGAACAAATAGCCAATGGTAACCGGCCGTGAGTGCAAATTGCAACCTCGACCAATCAACTAATGCCGTTTCTACCATACGCTTCTAATTTTTATAGGTTGGATGCTTCGTTAACTGATTGCTGATGTATTCGATGCACTGCTCCTGATCCTTTCCGGCGAGCGTCGGGCGGAAAAAGAAGGCGCGCAGGACGACGAACAGCACCACCACTTTGAGCAGAATCAACCACCAGAGTTGTCTTCCCCAAGTCATGGATCGAAAACCATCTACATAGAGATTCAAAATCGCCGCCAATTGCCTTTTCATGGTGCCAACATCGATTGTTCATACAAATATACAAAAAAACACAAATTTCTTCCGTTTATCCGAAATCGGTGTCGGAAAATGGTCCGAAAAATCAAAAAAAATCCCGAAATTTGTGTATCTTCGTACGATTTATGTACGCTTTTGCTGTGCAGCAGCGTTCGGAGAAACCGTTAGGAATAAGAGATCGAATAACACAATACCTATGAAGACTGATATCGAAATTGCTCGCGAGACCAAATTGAAGAGTATCCGCGAGATCGCTGCTCGGGTAGGATTTCCCGAGGAGGAGCTGTTTAACTATGGTAAGTATATTGCCAAAGTGTCCTACAAACTCATCGACGAGAAGCAGGTCGCAAAGAATCACCTGATTCTCGTTACGGCCATCACCGCCACGAAGGCCGGTGTGGGTAAGACCACCGTAAGCATCGGTTTGGGTATGGGTTTGAACCACATCGGCAAAAAGGCGATCATCGCCCTGCGTGAGCCCTCGCTCGGCCCCTGCTTCGGCATGAAGGGCGGTGCTACGGGTGGCGGCTATACGCAGGTGATGCCCGCGGAGGATATCAACCTCCACTTCACGGGCGACTTCCACGCCATCACCTCGGCCAACAACCTCATCGCTGCCCTCTTGGACAACTACCTCTATCACAACCGCTCGAAGCAGGTGGGGCTGAAGCGTGTCATGTGGCGTCGCGTGCTCGACATCAACGACCGCAGCTTGCGTAACATCGTCTCGGGTCTGGGTGGCTCGACGAACGGTATCCCGACCGAGACGGGCTTCGACATCACGCCCGCATCGGAGATCATGGCCATCTTGTGCCTTGCGCGCAATGTCGAGGACCTCTATGTGCGCATCGGTCGTATCGTGCTCGGCGTCCGCTACGACGATACGCCGCTGACGGTCAATGATCTGGGTATGACGGGTGCCATCGTGGCTCTGTTGAAGGACGCCATCAACCCGAACCTTGTGCAGACGACCGACCACACGCCGGTGATTGTTCACGGCGGCCCGTTTGCCAACATTGCCCACGGCTGCAACTCGGTGATTGCAACCAAGATGGCGATGACCTATGCCGATTATACGGTTACGGAGGCCGGCTTCGGTGCAGACCTCGGTGCCGAGAAGTTCCTTGACATCAAGTGCCGCCAGGCGGGTCTCAAACCCGACCTCACGGTGCTTGTGGCCTCGACCCTCGCCCTCAAAATGCACGGCGGAGTGCCCGAGACGGAGATCAAACTGCCGAATGCCGAGGGGTTGAAGCAGGGCTTTGCCAACCTCGATCGCCATGTGGCCAACCTCAAAAAGTTCGGTCAGACGGTTCTGGTCTGCTTCAACCGCTTCTCGAGCGATACGGACGAGGAGATCGATCTGGTGATGAAGCATTGCGCGGAGATGGGCGTACGCTGCGTAATCAACAACGCCTATGTCGAGGGTGCTGCCGGTGCTGCCGATCTGGCACGCGCGGCCGTGGAACTCATCGAGACGCAGCCCTCGGAGCCGGTGAAGTATGCCTACGAGTTGGAGGACAGCATCAAAGAGAAGATCACGAAGGTAGCCAAGAGCATCTATGGTGCCGGCTCGGTGGTCTTTGGCCCGAAGGCGAAGAAGCAGATCGACCTGCTCGAGAAGTGGGGCATGGGCAACCTGCCGGTATGTATCGCCAAGACGCAGTACTCGTTCAGTGCCGATGCAAAACGCTACGGTGCGGTCGAGGGCTTCGAGATCAACATCAAGGATATCGAGCTCAACGCAGGTAGCGGTTTCATCGTGGCGTTGGCGGGCGATATTATGCGCATGCCGGGTCTGAGCAAGACGCCCCAGGCGGGGAACATCTACCTGGCCGAGGACGGTACGGTCGAGGGATTGATCTAATGCGCACTACACACGAAGCGAGGAGTCCGGTTTCGGGCTCCTCGCTTCGTGTTATTCTGTTTATGGGAGGGGCTTGGTCGGCTACTCCAACACAAACTTCGCCTGTACGCGGTAGGAGAGCTTGATCTTCGAGAACTCCAACGAGGGTTGCTCCTCGGCCTCGGCAAAGTCCGTCGTGGCACCGCGCGCCATGAGCATATTGCTCTTCTGCATGGCCACGCCGTCGGCGTTTATGTCGTAGATGTAGAAGCAGCGCCCCACGCGCTGATCGATCGCCTCGGCAAGCTCCGTGGCGCACGATGGCCGTCGTCTCGCTGATCATACCCTTCGTCGTGGCCTACATCGCCTACTTCTGGCGCCAGATGGACAAGCGATCCTTAACCACCGAAGAACTCAATCAAAGCGAAAAGTATTAATCCTCGCTCGTACCAAAAAATAAAGGAGTGCGATTGGCACTCCTTATATTTTTTATTTCTTTTATGGACTTATATCCGAAATATAATAACATTATTAATGTTTGTAACGCATTAAAAGACAATCAAATACAGGGATTAATAATTTTAATTATATAAACTTCGGTTTGAGACCCCGATATATATTATATA
>JAZUQP010000013.1:0-21710 GCA_045605785.1 Alistipes sp. | reverse complement strand
AACAATGGGCAGTACCAAAAAGTACAGCCCATCGTTGTTTTTAGGGCCGAGCGTTGCATAGTGACCCTTTTGACGACAAAGTGCGGTAAATTCCGCACCTCAATCATCGGCCCGAAATACGCCTCTCTAAAATCAAAAATGGGTGGGGTTTCCGACCGAAGTGTTTAAGGAGTTTAGGGAATTATGGGAATGCTCTCCCATATTTCTCATATCTCTCATATCTCCCAACTCTTTGCGTCGAGTAAAAAAAATAATCGTGAATTGTGAATCGTGCATTGTGAATTGCAAAAAGCTGACCGTCGGGTCAGCTTTTCTAATTTTGAATTCTAAATTCTAAATTTTGAATTTCTACGAATACATCGAACTGTATTAGTACAGCTCGATGTATTCGTAGCTGTTGCCTACCAGCGAGAGGTAGCGTTCGAACTCCTCGCGTGAGATGACCACCGTGGCGTGGCAGTCGTTGGGGTGGAAGCTCAAGTGGTGCTCCTTCTCGAGGTTTTTGTCCAGAAAGAGGTGGACATGGTGCTCCTCATCGTTGATCAGGCCGAAGGGGGATACCGAGCCGGGTTGCAGCCCCAAGTAGCGATCCATGCGCTGCTCCGAGGCGAAGGAGAGCTTTCCCTGGTGGAGGCGGTGCTCCAAGTCGTGGATGGCCAATGCCTGGTCGCAGTCAAACGACACCAGGTAGTGGCGGTTTCCCTTGTGGTTGCGGAAGAAGAGGTTTTTGCAGTGTTTCGAGCCATCGTGACGCCAATGCTGCTTCGCCTCCTCGATGGTGGGGGCAGCGGGGTGCTCGTACCACTCGTAGGTGATGCCCTTCTGGTCGAGCCATCGAAGTACCTTCTCGATGCGTTCGCTCTTTGTGCTGTTCTCCATATCTGTTAAGAGGTTACTCGACATAAAGTACCAACCCCTTGAGGTACTCGCCCTCGGGGTGGTAGATGTTGATGGGGTGATCGGCGGGCTGGGTCAGCTGGTGCAGGATGCGCACCTTGCGACCGGCGATGGCGGCTGCCGAGAATACGGTGGTGCGGAAGAGCTCCTTCGATACGGCCTGCGAACAGGAGAAGGTAAAGAGGATGCCCCCCGGCTTAATCTGACTCAGGGCGCGGGCGTTGAGGCGCTTGTAGCCCTGCATGGCGTTGCCCAACACCTTGTGGTGCTTGGCAAAGGCGGGCGGGTCGAGGATGATCAGGTCGTACTTCGGGCCGATATCCTTCAGGTACTCCACGGCATCGACCGCCAGCGACGAGTGGTTTACCTCGTCGCCGAAGTTCAGGCGCATATTCTCGTCGGCGAGCTTCACGGCACGCTCCGAGGCGTCGACCGAGACCACCTCCCTGGCACCTCCGGCCATGGCATAGACCGAGAATCCGCCCGTATAGCAGAAGGTGTTGAGTACGGTGCGCCCCTTGGCATAGTGACCCACCAGCTCGCGGTTGTAGCGCTGGTCGATGAAGAAGCCCGTCTTCTGCCCCTCCTCCCAATTGACATGGAAGCGGTGGCCATTCTCGAGAACCTCCTGTGTGGGGTGCTCCACGCGGCCGTAGAGGTAGCCATCCACGGCGTTGAGCCCCGCCTTGTAGGGGACCGTCTGCGAGCTCTTGTCGTAGATCGCCTTCAGCTTCGGGCCGTAGACCTTTTTGAGGGCCTCGGCAATCTCGTGGCGGGCGCGATACATGCCCACCGAGTGGCACTGCACGACTGCCGTAGAGCCGTAGATGTCGATTACCAGGCCGGGCAGCGAGTCGCCCTCGCCGTGTACCAGGCGGTAGCAGGTGGTCTCGGCGCTCTCCACAAGGCCCATCTGCTCTCTTACGCCATAGGCCGAGGCGATACGGCCCTGCCACCAGGCGGCGTCGATGGGCTCCTGCTCGAAGCTGAGTACGCGCACGGCGATCGAGCCGATTTGGTAGTGTCCGCGGGCGATAAACTCCCCCTGCTTGGTGTAGACATCGACCAGATCCCCCTCGCGAGGCTCCTCTTCGGCTTTGATATACTCGACCGCCCCCGAGAAGATCCAGGGGTGGCGGCGCAACAACGACTCCTCCTTGCCGCGTTTCAGACAGACTTGGGCAACCATAATTTCTATGCTGTTAATCTCTTTTCTTGGGTTTGGGTGTGTGGGTCAGGCGGTGGTAGATGCGATGGCATACCCAGGCATCGGTGGCAGCATACATCTGCTGCTGGGGGGTGAGGGTCGCAGCCTCCCAATTGCTCAATCGCTGCGCCTTCGACACGCGTTTGCCGAGCACCAGGGCCGACATCTTGCGCAGACTCTTCTCCTCGATGCCCCACTCGCCGACGATGCTTTGCAGGTCGATGAATCCGGCGGGGCGGAAGTGGCGCAACTCGTTTAGTGCGCTGAGGTCACCCGATACGGCGGCTCCGATTTTGGGTATCGAGCCATCCTCCAGCAGACGCAGAATCGCCTTGTCGAGCGGAATGCGGCAGAGACGGAAGAGGTAGCAGTGGTCGCGGCCGGCGAGTTGCAGCAGCGACACCTTGTAGTGCGTGCCCGCCTTGAACGAGGGGCGGGTCTCCGTATCGAATCCCAACACCGGCTCTTGGGCGAGCGCGGCACAGGCGGCTGCTATCTGTTCGGGGCGGTCTACAACGACAATTTTGCCCCCGAACTGCGCGGCAGGCAGCTGGGCGGTCTCCTCGTTGGAGATGGTGGCTTGGTAGTTGGGTGTACTCTTCATAGACTCTCTTTAGCGAGGCAAAGTTACCTTTTTTTTGTGATTTTCCCACTCGAAAGCTGTATGATTTTCTCCTTTTCGAGCAGATGGTCGATGGCACGGCTCGCCTCGTTCGGGCTGCACTGCAATTCGGCAACCACCTCTTCCGGGCTCTTCGGCTCTGTGTCGAGCAGTGCTAACAGTCGCTCCTCCAACGAGATACTCCCCTTGCTTTCGCGTCGCTTTTGGAGGCAGATGTCGCAACATCCGCAGGGTTTCGGGGAGTCGGCTCCGAAGTAGGACTCCATCAACAGCGAGCGACACTGCTCCTCGTTGTCGGCATAGGCCAGCATGCGCTCGAAGCGCTCGACGGTGAGCTCGCGCCTGATTTTGTAGGTCTCGGGGGCGATGTAGAGGTCAGCACGCGGCAGGCGCTCGGTGGGGTAGAAGATCAGGGGCGAGCGATTCGAGGGGATGTAGCGGATGATGCGTAGCTGCCACAGCCGCTTCAGGAGCTCCTTGACTCGCTCCACCGTGTAGCCGCTCCAGTGGGCAATCTCCAACTCGTCGATCTTCTTGAAATCGGTAAATACCCCGTTGTAGAGGCGCAGGATGACGCGGATAAAGGGGTCCAACTCCTCCCTTTCGCAACGGATGCGGTAGAGGTCGTCGCGGCTGACGCAGAAGAGGATGCGGGCCGGGTTCTCCATCTCGTCGGTCAGGTGGAGGTAGCCATTCTGCTCGAGCAGCTCCACGGCACTGCGTACCGTGCCGGGGTAGTAGTGTTCACGAGCGCAGAAGTCGTGGATGTTGAACGAGAACGAGGCCAGAGCCCCATCTCCGATGGCCACTTGCAGGTAGGAGCCTATCTTGTCGTAGATATCCTTCACGAGTTCCAGCGGCGGGAAGTCGGCCATGAAGCGTTTGCGTACCCGCTCTCCATCCTCGGGGGCGACCATCAACAGGGCATAGCTGCGCTTTGAGTCACGACCGGCACGCCCCGCCTCCTGGTAGTAGCTCTCCAACGAGTCGCACATCGTGTAGTGGACCACAAAACGCACATCGGGCTTGTCGATGCCCATGCCGAAGGCGTTGGTTGCCACCATGATGCGTACCTTGCCCGACATCCACTCCTCCTGGCGTATGGCGCGCTCGGTGTGGGGGAGGCCCCCGTGGTAGGCCGCCGCCGTGATGCCCTGCTCGCGCAACTGTTCGGCCACCTCGTCGGTCGCCTCGCGGGTGCGTACATAGACGATTCCCGAGCCCGGGACATTGCCTGCCAGACGCAGCAACTGTCCCATCTTATCCTCCACATGGCGCACGGCGTAGCTCAGGTTGGGCCGCGAGAAGTCGCCTCGGAAGATGCGCTCCTCGTCAAATTGCAGCGAATGCATGATATCCTTCGCCACCACCTCCGTGGCCGAGGCCGTGAGGGCCAACACCGAGGCTTCGGGACAGCGCTCGCGCAGCTCGGCAATGCGACGGTAGGCGGGACGGAAGTCATAGCCCCACTGCGAGATACAGTGCGCCTCGTCCACCGCAATGAGCTTCACATGCATCTTGCCCAGCCGAAGACGCAGGGCCTCGGAGTCGATGCGCTCGGGGGCGATGAAGAGGAACTTCATGTGGTCGTCGTAGGCGCAGTTGTCCAGGGCGATGTCGATCTGTCGGGGGGTGAGTCCGGCGTGAATGGCCACGGCTCCGATGCCACGCTCGCGCAGGTTGTCCACCTGGTCCTTCATCAGGGCAATGAGCGGCGTGACGACGATGCACACCCCCTCGCGGGCGAGGGTGGGAACCTGATAGATGAGCGACTTGCCACCTCCCGTGGGCATCAGTACGAGCGCATCGCGCCCCTCCATCACCCACTCGATAACTTCGCGTTGCAGGGGACGGAAGTGGTCAAATCCCCAGTGTCGTTTGAGGATCTGTTCGATTGTCTGCTCCTTGATGCACTCCATAGCGACAAAGGTAGTGATAATTTTCAAGAAAAGAGATAGAAAATTTTCCCCTTTTAGGGGGAAATTTCCGAAAAAAGATGTACCTTTGCCCCCAAATGGTTTGATATGAAGATTAAGTCCGAATATAAAGTGCGCGAGATGGCGGGCGAGCATGTGGTCATCATGCAGGGTCGCTATGGGGCCGACATGACCCGTGTCATCTCGTTGAACAATACCTCGCTGCTGCTCTGGAACTCCTTGTGCGACAAGGATTTCACCTTGGAGGATGTGGTAGAGCTCCTCACCTCCAATTATGAGGTGGAGGCCGAGGTGGCCGAGCGCGATGGCGCCGCCTGGTTGGAGCGCATGCGCGAGTGCGGATTGATAACCGAATAACGACTTTTTTCAGGTGAAGAAGCGACGCATGAAAGCCCTGCTGCTCTTGGCAGTCTACACGGTATTGGCTACCGTGCCGGCCTTCGCATCCCTCACCTGCCGTTGTTACAGCCACCATACGCAGCACAACCACAGCTGTTGCTGCTGCCACAAGGCGACCTCCTGTCAGGAGCACGACCTGCACTATCAGCGCCCCTGCACCTGTGGTCATAACCACTCGACCGAGGTGGCTCTCTACACCTACCAACCCTCCGATAATGAGCGCACGACACAGCGCATCGCCGTGGTTGAACTGCCCGAGGCACTCCTCTCGGAGCGTCTTGGTGTCGAACCCCCTGTTTTTCGATCGATCACCTCTTTTCTGCGGGATGAACGGGTGCGTAGCGGACCTACGCTCTTTGTTCGGGCGCTTCGTGCCCCGCCGGTTTTGGTCTAAACCCATCGAGAGTGTGCCCTGCGGGGCCTGCTCCCCATCTGTTTACGACTAAAAACCAACCCAATATGAAACGATCAATTTTTACTATTCTCTTTACACTCATTGCACTCGGGGCCTATGCCCAGGAGTTGCGCGGTCGTGTCGTCGATACGGCCAACCAGCCGCTGATTGGTGCTACGGTGCTTTGGCAGGGTACCACCATCGGCACGATGACCGATGCCGACGGAAACTTCCGCCTTCACCGCGTTAAGGGCCACGACAACCTGGCCGCCAGCTATGTGGGCTACGCCATTGCCGTTCAGCAGATTGAGGAGGGCGTCTCGACCGTCGAGTTTGTTCTCGAGGAGGAGGGCGTCGGCATCGAGGGTATCGTCGTGGAGAGCACCATCGGCGGTAACTTCGTCAAGAGCGACGGCCTCTTGAAGGGCGAGATGATCTCCTTCGCCGGCCTCTGCAAGATGGCCTGCTGCAACCTGGCCGAGTCGTTCGAGAACTCCGCCTCGGTGACGGTGGGTTATAGCGACGCCATCTCGGGAGCCCGCCAGATCAAGATGCTCGGCCTGGCCGGCACCTATACCCAGATTCTCGACGAGAACCGCCCCATCATGCGCGGCCTGAGTGCCCCCTACGGCTTGAGCTACACCCCCGGTATGTGGCTCAACTCCATCCAGGTATCGAAGGGTGTCGCCTCCGTCACGGCGGGTCACGAGGCCATCACGGGCCAAATCAACCTCGAGCACCGCAAGCCGACCGATAGCGAGCGTCTCTTCATCAATGCCTACCTCGATGACGAGCTCAAGCCCGAGATCAACATCTCGACGGCCCTCCCCGTTACCAAAGACAACAAACTCACCACCATCATCTTGGCCCACGCCTCGATGGATACCGACCCCGACGGCATGGATCACAACCACGACTCGTTCCGCGACATGCCGCGTGGCAGCCAGCTCAACTTTGCCAACCGTTGGCTCTACCAGGCCGACAACGGGCTGCAGCTGCGTTGGGGCGCCAAGTATGTCGATGAGAGCCGCCTGGGAGGTATGAATGCCTACTCGCGCGATATGCACGAGGAGCGCGTATCCGACCCCGACGCCTGGAAGGCGGCCCGTCTGACCGACAAAATCTACGGCTCCCACATCCACAACCGCAATGCCAACGCCTACATCAAGCTCGGCACGCCGATCGGCGCCTCGGTCTATGACGAGGAGGCACAGGAGGAGCTGCGCTCCAACATCGCCATGATCGTTGATTACGACTTCTTCGACGAGGATGCCTACTTCGGCATGACCGACTACCGCGGCCAGGAGAATGCCGTGACGGCCAACCTGATGTACAACCACTACTTCACCCCCCGGTCGACCCTGATTGTCGGCCTCTCGGGACAGATGCGCCTCTATGAGGAGTCGCTTAATGTGCCGACACACCCCTTCAACTTCGACCGTAGCGAGCATGAGCTGGGCGCCTATGCCGAGTACACCTACTCCATCCGCGACAAGTTCTCGCTGGTGGTGGGTGCTCGTGGCGACTACAACACCTTCTACGACAAGATCTACTTCACGCCGCGTGGTCACATCAAGTGGAACATCACCCCGACCACCGTACTCCGCGCCTCGGCCGGTATGGGCTACCGCTCCACCAACCTCATCACCGACAACATCGGCATCCTCGCCACGGGTCGTATCCCCGTATTGGATACCCCCTTCGAGGAGTTCAACCGCATGGAGGAGGCCCTCACCCTGGGCGGCAGTCTGACCCAGACCTTCACGCTGGTGCGTGAGAAGGATGCCACCTTGAGCCTCGACTACTTCCGTTCGCAGTTCTACAACCAGGTGGTGGCCGACCAGGAGTATATGCCCGGCGAAGTACACCTCTACAACACCGATGGCCGCTCCTTCACCGACTCCTACCAGGTCGATTTCACCTGGACCCCCATCGAGCGATTCGATATCTTCGCCACCTTCCGCTACACCGATAGCGCCATCACCCTCAATCGACCCGATGGTACCACGCAGTGTGTCGAGCGCCCCCTGATCAGCCGCTACAAGACGCTGCTCAACCTTCAGTACGCCACCAAGTTCCGCCGTTGGACCTTTGACGCCACCTTCCAATACAACGGTAAGTCGCGTCTGCCCGACCTCGACGGAGGAGCCATTGACGAGCGCTACTCGCCCTCCTATCCGATGCTCTTCGCCCAGGTGAGCCGCAAGGTGGGCAAGTTCGATATCTACCTCGGTTGCGAGAACATCCTCGACTACACCCAGGATGACCCCATCACCGTCAATGGGCACAAGTTCCAGCCCGGCGACAACCCCTACGACCCCACCTTCAACTCGTCGGTGGTATGGGGCCCGTTGATGGGGCGGAAGATATATATAGGCATGCGCTTCAATCTTTATTAATTTTATGCGGCATATTTTGCACCTTCTCGTTTGTTTTGAATGGGCAGTACCATCAGTACAGCCCATCCACCCCAAACTTCGGTCGGCACAAAATCTGCCTGCCTAAAATCAATAAAGAGGTTTTGGATTATGCGGCATATTTTTCCTCTCCTTGTCTGCCGAAAATGGGCAGTACCATCAGTACAGCCCATCTTCGTCAGTCGGCGTTCGAGAAAAAATCTGCTCGCCTAAAATCAATAAAGGGGTTACGGAATCTTTGCCTAACTCAATAAAGAAAACCAAAATAATTACGGCAAAAATGCCGTTATAACAGCAACAGAAACTAAAACTAAAAATTCAATAGAATGAAAAAACTGATTGTATGCTGCCTGATGGCAGTGATGGCATTGGCCGTGAACGCCATGCCCCAGAAGGCCGACAAGAAGGCCGAGAAGCAGACCGTGGTATTTGTAACCGACATCGACTGCCAGCACTGCGCCAACAAAATCATGAACAATGTCCCCGTCTTGGGTAAGGGGGTGGAGGATGTTCAGGTCGATCTCCCCACCAAGCAGGTTACCGTAGTCTACAACCCCACTAAAACCAATGTCGAGACCCTTGTGAAGGGGTTTGCCAAGATCAAGGTGAAGGCTACGCCTAAAAAGTAATTTACACTTTGTTGTGATAAGGCGGCATTGGCATGATAGGTGGCCATCTGCTGCCGCTAACCCTAAAACCAACAATGGGACATACGCCAAGTATGCCCCATCGTTGTTTTTATGGCCGAGCGTTGCATATGACCACCTATCACGCCAATGTTTGTTGCCGAGCGTTGCAACTGCCACCATCTGACAACAAAGTGGATTTAGGGGGATGTAGAATATCTCTTCTCCGCAAAAAGGTTTTTGCAAGGCCCCGAGAGGGATTGGCTACTACGCGAGCTTTAGCTCGCTTCGCTTAACGCCTTTCCCCCTCCGCTCGCCGCGGGGGCCCGTGCAAAAAAAGAAGCCGATATTTCCGAGAACTCCTTACGGAGTATATTTTATATGATAAGGGACCGTTTCGAATAAATTCGACGGCCCCTTATCAATATAAAAACTTCTGCGAACGCAGAAGTTCTCGGAAACATCGGTTTCCCTTTTTGCGGAGGAAGAGGGATTCGAACCCCCGGACCCGTGAAGGTCAACGGTTTTCAAGACCGCCGCAATCGACCACTCTGCCATCCCTCCGAATGTGGGTGCAAAAGTACACCCATTTTTTTATTTTGCCAAATCTCTCTCCTCTTTTTTCGTGCGTTGATGTGTGCAATGGTGTTGGGGACTACCTCTTGACGCGCAGACCGCCGCCGAAGTGGCCGCCGATACCGATCAGGAGGGTATGTTGGCCGTGGGTGGCGATGCGTGCCTCGGCCGTAAAGCGCAGGTGGTGGAAGAGCTCCACGCCGCCACGCACCGTAAAGAGGGCTCCGCCTCTGCTGCCTCCGCGCAGGGGGTTGTAGTCGTAGTAGTACCACTCATCGCCCCTTCGTTCGTAGATCTCGACCGTCTCTTTGTAGTCGAAGATATCCAGACCCACACCGGCACCGACAAAGGGGTTAACCTTGCTGCCGCGGCGGAAGTTGTAGTCGCTCAGCAGCGAGAGGCCGAAGAGGGTATTATCGTACCGGTGTTCGCTGTGATAGGTCGCATCTTCGACCACCTCCGTGTGATCCACCAGGGTGGAGTGGATGCGCAGGGCGAGGTGGAAGGGTTTGCGACGGAAGTTGTAGCGCAGCTCCTCGCTGATATCCCAGGCAAAGACGGCCCCCTGGCCCGAGAGCATCACGCCGACCTTTGCCTCGCCACCTATCTCCCAGCGCCGCACCTCAAGCTCTTGGTCAATCTCGGGGCGCCCCGTGAAGTAGAGCTGCGAGGGGCTCTCGATGTCGGGTTGCAGGTCGTGGGCTTGGTAGAAGGCTCGCGCCTGTGCACGATGGTTTGTTTTTGTGCCGTAGAAGTAGCGATACCCCTCGGGGACATTCTTCACACCGCCGCCGATAACGGCTCCGAAGGTGAGGGCTGCGCTGCAGTAGCCGTTGTGTCCCACGCGCACGGCCAATCCGAGGCGCAGGTGGTCGATAATCTCAATACCGCCGCGCAGCGTGAAGAGGGCAAGGCGCTCTCTCTCGCTGTCGGAGCCTTCGGGCGGGGTGATGCAGTAGGGGTAGCTCCAGTGGTGGAAGCCGTAGCCCACGCCTACACCCACGAAGGGCGAAACCACATACCCGCGTCGGAAATTGTAGTCCGTGAGTAGGGAGTAGCCGAAGAGGGGGCTTCCCGGGTCGGGGCCGCACTTGCTGTGGTCGGAGTGAGGTGCGATATCCTCGATCGCCCCAATTCCATAGATAAGCATCGGCAGGCCGAGGTGGTGGCTCTCGAGGGCGATGTCGAAGGGCGCGCGCTGAAAGTTGTAGCGCAGCTCGTGTCGTACGGAGAAGCCACCCATCAGATTGTCCCAGCCGCCACCGATGTGCATGATATCGTACTCGACGCGGCGTACAATCGGCTTCTCGTCGCGTGTTGGGGCGGTGTTGTCGGGAGTCTGCGACCATACCGTCGTGGCGCAGATCAACAGGGTCGTGCAAAGGAGCAGGAGTCTCTTCATGATGCGGGGCGTTGGTCAAATGGTTGAATACTCTTTTACAAATTTAGAATTATTTTCCCGATTTTCCAAATATCACTATCTTTGTATCCGTTTATGGTAGGTATGAGTTTTATCGAGTTGTTGCTGATAGCCGTCGGGCTTTCGATGGACGCCTTTGCCGTCTCCATCGGCAAGGGACTTACGCTGCGGCGTGTCGAGTGGCGCCATGCGTTGAGTGCAGGCCTCTGGTTTGGTGGCTTTCAGGGGTTGATGCCGCTGATAGGCTATGCCCTCGGCGTGAGCTTCTCGTCTCTTGTGGCGCAGGTGGACCATTGGATCGCCTTTGTGCTCTTGGGCTTCATCGGAGGTAAGATGGTGTGGGATGTCTGCCGTGGCGAGAGTTCGTCCGAGGATGACGACTTCTCGCTGCGCACGATGTTTCTGCTGGCGGTTGCCACCAGCATCGACGCCCTGGCCGTCGGAGTCTCGTTTGCCTTTTTGGGGGTCCCCATCCTGTGGGCCTCGCTCGTCATCGCCCTCACGACACTTCTCTTTTCGGCCGCAGGGATCTATATTGGCCGACTGTGTGGCGGTCGCAGCCGTACCACGGCCACGCTGTGCGGAGGTGTGGTGCTGATCCTTATCGGGCTTAAAATTCTGATCGAACATCTCTTTTTTGGCTAAAAAAAGGGCAGATTATTCGGTGGTTTCGGATAAAAGTTCTATTTTTGTGTAGAAAACAAATAAAAGGCTTCTTATCCAATGGTACTCTACTCGTTGATGCCCATCCTCTTTTTGGTTGGCATTTTGATGATTGCTTTCGAGGATCTCATTCGTATCAATAAGGCGGCTACGGCTGTCGGAATGGCGATTCTGCTGTGGGCTATCTTTTTGATTGATGCCACGGGCATCTTCTCGGCTCACCCTCCCGTACACCTGCAGGAGTTCCTGACAGGCTTCCCCCAATTTGCCGAACTCTCCACCACGGAGCTCGCCTACCGATTCATCGAGTTCAAGATGGTCGATTCGTTGGGCGATGTGGCCACGACCCTCTTCTTCGTGCTCGGCTCGATGGCCATCATCGACATCGTGGACAGCCACGGCGGATTCGATATCATCACCTCGGCCATCCGCACCAATGTGCAGCGTAAGCTGCTCTGGATCTTGTCGTTTACGACCTTCTTCCTCTCGGTGGTGCTGGGTAACCTTGCCACCGTGATTGTGATGGTTGCCATCGCGCGCAAGCTGATTCCCGAGCGTACGACGCGCCTCTTGTTCTCCTCGATGATTATCGTTGCGGCCAATGCCGGCGGCTCGTGGTCGCCCATCGGAGATGTGACGACGCTGCTGCTCTGGACGGGTGGCAACCTTACGGTAACGCACCAGATGGCGACCCTCTTCCTGCCCGCCGTGGCAATGCTGTTGGTTCCCCTTACGGGTGTAACCCTCATGCTCCCGAAGGGTGGGGTGGTGGAGCCCCTCGCCACCGAGGAGGCCGCCTCGTCGAGCAAGGTCGAGCCCAAGTTCCGTAAGCGGGTTCTCATCGTGGGCCTCAGCTCGTTGGCGTTGGTTCCGGTGTTGCAGAGCCTCATTGAGCTGCCCCCCTTCATGGGTGTGCTGCTCGGCCTGGTGGTGCTGTGGGTGATGACCGACCGCCGCTACGCCGAGAGCGAGGATGCCGAGTTGCAGGAGCTGCGTGTACACCGCGTATTTGCGCGTGTCGATATCTCGACCATCTTCTTCTTCCTCGGTATCCTGATGTCGGTCAATGCCCTCAATGCCACGGGTCTGCTCTCGATTTTGGCCGACCTTCTCAATAAGACCTTCTCCGAGGTAAACCTCATTGCGCTGGTGTTGGGTGTCTGCTCCTCGTTCCTGGATAATGTCGCTCTGGTCTCGGCCACGATGGGTATGTATCCTGTCGAGGCGGTGGGCGAGTTCGCCTGCAACAGCTCCTTCTGGACCTTTTTGGCCTACTGCGCCGTGACGGGTGGCAGCATCCTGATTATCGGCTCGGCTGCCGGTGTGACGGTGATGGGTCTGGAGAAGATATCGTTTGGCTACTACTTCAAGCGTATCTCGGGGCTGGTGCTGCTGGGTTACTTCGTGGGCGCAGCCCTCTACCTGCTTATTGCTTAACTTCAGACGAGTGACAGATGGAGCACTGGGCATTGGTTACGGGGGGCTCTTCGGGTATCGGCAAGGCCCTTTGTGAGGGGTTGGCGGCCCGTGGGTGGTCGTTGGTAGTGGTAAGCATCAGTGAGCACGAGAATGAAGAGCTCTCCACCTCGCTGCAGAATCGTTACGGCATAAAAATCGAGCCCCTTTGCCTCGATCTTACACTGCCCGATGCTGCCGGGCGGCTCTATGCCTATACCCGTGAACTCGGCGTGGAGATCGAACTTCTGGCCAGCAATGCTGGCATGTTGCAATTCTCCCTGTTGGCCCATACGCCCGAAGAGCGGATAGATAAGTTGATAGCACTCCACTGCACGACTCCAACCCACCTCTGCCGCCTCTATGGGGCCGATATGGCTGCGCGTGGCAGGGGCTATATCCTCCTCACCTCCTCGATTACGGCCTGGACCCCCTATCCCACCATCTCGCACTATGCGGCCTCGAAGGCCTACCTCAAGAGCTTCGGACAGTCGTTGTGGTATGAGATGCGCGAGCACGGCGTGCGGGTAACGACCCTTTTCCCCTCGGCGGTCGATACGCCCCTCTATGATTTGCCCGAGAAGCAGCGTCGCCGCTTGCGTTGGTGGGGCGTGATGCTCTCGGCCGACGAGGTCGCCGCCAAGGCCCTGAAGGCTCTCTTTAGTGGGCGCCGACGCTGCCTGCCGGGCCTCTTGACCAAGCTCGAAGCCGTGATCTGTCGGCTCCTGCCGGCGTGGGCTTTGTTGCCTGTGTTGAGGTTGCCGGCCGTAAGACGGATATTGGATCGCATATAACAAAAAAGACCGCAACAAGGCGGTCTTTTTTGTTGTGTGTGAGTAGCTTGCCTCTAATGGCAGATGATTCTTGACGGCAAAATCTGCTTGCGGGCTTCCGGCTCTGCTGCTTGAACCTCTCTGTCCGACAAGGAGCGAGGCGGGCAGGGGCACTTCATCCCGGGCTGCTCCACACGCTCTGCCACTTTGTGTCGGCGTGCGGGTCTATGGCCGGCTGCGGAAGACTTCGGCTCGTTGAGCTGACTGATGAACTCTTCGGCCGGCGAGACGCCCTCTTTCGAGAAACATACGACCTCCAGCGTGCCATGTCCGTAATTGCCGTCGGAGTCGTGAGCGATGCCGAGGAACGAGAAGGCGGTGTCGTAGCCCAGAATGGCAACACCTCCGTCGCTGTTGCGCGAAACTTGTGACGAGTCGTATTCGTATCCGTAAGTTATCAGAGTGTCATAGATATCGTCGTCGTTGCACCCCCATTCGGTGTAGTCGCCCGAATAGAACCCCGTATACCACTCCGCGGCCTCGCTGTTGTGGGTTACCTGATAGGGAACGACCACATAGCCGCTGCAGTTGAGGAATTTGGCGGGGTCGAGCTTGGCCAATTCGGAGCCGTCGTAATAGTCTCCGAACTCGAAATCGACCAGAGCACCGCTGTAGATTTTCTCCAAAGTGGTAAACGGAGTGCTTATTGAGCCGTGTTGTGCGGCCAACTCTCCGGTCGTAATATCGACAGCTATGGCGTAGGCGATGTACTCGGTTGCGGGACTCAATTGCGTGAATCGTACACGCTGCTTACCGAGGTATCCGCTTATGTCGTAGAGATATTCGCTGCGCGAGCATCCGAAAAATTCGGCACCAAAGTCGATCTCGTCGTTGGCTAAGTTGACCAAAGCGGCCTGCTCCGAGCCCTGCTCGCTAATCAGCTCTTCGAATTGTGCCTTTTCGATGTAGGAGGCGAAGTACCATGCTCCAACCGAGGGGGTAAAGGAGGCAATCACCGAGTTGTGCGTTATCTCTTCGAAGTCGAATGATACGACGAGCTCTTCGGGATTTCCGTTGGCTTCGCCGGTGCGGAACTCAAAGGTGTAGAGAGGAGTTGTCGGCGCCTCGTTGTAGCCAAAACATACGACAATGTAATCGGAGAGCGGATTCAGTCCGCGAAGAGAGAGCTCGTACTCTCCCGTGCGCAACGCACTCTCCACTCCGCCATACCAATTCTCCAGGTCGCTAATCAACGCCTCCATAAAGTCGGCATCGTCCTCAAACCACGAGGTGGCATCGGCCTGTTGTACCGAACAGATGTAGGGGGCCGAGCTATCTGTGGGGGTGATGATGGCGCTCACCGAGTCGTACCCGATCTCCTTGAAGGCGACATCGAAGGTCATATCCACCGATTCGACATGCAAAGTCTCAAACTCGAAGAACTGCGCTTTGCTGTTGGCAAAGAAAGCGTCATCCACGCCGATGGCATAGGCGTAGTATTTGGTTCCGGCGCGCAGGTTGTCAACGGGGAGCGTGCGTGTGCCGATAAAGGCGAGATTTCCGACAATCTGTTCGATGGAGGCACCCAATCCGAGGTAGTAGTTGCGCAGGGCGTTCAGGTGCTCAACGACACCCTCGTCTCCTTCGCCCCAGGATTCAAAATCGGCCTCGCTGAAGACATTGACAAAGTATTTGGCCGTCGAAGAGTCGGGGGTTACTCGGATGTCGGCCGATGTGTGGCCGATGTTGAGGGCCTCGATTTCGAAGTTGATGGTTACCTGCTCGACGGTAAGCGTCGAGAAGAGCAATCTGTGGAGATCGGTCAGCACCAACCCCTCGGAGGTGAGGCCATAGGCATAGAGGTAGTACTCCATGTCCGGATCGAGCCCCTCTTGTGTAGCCTCCAAGACGCCTTGATTCAACTCTCGCTCGAGGAACTCTTCGAGCGTAATCTCCTCACGAATGGCTTGTGTCTCAAACCATGCCAGGTCATCTTGAATGTAGGCAATGTCGCTCTCAAATCCGTCGAACATCTCCTTCGGAACAATCATGGCTATGTAGGTCATCTCTTCGTTGAGGGGCGTTACGCGGAACTTCACCGAGGTGTAGCCCGTCTCCAAAATCTCCAACTTCAGCGCCTCGTCCTGCTCGGGGCCGCCTGTCGCGGGAGGGGCGGGCTCGTTCGTACAACCCGTAAGGAGAAGGGTTGTTGCCAACAGGGAGAAGACTCCCCCAAAAACTCTCTTCATCATCTTTATTCTCTTTAGTTGGTTTGTGTTTGCCGATTCAGTCTGTTTGAGACTTTTCTCCCTCTTTTTGTTTAGAGGGAAGAGCTCTTCAGTTCAATTTTTGAGGGGCTACTCTCCGATTTGGTGGAGAATAACCCTCTCCAATGCCCGCTCACAGACCGGACAGAAGCGGTCGGCCTGGTTGTCGCGCATGCGGCACACCACGGCGGGGCGATAGACCCCTTTGGTGCGGTAGCCACCCCCTTCGTAGAGTCCCACCGTGTAGTCGGCCTTGCGCTCTTCGGTCGGAAGGGTGGGGCGCTCCACCTCCTCGGGAATCATATCCTCCCACTTCGACGAGAAGTCCACCAGCGTAGTGATGTTGGGCTCCCAGGGCTCGTGGTTGAGCGAGTGGGTCTCATCGACCATATCCTGCTGCTCGTAGAAGTACTCGTCGCCCAGACCACCGAACGAGTGGCCGAACTCGTGCACCACGACGGGCTTGAAGTGGGGGTGGTGTGCCGTGGTGAGGGTGTAGGAGTTGTAGATGCCGCCACCACCATAGGTGTCGGTGTTGGCCAATACGACCAGGTGTTCGCAGGGGATGTTCACCACCGTGTCGTAGAGGCGGTAGATGCTGTTTGTGGTCAGGTAGCGGGGCATGTAGAAGGTCATGAAGTTGGAGCCTACGGCCGTCTCGCGCCAGGCGCCCTCCTGCGGTACGCTCACATTGCTATCCTTCGAGGGGGCAGCCACCGCCACGAAGTTGAAGCGGTCGCGGTAGCGGTTGAAGGGGGCATAGCGCAGAATCTCCTCGGCTGCGATGCGGGCATCCTCCAGGAAGAGCTCCATCTCTTCGGCCGTGTAGCCCTCGGCTACGATGGCCACATCGATACACTTCGCGGGGTCGCCGCCACGGTGCAGGTAGTGGTGCTCAATGGGAGCCACCTGCGAGAGGTCGTGAATCAGCACATCCGAAGGGTCGATGGTGTGTACCAGACGGCACTGCTCCTCGCCCTGATTGCCACGCAACACCAGTTCGGCTACCGCCTTGTGCAGGGGGCGCGGGGCCAGAATCGTGAACTCGAAGCTGCGCGTCAGCACTTCGGCCTCGGGGGTGGTAATCCACTCCTGGAAGAGCGAGGAGAAGGAGGTGCGGTAGATAACCTCTCCGCTTGCGGCATCCTTGAGCGTCAGCGTGCCGTTGCCCTTGAGGGGCACCTCGCCCAGGTGGTGGCGACGGCCGGCCCACTGCGGGTAGCTCTTCAGCTCCTTGAGGGCGGCCATCTGCGTGGAGGCATTGCCCATAAAGGTGTAGTCGATGCGCAGCGTGTTGTCGCTGAAATAGGAGTCAAACTCTTGTGCGCAGAGGGGCGCGGTGCTCGTAAGGAGAAGCACGATTGCTACGATAATTTGGCTCAAAGCGGTCTTCATAACTCTAATTTTTGTATCTTTGTAACAAAGGTCGTATCTTTTTTCTGAAAATCCAAATCGAGATGATGAAATTGGATGGAATAAAAATCGCAGGGTGGCTCGCATGGCTCTTGCTCTCGGCATGGAATGTGCAGGCGCAAAGGCCCATCGGTGTCGCCTTTTATGAGTTGGGCCCCCTCTACGACACCCTCCCTTCGCCCTATCACCAAGACGAGGAGTATCAGGAGGGAGGCCGTCTCGGATGGAGTGGCGAGCGCTACCGTTCGGCCGTGGAGCGCTATGGTGCGCTGCTCGACTCGATGGCGATGCCCGTGGTGGGGCTCTTCGGGGTGGAGAACGAGGCGGTGGCCCTCGACCTGGCAGCTCGTAGTGAGATGTACTATACCGTGCTGCACCGCACCTCCAATCGCTTCGACGGCTGCGACTTGGCTCTGCTCTATCAGGCCGACCGCCTCTTCCCCAAAAAGGTGGAGGAGGGCTACGGATGGATGTGTGTGCATGGCGAACTCGACGGGGAGGCCGTGGTGATTTTGCTGCTCTTTGACGACCGCTTTCTGGCTGACGAGGTGGCCCGTATTGCGGCAGAGGGGGATATCGACCACCTGCTGGTGATGGGGCGTGCACAACCGTTGCCCCAAAGCACTCTTGTCGATCCCCTTGCCGAGGTGGAGCGCCGTGGGCGCGGTACGCTGCGCCACAAGGGAGGATGGGCCATGCAACACCGCATCCTCTGCGGTCGGGCATGGCAGCCGATTCGTGCCGATGTCTATGCCCGCCGCGAGCTCTTCGACGAGGTGCGAGGCGAACCCCGGCCCCTCTATCGGGGTGAGCGCTATATGGGAGGATACAGCCGAAGTTTACCCGTTTTTGTCTATTTACGGGCCAATAATTTGGAAGATTAGAAAAAAATCAGTACTTTCGTAATCCTTATGGGCGGATAGTATGCGAATGCGATCCGCAGAAAGATGTAACAAACTCAAATCTAATTTATTAAATAGAAAAACTATGGCAGATGTAAAACGCGTCTATACCTTCGGTAACAAAGAGGCCGAGGGTAATGGTAAAATGCGAGAACTGCTGGGTGGTAAGGGTGCCAACTTGGCCGAGATGAACCTCATCGGTATTCCCGTTCCTCCCGGTTTCACGATCACGACCGAGGTTTGCTCGGAGTACTACAAGCAGGGCAAGGAGGCCGTTATCGAGATGCTCAAGCCCGAGGTGGAGCGAGCAATTCTGAATATCGAGAAGCTCACGGGCCGCAAGTTCGGCGACAAGGAGCTTCCTCTGTTGGTTTCGGTACGCTCGGGTGCCCGCGCTTCGATGCCCGGTATGATGGATACCATTCTGAACCTGGGTATGAACGACGAGGCTGTTGAGGCCGTATCGAAGCTCTCGGGTAACCCCCGTTTTGCTTGGGACTCCTACCGTCGTTTCGTACAGATGTACGGCGATGTGGTGCTCGGCATGAAGCCCGTATCGAAGGAGGATCAGGATCCCTTCGAGGTGATCATCGAGGAGCAGAAGGAGAAGCGCGGCGTGAAGATGGATACCGACTTGACGGTTGAGGATCTGAAGGAGCTGGTTACGAAGTTCAAGGCTGCCGTGAAGGAGCAGACCGGCAAGGACTTCCCCGTATGCCCCTGGGAGCAGCTGTGGGGTGCCGTATGCGCCGTGTTCGGTTCGTGGATGAACGAGCGCGCCATCCTCTATCGTAAGCTCAACAACATCCCCGCAGAGTGGGGTACCGCCGTATCGGTTCAGGCGATGGTATTCGGTAACATGGGTGAGAACTCGGCTACCGGTGTTGCCTTCTCGCGTGACGCCGCCACGGGTGAGAATATCTTCAATGGTGAGTACCTGGTCAATGCCCAGGGTGAGGATGTGGTGGCCGGTATCCGTACGCCCCAGCAGATCACCATCGAGGGTTCGCGCCGTTGGGCCAAGGCCCAGAACATCACCGAGGAGGAGCGTGCTTCGAAGTACCCCTCGCTCGAGGAGGTGATGCCTACGGTATATGCCGAGCTCAACGAGATTCAGCACCACCTGGAGCAGTACTTCACCGACATGCAGGATATCGAGTTCACCATCCAGGATGGTAAGCTCTGGATGCTCCAGTGCCGCAACGGTAAGCGTACCGGTGCTGCGATGGTGAAGATTGCCATGGATATGCTGCGCGAGGGTCTGATCAACGAGAAGACCGCCGTGCTGCGTTGTGAGCCCGCCAAGTTGGACGAGCTGCTCCACCCCGTATTCGACAAGACCGCCATCAAGACGGCCAAGGTTGTTGTGAAGGGTCTGCCCGCTTCGCCGGGTGCTGCTACGGGTCCCGTAGTATTCTTCGCCGAGGATGCCGAGAAGGTACTCCACGAGACCGGCAAGAAGGCCATCCTGGTGCGTATCGAGACCTCGCCCGAGGATCTGAAGGGTATGTTGGATGCTGCCGGTATCCTCACCGCCCGTGGTGGTATGACCTCGCACGCTGCCGTTGTGGCTCGTGGTATGGGTAAGTGCTGCGTATCGGGTGCCGGTGAGCTCAATATCGACTACAAGGCTCGCACGATCCATGTAAACGGTTACACCATCAAGGAGGGTGACTGGATTTCGCTGAACGGTTCGACCGGTGAGGTTTACCTGGGTCAGGTAGCCACGCAGGATGCCGACTTGAGCGGTGACTTCGGTCAGCTGATGGAGTTGGCCGGCAAGTATGCCACGATGAAGGTACGCGCCAACGCCGACACGCCTCGTGATGCTGCCCAGGCCTTCGCCTTCGGTGCCGAGGGTATCGGTCTCTGCCGTACGGAGCACATGTTCTTCGAGGGCGAGCGTATCAAGGCTGTTCGCGAGATGATTCTGGCCGATGACGAGGATGGTCGTCGCGTGGCTCTGGCCAAGCTGCTCCCCATGCAGCGTGGTGACTTCGAGGGTCTGTTCAAGGCGATGAAGGGCTATCCCGTGATCGTTCGTCTGCTCGATCCCCCCTTGCACGAGTTCGCTCCCAACACCGAGAAGGAGCAGCGCGAGATGGCTGAGGCCCTGGGCATCAGCTATGAGAGCGTAGCTGCCAAGGTAGAGTACCTGCACGAGGTGAACCCGATGCTGGGTCACCGTGGTTGCCGTCTGGGTAACACCTATCCCGAGATTACCGAGATGCAGGCTCGTGCCATCATCGAGGCTGCCATGAATGTGAAGTCCACGGGTATGGAGGTGAAGGTGGAGATCATGGTGCCGCTGGTAGGTAACCACAAGGAGCTCCGCTACCAGAAGAACATCATCGACCGCGTAGCCAACGAGGTATTTGCCGAGCGCAACGACCGCATCGACTACCTGGTAGGTACCATGATCGAGGTTCCTCGTGCCGCTGTGACGGCTAACCAGATTGCCGAGGTTGCCGAGTTCTTCTCGTTCGGTACCAACGACCTGACGCAGATGACGCTGGGCTTCTCGCGCGATGATATCGCCAAGTTCCTGCCCGTATACCTCGACAAGGGTATCCTGAAGGCCGACCCGTTCCAGGTACTCGACCGCAACGGCGTAGGTCAGCTCGTACGCGAGGCTGTATTGAAGGGCCGTGGCACGCGCCTCGACCTGAAGTGCGGTATCTGCGGTGAGCACGGTGGTGAGCCCTCGTCGGTAGAGTTCTGCCACTATGCCGGTCTGAACTATGTAAGTTGCTCGCCCTACCGTGTGCCCATCGCACGCTTGGCAGCGGCTCACGCAGCTCTGAATCAGAAATAGTGATTTTTGAGCGATAAGGCCGCACCTGCGGCTCATCCTGAAAATATCCCCGAATGGAGCATACTTGAGGTATGTTCCATTCGGGGATTTTTCGGTGCACCACATCTGCAGCTATCTCTCATATCTCACCCCCCCCAAAAAAAAAGGCTGTCAGCATCTTCTGCTGACAGCCTCAATTTTGAATTCTAACTACTAAATTCTTAATTTTCTTTTTTTCGGCACAAAATATGTGAGTGATGAGGGGTAAAATCAAATAAAGATGTTGCTATGAAAAAGTCTTTTCTTTTGCTCTTCGTTTTATCGCTCTTTGCGGGGCCTCTTGCGGCCGAGGAGAACGGACAGTGGGCGTTGGGCCCTCGGATGAATATCTATGCCAATACGGGGGATAGAGCCATCATCGGTCTGGGGGCCTTTGCCCGCTTCAACCTCACCGAGGGGTTGCGCATGGAGCCCTCGATTATGGCCCTCTTCGACGAGGGGAGCTCGATTGATGCTGCCGTCGATCTCCACTACCTCTTTCCGATTGCCGAGCGTTGGCACCTCTATCCCGTGGTGGGTGTGACGGTGAGCGACATCGACAAGTGGGCCGTGGGGATGAATGTGGGCGGAGGTGCCGATTTCCGCATTGCAAAGAGTTGGGACCTGACGGCCGAGGTGAAGTGGATGCCGGTCTTCGATAGTGCGCGCAAGAATCCCGTAGTCATCTCGGTAGGGGGCGCCTACCGCTTTTAGTGGTGTCGTCATGAAACAAGATAGGCCGATTCTTCATGAATCGGCCTATTCTTATTTAGGCTCTTATATACGATTTTACACCGTGGTGTAAAATCACCTCTTTTTCAGCCATTAGGCTGACTAAGTCCCCTGCCCGAGGCGGGGGATTTAGGGGGTGGGTCAGCACTTGTAAACACGGCGGAACGCCGTGAGAAA
>JAZUQP010000012.1:0-13054 GCA_045605785.1 Alistipes sp. | reverse complement strand
ATGCGCCCTCCGGCAGAACCCGGATCTGGATCTGGTGGCCGTATCCCCCCGCCGGGACCCGGCAAAGGTTACCATTATGACCCCCGGCGTGAAGGTATGCCATATCGACGATGTGGACACCTGGCAGGATAAGATCGATTCCCTGGCATACGCCTGCATTCTGGCGCTGGCAGTCTTCGCCAACATCATCGTGTGGCTGATCGAGCAGATGGTCCGCGTTGAGTTTGAGGTACTTTCCATCTCCTATATCCTCAGCGAGAGCTTTTTGCTGGGTCTGCACCTGTTTATGGCGGAAGCAGAGCGAAAAAAAGCCTCTGCCCCTGTCCCGGCTTCCCCCGCCCCCGAGCCCCCTGCCGAGGAGCCCCAAATGGAAAACTAACCGACCCATGAACGATAAATTGAAGAACCTGATTGTAAGAACCTTGAGCGGTGCCGTGATGTTGGCCCTGCTCTTGGCGGCTACGCTCTACTCCTTCTGGAGCTTCGCTGCTCTGATGCTCCTGGTGGTTGTGGGGGCGATGTGGGAGTTCTACCGCCTGGCCGATGCCGACGGGGCAGCTCCGTTGCGCTGGATGGGTATCCTCTTCGGCGTGGCCGTCTTCGCCACCGGAGTGGTGATTGCCGGGGTGTGGGGCGACCTCTCGATTGTGCTGGTTGAGGCACTTACGCCGATGATCTTCCTCGTTCCCGTCATGCCGGCCCTGATTCTTATCGCCGGCCTCTTGTGTGGACAGGAGAATCCGTTGCGAAGCGCAGCTGCCACCCTGATGGGCCCCCTCTATGTGGCCCTTCCTATGGCCCTGCTGCTCTTTATCCCCATGCTCCTCACGCGCACCTGGTCGCCGTGGAGCGTGCTCTGCTTTATCTTCATCATCTGGGCTAATGATGTCTTCGCCTATCTGGTGGGCATCACGCTCGGCCGCCACAAGATGTGCCCCTCGATCTCTCCCAAGAAGTCGTGGGAGGGCTTCTTCGGAGGCCTCGTGGGAGCTGTGCTCTTTGGTTATGCGGCTGCCCGTCTGCTCGACTCCGACCCGCTGATGTGGTGCGGCATGGCCCTGGTGGCGGCCGTGGCCGGTGTGGCGGGCGACCTCATCGAGTCGCAGTTTAAGCGCAAGGCCGGCGTGAAGGACTCCGGAACGCTGATTCCCGGTCACGGAGGTCTGCTCGACCGCTTCGATGCGCTGCTGTTGGCCACCCCCCTTGCCTGTGTTTACCTTGTTATCTATCTGGTTATCCTAAAATAGTTGCTACCTATGAAAATCAATAAAGAGGGTTACCGTATCATCCTGACTTCGGGCCTGTTGTGCCTTGCCATCTGGTTATTGGTTTACTACCTGATTGACCGCCACGAGAATACGGCGCTGCTTACGGTGAGTGCCGTCATGCTGCTCATCTTTTGGTTCTTTATCGTCGCCTTCTTCCGTGAGCCGCGTCGCGTGAAGATTCACGACAGTGAGCTGGTCTTCTCGCCCTGCGACGGTCGTGTGGTGGTTACCGAGGTGGTGATGGAGGAGGAGCACCTCAAGCGCGAGATGCTGCAAATCTCCATCTTTATGTCGGTGACCAATGTCCACATGAATTGGGTCCCCGTAGCGGGTGAGGTTACCTACTTCAAGTACCACCCCGGCCGCTTCCTGGTGGCCTGGCACCCCAAATCCTCGACCGAGAACGAGCGTACGACCACCGTGGTGCGTACCTCCGACGGTCACGATGTCCTCTTCCGTCAGGTGGCAGGATTGATTGCCCGTCGCATCGTCTCCTACATGAAGGTGGGCAACCATGTGGAGCAGAACTCCGTCTCGGGCTTCATCAAGTTTGGCTCGCGTATTGATGTGTTGATTCCGAAGGATAGCGAGCTGTTGGTGGAGATTGGCGATCCCGTAGTGGGCTCACAAACCCCCATCGCCCGCCTCAAAACCCCTGCCGCTAACTAATCGCTCCCTATGAATACAACTCCGCAGGCTGTTCTCCGCTTTCTGATTGGCGTGGCCATCGCCGCCGCCATCTGCTTTCTGGTGTGGTACTTCTCGTCGATTGTGGTCTATATCCTCGTCTCGGCGGTGCTGGCTGTCATCTGCCGCCCGCTGGTGCGTCGCCTTACGACCCTCTCGATTCGGGGCCGACACCTCACGCGCGGGCCTGCAGCAGCCATCGCCTTGATTACCATTTGGGTGGTCTTTGCCCTCTGCTGCCTGCTGCTCGTGCCGATGATTTCGAGCAAGGTGCTGCAACTCTCGCACATCGACTTCGGCAGCGTGGTAGGGGCGTTGAGCGAGCCTATCTACCACCTCCAGGAGCGATTGCAGCGCTTTATGCCCTACGCCTCGGGCGACTTCTCGCTCAAGGAGGCCCTGGTGTCGGCTCTGCAGTCGGTGGTGGATCCCTCGATGATCAATGCCGCCTTCTCTTCGGTGGTCAGCTTCATCGGCTCGGCCGTCATCACCTTCTTCTCCATCTCGTTCATCACCTTCTTCTTCATGAAGGAGGATGACCTCTTCGTCTCGATGGTGAGGGCGATGTTCCCCGAGCGCTATGCCGAGAATGTAAATCATGCAATGGACTCCATCACCCACCTCCTTTCGCGTTACTTCCGTGGTCTGCTCGTCGAGAGTCTTATGCTGATGACTGCCATCACGCTGGTGATGACCGCCTTCGGCATGCAGCTGCAGGATGCCCTCTTCATCGGCTTCATCATGGGCGTGATGAATGTGGTCCCCTATGCCGGTCCCGTCATCGGAGGTGTGATTTCAGTCTGCCTCGGCGTGATCAACCCCATCGAGGGGATGACCATCGGCCATACGGTGCTCATCATCGCCGGCTCGTTGATGGTAATCAAGGGGATGGATGACTTCATCCTCCAGCCGACGCTCTACTCCGAGCGTGTCAATGCCCATCCACTCGAGGTCTTCTTGGTGATCCTCTTTGCCGGGTCGCTGGCCGGTATCCTCGGCATGCTGCTGGCCATCCCCGCCTATACGGTGCTGCGTGTCTTTGCCAAGGAGTTCTTCTCGCAGTTCTCGCTGGTGCGTAAACTGACCCAACAGATCTAACCATGAAGGTGGTCGAAGGGGTTGTGGTTGCCGGTCGCCAATTGGGGCGCGAGTTGGGGTTCCCGACCGCCAACATCGAACTTGCGGCCGATCCCGACGCAGCCGACGGGGTCTATCGTGCCCGTGTCGAGTTGCCTCGGCGCAGCGAGAGCTATGAGGCGGTGGCCAACCTGGGGCAAAACCCCTCGGTGGGAGGGTGCAAGCGACGCTTGGAGAGCCATCTGCTCGACTACCACGGAGCCTCGCTCTATGGCGAAGAGATGCGCGTGACGCTCCTCGAATACCTGCGTGCCGAGCGTCGCTTCGAGAGTCTCGATGATTTGCGCCGACAGATTGCCGACGATATCCGCCGAGTGCGACAAAAATGAGGAATTTGTAGTGAATTTTCCGCAAACGAATTATAATAAAGAGAATAGAAAACTATGTTTTTGGATTTGAACTTGCCCTATAAGGTGGCCGACATGTCGCTGGCCGAGTGGGGTAGAAAAGAGATCGAAGTTTCGGAGCACGAGATGCCCGGTTTGATGGCCGTGCGCCGTAAGTATGGCCCCTCGAAGCCCCTGAAGGGGGTACGCGTGATGGGCTCGCTCCACATGACCATTCAGACCGCCATCCTTATCGAGACGCTGGTGGAGCTGGGTGCCGAGGTGCGCTGGTGCTCCTGCAACATCTTCTCGACCCAGGATCACGCCGCCGCAGCCATCGCCAAGGCCGGTGTGCCCGTCTTTGCCTGGAAGGGCGAGAGCCTCGAGGAGTATTGGTGGTGTACGGCCATGGCCTTGAGCTTCCCCGGAGGCAAGGGCCCCAACCTCATCGTCGATGATGGTGGTGATGCCACGCTTTTGATTCACAAGGGTTACGATGCCGAGAACGACGCCTCGACCCTCGATGTTACCCCCTCGTCGCACGAGGAGGCCGTTATTCTCGATACCCTCGCTAAACTCCTCAAGGAGGATCCTACCAAGTGGCACCGCACGGTCGAGGAGTGGAAGGGTGTCAGCGAGGAGACCACGACGGGTGTACACCGCCTCTACCAGATGCAGGAGGCCGGCAAACTGCTCGTGCCCGCCATCAATGTAAACGACAGCTGCACCAAGTCGAAGTTCGACAACCTTTATGGTTGTCGCGAGTCGCTGGCTGATGGTATTAAGCGTGCCACCGATGTGATGATTGCCGGTAAGGTGGTCGTTGTCTGCGGCTATGGCGATGTGGGTAAGGGCTGCGCCCGTTCGATGCGCTCCTACGGCGCCCGCGTCATCGTCACCGAGATTGACCCCATCTGCGCACTGCAGGCCGCCATGGAGGGCTTCGAGGTGAAGAGCGTGGAGAGCGCTCTGGCCGAGGGCAACATCTATGTAACCTGTACGGGCAACCGCGACATCATCACCCTGGAGCATATGCAGCAGATGCGCGACCAGGCCATCGTGTGCAACATCGGCCACTTCGACAACGAGATTCAGATGGCCCGTCTCGACGCCTCCGACGCCGTGAAGAGCACCATCAAGCCCCAGGTCGATAAGTACACCTTCGCCGATGGACACTCCATCTTCATTCTGGCCGAGGGTCGTCTTGTAAACCTCGGTTGCGCCACGGGTCACCCCTCCTTTGTGATGTCCAACTCCTTTACCAACCAGTGCCTTGCACAGCTCGAGCTTTGGCAGAAGTCGCTCGAGGTGGGCGTCTATCGCCTTCCCAAGCATCTCGATGAGGAGGTGGCTCGTCTCCACCTCGAAAATCTCGGTGTTGAGCTCACCCGCCTCACCCCCGAGCAGGCCGACTACATCGGTGTTTCGGTCGAGGGGCCTTATAAGGCGGAGCACTACCGCTATTAATTTTTGATTTTATAGGGCAAATTTTGCACTTCAATCATTCCCCCGAAAGGGCAGTACGCTTAGTACAGCCCTTCCGGGGGAATTTCATGTCAGCACAAAATTTGCTCCTCTAAAATCAAAAATCTGTGGGGCTTTCGACCGAACTATTTATGGGAATTTAGTGAATTTAGGGAGTTTAGAGAAATTCAATTAGATATGGTTGACTCTCTAAATATCCACATTTCCATTGTCAAAGGTAATAATTGTGAATTGTACATTGTAAATTGTAAATTGTAAAAAGCTGACCCGAGGGCCAGCTTTTGCTAATTTTGAACTCTAAATTCTATATTTTGAATTAGAATATAAAATCCTTCACTACGATCCAGGTCATCCAGATGGCGATAATCAGCTTCAGCCCTGTGCCGAGGATAAAGGCGATAAAGGAGCCGAGGCCCGCCTTGATGGCCTTCGTGGGGTCGCTGTTGTCGTGGATCAGCTCACCGATGACGGCGCCCAGGAAGCTGCCCATCAACATCCCAACGGGGGTGAAGAGGATACCGGCAAAGAGTCCCACCATGGCGCCTGTGCTGCTCGCCTTCGAGCCCCCGAAGAGTTTGGTGGTATAGGCCGGCAGGATGTAGTCGGCCACGGCAGCCAGCAGCGTCAAGGCTCCCCAGACGATAAGTTGTGTGGTCGAAATCTCCGACCCTTCTGTAAAGAAGGCGCACAAAAGGGCGGCATAGTTGAGCAGGATACCCGGCAATACGGGAAGGATGCAACCGGCGATACCCACCAGCGACATCACCACAGCCACAATAATAAGAAAGGTATTCATAGACTACAGGTTTCTAAAGGCAAAGGTAGTCAAAATTTTTCAATCTTCACCAACGCTCTTCGGATATTCAAGGTTGCTACTTGAGCATCTTGTAGGCCGAGGGGGAGTAGCCTGTTTGGTGCTTGAAGTACTTGCCAAAGAAGCTCTGGTTGGGGAAGTTAAGCTCGTAGGCCACCTCCTGGATACTCATCGAGGTGTAGCGCAGCAGGTTCTTCGCCTCGAGTACCACATAGCTGTCGATCCACTCCGAGGCCGAACGCCCGCTCACCTTCTTGATCAGCGTGGTGAGGTACTTGGGCGTGATGCAGAGTTCGTCGGCGTAGAATCCGAGCGTGCGCTCGCGCTTGTAGTTCTCACTCAGGAGCTGAACAAAGCGGTGGAAGTACTCCTCGCTGCGATTCTTGACAGACTTCTCGTATTTTGTGTTTGCCTGCACGGTCTTGCCCACAATGTTGCACAATTTGTAGAAGAAGAGCTCGATGTAGTTCTTCAGCACCTCGTGGTAGAAGGGCTCTGACTCGGGGCGTTGTATCTCGCGACTGATGCTGCGGATAATTTGCAAGAGGATGTCGCACTCTTCCGGAGGTATGGAGACCACATGATTATCCTTGATCTTCAAGGCGAGCGGCATCAGCTCCTTGATGTCGAAATCGAGCTTGCTGCCCATCTCGGGGTTGATGACCATGACGGCACCCTCCTCCACATGGTTCTCTTCGTTCATCTCCTCGATGTGGATGAGGCTGTTGGGGCCATTGAAGAAGACGGTGTTGTCGTGAACCTTATAGCGATTCATATTGACATTAATCGTGGCGTCTCCCTGCTTGCAGATGGCCACAACCGTGCTGTTGATACGGGTGGGGAATTGGGGAATGGTGGGGTTCTCCTGTCGCGGCATGCTCCCCATCTCGAAGATGTGGCATCCGCGGTAGTGGGCGCCGAAGTTGTGGCTCTCCTCGTTATGCTTGTTAGACGGTCTTTCCATGTTTATCCTCTTTTGTGCGACAAATATACGAGGATTGCGTCTGTTTATTGTCTTAATGGTACGATTGAGCGACTTTTGGAACAGTCGAGAGGTAAAAAGGGAAAACCGCCACCCGTGAGGGGTGGCGGTTTGTGGTTTTTCGGGGCGAAAATCAGCGGTAGATTTCGTTCAGCAGGCGGGCCAGGCGCAGACCTCCGCGTAGGAGTTGTTCCTCGATGACGGGGGCGTAGCGGGCCACCTCGTCGTAGCTTACGCGGCTCCCCTCGGGCAGCTCCTCATAGATTCGTTGGCAGAGGCGATGGCTCTCCATAAACCACTCGTCGATTTCTCCTTCTGTTGCAGCCTTCGCCTCGCGGCGATTGAGGCGGTCGAGCTGTTCACGCCACTCCGTGTGGCTCCAACGGTGGGCAGCCTCCACCAGCGACGAGTCCCAAAGCGCGTGCAAGTTGGTGCGCTCGCCAAAGAAGTAGAGCGACACGCGGTTGCCACCCAAATCCGAGAGGTGCCCCGTGTGCATCGGACAGTGCAGGTCGCCCACCAGGTGAATCAACATCCGCAGGTAGACGGCCTCTTCGTCGTGGGAGAGCTCTCCGTTTGTGAGCCCCTCGATCAGGCACTCCAGGGCCGTAAGGATGTCGCCTCGCTCCTCGCGCGGCATGCTCTCGAGCGTTTTCCCCTTGTCCAGATTTTTGTAGTGCCAGGTGAGGGTGTAGGCGTAGTCGGGGCTATGGCTTGCGTTGTCCATCCAGTTGGCCCAATAGAGGAGCGACTGCCCCTCAAGGGCTCGGTCGATGGCACGACGCGCGCGGGGGCGAAGGTGCGCCTCGGCAATCGTAGCCACCACATCGTGCCCCTTGGGGCCCCAGGCAAAAAGGGGCGTTGCTCCCGTGAGCAGAAGCAACGCCATAATCATTCGTCTCAACATAGGTCTGTTTTACTGGTTCATCGTAGCCAGGAACTCCTCGTTGGTGGAGGTGAGGTTCATCTGCTTCTGCAGGAACTCCATCACCTCGGTGGTGGTCATCTCCGAGAGGTACTTTCTCAACACCCAGGTGCGGTTCATCACCTCGCGCTTGAGCAGCAGATCCTCGCGGCGTGTACCCGAGGCGATGACATTCACGGCGGGGTAGATGCGCTTGTCGGCCAGCTTGCGGTCAAGCTGCAACTCCATGTTACCCGTACCCTTGAACTCCTCGAAGATCACCTCGTCCATCTTCGAACCGGTGTCGATCAGGGCCGTAGCGATGATGGTCAGCGAGCCCTTCTCCTCGGTGTTGCGGGCGGCGCCGAAGAAGCGCTTGGGCTTGTGCAGGGCGTTGGCATCGACACCTCCCGAGAGAACCTTACCCGAGGCGGGCTGCACCGAGTTGTAGGCGCGGGCCAGACGGGTAATCGAGTCGAGGAAGATGACCACATCGTGGCCACACTCCACCATACGCTTCGCCTTTTCGAGCACCATCTCGGCCACCTTCACATGGCGCGAAGCCTGTTCGTCGAAGGTCGAGGCCACCACCTCGGCCTTGGCGTTGCGGGCCATCTCGGTTACCTCCTCGGGACGCTCGTCGATGAGCAGCACGATGATGTAGGCCTCGGGATGGTTGTCGGCAATGGCATTCACGAGTTGCTGCATCAGCATTGTCTTACCCGTCTTGGGTTGGGCGACAATCAGTGCGCGCTGACCCTTACCGATGGGCGAGAAGAGGTCTACCACACGATTTGTGAGGGTGTTGTGTCCGTTACCCGTCAGGTTGAACTTCTCGCTCGGGAACAGGGGGGTCATGTACTCAAACTGTACGCGGTCACGCACATGTTCGGGCTTCATGCCGTTAATCTCGTTCACATGTATCAGGGGGAAGTACTTCTCCCCCTCCTTCGGCGGACGAATCGAGCCCGATACCGTATCGCCGGGCTTCAAGCCGAAGAGCTTGATCTGCGAGGGCGACACATAGATGTCGTCGGGCGAGTTGAGGTAGTTGTAGTCGGCCGAGCGCAGGAAGCCGAAGCCGTCTGCCATCACCTCCAATACGCCCTCGCCCTCGATCTCGCCGGCGAAGTCATCCTTCGTGATCACCTCCTCGTCGAGCGAGGGGAGCCCCTCTTCATTGACAGCCTCCTCGGCCTCCTCTTCGATACGCTCCTCGCCCACCGCCTCGGGAGTAGGCTCCTCACGGCGCTTATGGTGCGAGTGACGATTGTGGGGGTGCTCCTCCGAGGTCGAGGCCTCCTCCGTGGGGGTATCCGTGCCTTCGATCCTCTCGCTTACGACCGCTGCGGTCTCTGCCGATGGCGCCTCTTCGGCGGCCTGGGGCGGGGTAGGGGGCTCAATCTTCGTCAATCGGGGACGACGACCGCGGCGCGGACGCTCCTCCGTGGGGGTGTTCTCCTGCTCGGGACTCTCCTCGGTCTGTTGTGTGGTAATCTCCACAATCTCCTTGATCAGATCGCTCTTCTTCTTGGTCATGATGTACTTCACGCCAACAGCCTTGGCAATCTCTCGTAATTCTGCCTGGGATTTACTCTCCAGCGTCTCCAAATCCTGCATACTTCTTATTAAATAGGTATGTTTAAGTCGGTTGATTGTTACGACCGCCGGTTGGCGGCCTGTGGGAATCATCTTACAAAGATGATGAAAAAGCACTCAATTCCAACGGAAGCGAGCCGTTTTCGACGACAAAGATAGCAAAAAGAGGGAGAAAACCAAAATTTTTGCCCTTTATCGCCTCTTTTCTCTCGACATGGTCCCCTTGCTGTGTTGTTCGTTTCGGAAATTCTTTTTAATTTTGCTCTATGGTGTTGTAAACAGATTGCAAAATCAATACGAACCCACTTGTCAGATCCGACAGGGGCCTTTAAGGCGTATAGAAGTAAGAATTTGTCTGAAATAATAAATTTTGATTCCTGCATGGGGGAATCGCAGCAAGTTGATTGTATTATGAGCGATGCAGAGAAGATGAAGGACCTGGAGAGGTTAAAGCACAGCCTTAAACATAATAATCCGAATTTGTTTGTCGGGGCAGGATTTTCGTTGGGGGCGAAGCAGAGAAACAACCTGCCAATACCCTCGGGAGCCGCGTTGAAAAAGATGATCATCTCCAATATTCTGAAGATTTCGGAGAATGACGACTATTATGACGAGGTTGTCAATACTCCGTTGTATAAGGTGTGCTCCCTTGTGCATGATAGCGACAAAAAAGAGGAGCTGTCGGCCTATCTGCAAACGATATTCCAAGGAGTAAAACCCGCCGATTTTCATCTCTCTTATGTTCGCTATCCGTGGCATAACATCTATTCGACCAACATCGACGATGTGATTGAACAGGCGTGCAAGAGTATCGCGCACCCACTTGTGGTTCACACCGAAAAGCACAATCCTCAAATTAGCCGCGAGGGCGAGCTGACGCTCTACAAACTCCATGGGTGCGTCAACAATCCGAAAGAGGGATTTATCTTCGATGAGGAGGAGTATATAGACTCTGTACTGAATAGAACAGATCACAAATTTGCCAATCTTGCCATCGAATTTCAGACTAAAGACTTTATCTTTGTAGGCTCCAATTTCGATGATTTCAATATCAAGTATTACTTAAAACTCTATGGCTCTACCTCCTCCAGATCGGGGAGAGGATCACTGTTCTTTGTCAATCCGAAACCTTCGTACAATTTCAGGACCAGCGTATTAAAAGAGGGTGGTATTCTCATTGAGCAAACGGCCGAGGAGTTTGCCCTTCTATTGGAAGAGGTGCTACAGGATTTGAATCATACCGACGAAAGCCGATTGCTGTTCAATGGTTTTCTGCGCCTTAAATCGCTCAAGAACAAGCTCGCTGTAGAAACCGAGGCCAATGGTTACAATACCAATTTCTATATGGGAGCAGCTCCCCGTTGGCACGATATCATTTACGATTGGGATATTCTGCTTCCGTCTGCCTTGGACGCATTTAGGAAAAGTTTGTCTTCGTTTGAAACAGACGAAAACAATGCATTGGTTTATACGGTGTATGGTGGAGGTTGCTCGGGTAAGTCAACATTGATAAAGCGATTGGCCATGGAGTTGTCGGAAGCCAGCTATGAGGTTATTTTGTATGAAGGCAAAAATTTTGATACCAAACTGCCCTTGCGATATATCGAAAAGAGTGATTATGAAAAATATGCCTTAGTAATTGATGATGCCAGCTACAACTATCAACATATTGCCTACCTGTGCAAAAACCTTCCAAATGGGGTTAAGTTGTGCGTGTTGTCTGCCTCGGGCAAGCTTCTGCATAATAAGCGCCGTTACAGCCTTTCGGATGTGTGCAATGTCGAGTATGAACTTGCTGTTCGCCCTGACGCCTCGGTTGCGGAAGCTACTGTCAATAAACTCAGAGCCAAGGGTTATTTGGGGAGTATTTTAGGAGATTACCCAACCCACAAGGAGCAGATTCGTTATGTGGGGAGTTTTTGGAATGTTGCAGAAGCAATCTTTGCCATCACTCATGGCAGGGATTTTAAGTCGCGTTTTTCGAAACAAGTTGGCCAAATCTTCCAAGATGCCAACTATCGAGGGGCGCTGATAAAGCTCGCCCTATTCAGAAAAATGCAGTTGGCCTATTGTCCTCGCGAGCTCTTTGTGACTCTCTATAACCGAGAGACGGATTCCATCTTGAACAAAATGGAGAATCTTATCAAGGAGACAACTTCTCTGAAACTTGAAATCAAGAATGACTATATCGCAGATATTATCCTGAAGAGAAGCTCGGAAGAGGAGCGCATCGACTCCCTAAAGGAGTTGCTGATAGGAATCTCTCCCATGGTCGAAAATAGCTCGTTCTCCTATTGGAATGAGATTCAATCGATACTGATGCGCGAAAAACTCATCTGTGAGAATCTTTATATTCGGTCGGAGCGCCTCAAGAAGATGCTTTATGAGATTCGTGACTACTATCATGAAAACTACAACTATTGGTTGCAGTTGGGAATTGCCGAGCAGCAGACCGGGGATTACGAAAAGGCCTTGATTCACTTCAATCAGGCACAAGTCTATAATCCCAACTCATACATGGTAAAAAATGCCATCGGGCGAAACTATGTGCAGCAGGCTGTCAAGGAGAAGGATGATGAGGAGTCAAAACGCCTCTTTGGAAAAGGAAAGAAGATGTTGTTTGAACTCATAACCAATCGCGAAGAGTATCAGGCTCGTGCCTATTCGACTCATACCTATCTGACCGGATTGATGAAATTTTACGGTCAGAAATCGCACTTGAAAATCTCTTCTAATGACTTACAAGAGGCCAAATCGTTGATTTCCAAGATTTATGCCAAATATAAAGAGGATCCGATCTTCATCAAGTTGAATAGTCAATTTACCCAATTCGTCTTACGAAATTCCCGAAGTTGTAACCTGGAAGATCTAAAGAGCGCTTACACTCTGGGAATGGGTCTGAACTTTGAGGAGTTCTATGAGTAGCCTATTCCTATGGGATTATGCCCTCTTTCCGAGCAGCCCAACTACAGCTATTCTCCCTAGAGCCCGAGTATCTCTCGGGCTTTTTTGTGCGAAATGGGGCATATTCTACCGTCTGCCTTTCCGCAAAAGCGATTTTCGTGTCCTGCATTTTGATTTCTGAATTTTGAATTTTGAATTGTGCCCCCTTCCCTCTCCCTTTATTATATAATATAGGTATGGTCCACGGGCTGTAGCAATCCCCTCGGGGTGACACTCTGGTCAGGATATTATTTTATAAAATTTTTTAAGATGTAAAGTATTGATTCTGTGTAGGGTGTGGTTTTTGGGTCGAAATTGGGGTGAAAAAAGTTTGAAAATTATTTGGAAGTTTGCCTCAAATGCTCTTATCTTTGCATCCGCTTTGAGAGAGGAAACGACCTCAAGACAGTGTTCTGAAAAAAGTTTTGAAAAAGTTTCAAAAAGATTTGGAAGTTTGAAAAACTTGATTTACCTTTGCACCCGCTTTCGCCTCAAAAACGAAAGCAGTGTTCTGAAAAAAGTTTGAAAAATCTTTCAAAAAGATTTGGTGGTTTGAAAAAAAGGTCTTACCTTTGCACCACTTTCCGCTTCGAAAATAAGCGGTCAAAACTTGAGAGGTCGAAAGGCCTCGCAGACGAGAAAGTTCTAACAAAAGATAGAACAGTGTTCTTTGAAGATATTTGAGCAGCAAAGTTTTTCCACTCTTGAAAAAGAGTGATTTCAAAAACAATACCTTTGAGATTTGAGCGAAAGATTTAACAATTCAATTTTTTTACAATGGAGAGTTTGATCCTGGCTCAGGATGAACGCTAGCGGCAGGCTTAACACATGCAAGTCGAGGGGCAGCGAGGATGTAGCAATACATTTGTCGGCGACCGGCGCACGGGTGCGTAACGCGTATGCAACCTA
>JAZUQP010000011.1:0-3330 GCA_045605785.1 Alistipes sp. | reverse complement strand
GAACAGAGAAGTTAAGCTCACTAACGCCAATGGTACTGCGGTTTTCCCGTGGGAGAGTAGGTAGCCGCCTCTTTAAGAGAAGACCGAATGAAAATTCGATCTTCTCTTTTTTATTTGCACAGGTTTCTGATGCACCTTACTTGAAAGACGATTCGGATAGTACTATAAGTACAGCCGAATCGTCTTTCTCTATTACGGCACCCCATAATCCCTGTGCAAATATAAAAATTGAGAGATCGAAGTTCGGTTTCCTCTTAAAGAGGCGGCCGGCAGCCAATGCAAAGGTCGTGCATCGCACGGGCCAAGTTAAGCACGCTGCCTCTCCGGGATTGCCAATTGTTGTTTGCCACCCTTCAAAATAGCTCTATATATTTTGTTAATCGCAACAATTTTCGTAACTTTGGGAAAACATATAAACGAGAAGAACAAAACAGAGAGTTAACAGATTAACATATAACTGAGCTTTTAGCTCTTATTCCCCAATCCAAAATACGGCCAATTTTTTGTACACACGGGAATAAGCGGCGGAGGTTCACGCTCATTGGGCGTGAACCGTTCGTGCTTATCGTGTGTAGGGTACTTGGCCGTAACCTCGGATTGGATAAGCGAAAATCGAACGGTTTCGCGCCCTTCTTTTTTCCTGGTGGTAGGAGCTGGCTGCTTAATCCTACCCATCATGGCAAACAAGAATCTCAACCGAGCCAAAGAGGCAAAGAAAGATGAATTTTACACGCAGCTCGAGGATATAAACAACGAACTCAAGCACTACCGCGACCACTTTCGCGGTAAGACGGTTTTGTGCAACTGCGACGACCCCCGTGTGAGTAATTTTTTTACCTACTTTGCCTATAACTTTGAGTTTCTGGGGTTGAAGCGGCTTATCACCACTTGCTACAAAAATCAAAATATCGATCTCTTTAGTGCCAATAAGAGTGAACAAGCAGTATATCTTATCTATGAAGGGGATAAAAACGGAGACCATATTCCCAATGCCGATGAGATAGGCGTCCACCCGCTAAAAGGCGATGGCGATTTCCGTAGTGCCGAGTGCATCGAACTGCTGAAGCAGGCCGATATTGTCGTTACCAATCCCCCCTTCTCGCTTTTTAGGGAGTATGTCGCACAACTTATCGAGTATGATAAGAAGTTCTTGATTATTGGACATCAAAATGCTATTACATACAAGGAGATTTTCCCCTTGATTCAGAACAATCGGTTGTGGTTGGGATATGGATTTAAGGGTGGAGCCGGACACTTCATTTCGAAATATGAAGATAAAGCAACTGCAATCGATCATCGAGAGGGTATGATCAGAGTGTCAGGTGTACATTGGTTTACAAATCTTGAGATTAAAAAGCGCCATGAAAATATAATACTCTATAAATCGTACAACCCCGAATCCTATCCAAAATATGATAATTATGATGCGATAAATATTGATAAGACATCTGATATTCCCTATGATTATAATGGTGTAATGGGTGTGCCTATTACATTTTTGGATAAATATAATCCGGCACAATTTGAAATTATCAAATTTAGGAAAGGGGATGATGATAAAGATTTATCTGTGGGTGGAAAATGTCCATATTTTAGAATTTTAATTCGTAAAAAGAAATAACCATGAAAATCGAACTGAAATCAATTCCGATACGCGACCTTATAGCGGGATATAGCAATGATCCCGATAGCGGAGTTCGTGCTTATGGCGGCAAACTCGATGTAAGGCCCCCCTATCAGCGCGAATTTCGCTATGATGAGCAGCAAAAGCGTGCTGTAATCGAAACCATCATGAAAGGTTTTCCTCTCAACATCATGTATTGGTCGGAGGGAGCTGACGGTACATTTGAGATGATTGACGGGCAGCAGCGCACCCTCTCGATTTGCGAGTTCTATACGCACGACTTCAATATCGTGGATCTTGAGCGTGGGGTGCTATTCTTCAATACGCTGACCGACGACGAGAAACAGGCCTTTCTCGACTACGAATTGACCGTCTATTTTTGCAGCGGAACGGACAAAGAGAAGTTGGATTGGTTTCGAGTAATCAACATCGCCGGTGAAAAGCTCCTCGACCAGGAGTTGCGCAACGCGGTCTATGTCGGGCCCTTTGTTACCGATGCACGCCGTCACTTCTCGAAGAGTGGTTGCCCTGCCTACAAGATTGGTAGCGACTATATGAAGGGCAATACCGTAGAGCAGGCCTATCTCGAAACCATTTTGGAGTGGGCTGCCCGTCACGATAACATTGAAGGTCAGATGTCGATTGACAAATACATGGCCATCCATCAATTTGATCCCAATGCTAATAAGTTGTGGGCCTACTTTATGCAAATTATTACCTGGGTGCGCTCTACATTCCCTCACTACCGCAAGGAGATGAAGGGGCTTGATTGGGGCGCTATGTTCGACGAGTTTGGCGAGAATATCTACGATGTGAATGGGCTTGAGAAGCAGATTCACGACCTGATGGAGGATGACGAGATTCAGAAGAAGTCGGGCATCTATCGCTATGTGTTGAGTGGTGATTTGCGCGATTTGTCGTTTCGTGCGTTTGATAAAAAACAAAAGCGCGAGGCCTATGAACGACAAGAGGGTATCTGTGCCCATTGCGGGAAGCACTTTGAAATAGAAGCGATGGAGGCCGACCATATCAAACCCTGGAAAGAGGGCGGTACAACCGTCGCCGAGAATTGCCAAATGCTCTGCCGCGATTGCAACCGCCGAAAATCGAGTAAGTGATCGACTTACTTACCCCTCGATTGCTCCCTTACATCCCCCCGTGCCTCTTACCGGTCGCACGGGTATCTTTTTTAATACCCGTGAAACGGGGAGGAAAATTTCTTATGTGAGTTATGGGAGATATGGGAATTGTGGGAATTGTGGGATTTTTT
The DNA here is from genome assembly GCA_045605785.1 of Alistipes sp. Taxonomy (GTDB): domain Bacteria; phylum Bacteroidota; class Bacteroidia; order Bacteroidales; family Rikenellaceae; genus Alistipes. The sequence continues at coordinate 436 of JAZUQP010000011.1, read as the reverse complement.
TGGGGAAATTTAGCATTCTGCCTTGTCGGCAAAGCCGACAGCATACGCCCCCGCCCTAAAGGGCACCCCCTCTATCTTAGAGGGGGAAAATAAGAGGAATATAACAATGCCTTCCGATTTGCACTCGGGACTTGATGGCCGCCCATCATCACCTTTCCGATATGCAACAGACTCGAACGGCCGCAGCAGCCGAGAGCAAAAAAGGCCGAAAAGATTTAGGCGGCAAGGTGCCCGAAGGGCAAATAAGAAGAGGTGCGAGTTGGTCGAATTTATTTGAGCCGACTCGTACCTCTTCCTATTTGTAATGCGTAGCATTAGCTTGTCGCCTAAATGTAAGAGGATGGCCTATGCTTAGCCGAGTCGCCCCCGGCTGACGAATCCCTTTAGGGATGAGAACGGCCGCCCATCATCACCTTTCCGATATGCAACAGACTCG
>JAZUQP010000010.1:0-34440 GCA_045605785.1 Alistipes sp. | reverse complement strand
GGGGCTCGGGAGTCTCGGGGGTCTCGGGGGTCTCGGGGGTTTCGGTCACCGTTTCGGTCCCCGTTTCGGCAGCACGCTCCGTGGTTGGTGCCCCCTCGCGCTTGCCGAAGATGCGCTCGACATCCTCGGTGAAGACCACCTCATTCTCGAGGAGCAGTTCGGCTAGCCTCTTCAACCCCTCGGCATGGGTACGCAGCACCTCTTCTGCCATCTCGTAGGCCTCACGAATCAGGCGCTTGGCCTCCTGATCAATCTTTTGGGCCGTCTCTTCGGAGTAGGGCTTCGTGAATCCCATATCACTCTGCCCCGTCGAGTCGTAGTAGCTCAAGGTGCCCACCTCATCGCTCATGCCGTAGTAGGCGACCATGGCATAGGCCTGCTTCGTGACGCGCTCCAGGTCGTTCAGCGCTCCGGTCGAGATACGCCCAAAGGTGAGCTGCTCGGAGACGCGACCGCCGAGCGTCGAGGCCATCTCGTGCATCAGCTGCTCGCGGGTGGTAATCTGGCGCTCCTCGGGGAGGTACCAGGCGGCACCCAACGCCTTGCCGCGCGGGATGATGGTTACCTTAATCAGAGGCGAGGCGTGCTTGAGCAACCACGACACGGTGGCATGGCCCGCCTCGTGGTAGGCAATCGTGCGCTTCTCCTCGTCGGAGATGATCTTATTCTTACGCTCCAGACCTCCGATGATACGGTCCACGGCGGCCAGGAAGTCCTCCTTCGCAACGAAGGGCTTATTATGACGGGCGGCAATCAGTGCCGCCTCGTTGCAGACATTGGCGATATCGGCACCCGAGAAGCCCGGGGTCTGACGAGCCAGGAACGAGCGGTCGAGCTGCGGATCGAGCTTCAAGGGGCGCAGGTGTACGGCGAAGATCTCCTCGCGCTCCTTGATGTCGGGCAGCCCCACCTCGATCTGACGGTCGAAACGGCCGGCACGCATCAGCGCCTTGTCGAGGATGTCGGCACGGTTCGTGGCGGCCAATACGATGACACCCTGATTGGTTTGGAAGCCATCCATCTCCGTGAGGAGCTGGTTGAGCGTATTCTCTCGCTCGTCGTTACCGGAGAATCCGGCATTCTTGCCACGGGCACGGCCGATGGCGTCAATCTCATCGATAAAGAGGATGCAGGGGGCCTTCTGCTTGGCCTGCTCGAAGAGGTCGCGCACACGCGAAGCGCCCACACCCACAAACATCTCCACAAAGTCGGAGCCCGAAATCGAGAGGAAGGGGACATTGGCCTCGCCGGCCACCGCCTTGGCCAACAGGGTCTTACCCGTACCCGGAGGACCAACCAGGAGAGCACCCTTCGGGATTTTGGCACCCAACTCGCGGTACTTGTCCGACTTCTTCAAGAAATCGACAATCTCCATAATCTCCACCTTGGCCTCCTCCAAGCCGGCCACATCCTTGAAGGTAACGCGCTTGTGGTTATCCTTGTCGAAGACCTGGGCACGCGCCTTGCCGACATTCATGATGCCGCCTCCGGCACCACCGCCACCGCGATTCATCGAGCGCATCCAGAAGATCCAGATACCGATGAAGATGAGCCACGGCAGGAAGGAGAGGAGCATACTCATCCACCCCTCCTTTTCGACCTCATACTCCAAGATCACCTCACGGCCGGCCACCTGCTCGGCAGCCTTCAGATTCTCGGCAAAGGTATCCCCCGGGCCGATGTTGAAGTAGAGCTGATAGCCGCTCTCGGGCAGCGTCTTATACTCCTCGTCGCTGCGCAGCTCCTCGAGGGCCTCGTCGCGCAGTGAGACCTTGGCCAACTCGCCATTGAGAACCACAATACGCTCCACATCGCCTCGGGCGACCAACTCCTCCACCTCGTTCCAATTGCTCTTGCGAGGTTCGTTACGCGGGGTCATCCAGAGCGACGAGCCGATAATCAAAAGGGCCAAGGCTCCCCACAGCCACATCATCGTGGGACGAGGGAACGAGGGATTGTTACGACCGTTATTGCGACCGTTATTGCGGCCCCTGGGGGGCCTGTTGTTTTGTTGTTGTGCCATACTCTTTACTCCTCATATTCGTAGCGTACCATCGGGGCATCGGCCCAAAGCTCCTCCAACTTATAGAAGTCGCGCAGCTCCGACTGGAAGATGTGTACCACCACATCGACATAGTCCATGGCAACCCACAGACCCGTCTGCTTGCCCTCCACGCGCCAGGGCCACTCGCCCAGCACCTCGTGCACCTTCTCCTCGACCGAGTCGGCCAAGGCAGCCACCTGGGTGGTCGAGTCGGCATTGCACACCACAAAGTGGGAGCAGATGGCCCCGTCAAAACCACTCAAATCAAGCGATACAATATTCTTACCCTTTTTATCCTCGATAGCCGAGACGATGGTCTCAATCAATTTCTCCATAAAAATAAAACTTTTTCCTCGTTTGTTTATAACTTGACAAAGGTACGAAAATTTTTCGATACTGCCTTACGATTCTGCGCCAAATCTCAAAATCATTCCCTAAAAGGGAATCGTCCCAACCATTTAGACAATAAACGGCTTGGCGTGCGACATAATCGAATCCATCAGGGCCGCCACGATGGCCTGCTTGACATAGGTACGACGCACGGCCACGGCAATCTTGCGGAAGGTAGTGCCCTTCTGCAACGATTTGATCTGGCTGCGACGATCCTTCGGGACATACTCCACCGCCATCTCGGGGATAATCGTCACGCTGCGCGTACAATCGACAATGCGCATCAGCGTGTCGAGTGAACCCGACTCAAAGTTGCAGTGGGTGGGTACGGCACGACGCGCCTGGCAGAGCTCAATCACCTGATCGCGCAAGCAGTTACCGCTGCTCAACAGAATCAGATCCTGCATGTCGATATCCTCGATACGCACATTGGTACGCTCGTAGAGGGGATTCTGGGGCGAGACATAGAGGTGGAAGCGGTCGCTGAAGAGTTCGTGCTCCGAGATACCCTCTCCGCAGGTGCCGCCCGCCACAATCGCCGCATCGAGCTTATCCTTCTTGAGCGCCTCCACGATATCGGGGGTCTTCATCTCGTGAATCTCAAGCTCGACCTTCGGGTAGTCGCGCACAAACGAGGGCAGGAACTTATGGAGCAGGTAGGGGGCAATCGTGGGAATCACTCCCAAACGCATACGGCCCGCCGTCTCACCCTTCAATTCGGCCACCGACTCCTTGATGTGGTGGTAGGATTTGAGCGCCTCGCGCACACGCTCCAACACCACCTCACCGGCCTGGGTGGGGATGACCGGCTTCTTCGAACGGTCGAGCAGCACCACATCGAGCTCCTCCTCCAGCGCCTTGATCTGCATGCTGAGCGACGGCTGTGTAACAAAACAGTGTTCGGCCGCCAACGAAAAACTACCACAATTGGCCACCGCCAAAAGATACTCCAACTGAATAATCGTCATGACAAAAAAACTATATTTTTATACTATTTAATATCAAATTAACTCCTATTTTCCTGGTCTTACATTATAGAAATATATTGCAGACACACAGGTATTTCGACCCCTGTTCGCTTAATACACTTTTGCAAAGTTATAAAAAAAAACTATACTTTCACCCCATCATTAGGCGAATCGCACACTTTTTTCTACTTTTGTAGAATGGTTTCCTCGCTTTTTATAAAAAGCGGGCCGAAAAACGAACAAATAACATCAGACAATATGGACAAAAAATCGAAAGTGATTCTGACGGGCGACCGTCCCACCGGCAAGTTACACCTGGGCCACTTTGTAGGCTCGCTGTCGCGCCGTGTGGTACTGCAGAACTCGGGCGAGTTCGACAAAATTTTCATCATGATTGCCGACGCACAGGCCCTGACCGACAATGCCGACAATCCCGACAAGGTGCGCGAAAACATCATCGAGGTGGCTCTCGACTACCTCTCGGCCGGTCTTGACCCCGAGAAATCGACCATCTTCATCCAGTCGCAGGTCCCCGAGCTCTGCGAGTTGGCCTTCTACTACATGAACCTGGTTACCGTGCAGCGCCTGCAGCGCAACCCGACCGTGAAGGCGGAGATTCAGTTGCGCGGCTTCTCGGAGCAGGAGAACGAGGAGGATGTCGATCCCACGCAGCGCCGTCCGGGCACCCCGGTGGGCTTCTTCACCTACCCCATCAGCCAGGCCTCCGACATCACCGCCTTCCGCGCCACGACCGTACCGGTGGGTGCCGACCAGGAGCCGATGCTGGAGCAGACCCGCGAGATTGTCCACAAGTTCAACTCGACCTACGGCCCCACGCTCGTGGAGCCGGAGATTCTGCTGCCCGACAACAGCGCCTGTCTGCGTCTGCCGGGCACCGACGGCAAGGCCAAGATGTCGAAGTCGCTCGGCAACTGCATCTACCTCTCCGACTCGGCCGACGAGGTGAAGAAGAAGGTAATGGGGATGTACACCGACCCCAACCACCTGCGCGTGGAGGATCCGGGTCAAGTGGAGGGCAACACGGTGTTCACCTACCTCGACGCCTTCTCTACGCCCGACCACTTCGCCAAGTACCTGCCCGAATATGAAAACCTCGATGCCCTGAAGGAGCACTACCGCCGTGGCGGTCTGGGCGATGTGAAGGTGAAGCGCCTGCTTATCGCCGTGCTGAACGAGCTGCTGGAGCCGATGCGCGAGCGTCGTCGCTACTACGAGCAGCGCGTGGAGGAGGTCTATGCCATGTTGGAGCGTGGTTGCGAGGCGGCTCGCAAGGAGGCGGCACACACTTTGAACGATGTACGCCGAGCCATGCGTATCAACTATTTTGAGGATTCGGAGTTGATTTCTCGTCAGGCCGAGATGTTTAAGAACAAGTAACCCTTTCTATTTTGGAACTGAAACAAAAAATCAAACGCGCCATCGAATTTCTGGGTGGGGAGGAGTTTTATAGTTGGTTTCTGCAGCAGACCAAGCGCTTGAGCGAACGCCAGATGATGATGGTACTCGCCGTCATCGTGGGTGTGGCCGCAGGATTTGGCACCATTCTCTTTGAGATGCTGTTGCACGGCATCAAGGAGGGGTTGGTCAATTGGTTCCCGGTCGATAAGGCCAACTTCCTCTTCCTGATCTTCCCGGGTATAGGTATCATCCTGGCGACCCTCTTTGTGAAGTACATCGTCAAGGATAACATCTCGGAGGGTGTCACCCGTGTGCTCTACGCCATGTCGAGTCGCCAATCGAAAATTGCACGCCACAACTGCTGGACCTCGATTGTGGGCGGTGCCATGACCATCGGTTTTGGTGGTTCGGTGGGACCCGAGGCCCCCATCGTGCTGACCGGAGCCGCCATCGGCTCGAATGTGGCCCGCATGACGCGCCTGAACTACCGCCAGACCACCCTGCTGCTCTGCTGTGGCGCAGGTGCGGCCCTCTCGGCCATCTTCAAGGCCCCCATCACGGGTATCATCTTCGTGTTGGAGATTCTGATGCTCGACTTGACGGCCGGCTCGATTATTCCGCTGCTCATCTCCTCGGTATCGGCCGCCACGGTCGCCTTTGTATTCCGAGGCTTCGACCCCATCCTGGCAGTGCAGCTTACCGCCGCCGACGCCTTCGAGTTGAAGCACATCCCGCTCTTCATTCTGCTGGGCGTATTGAGTGGCGCGATGGCCTACTACTTCACCTCGGTAAACTCGAAGGTGGGCAACTTCTTCAAGGGGATTGAGAGCCAATACAAGCGTTGGGCCATCGGCGGCATCGCGCTCGGTATCCTCATCTTCATGTTCCCGCCCCTCTATGGCGAGGGCTACGAGGGCTTCACGGCGCTGATGCACGGCAAGGCCGAGAGTCTGTTCGACAACTCACTCTTCTACCGCTTCCGCACCATCGATTGGGTGGTCATCCTCTTTGTGATTGCCACCATGTTCATCAAGGTGATTACGATGGCCACGACCAATGCGGCCGGTGGTGTGGGTGGAACCTTCGCCCCGTCGCTCTTCGTGGGTGCCTTCCTGGGAGCCATCATCGCCCTGATCTACAACGCCACGCTGGTACCGTGGCTCCATTGGGAGCCCATCTCGCTCGTCTCGTTTACGCTGGTCGGCATGGCGGGTGTGATGGCGAGTGTGATGAAGGCCCCGATGACCTCGATCTTCCTGATTGCCGAGCTCTCGAATGGCTACGGACTCTTCATCCCGCTGATGATTACCGCCTGCATCTCCTTTGCCGTGGGCTACTACTTCGACCCCGACTCGATCTACACCAAGCAGCTGCGTATGCGTGGCGAGTTGCTCACCACCGACAAGGATGTCTCGGTATTCGTATTCCTCAAGCTCGACGAGCTGATGGAGACCGACTTCCTGCCGCTGAAGACGACGCAGACGCTGGGCGACATCGTACACATCATCGCCTCGGCCCGTCGCAACATCTTCCCCGTACTTGACGAGGAGGGACGCTTGTTGGGCGTCGTGCAGCTCGACGATGTGCGCGAGGATATGTTCATCCCCGAGAAGTATGGCAATTCGGTGTTGAACTACATGATTCCGCCCCCGGACAAAATCCTTATGCACGAGCAGATTCGCTCCATCCTGCCCCGCTTCGAGGAGAACCACACCTGGATGCTCCCCGTCGTGGACAAGCAGGACCACTACTGCGGCTTTATCTCAAAGTCGCGCATTCTGAATGCCTACCGCGAGCAGTTGGTAAAGATCAGTCAATAACGGGTCACCATGGAGTTCAAGTTGGTTTCGGAGTTTGCCCCCACGGGTGACCAGCCGCAGGCGATCGAGCAGCTGACGAGTGCCATCGTCGGGGGCTCGCGCCACAACACGCTGCTCGGCATCACCGGTTCGGGAAAGACCTTCACGGTGGCCAATGTGATCCGAAATCTGAACCGCCCCACCCTCGTGTTGAGCCACAACAAGACCCTGGCCGCACAGCTCTATGGCGAGTTCAAGAACTTCTTTCCGGAGAATGCCGTGGAGTACTTCGTCTCCTACTACGACTACTACCAACCCGAGGCCTACCTCCCCTCGAGCGATACCTACATCGAGAAGGATCTCTCGATCAATGCCGAGATTGAAAAGATGCGTTTGAGCACCACGGCGACCCTGCTTTCGGGTCGGCGTGATGTGATTGTCGTGTCGAGCGTCTCGTGTCTCTACGGATGCGGAAACCCCGAGGACTTTCACGCCACGGCCATCCACATCCGCGTGGGCGAGGTAGTCAATTACAAACAACTGCTCTACCGCCTGGTCGAGGCACTCTACACGCGCACCGAGCGGGAGCTCCTGCCGGGCACCTTCCGCGTGAGTGGCGACACGATTGATATCATGGCCGCCTTTGGCGAGTTCGGCAACCAATGTTTCCGCGTCATGCTCTTCGACGAGGAGGTCGAGGCGATTCATGTCATCGACCCGCAGTCGGGACAGCGCCTCCACACACTCGACGAGCTGACCCTCTACCCCACTTCGCTCTTCGTGACGACCAAGGAGCGCATCCACCGCGCCGTGCAGGAGATCTACCTCGACCTCGGAAAGCAGATCGAACACTTCGAAGAGGCGGGACGCATGGTCGAAGCACAACGCATCAAGCAGCGCGTGGAGTACGATGTGGAGATGATCAAGGAGCTGGGTTACTGCCCCGGCATCGAGAACTACTCGCGCTACTTCGACGGCAGAAAGGCGGGCTCACGCCCCTTCTGCCTGTTGGACTACTTCCCCGAAGAGTATCTGCTTGTGGTGGACGAGAGCCATGTAACCCTCCCCCAGACCCACGCCATGTTCGGTGGCGACCGCGCCCGCAAGGAGAACTTGGTGGAGTATGGCTTCCGCCTCCCCGCCGCACGCGACAACCGCCCCCTCACCTTCGCCGAGTTCGAGCAGTTGATGGGCCCCACCATCTATGTGAGCGCCACCCCTGCCGACTACGAGTTGATGAAGAGCGAGGGGGTCGTCGTGGAGCAGCTCATCCGCCCCACGGGGCTGATTGACCCCCCGATGGAGGTGCGCCCCACCGAGGGTCAGATCGACAACCTGATCGAGGAGATTGAGCGCTGCACACGGCGCGACGAGAAGGTGCTCGTCACCACCATCACCAAGCGCATGGCCGAGGAGCTCTCGAAGTACTTTGACCGCGTGGGGATTCGCAACCGCTATATTCACTCCGATGTCGATACGCTGGAGCGTATTCAGATTTTGGAGGATCTGCGTGCCGGGATGTTCGATGTGCTGATTGGTGTAAACCTGTTGCGCGAGGGATTAGACCTGCCGGAGGTGGCACTCGTGGCGATTCTCGATGCCGACAAGGAGGGGTTCCTGAGAAATGTGCGCTCGCTGACGCAGATTGCCGGTCGCGCCGCCCGCCACCCCGAGGGGCGCGTGCTCCTCTATGCCGACACCTGCACCGACTCGATGCGTGCCACCATCGACGAGAGCAACCGACGCCGCAATATCCAGCTGCAATACAACCTCGAACACCACCTCGTGCCGCGCCAGGCACGAAAGAGCGGCACGGGCCAGAAGCAACTTATCGCCTCACGCGTCGAGGGGTCGGAGGGGGTCAGCTACGACCTGCGTACACCCCCGCAGATGCCCCGCGTGGCTGCCGATGTGGAGGGGAGCTATGCCGCCGTCTCCCCCACCGCCCTGGAGCACCAAATCGAGGAGCTGCGCCGCGAGATGGAGCAGGCAGCCAAGGAGCTCGACTTCATTCGTGCCGCCAAACTTCGCGACCGCATGTATGATCTGATGCGGGTATTGACTAGGAACACCCAATAGCTTACTCATTATGGATATAAAAACCAATAGTGATTTCAACGAGTTTGAGCGCATGTCCATACTCGACAACATCCAGGCGCCTATCCTAATTCCATTCGGCCCAAGCGGATTCGGCAAATCTGAATTTATTGCCCGGATGATTTACTTTTGGATTTCTAGGGGGCATAAAATCAACGGTTGTCGATTTGGTACGGCTCCCTGCCCGTCATCCAACAAATGGAGAAAGTTGATATTTGCAAATACTTCTCGCATCCGTTCATGCAATGGAATTGGTGGGACCTATGCCTTTGAAATCAGCTCCAAAGAGGGTGTTTTCTGCCAAATTCTAGACATCCCTGGGCCGATATGCCATGACAACAAATGGAGCTTGAAGACAATGCCCCAACTGCCCATCTTCGAAAAGTTATGCAACCTACCCAACAAAAGAGTTTGGCTCTTATTTTTAGACGAAAATTGGACCGCAGTTGAAGAAGAACAAGTGAGGTATTTGAAAGGATTGTGCCTTGTGCAAGATTGTATTCCCGCACAAGATAAAGTTGTATTTCTATTCTGCAAATTTGACAATAGCCAAAGTAGAGGCCCATACCCGAATAAAAAAGATGAAGCTCTGATTTTTTCCAATTATTGCAGAAAACATCCCGAGTTATTTGAACGATATCGAAACAAGAGCCTTTTCACACGAGTATTTAAGGGTAAATACTCCGTTGTATACGACTGCTTTTCCTCTGGACTATTTTGCGAAACAGCGGATGGAGAAATGAATAGACATTACTCACACGACGCATACTGCGAAAAACTTTTCCAAAAATTAAAACCCCTACTAAAAAATAGTTAACTCCTCAGAATATACCTTTATAATAACCTTTACCACTTAGTTAGGCGTATGTGAGGATTTCGAGGGCGAATAAAACGCAGAAATCACCTTGTTAGAGGGCTTCTTTGAGAAAATGTGTAGAATTTGGCCGCCAGGAAGCTGTAGAGGGCACTGATGCAGGTGGTGAGCATCTTCGAGGGGGTAGCCCAAAGGTGCAGATGCTCGACAAAGAGTTTCATGCAGATGTAGTTGAGCAGCATGGAGCCACCCACCGAAAGCAGGTAGCGCCAAAGCTGACGCCGCGAACTGAAGGCTGTGGCACGAAAGGCAACATGACGATTGAGCCAAAAGCCGTTGAAGAAGGTGATGGGAAAGACCACCACAAGCGAGGCGATGTGGGGCGAGATGACCACCACCCCGAGGTCGATGAAGCGCTCGGCCACGATGTAGTGGTAGATCAGGAAGTAGAGCAGCGTGTCGAGGAGCATGTTGACCCCTCCGCAAGCGGCATAGCGAAAGAGCTCCTGCGAAAAGATGCGCGAGAGCGGCCAGATACGGCACCGGTCAATCCACCGACCAAGCGTTGCTGCGAAATTCAAAATTTAGAATTTAGAATTCAAAATTATTTTCTTTGTCTCCCACGACTCCCACGGCTCCCACGACTCCCACGACTCGCATAACTCCCATAGCTCCCATATCTCCCATAACTCCCAGAAAATAGGGACTTTGGAGAGCTTTACTTTTTTTTGATTTTAGGCAAGCAGGGGTCGTAACGACCCTTCTATTTTTTGGTCTCGTTGCTCCTCCCCTCTTACCTATGTGGTACTGCCCATTTTCGGCAGACAAGGAGAGGAAAAATATGCCGCATAAAACCCCACCATTTTTTTGATTTTAGGCGAGCAGATTTTGTGCCGACAGAAGTTTGGACATACTAAATGTATTTCCCATTCGGGACAAACAAGGAGGTGCAAAATATGCCGCATAAAATCGAAAAAAATTATTGTTTGGAGTAAACCCACACATCCTTTATCCCCCGATCAGTGCGGTAACGGGCAGCAATCTGCTGCGCATCGGCACGCTTCTCGGTCTCGCCCAGGGCTACGAGGTACTTGTCGCCGTAGTAGTAGAGGCGACACTCGGCCGAGGTGATGGCATATTGCTTGACGGCTATCTCGACGGCACGACGGGCATTCTGCTCGGTGGAGTAGATGCCGAGGACGACATAGCTCATTCCGGAGCGGGTGCGGACAATCTCCTCGGGGGCAGATTGTGGCGCAGGTTGTGGCACCGGGGCCGGGGTCGTAACGACCGTATCGGCGACAGGCTGCGGCTCTGCAGCGGGCTCCATCACCTCGGGTGCAGGAGTCTCGACAAGCGCAACAAGCTCCTTTTCGGGGCTACTCCAGCGCTTCCAGAGCTCCAAGGGGTTAATCAGAAGGGCAAGGGCTCCGAAGAGGGCAAAGATCAGACAGAGGGTGATGAGGGTCCAGCTCCACCAGGGCATTGCACGACGCACCTTGACGGGGGCGTGTCCACGCGGATTGAGACGCCTCTCGAAGGGGGCTTCGGGGGTGAAGAGGCGACCGCGGAGGGAGCCCACCCCCTCGATGGTGAGGGTTCCCTCAACCAGCGCCTTGGCGAGCCAACGGTTGTAGGCGTCGCGTGCCTGCTCCTCGCTACAATGGGCGGCGTCGGCGATGATCTCGACCAGCGAGAGCCCCACCGCCTCGGAGGTATACTCCACACGGCGACATGGGGGCACAACCATCCCGCGGCCCACCTTGCGGGCCGCCACACGCTTCACCTGCAAGGCTCCCACCTCGGGGAGGGTCAGGGCCTCACCGGAGAGGAGCGTAGAGGCAATCAACTTGCCAACCTCTTCGTTCAAAGTTGCCATGGCTATCTCTTTTTACTTGCTCGTCTTCGCTCGGCTCGGGGCTTGGGTTGCGTGGGTGTAGTGGGGTGCACGGGGGCAGCGACGGGCTGCGCCTCGGGCCGGCGGAAGGCCCACCAAATCATGACGACACCCAGGATGATGAAGGGGATACTTAGCAGCTGTCCCATCTTGAGGAAGAGGCCCGTATCGGCTCCTCCCTGCTCCAACTTGACATACTCGATCAGGAAGCGGGTAAGGAAGACCCCGAGGAGGCCCACTCCAAAGATGACACCCGGACGACGGATGCCATAGTTCTTCTTGTAGTAGAGCCAGAGTAACACCCCGAAGGTGGCCAGGTAGCAGAGGGCCTCGTAGATTTGGGTCGGGTGACAGGCTGCGGGGGCACACTCCTGCTGCCACTCACGCGAGAGGAGGAAGCGGAAACCCCACGGCAGCTCGGTCGGGCCACCGAAAATCTCGGAGTTGAAGAGGTTACCGAAGCGCACCAGAGCGCCACCGATGCCCACCACAATCATGATGCGATCCAACCCCCAAATGTAGGGCAGTTTGTTTTTGCGGGCAAAGAGCCACAAGCCGACAAGGAGTCCGATGGCGGCACCGTGGCTCGCCAGACCTCCGTCGCGGAAGCCGGTGATGATCTCCAGCGGGTGTGCCAGGTAGTAGGAGGGGTCGTAGAAGAGGCAATGGCCGAGGCGGGCACCGAGAATCGTGCCCAGCGTGCCATACCAAAATATGGACTCGGAGACCGACTCGTTGAGCCCCTCACGCTTGACAAAGTGCTCGAAGAATTTGGCACCAATCAGGATGGTGAGGACCCACATCAGGCCGTAGTAGCGAATCTCCAATCCCCCCAACGAGAAGAGTATCGGATTGAAAGACCAATCAATATAGAGTAGCTGATTCATGGTTTACGACGCGAAGTTATTACTTGACATCCTGCAACTGCACCTTCTTGAGCGGGAAGGAGAAGGTACTGCCCACCCCTAACTCGCTGCGCACGCTGATGTGCTCACCGTGGGCCTCGACGATGTGCTTGACGATGGCCAGGCCGAGACCCGTACCACCCTCCTCACGCGAGCGGCCCTTGTCGGTACGATAGAAGCGCTCGAAGACACGCGGGATATCCTCCTTGGCGATGCCGACACCGTTGTCCTCGACCTCGATCAGGATGCGATCCATCAGGTCACGGAAACTCACCTTCGTGATACCGCCCTCCTTGCCGTAGCGCACCGAGTTGATGAGCAGATTGACCATCACCTGGCCCACGAAGTGCTTATCGGCCAACACCCAGAAGGGCGAGGGGAGGTTTTCGCCGCCCTTCACCACGAGTTTGATCTGCTTCTTCTCGGCCTCCATCTCCAGCTGGTCGCAAATCTCCTTGGCCATCGCCACGATATCGAACTTCTCCTGCTTCATGCGGGTCATGTCGCTCTCGAGTTTCGAGATGGTGTCCAGGTCGTTTACGATGTTGATCAGGCGGTCGATGCTCTTCTCCGTACGCTCAAGGTACTTACGGTTGATGAGCTCATCCTCCAACCCGCCGTCGAGCAGCGTGGAGATGTAGCCCTGGATATTGAAGATCGGGGTCTTGAGCTCGTGGGCCACATTGCCCAGGTACTGTTTGCGGAACTTCTCGGTCTCCTTCAGGCGGTTGATCTCCTTGTCGTTGGTCTCGGCCCATGCGGAGAGCTCCTCCGAGATATCCTCCACATGCTTATCCTTCATCTCCTCGAGAATCTCGTGGGTGTGCACCTTCCGCGAGAGGACAATCGAGTAGATGGGGCGCAACTTATAGGCCACATACTTGGTCATGATCCACAGCGCGACCAATGCCACAATGGCACCGGCACCCAACGCCACACACACCACGAGCCACCAAACCCATCCTGCCACGATGGCCACCACGGCCACGAGCAGAGCCGCAAGTGTCGCAACCCACAACGATGCAGCCTCTTTCGTCTTTATCTTCATGCTTCTATCTTTATTTTTTACCCTTCGTCACCCCCCATAGGGGAGGATATCAAATCTTGTCCACCACCAGGTGGCCGCACAGACGCCAGGCCTGCACCACCTCATCGCGTGCCACCTCGATGTCGTCGAAGCGGCCGCGGGTAGCTGCTATCAGACGCCACTTCTCCTCACCCGAGGTGCGCACCGTGCGGAAGATATAGCGGCCTCCGCAGTTGAGCACATAGGTACCCCCGGGAATAATCTTGTCGGGGGCCTCGGCCTTGAGGAAGAGAATCGAGCCGGTGGGGATGCGCGCGCTCATCGCCTCGCCGTGGTAGTAGAGGGCCAGGTCGGCCTCGGCCACCGCCGGCAGACAGAGCTTCTCGGCGGGGCGCAACTCATCGAGTTTGGGCAACGCCTGCTCGACATCCAAGTGGTAGAACGGCGTATGAATACGCTCCTCCATCTTGAGGAACATCTCGCCCGAGCCGGTCAGCAGCCACAGCTCGCTGACCTCGGGGAAACAGGTAACCACGCGTCGCGCCACATGCTTCGAAATTCCGTTGTTACCACGGCGAATCTGATAGAGCGTCTCACCTCTGGGCAGCCCAATGTGGTGGGCAAAAAAGTTGACCGACATGCCGGCCCAACGAATCACGGCCTCAAGGCGCTCCCAAGAATTATTCGTTGCGTTTTGCATTTATTGATTTTTTTTTACATCTTTGCACCCTCGGTCCCATAGTTCAATGGATAGAATAAAAGATTCCGGTTCTTTCGATGGAGGTTCGAATCCCCCTGGGATCACTTGAGTATAGAGGCTTTCAGGGCCTCTTTTTTGTTGTTAATAAATTAGTTCACTTGCCTGATTTCCGCCGTGCCACCCATACACCGACACAAACGGAGAACCAACCACGAACAAAGATACAACTTTTTTTTTAAGTTACAATAATTCATCCAAAAAATACCAAAAAAAAGAGAGCCCTCGCGCGCGCAAAGAGATACAGGGTATAAAAAAACCAAAAAAGAGGGTGAAAAGTTGGCAATTTGCGCAAAAATGAGTATCTTGCACTCCCGAATGGACAATACATTCGAACAACCTGCAAAAAATCAGCGGGTTACTTAATTAGTAAAATTTAATAAAAAATTATCAACTTTTTTAATTAATTACCAAATGAAAAAACTTCTATTTATCTTCTCGCTCATTCTTGCAGGATTTTGCACTGCCTGCACCAGCGATGACCCGGTAGTTGAGCCGCAGGATATCCACAGCGCCAGCAACAACTACCTGAAGATCTCCTTCAAGGAGATTTTGCCCTCCAACATCACCGCGGAGGTAACCACCACGGGATTGAAGAGTGTGATGTTCCTGTCCGTTGCTCAGGGCTCCAACACCCCGGAGATCAACGCCTCGTACATCAATAAGAACGGCTACAAAGCCAATGTTCCCGCCGATGGCACCTACACGATGACGATTCCCGACTTGCAGGTGAACACCGCCTACGAGATCTACTTTACGGGTATCACGAAGAGCGACGAGTACTGCTCGGTACTCAAGCTGAAGGCTACGACCCCCGGAATCGAGGGCGTTGTAAGCGTATTTGATGTCAAGCAGCGTGCCGTAAAGGTGCAGATCAACCTGCCCGAGTCGACCGTCGAGGCCGGAAACGCCTTCCGCTGGATGTTCCTCGACTTGGCCTCCTACAACATGCTGAAGGGGATGAAGGGTGGCGACCCCGATGCTGCCATGATGATCGCCACCTTCGACAAGACCTACCCCGACTTTGTGGTCAAGGAGAGCCGCACGCTCTTCTTCGACAACGAGCCGAAGAACCTGTATGTAAGCGACGAGAACGGCAACCCGGCTGTCGATACCGATGACGAGGGCAAAGAGGAGTACCGCGAGCTATACGATCCACTGGTTCCCGGCGAGGTGATTGTTTTTGCCACGGGTGAGTACAGCTACGGAAACATCACCGACATGATTCCTCCCGAAATCCGCGAGCAGTACGGACTGGGTACGCACCCGCAGACCGGCAAAGAGGAGTACGACAACGGCTACTACCTCCCCCTCTACGATTGGGGTACCTGGTTCGAGGCCGGCTGTCCGCTCGATGAGGCCAGATTCTGGACGGGCTTCTACCACAAGGAGCAGATCAAGCTCGAAGAGCCCGAAGTGGTTACCGACGGCAGCATCAAGTTCACCGTCAATAAGGACAACCTGCTCCCCTATGGCGGTTCGTTCATGATTATCCCCGACGAGGAGATCATCAACTACTCGATGTTCGTCACCTCGGAGAACGAGTATCGCATGCTGATCGACAACTACCTTGATGGTGATGAGGAGAACCTGCGCTGGTTTACCTCTTCGTGGGCTGCCACGCAGATTGTCTATGCCTTCACCTACCAGGGCCCCTATGAGTTTGTCTTCAAAGAGGAGTTTGCCGTAATTGATCCCGATATCGAGTACCACCTGGTATTGGTAGGCTACTGCGACAAGGAGGGTTCGAAGCAGGTATTCCTCCACGACAAGTTCTTCCTGCCCGAGCCCAAGGAGCCGAAGCCCGAGATGGTCGTTACCGCTCTGGAGAATAACCCCACCACGGGTCAGCCTCTCACGGCCAACGAGATTGCCTTCAATGTGAAGTGTCTGAACAAGAATGCCGTATCGGTAGCTTACGCCTGCAACTACGAGAACGAGTGGTCGCAGGGTGTGGGTAGCTACGGCAGCGAGCTCTCGCTCATCATCGAGACCGCCAAGCAGAACCGTGCCTACTTCTCGGCCGACGATGTAAAGGCTGTCAATTCGGACGAGGGTTACAGCTTGGTACTCTACTCGCGTGAGGATGCCAGCAATGTCTTCGGCGTAGTGGGTTACAACCTCGAGGATGCCCCGAGCGATGCCGCCACCTGCGTGGTGCGTTCGAAGGTAGAGGATCCCGCTCCCCGCGTGGAGTCGGAGCTCTTCACCGAGCTGAACGGCGATTGGACCGCCACGGCAACCATCGCCTATGTACCGGCCAATTCGGAGCAAACCAAGTATATGGAGATCAAGAGCAAGGTGACCATTGGTGAGATTACCTACCCCGCCGAGGCTCCCCAGGAGTTTAAGGCCGTATACGCCAATGCCGGCTGGCGCGATATGTGGAACACCTACACCGGTTGGGCCGACCACTTCAACGAGAAGACCCGCAACCAGAACCGCATCCTGATGCAGGGCTTCGACTTCCAGGTACCCGTGGAGGGTGTTGTAAGCCACCTGATCTACAGCTCGCCCTACGACCTGATGATTTCGCAGGACTACAACGGCTACAACACCGAGACCGCTTATTGGGACTTCGGTCCGAAGTGGTACCTCGAGCTGCAGCAGGATGGCTCGGTGGGCGTTCCCTTCAACTACGCCTACTTCGCCCCCATGTCGAACTGGAACGGCTACGAGTATCACCTGATTGCCGTAGGCCCCGATGCCACCTATCCCTATTTGATCGAGGGTGAGGGCAACGACATGCGCGCCGTGAACGGCTACTTCCCCACGGAGGTGTCGGCCGACAAGCAGACCATCACGGTGAAGCCGATGGAAATCGACGGCAAGAAGTACTACCCCAACGCCGCCTACTACTCCACTTCGCAGGGTTGGGTTGCCTACAATGTGGTCTACAGCGACATCGTGCTGACGCGCGGCTGGACCGAGCCCGAGCAGGGCGAGGAGGCTGCTCCCGCAGCTCGTCGCGTGCTCGACACGCAGGCTCCCGCATTCGAGGCTGCCAAGATGCCCAAGTCGATGACCCCGATTCGCAACATCAAGCCCGTCAAGAAGGCCGAGGTGAAGATGGTTCAGAGCGAGGAGGAGATGTACGAGAATGGTATCAAGATGCTGCGTAAGCGCGGTCTGATTGCCGAGTAATCCGACACAATCAACCGACCGAAGAGGAGCAACCCCCTTCGGTCGGTTTTTATACCTTTTATTATAGAAAGATGAAGAGACTTATACTCCTACTGTTAGCTGTCGGCTTCACCGCCACAGCTTCGGCTCAGATTTCGTTGGGCAAGGATGGCAAGGGGGGCAACCTGAGTGGTAGCTTCGAGACCAACTCCATCTACTACCTCGACGACAATCAGCTGGGTGACGCCACCGAGCACTGGGGCTCGAACAGCTACCTGAAGCTCAACTACAATTGGGACCGCCTCAATGTAGGCGTACAGGGCGACTTCTTCCTGCCCGCCTTGCAGGGCTACGAAATCGGCCAATACAACGCCGATGGCACGCCCAACGACCGTCGTCTGCAGTTCCTCCTCTCGTCGGCCTATGCCGAGTGGCAGGATGAGAGCTACGGCGTGCGTCTGGGTAGCATCTTCGACCAATTCGGCAACGGTCTGGTGTATCGCTCGTTTGAGGATCGCCAGCTGGGCATGAACAGCTCGCTGCTGGGTGCACAGGTGCGCTACAACCTGGGCCGCTACTTCACCGTGAAGGCGATGTATGGTGCTCCGCGCCTCTACGACGGCTATGCCGGCTCGCGCGTGGGTGGTGCCGACCTCGTGGTATCGCTCTCGGAGATCTTCGGTGCCGAGCGTATGAACATGACCCTCGAGGGCAGCTATGTAAACCGCTACGAGGATGTGGCGGAGATGGCCGCCATGAAGAAGATAGAGAACAGCGTAAACCTCTACTCGGGTCGCTTCAACATGGATGTTGCCGGCTTCTCGCTGCGCACGGAGTATGCGCACAAGAGCAAGGATATATCGACCTACACGATGGCCGAGGCCCGCTCGGGCTATGCCGGCCTGGTGGAGTTGGGCTACAACTACAAGACCTTCAGCGTATCGGCCCAGGGTCGTGTATTGGACAACATGGGTACGATGATCTCGCTCAACGGACAGGGTACGGCCAATGTGTTGAACTACCTGCCCGCCCTGACCCGCCAATACACCTACATGCTGGCCAACCTGGAGCCCTACCGCGTCAATGTGGAGGGCGAGATTGGTGGACAGATCGATGTATACTACTCCTACCGCAGCAAGACGGATCGTCGTCGCTATTGGAACTTCCACGGCAACTTCTCGACCTTCTACACGCTGAACAAGGAGCAGAGCAAGTCGGGTGAGCGCGAGCTCTTGTGGCGCGACCTGAACTTCGATGTGGAGCGTCAGTGGAACAAGTCGCTCAAGACGGCGCTCCTCTACTCCTACCAGGAGTGGAGCCCCTCGATGGGTTATCAGCACCGCACCTATGTGGCCAATGTATTTGTGGCGGATGTTACCTACAAGATCAACCGCAAGCACTCGCTGCGTGCCGAGGCACAGTACCTGCTCACCAACGAGTTCCAGGGCGATTGGGTAGCCGGCCTTCTGGAGTACAACTTCGCTCCCCATTGGAGTATCTTCTTCCAGAATATGTACAACCTCGATGCAGAGCCTGCACACGAGAAGCCCGTGGATGAGCTGGGCAACCCCCTGAAGGTCTACTACTACAACGGCGGTTTCAGCTACACCTACAAGCGTACGCGCGTACAGCTCAGCTACGGCCGCAACCGCGCAGGTTACCTCTGCTCGGGCGGTGTATGCCGCTACACGCCGGCCTATACGGGTGCCAACATCTCGATTGTAACCTCATTCTAACCGTTAAACCGACTTTTGACCATGAAAATTTGGAAATATATGCTGATGCTGGCCACCGTGGCCGTCACGATGACTTCGTGTCTTTATGGTATTGGTTCGGATGAGGCTGTCGAGCAGGAGAAGCGTCTCTCGCTCACTGCTTCGACGACGCTTATCTACGCCAACGGCGCCGACGAGGTGGTACTCACGGCCAAGTATGGCAACCGCGAGCTCGCCGAAGGGGAGTACACCCTCTACAACGGCGACAACGACGAGGAGACCTCGCTGCCGGGGATGACCTTCACAACCGAGACCCCGGGCAACTACTCCTTCTACATCACCTACCTCAATGGCGAGGAGCTGCTCAAGTCGCCCGTGGTAAACATCACGGCTATCGAGGAGGCGGCCATCGATGTAAGCGAGCGTCCCGGCGAGGAGGGGCTTACGATCAGCACCTCGTCCACCATCTACCAGGCCGGCAAGGGTTTTGCTGCCCTCATCGTGCGCAAGGATGGTAAGGTACTCAACGCCGACGATGTGACGATCTACAACGCCGACACGACCGAGCCTGCCAGCGGGCTGGGAGAGATGGAGGTAGAGGGTTACACCCTGCCCGTATTCCGCACCGAGAAGTCGGGTAACTACCGCTTCTTTGCCGAGTACAAGGTTTACCAGTCGGAGGCCATCGCCATCTCGGTGGTAGACTTCGCCATTCCTCCCCGCATGGAGGATCCCAATCCCGAACTCTTCGACTTCAAGCGCCGCATCATGCTGATCGACCACACGGGTACGGGGTGTAAGTACTGCCCCTACATGCTGGCAGCGCTCGACGACCTGGCTCACGACGAGGAGTACAACGACAAGTTTGTCCTCACGGCCATCCACTCGTTTGGAGGCGACCCCCTGTGTCCCGACAACACGACTACCAGCGCCATAGCGGGGGCCATGGGCGTAACGACCTGGCCTACCGTCATCTTCGACATGGCCACTTTTATCGAGAACATGGGCTACGAGGCCAACAAGAGCTATCTGAAGAGCATCATCGACAGCCGCCTGGCTGCCGCTCCCGCCAAGGCCGGCATCTCGGCTACGATGGCGATGGGTAACGGTCTGGTGGTAATCCGCGCCACGGTCAAGGTGGCCGAGGCGGGTCGCTATGCCGTAGGTGCCTGGCTGATGGAGGATAACATCTACGCTGCGCAGCTCAATCAAGGCATGCCCGAGGATGGCTACGACTTCAGCAACCACTGCCATGTGGTACGCTACCTCGACAGCGGCAAGTCGCTGGTGGGTTACTCCCTGAACGAGGATCGCGAGATTGCTAAGGGCGAGGTAGTGGACTACCTCTTCCAGATTCCGCTGACCGAGGAGTACAAGATCGAGGATTGCTACATCTGCCTCTTCGTTACCACGCCCGGCAGCAACGGAGCCTTCTCGGTAACCAATGTGGTAACCTCCAAGTCGCTGACCGAGTCGGTGAACTTCGAGTACGCCGAGTAACACCACTACAAAGCACAAACGGCAGGGCTGTCTGAAGGGCAGCCCTGCTTTTTCGACAAAACGCAGAGAAATGAGAGTCATCGTCGCCATAACAGCCGCCAGCGGAGCCATCTATGCCCGCCAACTCCTCGAAGCACTCATCGCCTCGCCCGAAGTGGAGCGCATCGCCCTCATCCGCAGCACGCACGCTGCGGAGGTGGCCGCCTGGGAGGGGATAACACTACCCCACCACTCCAAAATCGAGGAGTTCGACAACGCCGACATCTTCTCATCGCCCGCAAGCGGCTCGGCCCGCTGGGAGGCAATGGTGGTGTGCCCCTCGACCGTAGGAACGCTCGGCCGCATTGCCACGGGCGTATCGCAGAGTCTGATTGAGCGTGCCGCCGATGTGATGCTCAAGGAGCGCCGCAGACTCGTGTTGGTCGTGCGCGAAACACCCCTCTCGCTCATCCACCTGCGCAACATGACAACCCTGACGGAGGCCGGAGCCGTCATCCTGCCCGCAGCCCCCTCGTTCTACGCTCGCCCCGACGACATCGAGGCCCTCTGCCGAAGCGTCACCGAGCGTATCACAGCCCTGCTGGGATTGACGGGCGAACGCTATGAATGGGGAGAGTCCGATACGAAGTCGAGCAGCACAAAAAAATCGTGAGCCGTGGATTGCAATTTGTGAATTTATTTTTATCTTTGCGGCCGAGAAATCAATAACTTAAAAAAATAAAGCTATGGCAACAACTGCTGATATCAAAATTGGAATGTGCATCGAGCTCGATGGTAAGACCGTTCAGATCATCGACTTCCAGCATGTAAAGCCCGGTAAGGGCCCCGCTTTCGTACGCACGAAGCTCAAGAACCTGGAGAATGGCCGCGTGTTGGAGAACACCTTCTCGGCCGGTTCGAAGATCGAGCCCGTACGCGTAGAGCGTCGCCCCTATCAGTTCACCTACGAGGATGACCTGGGTGCCCACTTCATGCACACCGAGACCTTCGAGGAGATCAACATCGACAAGAACCTGATCGCCAACTACGACCTGATGACCGATGGTCAGATTGTCGAGGTGATGTTCCACACCGAGAAGGAGACCGTACTCTCGGCCGAGCTTCCCCCGATCGTGGATATGGAGGTTACCTATACCGAGCCCGGCGTGCGTGGCGATACGGCTTCGACCAACTCGCTCAAGGCCGCTACGGTAAACACCGGCGCCGAGATCCGCGTGCCCCTCTTCATCAATACGGGCGACAAGATCCGCGTGGATACGCGTACTCGCGAGTACTACGAGCGCATCAAGTAATTTTTGAGTAATAAGGCGGCATTTCCTGCCGCTAATCCTAAAAAGCAACAATGGGACATACGACAAGTATGCCCCATCGTTGTTTTTATGGCCGAGCGTTGTAACTGCCACCTTCTGACTCAAAAATAATTTTCGATTTTATAGGGCAAAGTTCTATCCGCCTTGCTTGCCCCGAATGAGAAATACGCCAAGTATACCCCATCCGGGGCAATCTGTGTTGGCACGAAATCTCCTCACTTAAAATCAAAAATTCACGCGCCACCCTCCGAATAATAGGTTATTAGCAGAGCCGCTAACCCTAAAAAGCAACAATGGGACATACGACAAGTATGCCCCATCGTTGTTTTTACGGCCGAGCGTTGGAACAATCACCTTTTGATAATAAATCTGGTTCGTTTCGCAACTGCAATAATTATCACAATTATTGCACTATTCCCAATAATTGAAAAGAACACGATACCCTAAATTATATATAAGATATTTCATATTCCATGGTAGAAATTCTTGTATAATTATTTTCTTTTCACGAACTTTGTTACAAAATAATAGCAACAACCCCCAAAAAGGAGATGTGAATTATTGCTTTTTTAAATTCGATTTTTTACCTTTGTGGTAGACATATTGAATTTACGGAAGCATATAGTTTGTTCTCGTAGAGAAATCTGGTAAATTTCAACGCGATGAGAATAAGCATTCCGCATCTCCCGTCATATCATCAAAGATATAGGCGCGGGGTTGTTGCTTATTTTATCGCATGGCTTTACCAGAGCCCCTCTACAAAATAGGCCTCAGCTCCGTGCATTCTTTTTATACTAAGCCAAGACTTTAATAGTACAAACTCATTAAAACTTAAATTTATGGAAGAAAAAAACTACATGAAAATTGTGTGGGTATTAGGCTTTATCGCCTTTGCCGCTGTTAGCTGTTGGGCTACTGCCGAGTCCCTCCATCTGCTGTTGTCGAGTTGGCCTATTGCCATGTGCTGGACGGTAACCATCGGTTTTTTCATTATTGCCTCGTTGGGCACGAAGTTGATTGTGGACAGTCTCAACCAAGACATCTACATAGAGAAGAGAGGCTGGCGTTTAACAGGCGGCATTATGCTGCTCGTGCTTTTCTGGCTGATTTGCAGCATGCCGACCAACACCCACACCTTCTTCTATCGCACGGTAATTCACGACAAGGTTACTTCGGATATTACTCAGACAAGAGGATACCTAAACCAAATTATCAAAAACACCAATAAGATGGAACAGGCGCAGAAAAAAATTGATGAGCTGCGCAATAATTTGGAGGTAAAACTCGGAGAGTTGGAGGCAGAAGTTACGAATGAGCTAAATCCCGGATTCGGCAACAAATCCAAGGAGATTTTCCGCGATTTCGCCAAGATGCTCGAAGTAGATAAAATAGAGCCATTAACTTATCGAAGCACCTCCCAGCAAGAACGAGTTAAATTGTGTGATGCTTATCGACAAAAGATTTACCTTCTTTTTGAAAATAAAGCAAAGTCCATCATAGACAATGTCTTGTGGCCCAACGATGCAAACCTCGAAGCGGCCAATTTAGCCGACAAAAATCTTGAGGTCGTAGAGAAGAACATTGGTACGGCAATAGACTTAAACAAAGCCGAAGACATTAAAGATGTTTGTGATAAACTGAACAAAGGCTATGCCGCCATCAAAATCAACAAAAACTTCGTAAACTTCAGTCCGGCCACAGATGAGGCCCTCTACACGGCGGACAACCCTGTAACCAAGACCAAGCGACTGATTGATGTATTCAAGGTTTGGGAAGACTTTATCAAGGGAGAGTATGCAGGCCACGGATTCCTCTTCTGGGTAATTATCTCAATTTTGGTCGATTTGGGTGCATTTATCTTCTTCGACCTGGCTTTTAAACAAGAGAATTAGGATTAAACTTTCGTCAAATTAAGAACAATTAAAAAACAAGAGATATGGGAGACTTTGATTTTGGAACAACTCTCCAAGAGGAACTGGGGAATCCGGAAGTAGAGAATATTCAGCAAACGAATGAGCCTCAGCAGGAGCAGGCAGCAAATGCCGGCCTCTCAAAGGATGAGGTTACCGACCCTAACAAAATTGTGGTGACGATTGCCGATTCACACACCCCGCTGATTGTGATGTTCGGCCCTGCTACGTGCGGTAAGACGATGACATTGGTTCGTTTGACCCGTTACCTGCAGAAAAGAGGTTACACCATCAAGCCCGTTTCGTCGTTTCGTCCGGCATACGATAAGACTTACAGCGACCTATGCAGCAACTTTAATGTGATGATAAACAGCGAGGATGCCGCGAAATCGACCAATAAGATCAGCTTTATGTTGGTTCAGGTTCACTATCAGGGGAAGCCGATTTGCCAGATATTGGAGAGTCCGGGTGAGTACTACTTCAGACCGGATGACCCCAATGCCAAGTTCCCGAAGTTTGTCAACGCCATCATCAACAGCAACAACCGCAAGATTTGGGCCATCATGGTAGAGCCCGACAACACCAACGAAAAGATGGATGTAGAGGCGCGTCGAAACTATGTGGGAAAGATTCACAGTTTGAAATCGAAGCTCAAACCGCAAGATAAGGTGATGTTCGTCTTTAACAAGGTGGATGAGACCCCTTATGTCATTTCGCCGGGAAACATCAAATACAACTTCTTGTTCCAATACACCATGGATCATTATCCCAACATTTTTGTACCGTTCAAGAATGTTAACCCGCTGACGAAGTGGTTTAAGCCCAACAACTTCGATTATATTGCGTTCCAGACAGGAGATTTCAACGAAACCTCCGGCGGAGGAAGCTCTTTCCAAGAGGGAAACGATGTATATCCGCAGAAACTTTGGAACTTGATTATGAAACGCGTAAGAGGGTAGTTTATGAATATTGAATTTTTCGTATTCGGAGTTCCCAACGGAGAGAGTCTCTGGGGAACTACGGAGGATAAAAATTACTTCTCGAGTTTTTATGACGGCAGTTCGGATGAGGTGAAATTCCTCATCCAAACCCGTCCGTTAAATGGTAAGACCTACTGTTACTACAACTACCTGGTCTACAAATCGAGGGGTGCAGCGGCTCCTAATATCACAGCTTTGGATGGACGCGCCGGCTCCTATTTTGGCATGTCGCTACGCATGGATAGCTACTGCAAGGATATTGTGGGGGTCTACCGCATTTTGGATGTCGCATACAATATCTATGTTTTGGGGAAAATCCTCAAACCGGAGCAGGAGAAACTGAAATATACGCTCTCCAGTTTCCCCGAAGCAGCCAAAATGCTTGACGGAATCAAAAATCAAGTCTATCAGATGATACGAAGCGCCTTCACGGGAGCTGATTTCGTCGTATTGGATTCCAATTTTGTACTTAACAGTGGCAATCTGTTGAGATACAATCTCTATGATTGTACCCGAGAGAATATCCTTGCAGGAGTAAAGAAGTATGGCAAGGTTGTTATCTCGCCATTCTATCCCAACCTCAAGGACTCCTCAGCCCAGCAGCAATACGCCTCGCAGATTCAGTCGTTGCAACAACAATACGAAGGGCAGCTTGCTGCCACGAAGAAGCAATACGATATGCAACTCTCGGCAACAAAACAGCAGTACGAATCTCAAGCCAAAGAGGCGATGAACTCCTCGGCAAAAAAGCAGGCAGAGCTGAAAGGTCTGGCAGATAAGGCGCAACAGCAAGTTGAGCAATTGAGCGCTGCCTACTCTCAGAAACAGAGAGAGATTCAGTTGCAAACCGAGAGAGCCGACAAATTGCAGAAGCAGCTCGATCAAATTGGCGACAAGAAAAGCATTGCAGAGCTCGTTGGGCCAATCCAGGCACCGATTGCTCAATTGGAGGCCCTTTTGCGACGAGTTGCTCCCCAGGAATCGGAAGTTGAACCCTCACAACAACCTACTCCCCGCCCGCCCAAGATGAGGTGGACGAAGACGCTGTTGTTCACAGTAATCAACACTCTCATTTTGGTTCTTGTCCTTTTAATTCTACTTCTCCCTGACATCAAGAGCGGGAAGCAGGATGACGGACAGACTAAGGGACTGTCTCAAAAAATAGAACAATTAGAGGCTGATAATCAAGAGCTGAAAGAATCACTTAAAGCAGAGCAGTACGCAGCAAAATGTTTGTTCCAGGCCAAAGCGGTAGAAATTGATATCAAGCCTTACTCCGGAAAAGGCTCTCTGCAAAAAAATACGGAATATACGCTTACAGCCAAAAACGGTTTTGGAACAGAGGGTTGTTGGGAATTCTCCAAGACGGTAAAAAAAAGTGAGGCAACGGCTAATCAGGACAATAACATAGTTAAGATTACCATTCCTGATTCAGGTGAAATCACTATCAACTACTACCTTAAGGGTTGCAAGAATTACCACATTTCTCGCACAGTAACAGTTCAGTAAGACAGAGGCAATATGAATAAATGGTATATACTCGGAGTTGCAGCGCTGCTTTTTGCAGCGTGCAACTCCAATCCCAAACAGCGCCCGATATATTATGAGTCAGGAGATATTGTCGAGTCTTCTGACTACTCGTCCTACGGAAATGTTAAACACATTCGGTTTCGAGAAGAGGGCGGAGTCAAATTTGTTCCGGTTACTATCAATGGGGTCGGATTAGAGATGATTTTCGACACTGGCTGTTCAGGTACTCTCATCTCGCTGGCAGAGGCAGAATATCTCTTTCAAAAGGGATTGCTGACCGAGGACGACATCGTGGGAAGAACGCACTCGATGATTGCAGACGGCAGTATTGTTGAAAACATGGTTATCACCCTAAAGTCTGTGGTTATCGATGACCAAATTCTCTGCGATGATGTACAGGCAACAGTTTCTCAAAATGTCAATGCGCCACTGCTTTTGGGAAATGAAGTATTGGATCGAGTCGCAACCATTACGATTGACAACGATAGTAAAGAGTTGATCTTTAAATTGAAGTAAGTATGAATTGTACTGTATATATCTTTGGCAACTTGGGGGATGGATACACCCAATATCCCAATGATTATGCCAAAGAGATTTATCAAAAATTTTACTCGCTATCCCGTTCAAAGAGTCAGATTATTATCCATCGTGATAATAATCTGATGTATTATGGATATATCCGCAAGTTGGACAACAACTCGCAATACATTGGTTTTTGCATCCTACTTAATGGAGTCTCTTTTACAGAGGTAAATAGGCTCTACCCCCTCTTTGAAGCGGTCGTAACCGACTTGGTATCCAAAGGAGAAATCCTGCAATTCAACAATAAGGGAGAGATTATCTCCCTTGTCTCCTCTCTTTCACAGAAAGAACGAGAAGTTGAAGATACCTCAAAAATGATTTCAAACTTGGCTGCAAATTTGAAGCCTTTTGTTCGGAATCTACCACCTGTAAGTTTTGATGTATCCAACACCGAGTGCAAAACCTACAAGTGCGATGACAATCCGAACGAACTGTACGAAGCTTCGCACAAATACGGTTACACCTCTATCCTGAAAGATAAAGGGTATGATTCGGAAGCATTGACAAGCTACAGGAACACCTTGAAGCGTGTTATCAATGAGAAGACCATCATCCAAGATAAATACCAATATTTAGACAATCAATATAAGGTTCTTGAAAAGCAAAAGAAACAATATAAGTGGGTTTCCGTTTTGGCTGTCGTTATAATTGTCTGTTTAATCGGTCTCTACTTCTTAAACAGCAATCTTACCAATACAATTACCGGACTCCAGGGGGATGTGAGAGATTTGCAAGAGGTAGTTGAGTCGAAAGAGAATCATATTACTCTTATGCGTGATACCATTATTGATTATCAGGCACAAATTGCACGCAAAAATACGCAGATAAAAAAACTTAATACCGACCTCGATGATCGCCAAAAATCATTGTTATCGGCACGAGATTCTTTAGCTGAAATAACGAATACTCTCTCCTCCACACAATCCTCGCTGAGGAGCACGCAATCGAATTTGGC
Organism: Alistipes sp.; assembly: GCA_045605785.1. GTDB lineage: Bacteria > Bacteroidota > Bacteroidia > Bacteroidales > Rikenellaceae > Alistipes. Next base: position 6,718 of record JAZUQP010000010.1, on the reverse strand, counting down.
GTCGGTAAAATCGACCATCCCTATTTTGATTTCTAAAATAGAGGTAGCCAATACCACAGCAGATGGAACTATTGAAACCGATTTTGGCCGTACCATCTATAGCTATAATACAATGTACATTACCCCTAAAATTACCTACACGGGACTAGACGCGGGGAAGAGCATTACTTTGCGGATAAAATTCTATACTCCGGAGAATATTTTGAGTACGAGTGGTGGAAAATCCGAATACTCATACGAAGATGAAATGCGAATATACAGCGGAACGAATACTAAAAGAATACTAGGCTGGGGAGGACAGAAGAAAGGACATTGGAAAAAGGGTACATATCGAATAGAAATATGGTATAAGGATGTGTGCTTAAAATCAAAATCCGTTACGATTAACTAATAATCCCCAACAGGCATATGATGCGGAAGATCACTCTACTGTGCGCGTTGTTGTTTTGTTATAATGCAACATTTGCACAGCACATGAAACTTGAAGGCATTTCATTTGATATCCCTTTGGAGGCTATTGATGCAGAGCTTGCATCCCTGGGCTTGGATTTAATAGAGAAAGAGTATGATAAGTATTCAGGAGGAGTGCTGTTTTATAATGGCACATATTCCAATATGAAGTTCTCGGTATTTATTCGTTATACTCCATATAGTAGGAAGATATATAACATATCAGTACTATTTGAACGGTCCAATTATGAGGAAATAAAGGAATACATTGAAAGGGAGTATGGCGTAGAGCCTGTAAAAAGTCATATAATGTCAAACTATACACCATCATATAGCAGTTATAAATTCATATATGATATAGATGGTAATGGTTGGATTGGATTGAGTAAGGAAAGAATTGAAATTTACGATAACGAATTCAAATGCTTATATGATGCGGAAGTATATTATCCCAAGTTTATAAGGAGACGAATGTTGAAGAAATGGCAAAAAGAATATGATAATCCACTATTTTATGATAGAAATCCTATTGTAGAGCAAATTAGGCCATAACAAAGATATCCATGAAGCACAAAAGCCCAAAATAATGTCCTGTCGAAGGCTCAGATATTATATTACTGATAATTGTCGGAGTTGAGCTCTTCACACTTGTTTTTACGGCCGAACCTTGAAACTGCCACCAAAAATTTGTATCTTTGGAGTATCAAACACACCAGGATTCAATCGTTCCCAATCGCTCGAGCTGTTGTGATTTGCTTATAAATTAGTATCTTTGGGATACCAAATACCCCAACCTGAAAAAATTAGAAGGAGGGCATCGAAAGCTCTACCAACGAGCGTGTGGAGATAATGTTACCAAAGCAACAATAAGATAGAAATATGAAAAGAGGTGTGAAAATCTATTGGCGCTCATTGCTCTATTTTCTCGGAGCGTTCATTATTGTGTGTGTATTGTGTTACGCACATTGTGAGTACAAATTCGCACAGTTGCGAAATCCTGAATATATCCGCAAACTGATAGATATAGAGTTGCCGGAATTCAAAAATGTAGAGACCGAGGAAAATGACGACTATCCCATCAATCATAATTCGTACAGTATTTGGCATACGGTTGAATTTGCAGAACCACTCTCTGAATCTGCTGTGGAAGAGATAGAGCGTGTGCGTGGTAGGGAGAAGTGGCCATATGGAAATTGTGATGGAGGGTGGGGATTGTTTTACCCCGAGTCAGAATATCAATATGAATATATAGATCGCAATGCACTCCGCCGATTGGAGCTCTGCCTATCTGCTAATAAAGCGAATATTTACTACGAGGTGTGGGATAGTTATTATTTTCTACTGATAGGGGTATTGTGCTTGATTTTTATGCTATGGATAGTTGTAATGGTCGTATGGGGATTTACGCTACTGGGGATTAGTATTACGAGGAAATTGAAAACAAGAGTATAAAATAGCTTATTACCTTTGCATAATCGGAAAATTTCGTCTATTTTTGTTGTGTACAATTCGATTGCATGCAATCGACAAGCGATAAACTCATGGATCTACACGATTTCGCGATTGGAGATCGTGAAGGTTGAACCGCAAGGCAATTTACCCCAAACCCCAAATCGGTAAAGGGGAACAAGATATAGTTAACTAACTATGAACGAGAGATTAAAACTCGAAAATCAGCTCTGCTTCCCGCTCTACGCCTGCGCCAAGGAGGTGGTTCGCAGCTATACCCCACTACTTGAGCCTTTCGGGCTGACATACACCCAATACATTGCGATGATGGTGCTGTGGGAGCATAAGAGCATAACGGTTAAGAATTTGGGGCAAAAGCTGCTCCTCGATTCGGGGACACTCACACCCATGTTGAAAAAGATGGAGCGCAACGGCTGGCTCTGTCGCACACGGTCAAAAGAGGACGAACGAGTAGTCATCGTCTCAATTACGGAGCAAGGCGAGGCACTACACGACAGGGTGGCCGAAGTGCCTGTAAAGATGACAGGCTGCGTGAAGCTCGAAAGCGAGGAGGCGATGCAGCTATACACCCTGCTGAACAAGATGATGAAAACCTTTTAATAGAATACACATGGCAGATTACAAGTGCGCAAATTGCCCAATGAGGGCGAAATATGAGAAGAGGCCCAAATCATTTATTGGCCGCTTCTGGCGCTGGCACATAAACTACTGTCCCGGATGGAAGGGCTATTTCAATTCTCTTTCGCCGAACGAAAAGGAGGCATTGAGAGCGAAATACAACTTCACAAAGTACTAATTCGATGCTGATACCCAAAAAATACCTCTATCTGATTGCTGCACTGATATGGGGTATCCCGGGGATAACAATCACCCTGAAAGGGGTGAACTCTTATAGGGATATACAACCAACACAACGAGGATGGCTGCTTGCTGCTACAGTGTTGGTTGGCATATTCTTTTATGTGATATTTCGCAGAGTAACAAAGAGATATATCAACCACATATCCTCTCTCCCCGACAGATGCAGCTCGCATAGAACCTTCCCGATGAAAGGTTGGCTGCTTATCCTGTTTATGATGTGTTTGGGAATCATTCTAAAGTCAACCCCCGGCATCCCGATACAATTTACAGCCTCCTTCTACTCGGGCCTCGGCCCCATGCTGATACTCGCATCATTTCGATTTCTATTGTGGGAAGTGCAGATGACTACAATTTGTAATCAACTTAATAAGATTTGTAGTTGGTTAGCCTCACTAACCAACTGACTATTTTTCGGTCCAACCGGTTAGTGAGGCTAACCATTTCGAAGGGTATAAAAAACAACTCGTGAGTGATTCTCACGAGTTGCTTAGTTTAATTCTCTCGGTCATTATAAAATCGAATGGATATTTTGGTCATAAATCAAATTTTCTTAAGCATAGTTAATAGCCTTAATATATTGCTCAGAGTTGTGCATTAAGTTTCTAATGGTATTCTCCATATAGTTCCAATCTGGTTTTCCTTCAGCAGTTATAGGTAACCAAATAGTTTCTTTCTTTAACAAATCTGGGAACAAGCCGTTGTTATAAGAATATTGTTTTGCGATTGTTTGGAGACATGTTGTCAAAAACAAACAAACCTCTTTTGATAAATGTCTTGTATCAATATAATAAATATCTCTTCCAGAAATATATTCTTGAGGTTGATAAAAAAATGTTGCATTCTCTGCTCCAAAACTTATTGTACCAGCAGGACTAGGTTTATAGCATGGCTTCGGAGAAACTTTACATTTTATACCGTTATTGAATTTACTTCTTACAACATACGCAAGTCCTCCATCATTCTCTGACACTGATTTTGCATGAATGACATCAGGTTTAATAATTTTTGGAAACAGCTCGCCAATAACAAATTTTTTCCACTTACCCACATTAATCCTCTCTATTTTTCGGGGGGGGGTAATCGCTGTAAGTGTTTGTATATTAGACTTATATACGGATATTTTATCTTTAATATAAGTTTCCATATATTCCCAATCCGGATCACCATCAATATTCGCAGGTAAAGGAATTGAGTCCTTTTCCATGTCTTCTTTCTTCCATTTATCTATAAATGCGTATTGCTGCCCTGCAAGCTTGATAATAGGCAATAAAAACATTGCAATATATTCATTCAGGGCAAAATTTGGGTATAATACATTAACGTCGTCAGATGCCCAATACTCTTGTGTCTGATAAAATGTTTCGCCGACAGACCCATTATAACTTACAGTAATAGTATTTGCTGGATGCAGATGCTCGATATTGCCAATTTTTGCAGTAACACCATTATTGAATGAACTTGCACCAATGAAATTAATATCGCCCTCCTTCATGTTCGCCTTTGTTAGACGGGTGCCTTTCTCTATGTGAAACAATTTACCCAATGGAAATTTCTTCCACGCTGATATATCAATCTTACTCATTGCTTGGTATTTTTATATTGATATTTACGGTTTCATCAATCTTAGAAATAGTTGATGAATACAACACCTTTCTAGTTATACTATCAGCAAATTGTTTGGGATCTATTTGCTGTTCAAAGAGCAAGTAGTCCAATACGGTTTTTGAAAAATCTTCTTCACAAATTTCAAATGCTGGCTTGGGCATTTGGTAGCTCAAATGGTCACTCGGCTTAATCCATTGAATAGTATCACTGCCCGACTGTTTTTTGATTATTTCAACCCATTTATCTTCAATTTCCTGCCAACGGTCTTTAATATCCTGGCGACCCTGGTTTTTTACCGTTTCAAGTCCATCATCTTCAATATAACATGCAAAAATCTCTTTGTTGTTATGAGGTTCGCCAGCAATGAATAAGAAGATGGAAGTTGTAACTCCTTCGCTAAACACTTTCTCGGGGAGTTTTATAATTTTAAGTAGCGTATGATTTTTAAGTAACTTTTTAACTTTTGATTTACTGTCCTTTTCGAGTTTCTTATCTGGCATTATAAATGCACACACACTCTTCTTTTTGACATTATCTAATACATTTAAGACAATGTCAAGGCAGCCATACTTCTTTTCAAAAGGCGGGTTCATTAAAACCTTTGTGATATTTTTGGATTTAATCCACTTGCCCGCATCAGCAGTACGACTATCTAATTGTGCCAGATTGGATTTTCCGTCTTTATGGATCAGCATGTTTGCACAAGCAAGTGCATATATTTCTCTATCAAACTCAATACCATATAATTGAGTTTGTTTTATATCTTTTGCCTTATCTGTGCGATTTCCGCCAGCTTCCTTAATCATATTACACATTGCTTTTACTAGAAAAGCACCAGAACCACACGCTGCATCAAGTACTATATCATCTTTATTGGTTTCGGTTATACGATACATCAACGATGTTATATGGTCAGGCGTAAATACTTGGCCTTGCTCAGATTTTCCTTTGTAACGATTAAACTCATTAAAGAAAATAGCCATCACATCTTCGCCTTGCCAAAAATCAGAGTTAATATTGTCTGATATTTCAGTGATCCATCCAATGAAATTATCAATATCTTCCTGATTATTATTGATATTCATTTTGATAGTAGCATACACCTCCAACAAAATTTCCAACTTTACATTTTGCTTTTTAGCCTCTTCTAACGATTTGGACAAGGTTGAAAGTATTGCAGTATGAAAAGTTGGATAGTCCATTCCCTTAACCAAAGTCGCACCATATCGCTTAGCAACCAAGGCGCAAGCCGTAAAAATCATTCTATGATTAAGATTTTTAATGCCAAATCCAAAATGAAGAGAATCGTTAATCTTCTTGGTTAGAGAATATATTTTCTGTTTATCTATCGTATTTTTTTCAAATAAACCGAGATAATGTTCTTTATTGAGAAGAGTTGTTTGTCCCTCCACTAATTCTTCGTTCTTAAACACTTGGATATCTATACCATTATATAGTATACCAATAACATCTTTATATTTAGAGTGAGCTATACGACAGTTCTTCAGCAACTCCTCGATTTGTGGAGTTTTTAACTCGGTTTCTTCATCTTTAACCTCCAATATTATGGCTGGGAATATTGTTTGATGAGGCAAATACCATCCATCAGGGCGATTATTCGCGCCTTTGCCAACAAATCCGAGTTTCTTAAACGAGGTTAATTGCCCAACCCCAGATTGTGCAGTTTCGGTATCTTCTAGTGAAAGAATTTGACGAGCTTTATCTCTGACTTGATCTTCTGTGAGGGTAGTAATAGCCATATCCTTATTCGTTTCTTGTTATCATAAAATACTTTTTGCCATTCTCTTCGTATTGTTTAAATGAGAATTGGCCGACTTTTTTGTCTTGTAATCGCTTGCGGGCATTATGAAATCCCGTGTAGTCTGTATCTACAAGTTCGTAATATTTGATATCTCCAACATCAAAACCTCGTAGCGTTTCAATATAGCTCTTAACTCGCTTGATTTTTGACACTTGCATGCTTATAAAATTATCATTGATAATACAAAGATATATCATTGATAGTTAATAAGCAAGCGTTTGGGTGAAAAAAATGCTATAATCATAATATAGAGGCAAAAAAAGACGGCCAGAGCCGTCTTGATTATATCCTCGTGATTTGTAAGTGGCATCTACGAGTGGGTGTTAGTGCGCAAAAATTACTTGCCGATGCAGAAAGTGTAGATGATTGTCAATCAGCTATTTAGCACTCTAAAAGGTACAACCACTCATTTGGCAAGTCGTTGAGAATGTGTAAGTTAGTGATTTTCAACGCACTTTTCGCCTTGTACCTCCATTTTGGAATGTAAAAGTAAGTGTAATTTCTTGAATA
>JAZUQP010000009.1:0-63579 GCA_045605785.1 Alistipes sp. | reverse complement strand
CCTGAAAAATACATTGGTATTCACCCTCGACCAAGAGAAGGCATCGAAATTCGAGTGGTTTGAGGGTCAAATCATGATTCGATTCAAAGACTATATCGAGGATCGAACGCTCTCAAAAATGGATAATTTTATCGAAAAGTCCTAATTTGTAATACTCATTTTCTGGAAGGTGCTTATATACGAGACGACACAATCAGGTGGCACTGTTCGTTTTTGAAAGGCCTTTTTCTCATTCGGAAAAAAGTCCTTGCAGAAAGAGAGGTTGTTGCAACATCTATTGCGACAGCCTCTTTCGATTGAAATTAGGAAACAATCATGCGATGGTTAGATAAGTTCAATGATGGTTGAGGCAAACAAAAAGAGCAAATCGGCTACCGAACAGCTCTGATTTTGTCCGAAAACTCCGAAAAGAGTTCGAAAGGGAATTTTTGAGTGAAAAGTTTTTGCTCTGATATTCTTTTTATTCGCAAGAAAGTTTTATATTTGTAATTGCTATTTACCACTAATGAAACTAACCTAATAATATCTGATATGGATAACACTATCGTAAAAGAGGTGCATGATGTCGTGATTCGCTTCTCGGGCGACTCGGGCGACGGTATGCAGCTCACGGGTACGCTCTTTTCCGACACCTCGGCGCTGCTCGGAAACGACATCTCGACCTTCCCCGACTATCCGGCCGAAATTCGTGCCCCGCAGGGTACCGTAGCCGGCGTATCGGGTTTCCAGGTACACTTCGGTGACCACCGCGCCCTCAACCCGGGCGACTACTGCGATGTGCTGGTGGCAATGAACCCCGCAGCACTCAAGGCCAATCGCAAATGGCTCAAGACCTCGGCAACCGTCATCCTCGACGGCGACTCCGTGACGGAGGAGAACCTCAAGAAGGCCGGGTTCCAGACCATGGACCCCATCGCAGAGCTCAACCTGGAGGGCTACAATGTCGTTACGCCCAACATCACCTCGATGACGCGCGAGGCCCTGAAAGATCTGGGCTTGGACAACAAGTCGGTCGTAAAGTGTAAGAACATGTTTGCCCTCGGCATCTGCTTCTTCATCTACCACCGTCCCGAGGAGCACGCCAAGAACTACCTCCAGTCAAAGTTCGCCAAGAAGAATCCGCTGGTGGCCGAGGCCAACATCAAGGCCATCGATGCCGGCTACAACTACGCCGCCAACACCCACCAGTTTGCCAATACCTACACCATCGCCCCCGCCAAGTTGGAGAAGGGCACCTACCGTTCGATCAGCGGTAATGTTGCCACCGCTTGGGGTCTGATGGCTGCCGCCGAGAAGGCCAACCTGCCCCTCTTCTGCGGCTCCTACCCCATCACCCCCGCCACGGTGATCCTCGAGGAGCTGGCCAAGCGCCGCGACCTGGGTGTCAAGACCGTACAGGCCGAGGATGAGATCGCCGGTATCTGCACCGCCATCGGTGCCGCCTATGCCGGTAACTTTGCCGTAACGACCACCTCGGGTCCCGGTCTCTCGCTCAAGAGCGAGGCGTTGGGTCTGGCCGTGATGATCGAGCTGCCCCTCGTGGTGGTGGATGTACAGCGTGGCGGCCCCTCGACGGGTCTGCCCACCAAGACCGAGCAGAGCGACCTGGTACAGGCTCTCTACGGCCGTAACGGCGAGTGCCCCGCCATCGTGCTGGCTGCCTCGTCGCCCAGCGACTGCTTCCACTACGCCTTCGAGGCCGGCCGTCTGGCCCTGGAGCACATGACCCCCGTCATCCTCCTCTCGGACGGCTTCATCGCCAACGGCTCGGAGCCCTGGCGCATCCCCTCGATGGCCGACTACCCCGCCATCAATCCTCCCATCGTGAACGAGGCTCCCGAGGGTGGCTTCATGCCCTATGCCCGTAACGAGAACCTGGCCCGCGGTTGGGCATTCCCCGGCAAGGAGGGTCTGGAGCACCGCGTAGGTGGTCTGGAGAAGGACGCCCTGAAGGGTACCATCTCGCACGATCCCGCCAACCACCAGCTGATGGTGAAGCTCCGCGCCGAGAAGGTGGCCAAAGTAGTAGAGGATATCCCCGCACAGAGCCTCTTCGGCGACGAGGAGGGCGACCTGTTGGTCGTAGGTTGGGGCGGTACGCGCGGCCACTTGCAGGCTGCCGTCGAGCAGATGAAGGCCGAGGGCAAGCGCATCTCGCTCTGCCACTTCAACTACATCAACCCGCTGCCCCACGGCGTAGACGAGATCTTCTCGAAGTTCAAGAAGATCGTCGTTTGCGAGTTGAACGAGGGTCAGTTTGCCAACTACCTGCGCACCAAGAAGCAGCAATACACCTATGAGCAGTACAACAAGTGCGAGGGTCAGCCCTTCACCGTCGTAGAGCTCGTTGAAAAATTCGAAACCTTATTGAAGTAAGAAGTTATGGCACAGTACAATTATACGCAGGCTGATTTCAAAAGCGACCAGGAGGTTCGTTGGTGCCCGGGTTGTGGCGACCATGCCATTCTGAATGCCGTGCAGCGCGCACTGCCCAAAATTGCCGACCTGACCGATACGCCCCACCGACTCTTCACCTTTGTGTCGGGTATCGGCTGCTCGTCGCGCTTCATCTACTACATGAAGACCTTTGGCTTCCACTCGGTACACGGCCGCGCCAACGCCGTGGCTACGGGTGTCAAGACGGCCAACCCCGAGTTGAGCGTCTGGGTGGCTTCGGGTGACGGCGACTCGCTCGCCATCGGTGGTAACCACTTCATCCACGCCATCCGCCGTAATGTAAACCTCAACATGATTCTCTTCAACAACGAGATCTACGGCTTGACCAAGGGGCAGTACTCGCCCACCACCAAGTTGGGCAAGGTGACCAAGACCTCGCCCTATGGTACGGTCGAGAAGCCCTTTACGCCGGGTGAGTTGGTCATCGGTGCGAAGGGTACCTTCTTCGCCCGCTCGATCGACATGGAGCTCGCCACCACGCAGGAGTGCCTCGTAGCCGCCGCACAGCACAAGGGCATGTCGGTAGTGGAGGTGTTGCAGAACTGCGTGATCTTCAACGACAAGACCCACGCCGCCTTCGCAGGCGACAAGGCCACCCGTCAGAAGCACACCATTACGCTCCGTCATGGGGAGAAGATGCTCTTCGGTGAGAACAACGAGAAGGGTCTGGTATTCGAGAATATGAAGCTCAAGGTGGTAACCGTGGGCGAGGAGGGCTACACGCTCGACGATATTCTGGTACACGACGCCCACACCGAGGATACCACCCTGCATGTGCAGCTCGCCGGCATGAAGTACCCCGACTACCCCGTAGCCGTGGGTGTGATTCGCTCGGTAGAGGGTCAGCCCAGCTACGACGAGGAGGTTGCTCGTCAGGTAGAGGAGGTGAAGGCCAAGAGCAAGATTCACTGCATGGAGGATTTGTTGCACTCGGGTGAGACCTGGGAGGTAAAGTAATTTTGGATACTTTGTCGCAAAAAGGGCCCTCTGCGGCCGATAACCCTAAATAACACGATGGGCTGTACTTTTCGGTACAGCCCATCGTGTTTTTAGAGTCGAGCGTAAAGGCAACGCTAAATTTCGGTACGGATGCGCTCGACGGCTGCTGTAGCCGCGGCGTAGAGCTTATCGAGGTGCAGGCCTCGGATCTTGCGATTTCGGACCACTACCCTGCCATCGACAATCACCGTCTCCACATCCGAGGCCTTGCAGCAATAGACCAGGTCGGAGACGAGGTTATTGACGGGCTGAAGATGGGGCTTTAAGATATCGATCACAATCAGGTCGGCCAGGGCTCCCTCCTTCACCACACCCAACTCGTCGGCATGGCCGATGGCGGCAGCACCGTAGCGCGTAGCCATCTTCAGCACCTCGTAGGCAGGCAGCACCAGCGGGTCTTTCGAGGAGACCTTCGCCAGGAACGAGGTGTTGCGCATCTCCTCCCACATATCGAGGTCATTGTTCGAGCAGGGGCCGTCGGTACCGATGGTGGTCGGCATACGCTCGGCCTGGTAATCCCTCAACGGGGCGATGCCGCTCGCAATCTTCATGTTGGAGGAGGGGTTGTGGGCAATTTTGACCCTACGCTCGCGCATGATGACACGGTCGGCAGGGCTCGTATAGACGCAGTGGGCAGCAATCAGGCGCTCGTTGAGCATTCCCAGGCTGTCCAACCACTCCACAGGGGTCATCCCCGTAGCCTCGCGCACCGAAGCCATCTCCGCCTCGGTCTCGGCGACATGAATCGTCATCGGAAGGTCATACTTTTCGGCTAACGCCTTGCAGTGGAGCAGGTTTTCGCGCGACACGGTATAGGGAGCATGGGGTGCGATACCGGCACGCACACGGCTACTTACCCGGGGCAGCAGCGCCATCAGGTCGGCCTCGTTACGCTCCATCTTCCCATCGATAAACGAGGGGCAGAGCAGCGCACGGATACCCAGGCGCTCAGCCACGGGAGCGATACGGTTTTCATCCCAATACATATCGACAAAGGAGGTAATACCCCCGAGAAGCATCTCGACAATGCCGAGCTCGGCTCCGAGGGCCACCTCGTCGGGGGTCTGTACCGCCTCGAAGGGCCAAATATGGTCGTTGAGCCACTCCATCAGGGAGATATCGTCGGCGTAGTTGCGTTGCAGGGTCATCGCCACATGGCAGTGGGTATTGATCAGACCCGGCATGATGACGCGGTTGCGACAATCAATCTCACGCAGATGGCCTGCATGGCATCGGCGAAACTCGTCGGCCCGTTCAGCGCTATCGGTCACAAGGGCTATGCGGTTCTTCTCGATGCCGACCCATCCACGGAAGGGGGCAGCATCGGCGGCTCGTTCGGCCGTCATGGTGAGAATCAGCCCCTCGGAGAGGAGCAGGTTGCTTCTATTCATCGCTCTTTCGTTTTTTATCCACGGAGTTACCGCGAATGGTAATCAACCGGCGGCCGCTCTCGGAGTTGGAGAGAATCTGCACGACCTTATTAAAGGTACCGGGTGCCGCCTTCAGGGGTTGGTATATCAGTTCGATCTCCTCCTCGGCGCCGGGCTTGAGGGGACGCTTGGAGTAGTGGCTCTTCAGGCACGAACAGGAGGTAATCACGCGCGTAAGCACCAGGGGCTTCACCCCCACATTGCGGTAGCGGATGGTCAGGTGCAGATCGCCGCCACGCCTCGGCACATCGCCAAAGTCGTGCTCCACGCACTCCAGATAGAGCTCGGCACCCGAAGCACTCACCGGACAGGAGAGGGTGTCACACCGTTGTGCCCTCGCATCATCCACTCCCACAACAAGGGCGAGCACAACGAGGCAAAGAGAGTAAAAATTCTTCATCGTTTCAAGGTAAAGAGGTAGGTAATCAATCCACCCTGCAGGTGGCTGCGGCTCTCGGTGAATCGGGCACGGAGGGCCGCCTCACGCGCCTCACGGATAAGTTCGGGATCGGAGGTCGTAGAGCCCTTGGGCTCGTAGGCAGCCGAGGTTACATGGCCCGCAGCATCGACCGTCACACGAATCACCACCTTACCCGAGGCGTTGCCCGTATAGTGGGGTTTGGGGAGGCTGCCCACCAGGCCACGCCCCTGCAACCCCGTATCGAGCCAGTCGCTCCCCTCGGGACTCAACCCCGTCTTACTCCCCGAGGCGCTATCCTTCACATCCTCGCGGGCGTGGGGGTTACCGGCATTTTCGGGCTCATCGACCCCGCCCTGCGACTGTCGAAAGAGGGCTCGCGGGTTGGCCGTACGGGTCTCGGGCTCGGGACCGCGCACCTCCTCACGCTGCTCCTCCTCGGCGGGGGCATCGTGCATCTGCGGAGCACGCTCCACGGGCTCGGGCTCCGGTTCGGGCTCGGGCAGGGGCACCAGCTCCACCAGGATGGGCTCTTGGGCTGCCGCCCGGGGCATCCGTACCGTCACATAGAGCAACGAGGCGGTCATCGCCACCACATAGAGCAGCAGCGCCAACCACGCCCAACGGCGCGAATAGTCGGGGTTATCCTTGTAGTACTTCAACCGTCGAGTTAGTTAGGTTGTGTAGCCAGCAACATACGGTAGCCGTTGGCGCGACCAATCTCCGAGACCTTGACAAACTCATCGACAATGACGCGCTTGTCGCAGTGAATCGAGACCGTAGGCTCGTGCTGACCTGCAAGACGCTGCTGCAGCACGCGCTCCAACTCATCGAGCGAGCCCACGCGCTGCGTCTCCACATAGTAGTTTACCCCCTCGCCGGCCTTCTGAATCGTCACCGTGGTAATCGCCTTCTCCTTGAGCTGATTCGAGCTCTTGGGGAGCACCACCTTGATGGCGTTGGGGTTGATAAGCGTGGTAGCCATCAACAGGAAGACCAGCAAGAGAAACATCAGGTCGGTCATCGAGGCCGATGAGAAGCTGTTATCGACCTTTGAACCTCGTTTAATAGCCATACGCTTCTACTTTTGTACGGGTTGATTCAGAATATCCATAAAGGCAATCGAGTTGGCCTCCATGCGGAAGACCAGTTTCTCGATACGGGCCACCAGGTAGTTGTAGCCGAAGTAGGCGGGAATACCCACGCAGAGACCACCCACCGTGGTCACCATCGCCACATACATACCACTCGAGAGGAGCGTCATATCGACCGTACCACCCGCAGCAGCCATATCCATAAAGGTCTGCACCATACCGAGCACCGTACCCAGGAAACCAATCATCGGCGCACCACCGGCGATGGTAGCCAGGAAGGGAAGTCCGTTTTCGAGCTTCGAAACCTCGAGGTTGGCCACATTCTCGATGGCGGTCTGCACATCCGACATCGGGCGACCGATACGCTCGATACCCTTCTCCACCATACGGGCGATGGGGCTGTCGGTCTTCTTGCAGAGGTCGATGGCAGCATTCATCTTCCCATCGGAGATGTAGTCGCGAATACGGTGCATGAAGTTGATATTGAAAGTCGAAGCCTTGCGAATCGCCATGAAGCGCTCCACAAAGATAAACACGGCCACGCCACCCAGCAGGAGCAGCACCCACATCAACCATCCGCCCTTCATAAAGAGCTCTCCCAAACCCATTCGGGTCGTCTCGGCCACCACCTCGGCAGCCTGCATCAATCTAAACATTTCTACCTATTTAAGTTTTTTAATTTTTGGTCATCACTATTTTGGGGTCGTATTGTTTTCTTCCGGTTTTACCGCCGTTTTGGGGCCTCAACTACTTTTCGGCCGCCTCGTTGCTTGAGGTTTTAGCTCCTCGGTCGGCCTTTTCTTGCTCCTTGGCCTCGCGGCGCTCCTGCTTGGCCGCCTTGCGCTCGGCACGCTTCGCGCGACGCTTCTCACTCGAGTAGCGGTTGCGGAGCTGCTCGCGCCAATCACGCAGGTTGTCGAAATCCTCCTTATAGTAGATACCGATACCGGTCTCTTGCAGACCCTGCGTCTCGTCGAAGCGGTCGATGGTCTGCGTGAATCCGCGCAGCTTGAGGTTGCCCGCCTGGTCGATCATCCAGGTGATGTAGGCCTCGCCCATGAAGTTCGACATGCGGCTGCTGGTTGCCTGTTTGTTGTCGATGATGTAGTTTCCCTCGACCTCCACCAAAAGGCGGTTATTAATCAGGTTGGAGGAGAAACCGAAATCGACCTCATCACCCGTCAGCTCCGTCTCGGGACGGTAGCGCAGGATGATGTTGTAGTCGTCACCCGAAAGGAGGCTGCCCACCTGGTTGGCTAACAGCTCAAAACCCGTAGCGGCCGAGGCTACGGCGCCGATATTGTCGTTCGACCCCGTGGCGCTCTCGGGATAGAAGCTGTTGAAGGCCAGCAGATAGATGAACTGTCGAGCCACCGTCGCCTCCGTATTGAGGATGTTGGCCACGGCGGTCTGGGTCTCGGAGTCGGCCTGCGGCACACGGATACTAAACTCCTTCGAGGGGTTCGAGAGGCGGTCGCCGAGGTGGATGACACACTCCACGGGCACGGTACGCGTATTGGCGTTGCGGTCGGCCGACGAGGTACCCAACAGGGGTTGCAGCGAGGTCTTCAACTTATAGAGGGCGTTGATGTCGAGCATCGCCTCCATCGGCTCGCCCGTCCACTGAATCGAGGAGCCATCCTCGATCAGGAACTTCTTGTTGATCACATTTTGGAGCGTGAAGAGGTAGCTACCCTCCTGAATCACATAGTCGCCCAACATCTCGAAGATGTTGTCGCGCGGATTGACATGGATATTGAGCAGGCCCTCACCCTTACCACGCATCAAGTCGCCCGCCTGGGGGTCAATGACGAGTTGGAAATCGACATTGGGATGGACATTGAGAGCCAGGTTGATATCCATATTGCCACCCCCCTTGCTCTTCTGGCGGTTGCGGCGCTCGAACATCATACGGCGGCGTACCAGGTAGTCGGCCGTATCCAACTCATCGCGCGAGAGGAAGGTGACGAAGTCGGCCTTTGCCACATTCGACGAGCCCGTGAGGGGCATATAGAAGACCGAATTGTCGTCGGTCGAGGCGTTCACATTCATCCTCACACCGCGCTTGTCGCCACGAATCGAGGCGAGACCCGAGGCGTAGATATGGCCGTAGAAGAGGTCGTTATCCTTCTCGGTGGTGTTGAGCACCAACATCTTCTGCGGAGTCACCAGGAGCGAATAGGCGATATTGGAGAGGTGCGAGAGATCCAATTCAAAGTCGAGTTTGCCACGATTGCCCTCGTCGTCCAATACGATCGCCTCCTTCACCTTGAATTGGTTGTCAACCACCTCGACACGCACCTCGGGTACGCGGTAGGTCACCTGCGTATAGTCGATGCAGGTCGAGAGGTCGCGGGCAAGGAGCTCACCCGAGAGGTTGGCCCGACGCCCCTCACCACGGAGCACAAGGTCTACCTCGGCCTGACCCCGCGTCTGCGAGATGATACCCGTCAAGACGGGGTCGAGGAGCGATATGGGGAGCGTATCGAGCTGCAAACGAGCAAAATAGCGCTTCTCGGTCGGGATATAGAAGCCACGAATCACCGTATCGCACACCTCACGATTGACAATGAAGAGGCCGGCACGATTCTTCTCGAAGTCCCAGCGCGAGAGGAGTTCGACGGGGGCCACACGGATGCGATCGTTGATCTTGAGCGAGTCGATGTGGATATCGGCCGCAATCTCGCTCGCCTGGAGGGCCGACTTGGCCGTCGCAAAGCCGTTGGAGGTACCCGACACCGAGTAGCCGAGCTTCGAGATGAACGACGAGAGGGGGCTGAGGTCGAAGTTGTGGAGCGTCAGGCGAATCGAATCTTCGCGACTGCGCGAAGCGATACCATCGAGCAGCAGCTCCTCATGCGGATTGTAGATCAGGAAACTATCAACACGGATGCGTGCCGAGTCGAGCTCCAGGAGTGGCGCCTCAATCTGCCAGGAGTTACGCCCCATGGCTATCTTCGAGTCGTTGATTCCGAGAATCAGACGACGCGACCCCTCGGCCATACGCTCGATACGGCCGCGAGCCTTCAGGTCGGCAGCCAATCGCGCCGTATCGGCAAAGGCGGCGTGGAGGCGGAAGCGGTTGTGGCACATGCCGCCACGCAACGAGAGCTGCTCCATGTGCAACTTACCCATCAACAGGTTGGCAGCCGAGGCATCGACCGAGAGCGAATCCCCCACCCCTCGGGCATCAACATCGAGATTGAGCGCCAGCAGCTTCTCGTGCTCGATGAAGTCGGAGTGGAGCTTCAGATCGAGCTCTCCCGAGGCGGGGCGATGGTCGAGGTCGAGCTGTGTATTATCGGCCACCTCTACCCCGCCAAATACGGCTCGGGCAATGGGGGTCATGTGGTTCAGGCGAAGCTCCACACGGGTGAAGTCGTCGGCCGTGAAGGGCTTGGCGCTGTGGTCAGCCACCGTCTGTTCACGGTAGAGGTCGGGCAGATAGGGCACCAGGGCCCCCTTCAGGTTGGAGAAGGCCTCCTTGTAGCCCGCCGTGGAGCTGACATCGGCCGAAGCGAAGGGGGAGTTCATCCGCAGCTTATGCTCCGAGCCCTCCTCGAGGGCCGAGAGGGTGAGCCTATCGACCAAGATCAGCGAATCGGGGTATTGGTATCGGGCATCGTGTATCACGATGTTGCCCGCCAGATCATCCATCGAGCGGGCGCGCACCTCTCCATCGAGGCGCAACGAGAGGAGCGAGATGCTGTCGCGTCGGTTGATGCGCATGGCAGCCAAGTCGGCACGCTGCAAGTCGAGGTTGGCACGATAGAGGGGCTCCGAAGCCGAGAGGTCGGCCTCGGCGCGAAGGTTGAGGGCCAAAGGCTCGGTTTGGGCGTCGAGCACCGCCGAGTAACGGGAGCCCGACAGGCGCCCCTTCACGCGGAGGGAGTCGTAGACCACATCGCGGAAGTAGAGTTCGGGCAAGAGCGCCTCCACCTCCATATCGGGGCCTTCGCTCGTAAGTAGGCCCTGCGTCGAGGCCGTAAGGCTCATGCGCCCCAGGTCGGCAACACCGAGCAGACGCCCCACGGCAAAGGTGCGCGACGAGGCCGCAGCCGAGAGTTCGGTGGCGCTGTGACGACGCGTCATATCGGCCTCGGCCTCCAGCGTGCCGAGTTCGGTCGCAGCCAGGAGTTGCGCCTTGAAGTCGCTCAAGCGACCCGTAAAGCGGCCCGAGAGCTCGATCTCC
Organism: Alistipes sp.; assembly: GCA_045605785.1. Classification (GTDB taxonomy): domain Bacteria; phylum Bacteroidota; class Bacteroidia; order Bacteroidales; family Rikenellaceae; genus Alistipes. The sequence continues at coordinate 52,989 of JAZUQP010000009.1, read as the reverse complement.
CCGGCGCGCGAGAGCATCTGCACCAACCCCGACGAGAGGGGCTTACGCAGGATGGCGCCCGCAATCTGCGAGCCGTCGAGGGCGCGGGTCGAGAGCGAATGGAGGCGTAGATCGAAGTGGGTGCGTGAGGCATCGGGCAGACCACGCATCTGCAAGTCGCCCCTCAAGAGCGAACCTCCGCTGCTGCGCAACGAACGGATGCGGGTACGCAGGTGGCTCACTGTACCGCTCACATCGAGGTTGATATCCGAAGCCTCAAGATGCCAATCCCGAAGCGAGGGGGCAAAGTAGGCGATGTCATCGGTCGTAATCGACGAATCCTCGACCTGCACCTCCAGGGTTACCAACTCGATAAAATCCTTATAATCGTCCCAATCGTTGCCCGAGATATCGAGTGCGGGGATATGGATGTCGCTCTCGGCCGTGAGAATCTCCACTCCGTTCATGGCGATGCGGCCACGCTCGACACGCAGGCCGCCGGCCAGGTTGTCGAAGTGGAAACCACGCTGCTCGCCACCGGCCAGACGGTCGATCTGCATGGAGATGGTACTTCCCTCGATGGCAAAGTCGCTCAAATGGCCCCACACATCCGTCAGACGCATATCGGCCCAATCGATGCCATAGCTGTGGCGAGGTTCGGCATTGCGCTTGAGCCAAAATTCGAGTCCCTCGGCCTCGAGGTTGTTGAAGCGGAGGCTGAAGGGGCGCTTCTTCTCCTTACGCTCGGCGGGGCGCATCTGTTCGACCACCTCCTTGACATTCATCTCGCCACGGGGACTCTCCTTGAGGTAGAACTTCACATCGCGCACCAGCGCATCACCAAAGACAATGCCGCCCCCCAGCAGTCCCAAACGGGCTACCGAGACCTCGACATAATCGGCATAGAGCATCGTATCTCGCTCGTAGTCCTCGACATAGAAGCCCTCCACCTCTACGCGGTTGAAGAAGCCGACATGGAGGCTGCGGATACCCACTTTGACACCCAACTTATCGCTTGCCTTGCGCATGGCGACATCGGCCACGGTGCTCTGTACTCGCGGAATTTGGAGCATCAAAGCGAGGCTGAAAGGCAAAAATATCATCAGCAAGACGCAGCTTGCGATGACCTTTGCCAATATTTTTATACCTTTGCGCATGAAACAAACTCACAATAATGGGCAAAGGTAGCAAAAAAGTAGGGAAAAACCCAATCTCGGAGCCCCCTTTTTGCAAACCTTTTAACTATGAATAGTTAAAACCAATGGATATTACGATTTTAGGCATCGAATCTTCGTGCGACGACACCTCGGCAGCCATCATCCGCAACCGCGTACTGCTCTCGAATGTCATCGCCTCGCAAGCCGTACATGTCAAGTATGGCGGCGTCATCCCCGAACTCGCCTCGCGTGCGCACCAGCAAAATATCGTGCCGGTCATCGACACCGCACTCAAGGAGGCCGGCATCACAGCCGACAAACTCGATGCCATCGCCTTCACGCGCGGCCCGGGTCTGCTGGGCTCGCTCATGGTGGGCGTCTCGTTTGCCAAAGGCCTCTCCATCGCTCACAACATCCCGATGGTCGAGGTGAACCACCTGCAGGGCCACATCCTCTCGCACTTTGTCGATCTGCCCGACCGCGAGCTGCCCCACCCCGACTTCCCCTTCTTGTGCCTGTTGGTCAGTGGCGGCCACACGCAGATTGTGCGCGTGGAGTCGCCCCTCGAGATGGAGATCATCGGCACGACCATCGACGATGCCGCCGGTGAAGCCTTCGATAAGTGTGCCAAAGTGATGGGACTCCCCTACCCGGGCGGTCCCGTCATCGACCGTCTGGCCCAAGAGGGCAACCCCAAGGCCTTCCGCTTTGCCAAGCCCCATGTAGCCGACCTCGACTACTCCTTCTCGGGACTCAAGACCTCGTTCCTCTACACGCTGCGTGACGAGGTGGCCGTCGATCCCGACTTCGTGGAGAAGAACAAAGCCGACCTCTGCGCCTCGCTGCAACGCACCATCGTCGATATTCTGCTCGACAAACTCATCAAGGCCTCGAAGCAGACCGGCATCCGCGACATCGCCATCGCCGGCGGCGTATCGGCCAACTCGGGGCTGCGCAACGGCATCGTAAACGAGGGCAAAAAGCGCGGATGGCGCACCTTCCTGCCCGAATTTCGCTTTACGACCGACAACGCGGCGATGATCGCCCTGTCGGGCTACTACCGCTACCTGAACGGCGAGTTCGCCTCGCTCGACATCGCCCCCGTGGCCCGCTTGGAGGAGCTCAACCTCCCCACCAAAAACGAATAAGCGTCATCCGACGCTCAAAATTTAGAGGGTGCCCGATGTTGGGCACCCTCTGATTTATTATCTCACAAAGCGGATGTGCGTCTTGCTACGCGGACGGGTAATCTCCTGCTCCACGATGCCGGTCAGCACATCGGGGGCATCGTGCCAGCGATTGGCACGAAACTGACGGCGGTAGGTGGTCAGGTGGTGGTGCAGGTCGGGCCAGCGCTGCCGCCAATCGGAGGGGAAGCGCAGGTTGTGGAGCACGGTGGCGGCGTGGGAGAGGATGCGGGCCTCCTTGTTGGCCGACTGATGAAACCACTCGATACGCACTCGTGGCAGCAGGCGTTGCAGGGCGCGGGCAAAACCCCTGCCGCCGTTGTTGCTCTCGACCAGCGCCTGACGCGTCGCAGAGCGCTCCAACATCTCGGCCACCAAGCGCTCGGTAAGCTCCATCGGCTCGCGCGAATAGACCAAATCGGTAATATAGATAAGGCCGTCGGCATCCACCACATAACTCATCGAACAGAGGTAATCGTCGCCGGCATCGGCCGTGTCGGTATAGTTACCGCATCGCACCACCTCACGGGGCACCACATCATAAGTCTGGAAATGGTCGCCGTAGAGGAGCCCTTCGGCCACGGTGGGGTGCCCCTGATACATACACTCGAAACGCACAGGGTCGAGGCGGCGTTTGGACTCCAAGAGGGAGGCGCTCTGTCGCTCGGGCCAGAGGGCCTCGCCCACCTCGCGGGGGTCAATCTCGGTGGGTGGCAGACTCTTCAGGGCCTCGAAGTTGAGGTGAAGCCAGCTATCGGGCTTCAGTTCATCGAGTTGCGACCAGGAGGTAAAGGGGATTACCGGCTCCAACTTTGCAAGCGTACCGATCAAGTCCTCCTCGTGCCAGCGGGTAAAGACAATCAACTCGCGCGAGAGGTTGTGCATGCGGGTCTTGACCACCGAGGTGTACCACTCCCAGCAGTTTTCGCGAATCAGGGGCGAGTTGGCCTCGATGGCATCCTTGTAGAGGTCGTCGAGGATGAAGCAATCGTCACGGTTGCCCGTCAGCGCCCCCTCGCGCCCCACCGAGAGGATGCTCCCCTCGTGGCCCACCACCTCGGCCTCGTCGGAGGTGCGAATGTAGCCCGGGGGCTTGGTTCCCTGTTTAAGCCGCGTCTCGGGGAAGATCTCGCCATACTCTGCCGAGTCGATGATGCGCTGCACACGGCGGTTGAAGCGCGAGGCGAGCGACGAGGAGTAGGAGGCGATGGCGACACGCAGATCGGGATTGAGCCCCAACAGATAGGCCGGCAGGAGGGTGGTCGCTCCGACGCTCTTGCCGTGCTGGGGCGGCATCGTGATAATCAGACGCCTGACACGCCCCTCGGCAAAGGCCTCCAGCAGACGATAATAGGTACGGTGAAAGCCCTGCAACTCCAAGAAGGGGTAGACTGCAAGCGAAAAATCGTGAAAGTTCATGGCTATACAAGGTTTTCGAGGTGCAGTTCACGGAACGAGAAGTCGTTGTCGAGGCGGCCGGCAGCACACTCGGTCTGGAACTCCCACCAGACGGGGATCACCGAGCTGACGGCACTCCCCCTCCCCTCGGGCAGCTCGACCCGACGACGATAGACCACACACGAACAGACAAGACGACAATCGACACCGTCGGGCGTGGTGAGTTCGACATCGCCCGAAAAGTAGTGGCGATCGGCAATGGCCTCCAACAATCGGTCGGCCACCTCGGCATAAAGTTGAGATGAGATGGAATAAATCATTCTGGTTAAATGTTTTTATCAAAAATTATTTGGATTTAACAAACAAATTACTTAACTTTGCAGGACAAAGATATATTCAATTGTTGAATTTTGTACACAAGGAGGTCAATTATTTACTATCAAATTTTCTGATTAAACTATGACGGGCGATTGGTTAAAGCAAATACGCAAGGCGTTAGGAATGACGCAACAGCAACTCGCAGAGCGACTTGGCATAGGAAAGGCAGCCCTCTCGATGATCGAGACCGGACGCGCTTCCCTCACCTCGCGCAACAAAAACATTTTAGTTCAAGAATTGAACATTAACCCCGAATTTCTCGAATCGGGACGCGATCCGATGTTCAATGCCGAGCCCGATCTGCGTGCCTATTCGCACCGCACCGACAATTCGCTGCCCCTGCAGAGCGTACCCCTCTACTCGATCGAGGGAACGGCCGGTCTGGTGCCCCTCTTTGCCGACAGCTCGCAGAGCAAGCCGGTGAACTACATCCACATCCCCAACCTGCCCAAGTGCGACGGGGCCATCTACATTGCCGGCGACTCGATGTATCCGCTGCTCAAGAGTGGCGACATCGTGCTCTACAAACAGCTCAATGACCTGACCGACATCTTTTGGGGCGACATGTACCTGCTCTCGCTCGACATGGAGGGCGAGGAGTACATCACCGTGAAGTACATCCAGAAGTCGGAGCGCGAGGGCTATATTAAATTGGTAAGCCAGAACCCCCACCACGCCGACAAGGAGGTCGCCATGAGCCGCATCCGCGCCCTGGCCCTGGTCAAGGCGAGCATCCGCATGAACAGCATCCGATAAATTACCTTGCGATAATTATTGAAATAACAGAACTACATATCACCTTTTTCACTCTCATATGTCGAATATTATTCTTATATTTGCGATATAATAACCGGCAATGGACAGGCTTACACCGTTACAACGAAAAAAGAACATGCAAGCCAACAAATCCAAAGGAACCTCAATTGAGCTGATTCTTGGGAGAATAATGTGGAAAAGTGGCTTGCGTTACCGAAAAAACACTGATAAAATTACGGGGCGTCCCGATTTTATCTTCAAATCGAAAAAAATTGCCATATTTTGCGACGGAGAATTTTGGCATGGCAAGGATTGGGAGAAGCGTAAGTACGACCACAAATCAAACCAAGCCTTCTGGCATGACAAAATTGAAAGAAATATCGAGCGAGACAAAGAGGTGAACATACTTTTGCAATCCGAGGGATGGATCGTACTCCGCTTTTGGGAAAACGAAATAAAGAGACATCCCGAGGTCTGCCTTAAAAAGATTATTGAAGAATATGAAAAAGCAGATTGCAGACAAAAAAAGAATAACTCTTGATGAGCAGGGGGCCATTATTTCCCATTATCTGCAAAATCTCAATACAAAATTTGCCAAAACATTCGAAAAGGATGCTCTTCCACACCTTGAAGAGGAAGCAAATTACGATTCTACCCCCGGCATGATATGCGAGCCTGTCATGGGATATGGACTCTTCCCTGAGCTCTACAACACCCCATTTCAAACGAAAGACTCTCCTTCATTTACATTCATCGATCTCTTTGCAGGAATCGGAGGATTCAGAATTGCATTACAAAACCTCGGCGGCAAATGCGTATTTTCATCAGAATGGGACCCGCAAGCTCAAAAAACATATTTGGCCAATTTTGGAGAAGTTCCATTTGGAGACATAACCAAAGAGAGCACCAAGCAGTATATCCCGGATAATTTCGATATTCTCTGCGCCGGATTTCCTTGTCAGGCTTTTTCATTAGCCGGGAAGCGTTTGGGCTTTGAAGAGACAAGAGGGACATTATTTTTTGATGTTGCAGAGATTATTCGTCGCAAAAGGCCAAAAGCCTTTTTCCTTGAAAATGTTAAAGGTTTGCAAATTCATGACAAAGGTAAAACACTGCAAATCATCCTTAATACATTACGGAACGATTTGGGGTACTATGTCCCCGATCCCGAAATTGTAAATGCCATGAATTTCGGAGTTCCGCAACACCGAGAAAGAATTTATATTGTAGGGTTCCGAAAAGACCTGGGAATCGACAGTTTCAAGTATCCGGCACCTACTGACAAAAGTAAAAGATTCATCGACATTCGCGAAGAGAACGAGGTACCTGCAAAATATTATTTGTCTACCCGATACCAAAAAACATTGATAGAGCACAAAAAAAGGCATGCCGACAAAGGTAACGGGTTTGGTTATGAGATCATACCGGACGATGGCGTGGCAAATGCCATTGTTGTCGGAGGAATGGGACGAGAGCGAAATATTGTTATTGACAACCGACTCACAAACTTTACCCCAACAACAAACATCAAGGGGGAGATAAACCGTGACGGCTGGAGAAGAATGACTCCTCGCGAATGGGCAAGATTACAAGGATTTCCCAACAACTTCATTATACCAGTAGCAGACGCTTCCGCATACAAACAATTCGGAAATTCTGTAGCTGTACCCGCCATCCAGGCCACCGCCAATGAAATTATAAAGAAGATTATTTAAGATTATGGCTTTAAGTGGAAACAAAGGAGAGTGGAGCGAGATTTACGCGTTACTCAAGTTATTAGGAGATGGAAAAGTATATGCCGGCGATCAGCGCCTGAACAAGATACAAGACTTGTTCTACCCCATTATTATGATACTGCGCGAGGAGAAAGAGGGTGCCTGCAACTACAAACTCGAAGAAAAAGAAGTGGTAGTTCAGACCCCCGAAGGCTCTTTACTGCTTCGGCTGAATGCTTCGACATTTCTCGAAGAAGCCGAAAAGCTTTTGAACGCCATTAACAAAAACGAGGGTGCTTTTTCCATCCCCGAGACGGAAAAATTTATGGAGAGTATACATTGTTACTCACTCAAAGCTAAATCTTCCGACAAAACCGACATCAGAATCATTCTACACGACAGAAGAACAAAAATCAACTCTGAACTGGGCTTCAGCATTAAATCGCAACTTGGTGGAGATTCCACGCTGTTGAACGCAAGCAAGGCGACAAATTTCAATTATAAAATTACCGGAGCAGACCTTTCCGACGAACAAATCAGTCTTATTAACTCGCTGAACAGCAGCAGGAGCAAAGTGATAGACCGCGTCAATGCAATCAGGAAAGCCGGGGGCAGTTTAAAGTTCGACAAACCCGATAATCGAACTTTCAAAAACAATCTCATAATGTTGGATGGCGACATGCCGACGATAATCGGGCATTTATTGCTGGAACAGCTTAATTCGGGAGAATCGCATCTGAACAAATTATGCAAGGAACTCGCCTTATCAAACCCAATGGGTTACGACACGCCGCAAGCTTTGCCAATTTACGAATATAAAGTGAAGCATCTGCTCACATCAGCGGCTTTGGGCATGATGCCTGCTCGTTCGTGGACCGGAAAGTATGATGCAAACGGAGGTTACCTGGTTGTTAAAAACGATGGAGATGTTTTATGCTATCATTTTTACGACCGAAATCGTTTTGAGGAGTTTTTGTTCGAAAATGCATATTTAGAACGCGCAAGCACAACCAGACATGAATATGCATGCATCATTAGAGAAGAAGATAATTCTCTATCTTTTAAGTTAAATTTACAAATACGACTTAAATAACAGATTGCAACTTTCGGCGATTTTTCCTATTTTTGTCGAACAACAGCGTGCAAAAACAACTAAAATAACAGCAATATGAAAACCAACTACGAGATTCGTTACGCGGCACACCCCGAGGATGCCAAGCACTACGACACCAAGCGTATTCGCCGCGACTTCTTAATCGAGACCGTATTTGCGGCCGACGAGGTCAATATGGTCTATTCGATGTACGACCGCATGGTCGTGGGTGGCGCCATGCCCGTAAAGGAGGCCCTCAAGCTGGAGGCCATCGACCCCCTCAAGGCCCCCCACTTCCTCACCCGCCGCGAGCTGGGTATCTTCAATGTGGGTGGCAAGGGCCGCGTAAAGGCCGGCGACGCCATCTATGAGCTCGACTACAAGGAGGCCCTCTACCTGGGCGCCGGCGAGCGCGAGGTGGTATTCGAGAGCCTCGATGCCGAGAAGCCCGCGAAGTTCTACTTCAACTCCTGCACCGCCCACCGCAACTACCCCGACAAGAAGATCACAAAGGCCGATGCCGTAGTGGCCCACATGGGCTCGCTCGAGGGCTCCAACGACCGTCAAATCAATAAGATGATTGTCAATCAGGTACTCCCCACCTGTCAGCTGCAGATGGGTATGACCGAGCTCGCCCCCGGCAGCGTATGGAACACCATGCCCGCTCATGTCCACTCACGCCGCATGGAGGCCTACTTCTACTTCGAGGTGCCCGAGGAGCATGCCGTATGCCACTTCATGGGCGAGGTAGACGAGACCCGCCACCTCTGGATGAAGGGCGACCAGGCCGTACTCTCGCCCGAGTGGTCGATTCACAGCGCCGCAGCAACCCACAACTACACCTTCATCTGGGGTATGGGCGGCGAGAACCTCGACTACGGCGACCAGGATTTTTCCTTGATTACGGATTTGAAGTAAGGCTTTTTAAGGATTTCGATTGGAAAAAGAGAAGAGCTCCAATCAGAAGAGCTCCAATCATAAATTAGCACCACAACCATGAATAGAGATATGTTTTCGCTCGAAGGGAAGGTGGCTCTCGTAACGGGTGCCGCCTACGGAATCGGCTTTGCCATGGCCGAGGCATTGGCCGTAGCAGGCGCAAAGATCGCCTTCAACTGTCGCGAGGAGGAGCACCTCGCCACCGCACTGGCCGCCTACAAGGAGAAGGGCATCGAGGCCCACGGCTACATCTGTGATGTAACCTGCGAGGAGCAGGTAAATGCCATGGTCGCCCAAATCGAGAAGGAGTTGGGCGTGATTGACATCCTGGTAAACAACGCCGGCATCATCAAGCGCATCCCCATGCACGAGATGACGGTCGAGGAGTTCCGCCAGGTGATCGACATCGACCTCAACGGCCCCTTCATCGTATCGAAGGCCGTGATTCCCGCGATGATCAAGAAGGGCCACGGCAAGATTATCAACATCTGCTCGATGATGTCGGAGCTGGGCCGTGAGACGGTATCGGCCTACGCCGCAGCTAAAGGCGGACTGAAGATGCTCACGCGCAACATCTGCTCGGAGTATGGCGAGTACAACATCCAGTGCAACGGCATCGGCCCGGGCTACATCGCCACGCCCCAGACCGCACCCCTGCGTGAGCGCCAGGCCGACGGCTCGCGCCACCCCTTCGACTCCTTCATCGTGGCCAAGACCCCCGCAGCACGCTGGGGTACGCCCGAGGATCTGATGGGCCCCGTTGTCTTCCTCGCCTCCGACGCCTCGAACTTCGTCAATGGCCATGTGCTCTATGTCGATGGCGGCATCCTGGCTTACATCGGCAAGCAGCCCAAATAGAGTTATATCTCGTACAAACAAGAAAAGGTGGCCCAAAAGCCACCTTTCTTGTTGAGCGGGAAACGGGTTTCGAACCCGCGACCCTCAGCTTGGGAAGCTGATGCTCTACCACTGAGCTACTCCCGCAAAAATGCAATTCGTGATTGCGAGGACAAATATAGAAAGTTTTTTTCAAATTATCCCGAAAATCCGAAAAGATTTTCTACTTAATCACTATCTTTGTGTAGAAATGAGACGAATCGAGACATTCGCCCGATTGGGTGAGAGGATGAGGCAACTCACCTCCGACGAGGAGGTGGTGCGTCGTGCGGTGGAGGCCAACCCCTGGTTTCAGCCCCACGAGGTGGTGCGGGCTGCCCGCGCCATCGCCTCGGCGATGCTTCGCCCCGAGGCACTCGAGGAGTGGATGGCCCACTACCCCACACTCCCCACGACCACGCCCCAACGGGTCTTGATCGTCATGGCAGGCAACATCCCCTGGGTGGGGTTCTTCGACCTGCTGTGCGTCGTGATGGCGGGTCATCGCGCCCTCGTAAAGCCCTCGTCGAAGGATCGCATCCTGATGGAGTGGGCCGTGGAGCAGTTGCGCAAGATGGAGCCCGGGATTGCCGTCGAGTGGTACGACGGGGGCGAGGTCGACCGACTGATTGCCACGGGTAGCAACGAGGCGGTAGCCCACTTTCGCCGAGCCTTCCCCTCGACCCGCTCACTGCTTCGCGGCAGCCGTCAGTCGGTGGCTCTGCTGACGGGCGAGGAGAGCCCCGAGGAGTGGCAGGCCCTCGCCGACGACATCTTCGCCTACTCGGGGCTCGGGTGTCGCAATGTGTCGCTGCTTCTGGCGCCCCACGGGATCGAAGTGCCGATTACGGCACCCGAGATGAACCCACGCTACACGGAGAACTACCGCCAGCAGCGCGCCCTGAAGCAGATGATGGGCGAGGAGTTTGTCGATTTGGGAGGAGCGCTCCTGGTGGAGGGAGAAGAGTTTCCGGCCTCGCTTTCGACCCTTGTCGTCAAGCGCTACAAGGAGATGTGTGAGGCCGAGGCGTGGCTTGAGAGCCATCGGGAGCAGATTCAATGCGTGGTATCGCACGACAAGGCCCCCCACTTCGGCGAGGCACAGCAGCCCGGGCTGCACGACTATGCCGACGGGGTTGATACGATGAAATTTTTGATGGAGTAGCAAGATAATTGCAATCCGAAGCGTTACGACTAAAAAGAGAAAAACAACACTGCAAATAGCAACTAAACCAAAAATCAGAGATGGCTATTATATTCAAATTCAGGATGTTGAGCGACGAGAATGACCATTTCGTACGCGATTACGAGGTGCCGGCCGAGATGACGCTGCTGGAGTTTCACGACTTTATCCGCCAAAGCCTCGAATACGAGGAGGGGATGGTGTCGTTCTTCACGGCCGACAAACGCTGGGAGAAGCTCAAGGAGTTTACCCTGATGGATATGGGCATGGAGGAGGGCGAAGGCCCGCAGGCGATGTCGGAGGCAACCCTCAAGGGGGTGATGCAGCGCATCGGCGACCGTCTGATCTACCAATTCGACCTCTTCGGCAACCGCGCCTACTACCTCGAGTTGATGGATGTGGTGGCCGCAGAGCCCCACTTCACCTACCCGCGCGAATCGTTTGCCCACGGTGGCACACCCGACCAGTACGAGGCGGGGTTGGCCGAGGACGAGGGGTCGATCTTCGACGAGATGATGGGCAGCTTCAACGACTTCGAGGGCGACGACTCGATGGACGACGAGTACAGATATTAAACGATGAAACGGCTGATAGTGATTGTCGGCCCTACGGGGTCGGGGAAGACCGATATGAGCATCCGCGTGGCACAGCACTTCGCGGCGCCTATCCTTTCGACCGACTCGCGCCAATTCTATCGCGGCATCCCCATCGGCACGGCGCAACCCACCACGGAGCAGCTGGAGGCCGTTGAGCACCACTTGATTGCCTCGCACGAGCTCGACGACTGCTTGAACTGCGGAAGCTACGAGGTGTTGGCCTTAGCTACGCTCGAAAAGCTCTTCGAGAAGCACGACACGGTGGTGGCCGTCGGAGGCTCGGGGCTCTATGTGCAGGCCCTCTGCGAGGGGATGGACGAGCTGCCACAGGCCGACGAGAAGCTGCGCGAGGAGCTCGCCCGACGCCTTCGGGAGGAGGGGCTGGAGGCGCTGGGCCGCGAGTTGCAACGGCTCGACCCCACCTATTGGGAGGAGGTAGACCGATGTAATCCGGCCCGCGTGTTGCGCGCTCTGGAGGTGTGCCTCCAAACGGGTCGTCCCTACTCCGAGTTGCGCACGGGCAAGAGCCGCAGGCGCGACTTCGAGATCGTGAAGATCGGGGTCGATATGCCTCGCGAGGAGCTCTACGAGCGCATCAACCTCCGAGTCGACAAGATGATCGAGCAGGGGTTAGAGACGGAGGCCCGCAAGGTCTACCCCCTGCGCCACCTCAACTCGTTGCAGACGGTGGGATACAAGGAGCTCTTCTCGTGGTTCGACGGCGAGATTTCGCGCGAGGAGGCGATCGAACTGATCAAGCGCAACTCACGCCGCTACGCCAAACGCCAACTCACCTGGTTCCGCCGCGACGAGGCCATCCGGTGGTTCCACCCCTCGGAATACGAAAAAGCAATCGCTTATTGCTCAGCGCAATAAGCGATTGCTTTTTCAAATTTAGAATTTAGAATTTAGAATTCAAAATTAGTCTTTTCTTGACGCTGAGGAAATTGGAAGTATAAGGAGTCTAAGGAAATATGAGAGGACATTCCCTTAATTCCCTTAATTCCCTTAATTCTCTAAACTCCCGAAAATACTTCGGTCGGCAGCACCCCAAATTTTTGATTTTTAAGCGAGGAAATTCCGTGCCGACATGAAATCGACCCGAATGGGACATACTAAAGCGTATTTCTCATTCGGGCCGATGATTGAGGTGCGGAATTTACCGCTTAAAATCGAAAATTATTTTTGAGTCAGAAGGGGGTAGTTATAACATCATTTTGGTGGGAGAGGTGGTCATATGCAACGCTCGGCATGGCCACCTCTCACCCCCATTTTTGAGTCAGAAGGGGGTAGTTACAACACTCGGCAGAAAATTATTTTGGTGGGAGAGGTGGTCATATGCAACGCTCGGCCCTAAAAATAACGATGGGCTGTACTACTTGTACTGCCCATTGTTATTTTTGGGGTTAGCGGCCGCAGATGGCCGCCTATCTCACCAAAATAAATTTAGCCGTTGATAGCACTCAACTTCTCAAAAAGCTTCTCAAACTCCTCGACCAGCTCCACGCGCAGGGCAGCATAGTGCTTGCGAACGAGCGAGCGGTTGTGGGGCTCGGCGGGGTTGTTCACCTTCGTAATCAGGTTGTTGCGCAACTCGACACCCTCCTTCATCAGGTCGAAAATCTCGTCACGCTTCGAGGGCTGAAAACAGATTGCCATGTCGCAGTCGAAAACAAGCTCCTCCAGGCAGTAGTCAATTGCCTTCTTCAAATCTCTCAAGTTTGCCATATTGTCAAATTTTATTGGTTATTCTATCAGACAAAGTTAGCAATTCTTTTTGGAATTCAAAGCATTCGGAAAAACTTTATCCCGATTTTCGACCAAAAAACAGGGCAGGGAGCGATGGTGAGGCTACCGACGGGCCGTGCGTCGAGCCTTTGCTTCCGATTTTTCGCGCTTGGCGTGGTGCTTTGCGGAGGCTCTGTCGCCCTTGTCGCGGGGGTGGTTGTCGCGCACTCGGATGGTTATTTTTTCGCGGTTGCGGGGGTGATGCCCGGGGTGTTGCAGCTCCTCGGGATAGGCGACAATGATCCCCGTAATCTCCTCATCGACGAGCGGACAGGCACAGGGGTCACAGGGGTCGGCCGGCTTGGCGGGTGCGGTGTGGGCCACCTCGCGCGGAGCAGGTACGGGAGGGGCTACCAGGGTGCGCTGCTCGACGATGGAGCCGCGGGAATAGTTTACCTTGACCTCTACGCGGCGCAACGGCGGCAGCAGCTTGGTTTTGAGGTAGTCCCACGCCTCGGGCAGGGCTTTGAGTTCGCTCTCCTTTTGGGCATGGGAGGCGGGGCTGTCGAGAATCTGCAATACGCGCTCACGGTCGGGCATGGAGGATTGGGCCACCGCACTGCGTACGGCCGACCAATCCTCGGCTACGGAGCTCTGCTCGAGGTGGTAGTGCTTCGTGAGGTGGTAGTGGTCGTTGCCATAGGTGGTGAAGTTGTCGGTGCGGGCCTTCGAGAGGCGCTCGTTGAGGGCATCGGGGCCATCGGGCGAGGCGTAGCCCGTGATCGAGATGAGCTTCACCGTGCGGAGCGAGTCGCCCACCAGGGTCGAGAAGAATTGCTCCATCTGCCGGAGTTCGGCGGGGTTTTCACCCAGCTTGGCATCGAGAGAGGCCAGGTTGATGCGATAGAGGAGCGTGTAGTCGGCCTCGGCGGGTTGCTCCACGCGGTAGCAGCGCACGCGATAGTCGCCCTCGTTACGCTCGGTCAGAAGCAGGGAGTCGGCCTTCGGGTTTTGGGCCCGAGCCTCGGCAAGGGTCGCAAGCGCCAGGAGCGCCACGACCAACATCAAGATGTTCTTTTTCACGGTTGTATGGTTTTGGTGTTGGCCAAAGCAGAGCAACAACCAAGCCAAGAGAAGATTGTTATCCGGCTCAAAAAGGGGTAATCAAAGTATAAAAACAAGAAAAATCTTGTTTCTCGATATAGCTGTTTATGAAAGTTGAAGATAAACTCCGAGGAGATGCTCCCCCACCACGCAAAAGCAAGAGCGACCCGAAGATTCTCCTTCGGGTCGTTCGTATCTGTTGCTCAATCGGGGGTTAAATATCGTGCGACAAGGGGGCCGGCACCACCTCGCCCATGTCGAAGTCGCCCCAACGCTCGGCCACATAGTCGAGCGTCGAGCGAATCTCGTCGGCGTCGTAGGAGGTGACGAGCTTCAGACGCGTCTGCTTGAAGTCGGGCAGCCCCTTGAAGTAGTTGGTCAGGTGGCGGCGCAACTCGAGGATACCCACCCTGTCGCCCTTCACCTCGAGCGACTTTTGGAGGTGCTCCTTGGCGATGGCTACGCGCTCCACCACCGAGGGCTGGGGCAGCAGCTCACCCGTCGAGAGGTAGTGCTTCACCTCGCGGAAGATCCAGGGGCGGCCATAGGTGGCACGGCCAATCATGATGCCGTCCACCCCGTAGCGGTCGAACATCTCCTTGGCCTTTTGGGCCGAATCGACATCGCCATTGCCGATGATGGGGATGTGGATGCGGGGGTCGTTCTTGATTTTGCCGATGAGCGACCAGTCTGCCTCCCCGCGGTACATCTGCGCACGGGTGCGACCGTGGATGGTGAGGGCCGCAATGCCCACATCCTGCAAGCGGAGGGCAATCTCCTCGATATTCTTCGACTCCTCGTCCCATCCCAGGCGGGTCTTGACCGTCACGGGGAGCTTGACGGCCTCGACAATGCGGCGCGTCATCTCGACCATCAGGGGGACATCGCGCATCATGCCCGAGCCGGCACCGCGCCCTGCAATCTTCTTCATCGGACAGCCGAAGTTGATGTCGATGAAGTCGGGCGATGCGCTCTCGGCGATGCGGGCCGCCTCGACCATCGGTTCGACGAGGTGGCCATAGATCTGAATACCCACGGGGCGCTCCGCTTCGTCGATTTGGAGCTTGGCACGCGACTTCCAGGCATCACGAATCAATCCGTCGGAGGAGATAAACTCGGTCGTCACGACATCGGCCCCGAAACGCTTGCACATGTAGCGAAACGAGGGGTCGGTAACATCCTCCATCGGAGCCAAAAAGAGGGGCTGCGAGCCCAATTCGATATCGGCAATTTTCATAACTTTGACGCTTTGCAGGGGCAAAGGTACGAAAAATTCAAAATTCAAAATTCAAAAATAGCCCTCTTTTTTACTATCTTTGCGCTCTGTAATAAGGTCAATAAGAATAAAAACAAGATAGAGATGAAGATCGAACAGTTTATTTTGGAGGCGGCCACCCGCTCGGTGGAGGCACTCTACGGTAAGCTCGAGGGCGAGCAGTTGCAGATTCAGAAGACCCGTAAGGAGTTCGAGGGCGACTACACGATGGTGGTTTTCCCCCTGCTGAAGCGCAGCCGCAAGTCGCCCGAGATGACCGCCACGGAGATTGGTGAGCATATCGTAAACAACACCCCCGAAATCAAATCTTTCAATGTCATCAAGGGCTTCCTGAACCTCACCCTCGGGGAGGAGTTCTGGGCCTCCGTATTCGACGAGATTCGCCAAAACGAGGAGTTTGGCCGCGCTGCCGCCTCGGGTCGCACGATGATGGTCGAGTACTCGTCACCCAACACCAACAAGCCCCTCCACCTGGGCCACATCCGCAACAACCTGCTGGGTTACTCGGTGGCACAGATTCTTCAGGCCAACGGCCACAAGGTCATCAAGGCCAACCTGGTAAACGACCGCGGTATTCACATCTGCAAGTCGATGCTGGCCTGGAAGCTCTATGGCGAGGGGGAGACCCCGCAGTCGTCAGGCATGAAGGGCGACCACCTGGTGGGCAAGTACTATGTGGAGTTCGACAAGCACTACAAGGCCCAAATCAAGGAGCTCATGGCCGAGGGTAAGTCGGAGGAGGAGGCCAAGAAGCAGGCCCCCATCATGCTCCAGGCCCAGGATTGGCTCCGCAAGTGGGAGGCCAAAGATCCGGAGGTCTATGGCCTTTGGGAGCAGATGAACGGCTGGGTTTACGAGGGCTTCGATGTAACCTACAAGGCGCTGGGCGTCGATTTCGACAAGGTATACTACGAGTCGCAGACCTACCTGCTGGGCAAGGAGCTCGTGGAGGAGGGCCTCAAGAAGGGGGTATTCTTCCGCAAGGAGGACAACTCGGTATGGATCGACCTGGAGGCCGACGGCCTGGACCAGAAGCTGCTGCTGCGCGGCGACGGCACCTCGGTCTATATGACCCAGGACCTCGGCACGGCCTACCGCCGCTTTGCCGACAACCACCTCGACGATATCATCTATGTGGTGGGCAACGAGCAGAACTACCACTTCCAGGTACTGAAACTCGTACTCAAGAAGTTGGGCTACGCCGAGTGGAGCGACCACATCACCCACCTCTCCTACGGCAGGGTGGAGCACCCCGAGGGGAAGATGAAGTCGCGCGAGGGTACGGTGGTGGATGCCGACGACCTGATCGAGAAGATGGTACAGACCGCCCGCGAGATGTCGGACGAGCTGGGTAAGCTCGACGGCTGCACCGAGGAGGAGGCTTCGGCCGTATCGACCATGGTGGGCCTGGGCGCCTTGAAGTACTTCATCCTGAAGGTGGACCCCAAGAAGACGATGCTCTTCGACCCGAAGGAGTCGATCGACTTCAACGGCAACACGGGCCCCTTCATCCAGTACACCCATGCCCGCATCCGCTCGGTACTGCGTAAGGCCGAGGAGTCGGGCATCGACTTCCGTGGCGAGGTGAAGGCACCCCTCATCGCCGAGGAGCTGGAGCTCATCAAGAGTTTGAGCGACTACCCCGGTGTGGTGGCTGCTGCCGGCGAGAACTTCGCCCCGTCGCTTATTGCGGCCTACGCCTACGACCTCTCGAAGCAGTTCAACGGCTACTACCACGACCACTCGATTCTCAAGGAGGAGAACGAGGCCATCCGCGCCAAGCGACTGCAATTGGCCTCGACCGTGGCCCGCACCATCCGCTCGGCCATGCAGCTCTTGGGCATCGAAGTCCCCGAAAGAATGTAACCCAAAGGGGCTCTGCGAAGTGCAGAGCCCCTTTGGGTTAAAATTCAAAATATAGAATTTAGCGTTCAGAATTGATTTTTCGACAGCGGAGTTAAGAATTATGGGAATACTCTCCCATATCTTCTTTGCGTCAAGCAAAAAACTAATTTTGAATTCTAAATTTTGAATTGGCACTCCGCTAACCCTAAAACCAACGATGGGCCGTACTTTTCGTACAGCCCATCGTTGGTTTTAGAATTAGCGGAAGCGTTTGCCGCCTTATCTCGCAAAAATTACTCTTCGGGCACCTCAAACTTCGTCATTCCGGCCTCCACCAGGATGTTGTACCACTGGAAGAGCTTCTTCATGTCGGAGAGGTGTACACGCTCGCGGTCGTAGTTGGGGAGCACCTCGGCCATGTAGGCCTTAATCTCGTCGGCCGAAGCCTTGTGGCTGATGGCAGCCTTACCCTCGGTGTAGTTGTAGATGTTGGTCAGCACATCGGCCAGGGCGACATCCTCCTCCTCGGTGAACATCGAAATCTCGGTCAGGGCCGACATCTTGGAGGCCATGGCGGCGTTGAGGCGCTTTCCGTCGGCGAGCGACTCGACAATCACGCCGCGCTGCGAGCGGGCCACATACTTATAGAGGCCGGGCATACCCGAGATGGCCAAAATATCTTTCAGTTCCATAGTCTGTTTTTATTTGGTGTATAGAAAATTAGTTCTCCTTCTGAATACGGACATTGAGTCCGGGGATGGGGAAGTGGAGCCCCTTGGCGGGAAGGGTCTTGTAGATGCGCTCGTTCATATCGAACAGGAGGCCCCAGTAGTCGGCATTGTTGCACCACATGCGCAGCGAGAGCTTCACAGCCTTCTCCTCGAGGGCGGCGACAACCACCACGGCTGCGGGATCGGCCAAGACGCGCTCGTCGGCCGAGGCGAGGGCCAGGAGCTCCTTGCGTGCGAGCTCCACATCGTCGCCATAGGCGATAGCCACGGCGATATCGACACGGCGCAACTCGGAGCGCGAGTAGTTGTCGATGATGGTGTTGGAGATCGAGCTGTTGGGGATGTAGATGGTCTGGCGGTCGGCCGTCAGGATTTTGGTCGAGAAGAGCTGAATCTCCTCCACGGTACCACCCTGACCCTGTGCCTCGATGTAGTCGCCCACGCGGTAGGGGCGCAGCAGGAGAATCATCACACCACCGGCGAAGTTCTGCATCGTACCGCTCAAGGCCATACCGATGGCGAGCGTAGCGGCCGAGAAGATGGCGATGATGGAGGTGATATTGATACCCAGGGTCTGCACGACGGCCAGGGCAAGGAGCAGGTAGAAGACGACCGAGATCATGCTCTTGAGGAAGTGGCCGAGCGAGGCATCGACCTGCTTACGCTCGAAGGCACGCTCCACGATACGCAGTACCCAGCGCACCAACATACGGCCCAGAAAGTAGATTACGAGGGCCACGACTATTTTCAGGACAACCCACATGGCCTCGGAGGCGAGGTTATTCAGGAGTTCACTCCAATCGAGCGTATGAATTTTTTGAACAGTCTCGGCCCACTGCTGTTTTTGGAGGCTGTCGGGCACGATAAGCGCTTCGGCGGGCTCGGCATCAGCCATCAAAAGGGGAAAATTTCTCATGTTTTTTATTAAAATTTGGTTAAACTTGCCGATTAGGGCAGACAAAAGTAACCATTTTTCGGATTATATTTGTAACTTTGAAAAAAAATAAACCAAAAAAGATTGTTCGGTACCATGAAAGAGCAGGTAGAGATTATTCAGATTAACATCGCCGGTGTGGATCAGCCCGGTATGACGGCATCGCTGACCGAGATTTTGGCCCGTTACGACGCCTTCATTCTCGATATCGGTCAGGCTAACATCCACCAATCACTCACGCTCGGCATCCTGATTAAGACGACGGCCGACAAGTCGGGCCCCATCATGAAGGAGCTGCTCTTCAAGGCATCGGAGCTTAATATCAACATCCGCTTTACGCCGATTCGTGCCGAGGAGTACACCGATTGGGTGGGTCGTCAGGGCAAGAATCGCTACATCCTGACCCTCCTGGGGCGCAAACTGACGGCCGAGCACATTGCCGAGGCGACACGCGCCATCACCGAGCAGGGGCTCAACATCGACGCCATCAAGCGTCTGACGGGCCGCATGCCGTTGGAGGAGGATGAGCGTGCACCGAAGGCCTGCATCGAGTTCTCGGTGCGTGGCTCGTTGCAGTCGAAGCAGGCGTTGCAGGAGCGTTTCATGGCCCTCTCGGATCTGGGGGCCGATGTCTCGTTCCAGACCGACGACATCTACCGTCGCAGTCGCCGCCTGATCTGCTTCGATATGGACTCCACGCTTATAGAGACGGAGGTAATCGACGAGCTGGCCGACCGTGCCGGTGTGGGCGAAGAGGTGCGTGCCATCACCGAGGCAGCCATGCGTGGCGAGATCGACTTCACCGAGAGTTTCAAGCGTCGCTGCGAACTGCTGAAGGGGCTCGATGTCTCGGTCATGGAGGAGATTGCCCGCAACCTCCCCATCACCGAGGGGTTGGAGCGACTGATGACCGTACTGAAGCGTGTAGGCTACAAGACGGCCATCCTCTCGGGAGGTTTCACCTACTTTGGCAACTACCTGCGCCAGCGCTACGGATTCGACTTTGTCTATGCCAACGAGCTGGAGGTGGAGAACGGCAAGCTGACGGGCCGCTACCTGGGCGAGATTGTCGATGGCCGTCGCAAGGCCGAGTTGCTGCGCCTGCTCTGCCAATTCGAGGGTATCAATACGGCCCAAGCCATTGCTGTGGGTGATGGTGCCAACGACCTGCCGATGTTGAGCATCGCGGGCCTGGGTATCGCCTTCCACGCCAAACCGAAGGTGAAGGCGACGGCCGAGCAGTCGTTATCGACCATCGGTCTGGATGGTATTCTCTACTTCCTGGGATTGAAGGATTCGTGGATTGAGTAGCCATGCGTCGGCTCTCGCTCCTTCTCACCGCCACCCTACTCTTCGTTGGCGGCAGTTGCAGTACGGGGTATGACCCCGAGCCCTACACGCTGCCCGAACCCCCTGCGCCCAACCTGACGATTGAGGCGCTCCACGAGCGCTACCCCGCCCCCTACAACGGAGTCTACGAGATCATCGACGAGGAGCTGACGGTAAGGGGTACCATCACCTCCGACGACCGTGCGGGCAACATCTACCAATCACTCTACATCGAGCAGGAGGGCCATGCCCTCCGGATTCGGGTCGGACTGTCGCAGACAGCGCACCGCTACCCGAAGGGGTGTCGGCTGACCGTAAGATTGAAGGGGCTCGGCATTGGGCGTGAAAGAGGGGTCTTGCAGGTGGGCGCCCCCATCAGCGACTACGACAACTCGGAGATTAAGCCCATCGAAGCACAGCCATTGATTGACGAGCACCTCTATCGGGGTGAGCGGGTGGAGCTTCTGTCGCCACCCCAACGCACCATCGGGGAGCTCTCTGTAGCCGATTGCGGTCGAGTGGTCGAGATTGGCGGGCTGCACCACGCCCCACAGAGCGACGAGGAGGCGACCCTTGCGGGATACCATCGCATGGAGGATAGGGTTGGGGCTGCCGTTCACCTCTACACCTCCCCCTACGCCCGCTTTGCACAGGAGGCGATACCCGTGGGCGAGCTGACCCTGCGCGGTATCGTGGAGTGGATCTCGCAGGGGGAGCACGAGGGATATGTGCTGATTCCGCGCGACGAGGAGGATATCATCGCCGAATAACGAACAAAAAAAATGGAGCCAAATTTGGCTCCATTTCTCTTTCATGGGCAACTACCTATTCGAGTGCCAACGCCTCGGCCACCTGGTCGGCAATGTCCGCCATGCCCTTCACCGAGGGGTGACCCCACTGCTTGTCGATATGGTGCAGCACGATATTTTGGACCCCGTAGTGGTGGCAGGCCTCGGCCATCGCAGCCCCAATTTCGGGCTTGAGCTCTGTATTGACGATGTTGCAGATGCGCGCCTCGGGATAGGTGCGTTTCAGTCCGTCGAGCAGGGCACAGAAGGCGGGTCGGAAGCTGTAAAGCTCCTCCGAAGTCCACCCCTCGTACTTCAATTCGCCCAGCGGTGAGCCGGCCCAGCTGTCGTTCGTGCCTCCAAAGATAAGAATCA
Source organism: Alistipes sp. (assembly GCA_045605785.1). Taxonomy (GTDB): domain Bacteria; phylum Bacteroidota; class Bacteroidia; order Bacteroidales; family Rikenellaceae; genus Alistipes. Next base: position 31,622 of record JAZUQP010000009.1, on the reverse strand, counting down.
ACTGCGGATTGCCCAAGTTGGTCAGGCGCGTGAGGAACGAGCGGTCGGCATAATCGGCGCCGTCATACCCCGTATGGCAGATGGTGGCTCCCGAGAAGGAGTTGTTCTGCTCTAATTGCAGGGCGTGGCGCTCGACCAAGAGGTGCCACCAGCACTCCTCGACCCGCTTCACATCGTTCTCCTGCTTATAGCTCGGGCCATACCAGCAGTAGTTCGTATCGGGCTTGACATACCCCTCGAAGGTGGAGTAGGAGTCGCCTAAAATCGAGAGGCGCAGGGGCTGCTCCTGGGGCTGAACGGGGGCCGGCCAGCGGATGGCCGTGGCCTTGTTGGTGTTGCAGGCGGCAACCGCAAGGAGGACCATCACCACAAACCAACGCAAATTTCTACGATTTTTCATCGCTTCTACTTTTTAACCATTTCTACTTTTTCGAGGTGCGGAAGTAGTCGATATCGACCCATCCGCCATCGTTCTTCTTGATCTCGGAGGTGGCATAGTAGCCAATCTTGGCACCAATCCACCGTCCCTCTTTGGCCGTGAAGGGTACCCCTATGGGGCTGAAACGCTTGCCGTTGAGGCTGTAGGAGAAGTGACACACCATGCGGGGCGTACCATCCTCACTCTGCGCCTGCTCGATGAGGCAGCGCAGCCACAGGTCGCCCTCCGCAATCTCCACCTCGCCCTTTACGACGGCCTCCTTGTCGCGGTCGGCGCCATAGCGCTCCACCTGCTCGAGATAGCACCGCCCCTCGCGCAGCACCACACCCAGCGTGGCGTAGTCCATGCCCATCATCACCAGGCCGACCCTATCACCCTCGTAGGAGGGGTGGAAGCGGAGCTTCGTGGTAACGGTATAGCTCGGGGCATCGACCTTCTGCAGGAGCAGGTTGTCGGCATGCCAGAGGTTCCCTCCGTCGAGCTTTTGGCAGTAGAGGCGCAGCTCCTCCGCCGCAGGGTTCGGAAAGGCCCATGCCCAGCCCGGATTGGCGTGCCACTGCCACTGCAGACCCAACTCACGCGACGCAAATTCGTCGTCGTTATCGGGGGTAGCTACGGAGCTGCGACCCGCCGGCTTACGGTAGGTGGCCACCGGCTCGCCTATGCCATCGCCATTTTGGTCTACACCCATCGTACACCAATCGTCGTCGAGCCACACCATCGGTTGCAGGTGCACCACGCGCCCATAGGCATACATATCGACAAAGTGCATAAACCAACAATCGCCGGCCGTATCCTCGACCCAACCGCCCTGATGGGGGCCCGGGGTAGAGGTATTACCCTGATGGAGCACCTTGCGGCACTCGTAGGGGCCATAGGGCGAGCGTGAGCGGAGGACAATCTGCCAGCCGGGCTTCACACCACCGGCCGGAGCGAAGATGTAGTACCAGCCGTTGCGCTTATAGAACTTGGGGCCCTCGACCGTGGGGTGCTCGGCATGTCCGTCGAAGACCATCACCTCACGACCCACGAGGCGCTCGCCATCGGGCGAGAGCTCCACCACCGAGAGAATACTCTTAAAACCGGCACGCGAGCCCGCCCAGCCGTGTACGAGGTAGGCCCTGCCGTCATCGTCCCACAAGGGGCAGGTGTCGATCATCCCCTTACCCTCCTTCACAAGGTGGGGCTTGCTCCACTCGCCACGCGGATCCTGCGTCTTGGTCATGTAGATGCCGAAGTCGGGGTCACCCCAATAGATGTAGTACCAACCCGCATGGTAGCGAATCGAGGGGGCCCAAACGCCATCACCGTGTGCCGTATGGTCGAAGTGTTCGCGCGGCTCCTGGTGGGTGAATACATGATTGACAATCTCCCAATTGACCAGGTCGGTGGAGTGGAGAATCGGCAGACCCGGCGAGCAGTTGAACGACGAGGAGGTCATCCAATAATCCTCGCCCACACGAATCACATCGGGGTCGGAGTAGTCGGCATAGAGCACGGGGTTTTTATAGGTACCATCGCCCAAATCGGCCGTCCAGACCGCCTGTGCACGGCATACGGAGCCACACAGCCCCAACAGCAGCCAAAGCGTTATAACGAGACTTTTTCGCATGATTCAATTGTTTTGTCGAAGGGATTAAACGAGCCCGACCAATCGTCGTAGAAGGCCTCGGAGCCCGTCTTTTTGGCAAAAATCTTTTCGGGGGTGTAGGCCTCGGCCTCCTCGTCGGAGAGCTCGTAGGACCAGGCGACGCGTCCTCGTCGGTCGGCACCCTCACCCCGACACGCATACTCGGCATAGTGGCTCATGCCGCGCTGCGCCGTGTTGTGCCAATCGCCCCAACCCTGAGGGTTGATGGCGGCAGGCAGCTCGCAACGAATCCATACGGTGCGGGCCGTGGTCTTCCAGGGGCGCCCCAGGTAGAGATTCTTCACCGCAGGGGCGGCCGTGATGGTGCAGTCGCGGAAGACATAGCCGTAGCGATTGCGCTCGGTGGTGGAGGCTGCCGTGAGGAAGCTCTCGGCCTTGGCGTGAATCGTACAGCGGTCGAAGAGAACAATCGAGGGGCCGAAGATGAAGTCGGTAGTCCCCTCGATATAGCTATCCGTCACGCGCACACGCGAGACATGGCCCTTGGTAAAAAAGGTATCCTGATTTCCGATAAGGCGGCAGCCGTGGATATGGATGCGGTCGCCCCGGGTCTCAAGTGCCACGGCCTGACCCGCACCCAAAGGGGCATCGTTGTCGATGGTGAGGTTTTCGAGATAGACCTCATCGGCCTGCAACGAGAGGGTCCAGGTGTCGTAGGTAGTCATCTCGTGGCCATCCACCACGCGGCCCGTGTGGTCGTCCCACACCAGGCGCACCTCGTCGGGAGCATCCCCCAAACCGATGATGCGCACCTTATCTTTATAGACATCGAGCGTGAGTTTTTCGCGGTAGGTACCGGGCCGAATCTCGATGGTGCGCCACCCCTCGGGCTTCGAGGGGAGGGCATCGAAGCAGGCCTGCAACGAGGTGAAGTCGCCCCCTCCCCGACAATCGACCACATAGCACTCTTGGGGCTGCCTTTCACACGCCACAAGGAGCCACAAACCCAAAAACCAAAGGCAGTATCGTTTCATAAAAATCGCAGAATTAGAGGGTTACCCCCGTCTTGAAGATGGCTACCTCCTTGAAGCCCACCTCCTCGTGCTTGAGCTTTTCGCCATTCACCGTACGAAGAATTTTGTCGATGAACTCCTCGAGCAGGGCCTCGGGTTCACGATCCTCAATCATTCGTCCGGCATTGAAGTCGATCCATCCCGACTTAAAGCGGGCGAGTTGCGAATTGGTGGCTATCTTCATTGTGGGGACAAAGGCGCCAAACGGCGTACCGCGCCCCGTCGTGAAGAGAACCAACTGACACCCCGACATCGCCAGCGCCGAGGCGGCCACCAGGTCGTTGCCGGGAGCCTGCAAGAGGTTGAGGCCCTGTCGCTTGAGGGGCTGTGCATAGTTCAGCACATCGACCACGGGCTGCGCACCACCCTTCTGCACACAACCCAACGACTTCTCCTCGAGGGTCGTGATACCCCCCTCCTTATTGCCGGGCGAGGGGTTTTCGTAGATCGGCTGGTCGTACTTGCGGAAGTAGCCCTTGAAGTCGTTGATGAGCGAGACGGTCGAGTCGAAAATCGAGCGACTCTCGGCCCTATCCATCAAGATGGTCTCGGCACCAAACATCTCGGGCACCTCCGTGAGGATGGTGGTACCCCCCTGGGCAATGAGCCAATCGGAGAAGAGGCCCACCAGCGGGTTGGCCGTAATGCCCGAGAAACCGTCGGAGCCACCACACTTGAGGCCCACCTTCAGGTAGCTCAACGGCAGAGGCTGACGCTTGTCTTGGCGTGTGAGCTCGACCAGCTCGCGGCAAATCTCGAAGCCGGTCGCAATCTCATCCTCCACCTCCTGGGCAATGAGGAACTTAATACGCTCCTCGTCGCAGGGGCCGACCACCTCCTTGAACGAGGCGATCTGGTTATTCTCGCAACCCAGGCCCAGCACCAACACGGCACCGGCATTGGGGTGCTTGACGAGGGCCGCCAGGGCCTTCTGCGTATTTTGGTGGTCATCGCCGAGCTGCGAGCAGCCGTAGTTGTGGGCATAGACCCTCACATCGTCGAGGTGGGAGCAGTCGCACTCGCGGCGTACACGCTCGGCAATGGCCTGTGCCTGACCATTCACACATCCCACCGAGGGGACAATCCACAACTCGTTGCGGATACCCATCTCGCCATTTTTGCGCAGGTAACCCTCTACCTTGATATCGCGCAGGGGGTAGTTTACCTCGTAGCGCTTGGGGTTGTAGTGGTACTCGAGGTTGTCGTGCAGGTTGGTTTTGAGGTTGTGGGAGTGAACCTTGCTACCCGCCGCGATGGGTTGGGTGGCGTGGCCGATCGGATAGCCGTACTTGACCACCAAATCCCCCTCCTTCATGTCGCACAAGGCGATTTTATGGCCACGGGCCACATCCTCCACGAGGGTAATTTGCTTCCCGTCAACCTCGATTACCTCTCCCCTTTTCAGGTCGTCGGCCAATGCCACGCAGACATTATCGACGGCATTTATCTTCAGAAATCGCTTCATAGAGTCTCTGTTTTACAAAAGCGGGCAGTGTGGGGAGTAGCCCACCTGCCCAAAATACGAATGCTCGGTACTTATGCAAGGAACTTGTTGAGGGCCTCGGTCATACCCAGCTCCTCGATATCCTTCACATAGGCTGCAACCCCCTCCACGAAGCCCTCGACCTCCGAGAAATCGACCGTGAAGATGTTGCTCTTGACAATTTTCCGAATGGTACCCTCGCGGTCGGAGGAGTCCCAATTTTGGCGAATGAACTCTACGAACTCGGCCGTATCGTCGGGTTGGAAGCCCGTCTTGCCCGAGTAGAGGGTCATCAGCGCCGCAAAGGTGAAGAGCTCGTGCTGCGCCAACTTGCCCTGCTTGGTCCAGTTGTCCTTGACCGTAGGATAGTTGCGCGCCTCCCACTTCGAGAGCGAGTTGAGCGAGATGGTCTTCAGCAGGTGCTTGATGTAGGGGTTGTAGAAGCGCTCGAGGATGCCGGCGGCAAACTCCTTCAACTCGTTCTGATCCTCCTCAATCATCGGAATCACCTCCTCGGCCACCATATCGTTCACGAACTTCTCGATGGCAGGGGTGTTGAAGGCGTCCATCACCGTCTCACAACCCATCTGCAAACCGATGGGCACCATGCCGGTGTGCGAGCCGTTGAGGATGCGCACCTTCTTGTCGCGGAACTGCTTGATCGAGGGCATGAAGATAACATGCAGGCCCGCCTTGTCGAGCGGAAGCTCCTTCATCACCTCCTTATAGCCCGGACCGCCGATGGCCCACAGGTGGTAGAGCTCGGCCTTCACCACCAGGTTGTCGTCGTAGCCCAGCTCCTCCTTAATTTCGTTGATATTGTCGCGCGGGAAGCCCGGCACGATGCGATCGACCAGCGTATCGCAGAAGTGGCAGTTCTGCTCCACCCAGTCGATGAAATCCTGACCCAGCTTGTGGTACTCGGCATGCTTGATGACATAGTCGTGAAGCGTCGAACCGTTGTTCTCGATCAGCTCGCAGCAGATGATCGAGAGGCCCTTGGTGGGGTCGCCGCCAAAGTGCTTGAAGCGCTTGTAGAGCAGCGCCGTCATCTTGGCCGGATAGGACTTCGGGGGGCAGGCCTCCAAATCGTCACCCTCCTCATAGCGGATACCCGCCTCGGTGGTGTTCGAGATGGTTACCTTCAACTCGGGCGAGAGGAAGTACTGCTCATACTTCGCATACTCGACATAGGGATTGAACGAATCCATCACACTCTTCACCAGACGCACATCCTTCTTGGGCTGTTTCTGCTCGATACCCTCCAGATAGACATGGTAGAGGTTGTCCTGCTTGTTCAACAGGTCAATCATCCCCAACACCTTGTGCTCGGGGTCGAGGATGGGCTGGCAGATGGCTACTCCCGAGTTCATGACCCCCTTCTCGTTGGCGATATCAATCTGCCAATCGACAAAGGCGCGCAGGAAGTTACCCTCGCCAAACTGAAGAATTTTGATGGGGCGCTCCGTCTTCTCGACGGTTGTTTTATTGAGTTGCTTGATCATGGTAATGCGTATTAAATGGTTATTACTCTACTCCTCCACAACGATGGGCTTGTGCTTCGGCACGAGCGTCTTCATAATCGACCAGGCAATCAGGTAGGCCACGGCACAGATGCAGAAGATAATCATATAGCCGGCGGGCTTACCCGTGAAGCCCACAAACGAGAAGGCCTCACCCTGGGCAGCCGAGTAGTCGAACAGCATACCGGCACCCTTGTTAATCAGGAACGAACCCACACCTCCGGCCATGGCGCCGATACCCGTAATGGTGGCAATGGTCGATTTGGGGAACATATCACCGATGGTCGAGAAGAGGTTGGCCGACCAGGCCTGGTGACCGGCACCCGCGATACCGATAATCAGCGCAGGGAACCACACCGAGATACCCTGCAAGGGCTGGGCAAAGAGGGCGAAGAGGGGGAAGAAGGCGAAGATCAGCATCGCCAACATACGACCCGAATAGGGCTCCATGCCACGCTTCTCGACAAAGAGCTTCGGCAGGTAACCGCCACCAATCGAAATGACCGTCACGATGAGGTAGAGGACAAAGACAAGCATCTTACCCGTCGTGGTATCCATACCGTAGCCGCACTCCGAGAAGTAGGCCGGTGCCCAGAAGAGATAGAACCACCATACGCCGTCGGTGAAGAACTTGCCGGCGATGAACGACCAGGTCTGCTTATAGCCGAAACACTTCAAGAAGGGGATTGCCTTCTGGGGCTGCTCTACGACTTCTGCAGGCTGCTCGGCCTGGGTATCATCCTGCAGGATGTACTCCAACTCGGCCTTATTGACATACTTCGACTTTTCGGGCTTCTCGTACATGAAGACCCAGAAGAACATCCACACGAAGCCCAGGGCACCGATGATGATAAAGGCCATCTCCCAGCCCCAAACCTGGGCCAGCAGAGGCACCGTCAGCGGAGCGACCAATGCACCGACCGAAGCTCCGGCATTGAAGAGCGAGGTGGCCAATGCGCGATCCTTCTTGGGGAAGTACTCGGCCGTCACCTTGATGGCGGCAGGGAAGTTGCCCGCCTCACCGAGGGCCAGGATGGCACGACAGGCCAGGAACAACCACACGCTCAAGGCTGCGGCAGCCATCGCCGCCTGGGAACCCGTTTCGAGGGCCCTCAGCGCCTCAATCGAGTCGTAGCCCTGCACCTGCATCGTCACCCAGCCGCAACCGGCGTGCATGCAGGCACCCAGCGACCATACACCGATGGCCCACAGGAAGCCCCTCTTTGTACCCATCCAATCGACAAACTTGCCGGCAAAGAGGCAGGCAATGGCGTAGAAGATGGAGAAGAAACCCGTGATGGTACCGTAGTCGGAGTCGGTCCAGTGGAACTCGGGAGCGATAAAATCTTTCCAGGTGAGCGAGAGCACCTGGCGATCCATGTAGTTGACCGTCGTGGCGACAAAGAGGAGCAGGCACATCCACCAGCGCCAATTTGTCATCTTGTTGTTTGTCTGATTCATACTCTTATTCTTATTATTTAACTCCTTTTACACTTCGTTGCAGGGCTACTTGCGACACTCCTCGATGATGGCGAGGCACTCGCGGCACTTCTCGGTCACATAGGCCCAATCCCCGGCCTCAACCCTCTCTTTGGGAAAGAGTTTCGAGCCCATACCCACGCAGTAGACACCGGCCGAGAACCACTTTTTCAGGTTCTCCGCATCGGGCGACACGCCACCCGTCACCATGATCTTCGACCAGGGGCAGGGGGCCATCAGCCCCTTCACCATGTTGGGGCCATAGACATCACCCGGGAAGAGCTTCGTCAGGTCGCAACCCAGCTCCTGGGCCTTGCCAATCTCCGACACCGTACCGCATCCCGGGCAGTAGGGCACCAGACGACGATTGCAGACGGGGGCAATCTCGGGGTTGAACAGGGGGCCCACCACAAAGCAGGCGCCCAACTGAATATAGAGGGCTGCGGTGGGGGCATCGACTACCGAGCCGATACCGAGGGCCAGCTCGGGGCACTCCTTCGAGGCCCACTTCACGAGCTCACCGAAAATCTCATGCGCGAAGTCACCACGGTTGGTGAACTCGAAAGCGCGCACACCACCCTCGTAGCAGGCCTTGACCACCTGCTTGGCTACCTCCACATCCTTGTGGTAAAAGACCGGCACCATACCGGTTTGTGCAATCTTCTGAAGGACTGCTACTTTATCAAACTTTGCCATCACTTTTCGGGGTTAATCGTTTTACTATCGTTGTACGCGACCCGAGGCGTTACCACCGGCCAACGACTCCACCTCCTCGGCCGAAACCAGGTTGAAGTCGCCATTGATGGTGTGCTTCAGCGCCGAAGCGGCCACGGCAAACTCCAGAGCCTCGCCCTGCGTGGGCTTGGTCAATAGACCGTGGATGATACCCCCCGAGAAGCTGTCGCCACCACCCACGCGGTCGATGATGGGGTCGATATCGTAACGCTTCGAGGTGTAGAACTCCTTGCCGTTGTAAATCATCGCCTTCCAGCCGTTGTGCGTGGCCGAGAAGCTCTCGCGCAGGGTCGAAATCACATACTTGAAGTCGAAGGTCTTGGCCATCTGCTCGAAGATGCCCTTGTAGCCCTCGGCATCGGTATTGCCACCCTCCACATCGGCGTCGGGCTTGAAGCCGAGGCACAACTCGGCATCCTCCTCATTGCCGATGCAGACATCGACATACTGCATCAGGGGGCGCATGATGCTCTGTGCCTTCTCCTTGGTCCAGAGCTTCTTGCGGAAGTTCAAATCGACCGAAACGGTTACGCCGTGGCGCTTGGCGGCCTCACAGGCCAGGCGCGTAAGCTCGGCAGCCTTGTCCGAGATGGCGGGGGTGATACCCGACCAATGGAACCAATCGGCACCCTCCATGATGGCGTCGAAGTCGAAGTCCGAAGGCGCAGCCTCGGCAATCGAGGAGTGGGCACGGTCGTAGATCACCTTCGAGGGGCGCATCGAGGCTCCCGTCTCGAGGTAGTAGATACCCACACGGTCGCCACCACGGGCGATGAAGTCGGTGCGCACGCCATACTTACGCAGGGCATTGACGGCCGACTGGCCAATCTCGTGGGTCGGCAACTTCGTCACGAAGTAGGCCTCGTGGCCGTAGTTGGCGCAGCTCACAGCCACATTGGCCTCGCCACCACCATAGACCACATCAAACGAATCGGACTGTACAAAACGGGTATTCCCCGGCGTCGAAAGGCGAAGCATAATCTCGCCCAAAGTTACGATTTTCATTCTTTCTAATTATTGGTTATGGAGCTCTTCGCCCCTTTATTTTACCTGTTTAGTCGAGTTACCTGTTTGGTTGAGCTACTCTCCACCCTAAAACTTGAAATAGTTCTTGGCGTTGCGGTAGCAGATGCCCTCCACGATTTCGCGACCGATGAAGTCGATCTCGGAGGCGGGCAGGAGGCCCTGCTCGATGTCGTTACCCAGCAGGTTGCAGAGCGTACGACGGAAGTACTCGTGGCGGGGATAGGAGAGGAACGAGCGCGAGTCGGTGAGCATACCCACAAAGCGGCTCAACAGACCCAAAGTCGAGAGGGCGTTCATCTGCTTCTCCATGCCATCCTTCTGATCGAGGAACCACCAGCCCGAGCCGAACTGAATCTTGCCGGCTCCGTAGCGGCCATCCTGGAAGTTACCCAGCATGGTGGCCACCAGCTCGTTATCGCGGGGGTTGAGGTTGTAGATGATGGTCTTGGTGAGCTTGTCCTGTCCGTCGAGCATGTCGAAGAACTTGGACATCTTCTTGGCCACCGTGAAGTCGCCAATCGAGTCGAAGCCCGTATCGGGGCCGAGCTGACGGAACATGCGCGAGTTGTTGTCGCGAATGGCACCGTAGTGGAACTGCTGGGTCCACCCCGTCTCCCAATCCATCACGGCAAACTCGACCATCATGGCGGTCTTGTACTTGAGAATCTCCTCGCGGGTGAGCGTCTCGCCGCCATAGACCTTCAGGAAGATGGCATCCACCTCCTTTTGGGTGTAATCCTCGGCATAGAACTCCTCGATGCCGTGGTCGGAGAGGCGGCAGCCCACCTCCTCGAAGAACTTGTGGCGCACGCGCAGGGCCGCAATGACATCCTCGAAGCGCTTGATCTCGACACCCGACATCTCGGCCAAACGGTCGATATAGGCGCGGAAGTTGGCGGGCACCTCCACGGCCATCGCCTTGTCGGGACGCCAGGTGGGGAGCATGCGTACGGCAAACTTATCGTCACGCACCTTGATGTGGTGCTCGAGCGAGTCGATGGGGTCGTCGGTCGTGCAGACCACCTCGACATGGTAGTGCTGCATCAGGCCGCGGGCATAGTACTCGGGCTTCTGCAGCAGCTCGGTACAGTGGTCGTAGATCTCGCGGGCGGTCGAGGGGTTGAGCAACTTCTCGACACCGAAGGCGGTCTTGAGCTCGAGGTGCGTCCAATGGTAGAGCGGGTTACGCATCGTATAGGGTACCGTCTCGGCCCACTTCTCGAACTTCTCCCAATCGGTAGTATCCTTGCCCGTGCAGTAGCGCTCATCGACGCCGTTGGTGCGCATGGCACGCCACTTATAGTGATCGCCCTCGAGCCAGATCTTCGAGAGGTTGTCAAACTTATGGTTTGAGGCTACATACTCGGGAATCAGGTGGCAGTGGTAGTCGATGATGGGCATCTTGGCTGCATGGTCGTGATAGAGACGCTCGGCAGCCTTGCTCTGCAAGAGAAAATTCTCGTCGTTAAACTGTTTCATGGTGTAGCTATTTTTGAGTTTTGTTTTGTTTGCCTTTTTGGGTAGGTAAAATTACAAAAAAAATCGAACTGCGCGGTATGATTTTTTGCCCGAAAAGGTGGAATAATTGCCAAAACGAAAAGATTCGGCCCCGCAAAAAGGGCATTTTCGCACATATTTACTACATTTGCAGAGAGAAATCAGAACCAAAACCGAAAAAAAGAGCGAAATGATGAAAAAGATCTTTTATGTGGCAGCCCTCGCACTGATGGCAGCCTGCTCCGCCCCACAGGTGGAGGTCGTAGTGAGCAACCCGAGTGAAACTGACCGCACACAGGAGAGCATCGAGGTAGCCTGGAGCGAGATTGTCATGCGCGGTCTTACGGCCGAGAATGTCGTGGTGATGTCGGGCGAGGAGGAGATTCCCTCGCAGGTACTCTTCGAGGGGGAGGCCAAGCCGCAGGCACTGCTCTTCCAGAGCTGCGTTGCCGCGGGCGAGAGCAAGACCTATATTATAAAGAGAGGCGAGCGCTCGGACTACGCCGCGAAGTGCTACGGACGCCATGTCCCCGAGCGCCTCGACGACTACGCCTGGGAGAATGACAAGGCCGCCTATCGCGCCTACGGCCCCGCCCTGGAGGTAGCCCCCGGCGAGATGCTCGCCACACCCGGCTTCGATGTATGGGTCAAGTCGGTCGATACGCTCGTAGTGGATGCCCGCTACAAGCGTGGCAACTACCACCACAACTACGGCGACGGCATGGATTGCTACAAGGTGGGCCGCACGCTGGGTGGCGGCGCCTCGGCACCCTACCTGAACGACACCCTCTACCTGAGTCGCAACTACGCCACCTATGAGCGCCTGGCCAACGGCCCGATTCGCCACACGGTGAAGTTGAGCTATGCCCCCTTCCGCGCAGGCGACAAGGAGGTGACGCTGACGAAGATCATCTCGCTCGATGCCGGCTCGCACTTCAACCGCATCATCAACATCTACGAGGGCGACTTCGAGGTGCTGCCCGTAGCTGCCGGCTTCGTACGCCACGAGGTGAAGGGGCTCGCCATCGACGAGGATTGGCTCGGCTTCGTGGAGGCAGCCTCCGACTCGAAACACCCTGCCGAGGATGGCGACCTCTACTTCGGTGTGGTGCTCCCCGGTGCACAGTTCTATGCCGAGACGGCGGGTCATGCCGTGGGCGTGGTGCAGGTCGAGCCCGGCGTGCCGATGGTCTATCATGCCGGCTCGGGCTGGAGCCTGGGTGGCGTGGAGTCGATGCCCCAATGGATTGGCCTTATCGAGGAGTGCAAGGCCTCGATTGTCGAGCCGCTGGAGGTAGAAATCAATCGATAATTCAGAATTTAGAATTGAATTCCTTATCGCTCAATAAGAGCAATTTACGAAAATCGAAAAAGAATAATTTTGAATTCTAAATTCTAAATTTTGAATTGAAATCTTGCGTCGCATCGGGGTCATATCGGATACGCACGGCTGCTTTGACGAGCCGCTTCGGGAGTTTCTCTCGGAGGTGGACGAGGTGTGGCATGCCGGTGACTTCGGATCGTTGGAGGTGGCCGACCAAATTGCCGCATTCAAGCCCCTGAAGGGGGTGTGGGGCAACATCGACGGAGGTGTGATGCGTCGCATCTACAATGAGTTCGAGTGCTTCGACTGCGAGGGGGTACGGGTGGTGATGACCCACATCGGGGGCTACCCGCGCCACTACGCACCCCGCGCCCTGCAACGCATCGTGGCGGCCCGACCCAAGCTCTTCATTGCGGGCCACAGCCACATCCTGAAGGTGATCTACGATCCGGTCTACGAGCTGCTGCACATCAACCCGGGAGCCGCCGGCCGCAGCGGATTCCACAAGGTGCGCACCGCCCTGCGATTCACCATCGACGGCGACCAAATACGCGACATGGAGATTGGCGAATGGAAGAAGTAACCAACAGCGGAGCAGGGTTTGCCTGCTCCGCTGTTGGTTACAATTCCAAATTCAGATTCAGAATTGGTTTTTAGGCGTTAGTAATTGGCTCAAACCCATAACTCCAACAAAATAATTTTGAATTCTAAATTCTAAATTTTGAATTTTTCGTATCTTTGCGCTCCGTTTAAGCAGCAAGGATGGAGCGATACCGATTTTCGACCTACAAAGAGCAGTACAGGGCGACCTTGAAGTTGGCCCTGCCCGTTGTATTTACGCAACTGGGGCAGATTCTGGTGCAGCTCGCCGACAACATGATGGTGGGTCGTTACGGCGGGGAGGATGCCCTGCCGCTGGCGGCCGTATCGTTTGGTTCGTCGGTCTTCTTCCTGGTCTTCATCGCCGCCATCGGCTTGAGTTTCGGACTGACCCCCATCGTAGGCGAGTTGTATGCGCAGGGGCGTATCAAGCGCTCAGCCGAGCTCTTCCAGGCGGGGTTGAAGTTCTACCAGTTAGTGGGTATTGTCTCGGTGGCACTGCTCTGGGGGCTCATTCCGCTGCTCTACCACATGGGGCAGCCGCGCGAAGTGGTCGATATGGCCATCCCCTACTACCGCTACCTGATGTGGAGCATGCCCTTCACGATGCTCTTCTTCAGCGGCAAGCAGCTGCTCGAAGGGCTGGGCAACACCTCCGTACAGATGGTCGTGACGATTATCTGCAACCTGCTGAACATCTTCCTCAATTGGCTCTTCATCTACGGCAGTTGGGGCTGTCCCGAGCTGGGTGCCGAAGGTGCCGGTTTGGCCACCTTCCTTTCACGCGCCCTCACCCCGCTGCTTCTGATTGGCTACATGCTCTCGAAACGCACCTACCGCCGCTACTTCGAGGGGTTCCGTTTGGGAGATGCGAAGGGGGAGGATTTCAAAACCCTGTGGCGCATCGGTTTTCCCATTTCGGCCCAGGTATTTTTGGAGTCGTCGGCCTTTGTGCTGACCGCCATCATGATGGGTTGGTTCTCCACGGCTGCCATCTCGGCCAATCAGATTACCACCACGATGGCCAACGCCGCCTTCAACATTGTGATGGCCGTAGGCTCGGCCGTAACGATTCGCGTGGCCCACAACTACGGACGACGCGACCTGCACCAAATCACCCTCGCGGCGAAGAGCTCCTACCACCTGGCCATCAGCTGGAACCTCCTCACGGCCATCCTCTTCATCGTGCTGCGCTACCCCATTGCCCGCCTCTTCACGAGCAACCCCGAGGTCATCGAGCTGACGGCACGCATGATGCCCTTCATCGCCCTCTTCCAGCTCTCCGACGGCGTGCAGAATGTCTCGGTGGGCGTGCTGCGTGGCCTGCAGGATGTGAAGGTGATCATGCCCATCGCCTTCATCGCCTACATCGTGCTGAACCTTCCGGTGGGTTACCTCTGCGGCTTCACCCTCGGCATGGGCCCCGAAGGACTTATCCTGGGCTACTCCTTCGGTCTCACGACGGCCGGCGTACTGATGATCTGGCGCATCTGCCGTCGCATCGCCGTGCTGCGCACGCAATTCCGCTAACGGCCCATTTCCATATTTGAAAAAAAAGTCGTACCTTTACCCAAAATTTAGCACATGGATTCATCTGCAAACGATAAAAAGTGTCACCATACCCCCGACATCGGCCGTGGCTGCGCCTTCTGCGAGTGCCACAACGAGTTGGAGGCCGTAGCCGTGGAGGGTTGCTACAAGCTCCACGAGACCCAATGGACCGAGGGGTATCCCGACAATCATCCTACCGACATCTTCGAGGTACGATTCAAGAATACGCGACGCGGCTACTACCGCAATGTGAATAACCTGGAGCTCAAGCGTGGCGACATTGTGGCCGTTGAGGCCTCGCCCGGCCACGACATCGGCATCATCTCGCTCACGGGCGACCTGGTGGCGCGTCAGATGCGCCGCGTGGGTTTCAACCCCCAGAATGGCGAGTTCAAGAAGATCTACCGCAAGGCCAAGCCCTACGACCTGGAGCGCTGGCAGGAGGCCATCGCCCTCGAACACGAGACGATGATCGCCTCGCGTCAGATTGCCGCCGAGATGGGCCTCGACATGAAAATTGGCGATGTGGAGTACCAGGGCGACAAGATCAAGGCCATCTTCTACTACATCGCCGACGAGCGCGTCGATTTCCGCGAGCTGATCAAGGTCTTTGCCGAGCGTTTCCATGTACGCATCGAGATGAAGCAGATTGGTGCCCGTCAGGAGGCGGGTCGCATCGGCGGCATCGGAGCCTGCGGCCGTGAGCTCTGCTGCGCCTCGTGGATCTCCAACTTCTCGAGTGTGACGACCACCGCCGCACGCGTGCAGGAGCTCTCGCTCAACCCCCTGAAGCTGGCCGGCCAGTGCTCGAAGCTCAAGTGCTGTCTGATGTATGAGTTCGACACCTATAGTGATGCCCGCCGCGCCTTCCCCCGCGTGAAGGAGTTGCAGGCCCTCGATGGCGACTACTACTTCATCAAGAACGATATTTTGGCCGGCACGATGACCTTCTCGTCGAGCAAGGATTCGCTCTCGAATCTGATCACCCTGCCCGTGGAGCGCGTCAAGGAGATTATGGCCCTGAACAAGGCGGGCAAGAAGGTGGAGCAGCTCATCGACGAGCAGGCACAGCCCGCCGTAGTGGAGGAGCCCACCTACCGTTCGGAGGAGGACAGCATCACCCGTTTCGACAGTGCCAAGCGCAAGAAGCGCAAGAACAAGAACAAGGGTAAGGGCAACCAGGGTGGCAACCAAAACGGCAACCAGGGTGGCAATCGAAACAATCAGAACAACCAGAGCAAGGAGCAGAAGTCGAACAACCGTCCCCACACGGAGACCCCGGTAAAGGAGGTTGCCGGCGACTCCGCAGCCAAAGCACAGGAGGGTCGGGAGCCCCGCGAGGAGAAGGGCGAGAAGGGCGAAAATCGCCAGCATCGCTTTGGCCGTCGCTTTGGCAAGCCCCGCGGCCCCAAAAAGGAGCAGTAAGATGAGGCTTATCGTCGGGTTGCTGTTGCTGCTGATGGTGGGTTGCATGCGCCCCACCCAAGCCGTGATGGAGGATGTAAACCCCTACGGCTGGAGCGAGATGGTGGAGGTGGAGTTCGAGAATGGCGACACCACCACGCAGCGCGACCTGTACTTGGTTATCCGCAACAACCGCGACTTCCGCGCCGATTCACTTCCCTTGAGAATCACCCTCGTAAATCCCGACTCGGCCCACTACAGCGAGCCGGTGACAGCCCCCATGCAACATCGACGCACGCCTGCGGCACTCCACCCCACCGACGAGATACCCTATCGTCGTCGCGTGGTGCTGAATCGGATGGGAAGCTACCGCATCTGCATCGAGCCTCTGGCAGAGGTACGGGGTGTAGAGGCAGTGGGAATCAACATCATAAAATCGGAATAAGAGATATGGGTAAAGATAAACTGCGGCGCTTTGCCGAAAACAAGACCTTCGCCTGCTTCGTGCAGCCCGAATTTGAGGATATCTTCCAAAAGGAGCACCCTCTGAAGGGGCATTGGAAGAGCGACTTCTTCCACAACGACAACCCCATTGTGCTGGAGTTGGGATGTGGCAAGGGCGAGTACACCGTGGCCCTGGCCCAGCGCCATCCCGAGAAGAACTTCATCGGCATCGACATCAAGGGAGCCCGCATGTGGCGCG
The DNA here is from genome assembly GCA_045605785.1 of Alistipes sp. Classification (GTDB taxonomy): domain Bacteria; phylum Bacteroidota; class Bacteroidia; order Bacteroidales; family Rikenellaceae; genus Alistipes. The sequence goes on along the minus strand of JAZUQP010000009.1, from coordinate 15,194 downwards.
GGGCCAAGACGGCCACCGAGCATGGCATGCAGAATGTCGCCTTCCTGCGTACGCGCATCGAGTTCATCCGCTCCTTCTTTGCCGAGGGGGAGATTTCGGAGATATGGATCACCTTCCCCGACCCGCAACTCAAGACCCGTCGCGCGAAGAAGCGTCTGACGGCTCCCCTCTTCCTCGAACACTACGCCACGATGCTCGACAAGGAGGGCATCATCCACCTCAAAACCGACTCGCAGCACCTCTATCGCTACACCGAGGCGGTGATCGACCACTTCGGTCTGGAGCGCAAGGCTGCCAACAACGACATCTACGGCTCGGGCCTCGCCGACGAGCGTCTCTCGGTCAAGACGGCCTACGAGATGATGTTCCTCGAGCGCGGACTCCCCATCACCTACACCTGCTTCTCGTTGGGTGGCCGCACCCAATTCCCCTGGTTCGACTGGGAGGGCGACGATGTGGCGGAGAAGGATAACGAAGAGGAGAGAAAGTAGAAATTCAAAATTTAGAATTTAGAATTCAAAATTAGGGGCTGCCGTTTGGCAGCCCCGCCTATTTTTTATGAATCGTCACCGTAATAATTAAGACAAGACATAAGATAGAAGGCTGTTAGCATTTGCTGACAGCCTTCTATCTGTAATTTTGAATTTGAAAAAGGGTTTTGGCTACAAGCCAAACTCCTTTTTAATCTCCTCGACGCAATCGAGCTTCTCCCACGAGAAGTAGTCGATGTCGCGCTCTACGGGTTCGCCATTCACCCATACCGTCTCGCGGCGGGTGTAGGGGCGCTGGCCAAAGTGGCCGTAGGAGGCCGTAGGCTCGAAGATGGGGTTATTCAGCCCGTAACGCTTCACGATGGCTGCAGGGCGCAGATCGAAGAGACGACCAATACGCTCGGCAATCTCGCTGTCGGCCATCTCGAGGTGGCCCGTACCGAAGGTATCGACGAAGATCGAGAGGGGCTGGGCGATGCCGATGGCGTAGGAGAGCTGCACAAGGATATTCTCCGAGACACCGGCGGCCACCAGGTTCTTGGCGATATGGCGGGCGGCATAGGCAGCCGAGCGGTCTACCTTCGAGGAGTCCTTACCCGAGAAGGCACCACCACCGTGGGCACCGCGACCGCCGTAGGTATCGACAATGATTTTGCGACCCGTCAGACCCGTATCACCATGAGGGCCGCCAATGACAAACTTGCCCGTGGGGTTTACATGGAGGATGTAATCTTCGCCGATGAGCTCCGAGAGCTGGTCGCCGGCACGCTCCAAGCGCGCCTTGACGCGCGGAATGAGAATGTTGCGCACATCATCGGCGATCTGCTGCTGCATCTTTCGCTCGGCCTCCTTCTCGGTGAGCTGCTCCGAGGGGAGGATGAACTCGTCGTGCTGGGTCGATACCACGATGGTGTGTACACGCAGGGGCTTGCTCGTACGGTCGTCGTACTCGATGGTTACCTGCGACTTGGCATCGGGACGAAGGTAGGTCATCTGCTCGCCCTCGCGGCGGATGACGGCCAACTCCTTGAGGATGACATGCGAGAGCATCAGTGTGGCGGGCATAAACTCGCGGGTCTCACGGCAGGCGTAGCCGAACATGATACCCTGGTCGCCGGCACCCTGCTCGGCCTCCTCCTCGCGTACCACGCCCTGGTTGATGTCAGCCGACTGCTCGTGGATGGCCGAGAGAATACCGCACGAGGCGGCATCGAACTGATACTCGCTCTTATTGTAACCAATGCGATCGATCACGCGACGCGCCACACGCTGTACATCGACCGTGGCGTGCGAGCGCACCTCGCCCGAAACAACCACCAGACCCGTCGTACAGAGGGTCTCGCAGGCTACCTTCGAGCAGGCATCGTGGCGCAGAAATTCATCAAGAATGGCATCCGAAATCTGATCGGCTACCTTGTCGGGGTGACCTTCCGATACGGACTCCGAAGTAAAAAGAAATTTTCCCATGTTTCTAACTCTTTGCTTGTTAAATTGTTAAAATACGGGAAAAGAGATGGCCGGCAAATAAAAAAGAGCTGTTTTAGCGATTTTTTATTGTGGTTTGCAATCAGTCAAATCTTTCCACATTCTCCCCACCCGAAGGTTGGGGCTGCAAAGGTAGAAAAATTTATTGAGAATACACAACCCATCCAAACAAAAATTTCGCTATATTTGTGAGGCGGTAGTCCCGCCATCAAAAGTATGAGTACGCCTACAACAACCCTGTCTACACCCCCGAAGGGGATGAACCACGAGATTCTACGCATCGCCATTCCCAACATCATATCCAACATCACGGTGCCCCTGATGGGTATCGCCTCCACGGCCATTGCCGGCCATTGGGACTCGGAGAACTCGGCAGCCACCATCGGCGCCCTGGCCATCGGTGTCTCGATCTTCAACTTCATCTATTGGAACTGCGGCTTCGTGCGCATGGGTACCAGCGGACTGACGGCCCAGGCCTTTGGCGCGAAGAATTGGCAGGAGTGTACCCACATGTTGGTGCGCGCCCTCACGGTAGCCCTGGCGATGGGTCTGCTGGTACTGCTCTTCCAGGTCCCCCTGGGCAAGCTCTCGCTCTGGATGATGAATGGCGGGGAGGTGGTCGAGCGCTACTACTACGCCCGCATCTGGGCCGTGCCGGCCGGCATCCTGCTCTTTGCACTCAACGGCTGGTACACAGGCATGCAGAACGCAGTGATTCCAATGGTTATTGCCATCATTGTCAATGTGGTACACATCGCATGCAGCATCTGGTTTGTCTTTGGCTACGACCTCGGCATTGTGGGTATCGCCTACGCCTCGGTGGTGGGTCAGCTGACCGGTGTGGGGCTCTCGTTGCTCTGCCTTGTACTCTTCTATCGCCGCATGCTGACGCGCATCAATTGGCAGGAGGTCTTTGATTGGCAACCCATGAAACACTTCTTTGTCATCAATCGCGACATCATGTTGCGCACGCTCTGCATCGTGGCGGTCTACACCTTCTTTACGGCCGCCTCGGCCCGCATGGAGGAGGGACTTCTGGCCGTAAACACCCTGCTTCTGCAGCTCTTTACCTTATATTCATATATGAACGACGGCTTCGCCTACGCTGCCGAGGCCCTCACGGGTCGCTTCATCGGAGCCCGCGACGGAATCTCGTTGCGTCGCTGCCTGGGTCGCTGCCTGGCGTGGGGCATGGTGATCGCCGTCATCTTCGTAGGGGTCTATGTGGGCTGGTGGCAGGAGCTGCTCGGGATGTTCGTGGCGAAGGATTCGGCCGACGGCCCGCAACTCATCGCCCTGGCCGGCAACTACATCGGATGGATTATCGCCATTCCGTTGGCCGCCACCATGCCCTTCATCATGGATGGCATCATGGTGGGAGCCACCGAGACGCGCATCATGCGCAATTCGATGTTCCTCTCCACGGTGGCCTACTTCGCCATCTACTTCGGCCTCTCGCCCCAAATTGGCAACAACGCCCTCTGGATGGCCTTTACACTCTACATGTTCCTGCGTGGCGTGCTGCAGTTCTTTATGACCCATCGCCTGAAAGATATTTACAAAAAGGCTGAAACGCACATTTTATCCTAAAAGACCAAAAAATTATATTCATTTTACCACAAAATAGTTGTCAATCCGTTTTTTTTCGCTATCTTTGCACCCGCAATGCCCAATTAGAGGCGAAATGTAACATAACAAACACCGTATGCTGCAAGAGAACCTAATTCAAATTTACGAGCAGAGCTTCCGCGAAAATCGCGAGATGTCGGCCCTGACCGACTACTTCAAAAAGGAGACCTTCTCCTACTACGAGATGGCAAAGGAGATTGCCAAGCTCCATCTGCTTTTCGAGAAGGCAGGCATCAAGAAGGGCAACAAAATCGCCCTGGTAGGCCGCAACAACCCCCGTTGGTGCATCGCCTACATCGCCACCATCACCTATGGTGCCGTCATCGTCCCCATTCTGCAAGACTTCACCCCCAACGATATCATCCACATCATCAACCACTCGGAGAGCCGTCTGTTGTTCCTGGGTGACAACTACTGGGACGGCATCGAGGAGGAGCAGATTCCCGAAATCGAGGGTGTATTCTCGCTCACCGACTTCTCGGTCATCTACGAGCGCAACTCACAGGAGCTCACCTCCTTCCAAAAAGATATCGTGAAGCACTATCGTGAGAAGTATCCCTACGGATTCATGGCCAAAGATATCAAGTATGCCGATGTGGACAACGACGAGGTGTGTCTGCTGAACTACACCTCCGGTACGACCGGCTACTCGAAGGGTGTGATGCTCACCATCAACAACCTGACCGGTAATGTGGTATTCGCCATGAACGCGATGAACACCCGCACGGGTACCAACTACTTCCAGAAGGGTGGCCGCACCCTGTCGTTCCTGCCGCTGGCCCACGCCTACGGCTGCGCCTTCGACTTCCTGGGCCCCCTGGCCGTAGGTATTCATGTTACGCTGCTGGGCCGCATCCCCACCCCCAAAATTCTGATGGAGGCGATGCAGGTCGTAAAGCCCACCATCATCTGCTGCGTGCCGATGATTCTGGAGAAGGTCTACCGCAAGCAGGTGATGCCGATGCTCGAAAAGGGTCCCATGAGTATTGCAGCCAAAATTCCTTTGGTATCGACGATGCTCTACACGGTCATTCGCAAGAAGCTCATCGACGCCTTTGGTGGCAATGTAGGTCTCTTTATCGTGGGCGGTGCTCCGATGAATCAGGAGACCGAGGCCTTCCTGATGAAGATCAACTTCCCCATCACGGTGGGTTATGGCATGACGGAGTGCGCTCCGCTGATCAGCTTCGCCCCCGACAACGAGTTTAAGCCCTCGTCGTGCGGCAGCTACAAGTCGATTATCTCGCCGAGCAATGGCCTGCACCTCGAGGTGAAGATCGACTCGCCCAACCCCGAGAAGGTGGCCGGTGAGATTCTGGTCAAGGGTCACCATGTAATGAAGGGCTACTACAAGAACGAGAAGGATACGAAGTCGGTACTCCCCGGCGACGGTTGGTTACACACCGGCGACATGGGTACGATGGATGCCGACGGCACGATCTACATCCGTGGTCGCTCGAAGACGATGATTCTCACCTCGAATGGTCAGAACATCTACCCCGAGGAGATTGAGGACAAGCTCAACAATATGTATCTGGTGATGGAGTCGCTCATCATCGAGGGTGGCGGTCGCCTGCACGCACTGGTGGTGCCCGACTACGATCAGGTACAGAAGGAGGGCGTGGAGAAGAGCGAGCTGCAGAAGATTATGGAGAACAACCTCGAGGAGCTGAACAAGGTGTTGGCCGCCTACGAGCGCGTGAGCAGCGTAACGATCTACCCCACCGAGTTTGAGAAGACCCCGAAGAAGAGTATCAAGCGTTACCTCTACGATACGATTCTGCTCGACCGTCTGAACAAGAACGAGATCAGCTAATCGGACAATAGCACAGCAAGGGAGGTTTCTTTCACATTTGGGGGCATTTCACTCTTCATTCATCTTTTTGGCCCCCGAGGAACAATGAGGCGTCACTTTCTTTTGCCTCCCTTGCTTTTTTAACGAATAGAGGAGTCGGAAAAACCGACTCCTCTATTCGTTTTGTATGGGTAGCGCGTGTATCTACTCCGAAAGGAAGCTCTTGGCTACCACAAATCGCACGGCACGGTGCAGAACCGAGAACTCAACCGGCGAGCCGCCCAGCACCTCACCATCAATCTCCAGGGGAATCTCGGGCGAGGACTCGACGCGCACACGGCTGCCTCGCGCCTGCTTCACATGGCCGATGCGATAGATGCCTCCATTGAAGAGGTAGTGGAAGCGGAAGATGATGTGCCAAAAGTGAATCGGGCGAATCAGCGAGAGGTCCAACAGACCATCGTCGGCCACCGCCTTCGGAAGCTGCTGCACGCCGCCACCGTTGTACTTGCAGATTCCGATGGCAAGACTCATCAAAAGATCGTTATGTACTAACTTATCATCGACCCACACCTTCACACCGGTCGATTTATAACCGAAGTAGGAGCGTACGAGCGAGCGCACATAGCTCCAACTGTTCAATCGGCGTTTTTGTCGCAGGTGGGCTATACGCCCGGCCACCACGGCATCGAATCCCACGCCGGCCACATTGGCCATATAGCGGGTCTGGCGGTAGTGGGCCTCTTCGTAGCTCACCACACCCACATCTTGCAGGAAGCTATACCCCTCACGAATCGCCTTCACGGCATCCTCATAGCGACGGGGCATCCCCACGGTACGCACCCAATCGTTGCCCGTACCGACAGCCAAAAGGGCCACCAGCACCTCGCGCGGATCGACCTCCTGTTGAATGAAGAGGCCGTTTACCACCTCGTGGAGCGTACCGTCGCCACCCACCACGATAATATGGCGATAACCCTGACGGATGGCCGCCACCGTGAGCTCCGTGGCATGGTGCTTATGCTCGGTAAAGACCGGCTCGTAGGATATTTGCTCCTGACGCAGGAGCTTGGTGATGACGGGGAAGTCGTCCAACCCGCGGCCGTTACCGGCCACGGGATTGACGACAACAAACCAGGTATGGGTCAGCTCCGCCATGCTACTTCAGCGGGGCGTTCTTGAGCGTATGGAGCAGGAAATCGTAGAACTTCTCCACCGAGGCAATCTCCACCTTCTCGTCGGGCGAGTGGGGGTAGCAGATGGTCGGGCCAAACGAAATCATATCGAGGTTGGGATAGTTCGAGCCGATGATACCGCACTCCAGTCCGGCGTGGATGGCCGTTACGGCGGGCTCCTTACCGTAGAGGGCCTGATACGACTCGCGCATCGCCTTCAGGATGGGCGACTGCATGTTGGGGTTCCAACCATCGTAGGAGCCCGAGAGCTCGGTGTCGGCACCTGCCAGGCGGAATACGGCGGTAATCTGCTCACCCAAGGCCTCCTTCTCCGAGCGCACCGAGCTACGCAGCAGGCACTGCAACTTGATGGTCTGGCCATCGGATACCACGCGGGCCAAGTTGGTCGAGGTCTGCACCAGACCGGACATGGCCAGCGACATCTTCTGGGCACCATCGGGGCAACCTACCACACCCAAAATCAGGTTATCCGATACCTGCTTGGGCATCACCTCGACGGGAGTGGGACGCTCCTCGGCGAAGATCTGTATATCATCCTCGATACCGGCGTACTCCTTGATAATCAGCTGCTCATAGGCCTTTACCTCCTCCATGAAGGCACCCAAATTATCCTCGGGCAGGAGCACCAGGGCCTGGGCCTCACGCGGGATGGCGTTACGCAGACCACCACCATCGATCCAGGTCACGCGAACGGGAATCTCGGTGCGGTTGAGCAGACGGAAGAGCAGCTTGTTGGCGTTGGCACGCTGGGCTACAATCTGAATACCCGAGTGGCCACCCTTCAAGCCCTTCACCGTGAGCATCACGGTCGTATGGCCCGCAGGAGCAGGCACCGTGTCATAGGTGTAGGTGATGTTGGCATCCATACCACCGGCACAACCCACATAGAGCTCACCCTCGGTCTCGGAGTCGAGGTTGAGGAGGATATCACCCTGCAACAGACCGCCCTTCAGGCCGAAAGCACCATCCATGCCGGTCTCCTCGGTAGCGGTAAAGAGGGCCTCCACGGGGCCGTGAACGAGGGTATTGTCCTCCATCACGGCGAGGATGCAGGCAGCACCAATACCGTTGTCGGCACCCAGCGTCGTACCATCGGCCGTCACCCACTCACCGTCGATATAGGCGTCGATGGGATCCTTCTCGAAGTCGAAGACCTTGTCGTTATTCTTCTGGGGCACCATGTCGAGGTGGGCCTGCAACACGATACCTTTGCGATTCTCCATGCCCGGAGTCGCCTCCTTGCGGGCGTAGAGGTTGTGGGCCTCATCCTCGATGCAGGTGTAGCCCATGCGCTCCAACTCGGCCTTTACATAGGCGCGAATCTTCTCCTCGTGGTGCGAGGGGTGGGGAATCTGACAGATGGCAGCAAAGTGCTTCCATACCAATGCGGGCTTCAAGCCCTGTAAATTTCTATCCATTTCAGTTATCGGTTTTAGTTGTTGGTTTTCTATTTTTGGGTGGAGAGCTCCTCACCCTCCTGAACGCGCCCCTCCTGCTCCGCCCCCTTGTCGAAGGCCTCGACAATGCGCTTGACGAGCGGGTGGCGCACGATGTCGCGCTGATCGAACTCCACCATGCCAATCTCCTTGACGGAGCTCAACAGCTTCATGGCGCGCGTCAGACCGCTGTCGCTGCGACGCGGCAGGTCAATCTGTGTCACATCACCCGTGACGATGAACTTCGCCGAGCGACCCATGCGCGTGAGGAACATCTTGATTTGCGACAAGGTGGTATTTTGTGCCTCGTCCAAAATCACAAAGGCGTTGTCGAGCGTGCGACCACGCATATAGGCCAACGGAGCAATCTGCACCGTGCCCTCCTCCATGTACTTCTGCAACTTGGCCGCAGGAATCATGTCGTTCAGGGCATCGTAGAGGGGCTGCAGGTAGGGATCGAGCTTTTCCTTCATGTCACCAGGAAGGAAGCCCAACTTCTCGCCTGCCTCCACCGCAGGGCGCGTCAGGATGATGCGCTTCACCTGCTTCTCGCGCAGTGCCTTCACCGCAAGAGCGATGGCGGTGTAGGTCTTACCCGAGCCGGCCGGTCCCACCGCAAAGAGCAGGTCGCACTTGTCGTAGAGTTTGACCAGGCGCTGCTGATTGACCGTGCGGGCACGAATCACGGCCCCGTTGTTGCCATAGACAATCACATCCTTATCCACGGGGGCATCCTCCTGCGAGATACCCGTCGCAAAGGCTTGGGCCACCACCTCCTTCGAGATGTGTCCATACTTCAAATAGTAGGCCACAAGGCCATCGAGCCGACGCTCAAAACGCTCCTGCTCGGCCTTCGAGCCGAGTACCTTGAGCGAGGAGCCGCGCACCACGATTTTCAAGGCGGGGTGCAGGGCCTTAATCTGTTCGAGGTAGCAATTTTGGGACCCGTAGAGCTCCCTGTAATCGACCCCCTCGATAAAAATCTCCTTACCGGTTACCTCCTGCATGGTCGTTAGTTGAAGATGTAACCCACACTGATCCACACGGCGTGTCCCTGTACGCGGAACTCGTTGCCGGCAGGGCCTACGACGGTTTGACGCTTGAAGGTACCGTTGTAGCGCACATCGAGGAGTACACCACTGCCGAAGGTAACACCCGCACCTGCGGCATAGCCCACCGTCGAGCGCACGCGACCAAAGTCGATATCGGTCTGCACACTCTCGAACTTACACTTGTTGAGCGCCGTGATGACGGGACCCACATTCAGGCGCAACCAATCGAGCGGGCGCACCGAGAGGAGGATGGGCACCTCCACCGAGTTGGACTTCAAGAGGATATCACGGGTGGGATCCGTGGGCGATTGGGCCAGGGGTACGCTGTGGTGTACAAAGTGAATCTCGGGCTGCAGGGCCACAAGACCCCAATTCAGCGCACACGAGCCACCCACCTGCCAACCCAGACGACCATCTACGCCCCGGCCATTGACGCAGTAGTCCCAGAGGCCCACACCGGTCTGCACGCCCCACTCGACGGTCATGCCGACCTGCTCACTTGGGGTCTCGGAGTCGTAATAGTAGGTTTGGGCCGAGGCCGAAAGCGCCACAAGGCTCGCCAGGGTCGAAAGTACCACCACCAAAATCGAAAAGTGCAACTTTTTCATCTTCAAACTCTTTTTCTTTGGTCCGTTCAGACGGGCTTGTCGCCCGACAATTTAATTGCCAAAGATACGATTTTTTTCGATATTTCCCACCCCCTTGTCCCATAAAATGGGGAAAAGGGCGGGAATTTTGTTCTATTGCCGATTTTTCGTATCTTTGCCGCGCAAAAGAGCACTTGACAACAACGAAACAACAAAGATATGGCACTTGTAGCTATCGTAGGTCGCCCCAATGTGGGCAAATCGACCCTCTTTAACCGTCTGGTGGGCCACCGCAAAGCCATCGTAGACGACACGGCCGGCACCACGCGCGACCGCCACTATGGCAAGACCGACTGGAACGGCCGCGAATTTTCGATTATCGACACCGGTGGCTACGCCGTCAATACCGACGACATCTTCGAGGATGAGATTCGCCGTCAGGTGATGCTCGCCATCGAAGAGGCCGATGTGATTCTCTTCCTGGTTGAGGTAGCCACCGGCATCACCGACCTCGACGAGATGATGGCCTCGGTACTGCGCCGCACCAACAAGCCCGTGCTTTTGGTCTGCAACAAGGTCGATAACTACGACCTGATCTACTCCTCGCACGAGTTCTACTCGTTGGGACTCGGCGAGCCCTTCTGCATCTCCTCGATGTCGGGAAGCGGTACGGGCGACCTGATGGATGCCATCCTCGAGAAGCTCCCCGCCGACACGCGCAACGAAGAGGAGGAGGATCTGCCCCACATCACCATCGTGGGCCGACCCAATGTGGGTAAGTCGTCGATGACCAACGCCCTGCTCGGCCAGGAGCGCAACATCGTCACCCCCATTGCCGGCACCACGCGCGACTCGGTACACACCCGCTACAACAAGTTCGGTATGGACTTCTACCTGGTCGATACGGCCGGTATGCGCAAGAAGAGCAAGGAGATGGAGGACTTGGAGTTCTACTCGGTGATGCGCTCGATTCGCGCCATCGAGGAGTCGGATGTCTGCATCCTGATGCTCGACGCACAGCAGGGCCTCGAACAGCAGGACCTCAATATCCACAACCTCATCGTCAAGAACCGCAAGGGGTGTGTGATTGTAGTCAATAAGTGGGACCTGATCGAGAAGGAGAACAACACGATGAAGGAGTGGCGCGAGTTCCTGGAGAAGCGTTTGGCACCCTTCAGCGACATCCCCATCATCTTCACCTCGGTAATCAACAAGCAGCGCATCCTGGAGGTGTTGCAGACCGCCATCCGCGTACACCAGTCGCGCAAGCGTCGCATCTCCACCTCCGAGCTCAACGACTTCTTCCTGCCGCTGATCGAGAACTACCCGCCCCCCGCCACGAAGGGCAAGTATATCAAGATCAAGTATGTAACGCAGCTCCCGACCCCCACGCCGCAGTTTGCCTTCTTTGTCAATCTGCCGCAGTATATCCGCGAGCCCTATCGCCGCTTCCTGGAGAATAAACTGCGCGACGAATGGGATTTTTCGGGTGTTCCGGTGCAAATCTACTTTAGACAGAAGTAACGACCCTCGGGATTACATTGAGGTCCCCGACCCCGAAAATCCCGATATCCTACATCCCCCTAAATCCCCCTTGCGAAAGGGGGACTTTTGTGCGGGTGTTCCGGTGCAAATCTACTTTAGACAGAAGTAACGATAAAGAGCAATAAAACAGAAAGGCGCCTAATGGCGCCTTTTGCTTTCTGTCATCTACCTATTTTCATAGCGAGGCAGATAGTATTGCTCTATTTCGTCGGCATGCTTCGCAAGGAGGCCGGCACGGTAGGCCTCGATGGTGGGCTCCAAGAGGAGCGTAGAGCCGAGGCGTACCCCTTCGAGGGCATAGGAGCAGGCCCCTTCCGACGAGGCATTCGACTCCCCGCCGACGGCCATTTGATAGAGGCACTCGAAGCACTCGGGCGAGCCGGCACGGGCACCGAGGGCATACCACTCCCACGCCTTGTCGTTATCGGTCGCTACACCGCAGAGTCCCTCGTGGTAGATATCGCCCAATTGGTAGGCCGCCGAGTTACACCCCCACTTCACACTGCTTTGCAGGAGTTGCAGGATGCGCTCCCGCCACTCGCTCTTCTTCGTCTCTTCGATCATCTCGTAACCGTTGATTAGGATGGAGGCCAATAGAAAGGCCGAGAGGGCCTCCTCCTTCTCGTAGCCATCGACAAAGGCGTCCCACATCGCCTCCTGATCGGTAATGTCGCCCTCATCGTTGCTATAGAGGGCCAGGGCGCGGCGAGGGATGGATTGCACTACTCCGGCCTCGATGGCTCGATCAAACCAGGGTATCGACTCCTCACGCCGACCCATCAGGGCAAGGATAAGCCCCTTCATGTGAAGCCATATCGGATTGTCGTTTGAAGAGAGCAGCTCCTCGACATAGGCGAGGGCTGCCTCGGGGTCTGCGGGCCGGTCGATGGCACCGTAGAGCAGGTCATCGAGCCGAATACGCATGGCAAGCTCACTACCACGCTCTAAAGCCCCTTGCAGCAACTTCTCTTTGAGGTCGATATCGACCCGGCCGAGCAATCCCCCACCCCACAACTGCGCCAAAGCGGCATCAGCATCGGGAATACCGGCCTCTTTTGCCAACATCAGGTGCGCGTAGGCCTCGCGGGGTGAATCCTCGTGGGGAAGGATGCAGGAGAGGTAACGGCCACAACGATAGGAGGCCTCGGAATCACCCAAATCGGCAGCCGCCTCCCACAGGGCGAGCTCCTCATCGGAGATGTGACAGAGATTGGGGGACCATACAAATCGACGCATAGAGAAGAGATTTATCGGTTTTGACGGTTAGTTGTTTACAAAGATAGAAAAATAAAATTCAAAATGTAGAATTTAGAATTCAAAATTGATACCTTGACAGCGGGAATTGGGAATTATGGGAATTACGGGAATTATGAGAATTATAGGAATACTCTCCCATATTTCCCTTATTTCCCATATTTCCCATATCTCCCACACTTCCCACAACTCCCATACCTCCCATACCTTTGCATCAAGGAATCAATTTTGAATTTTGAATTTTGAATTCTAAATTTTGAATTGGCACTACGCTCGGCCATAAAAACAACGATGGGGCATACTTGGCGTATGTCCCATTGTTGGTTTTAGGGTTAGCGGAAGCAAATGCCGGCTTATCACTCAAAAAACTATTTTTGAGGGAGAAGGGTCTATATGCAACGCTCGGCAACAAAAATCGCGGATGGGACATACCAAGAGTATTTCCCATTCGCGATTTTTTTGTTAGCGGCCGCAGATGGGCCCTTATCGCTCAAAAATTAAGAGCCGAAGTTATCATACAAGATATTCTCGGGAGGTACACCCAGCGAATCAAGCATCTTGACAACCGACTGAATCATCATCGGGGGTCCGCACATGAGGTAGATGCAATCCTCGGGAGCCTCGTGGTTCTTGAGGTAGTTCTCGAAGAGTACATTGTGTACGAAACCTGCGGTGTAGGCTACCCCCTTGGCATCGGCCTCGGGATCGGGACGATCCAACGCAAGGTTCATCTTGAAGTTGGGGAACTCCTCCTCAATCTGGTGGAACTCATCCATGTAGGGAGCCTCCTTGAGGGCACGGGCACCATACCAGAAGGATACGGGGCGCTTGGTCTTCTCGGTCTTGAAGAGGTGCATCAGGTGGCTACGCATGGGGGCCATACCGGCACCACCACCGATGAAGATCAGCTCCTGGGTATCGGGCAGGTTCTCATCGAGGAAGAACTCACCGTAGGGGCCCGAGATGGTTACCTTGTCACCCGGCTTGCGCGAGAAGACATAGGAGGAGCAGATACCGGGGTTCACCTTCATGAAGCCGCCGTTCACGCGATCGAAGGGAGGCGTGGCGATACGGATGTTGAGCATGATGATGTTACCCTCGGCAGGGTGGTTGGCCATCGAGTAGGCGCGGAAGGTGTCCTCGGGGTTGGTGGTAACCAGATCCCACATCTTGAACTTATCCCAATCCTCGCGGAACTTCTCGTCGATATCCATATCGGAGAACTTAATCTCCTTGTAGGCGGGGATGTCGATCTGAATATAACCACCCGAGCGGAAGTTGAGGTTCTCGCCCTCGGGGAGCTTCACGACGAACTCCTTGAGGAAGGTTGAAATCGAGCGGTTGGATACCACCTCGCACTCCCACTTCTTCACGCCGAGCACCGAGTCGGGAACACGGATCTTCATGTTCTCCTTCACCTTCACCTGGCAACCCAGGCGCCAGTGCTCCTTCTGCATCTTGCGGTTGATGAATCCGGTCTCGGTGGGCAGGATGTCGCCACCGCCCTCCATCACCTGGCACTTACACATACCGCAGGCGCCACCGCCACCGCAGGCCGAAGGGAGAAATACTTTGTTGTCGGCCAGCGTCGAAAGCAGCGTAGAGCCACTTTCGGCCGTCAGCACCTTCTCGCCGTCGTTGATGTCGATGGTTACGGCACCCGACGAGGTGAGCTTCGCCTTGGCAAAGAGAAGCAGACCCACCAGGACCAGCGTCACCACCAGGAAGGCGAGAATGGCTACTACAATAATTTTAATATCCATTTTCTATTCTCTTTTTAAGGTTACAACTGAATACCACTGAAGATCATGAAGGCGATACCCATCAGACCCGTGATGATAAAGGCGATACCGGGGCCCTTCAAGGCGGCGGGGATGTGAGAGTAGGTGGTCTTCTCGCGGATGGCGGCCATCATCACGATGGCAATCCACCAGCCCAGACCCGAACCCAGACCATAGACAATCGACTCGCCGAGCGAGGCAATCTCGCCGCCATCGACCTTCTGCTGCATAAAGAGCGAGCCACCCATGATGGCGCAGTTCACGGCAATCAGCGGAAGGAAGATACCCAGCTGGTTGTAGAGCGTAGGCGAGAACTTCTCGACGATCATCTCGACGAGCTGCACGAAGGCGGCAATCGTAGCGATGAAGATGATGAAGGTCAAAAAGCTCAAGTCCACACCGGGAATCAGAGCATCAGCCTTTAATACATAGGTATACAAGAGGTAGTTCAGGGGTACGGTCATCACCTGTACGAAGGTAACAGCGGCACCCAGACCCAAAGCCGTCTTCACGCTCTTCGATACGGCGATGTAGGAGCACATACCGAAGAAGAAGGCGAAGACCATGTTGTCGATAAAGATCGACCGGATAAAAAGATTCAAAGTTTCCATATGTTACCCTCCTATTTTTCCTGTAAATCCTTGTTGCGCGAGCGGTGCACCCAGATGATGCAGCCCACGATAATGAGCGCCATAGGCGGGAAGAGCATCAGACCGCAGTTCTGGTAGAAACCACCCTCGGCCATGTACCAGCTCTCGGGAATCACGCGGAAACCGAAGAGGGTACCCGAGCCCAGGAGCTCGCGGAAGAAGGCGACAATCACCAGAATCATACCGTAGCCCAAACCGTTGCCGATACCGTCGAGGAAGGCGGGCCAGGGCTTGTTGCCCAGGGCGAAGGCCTCCACACGGCCCATGACGATACAGTTGGTAATAATCAGACC
>JAZUQP010000008.1:0-6133 GCA_045605785.1 Alistipes sp. | reverse complement strand
CGTACCGGCACATACGGTAGCCATCGACGACGAACCGTTCGACTCGAGGATGTCCGAAACCACGCGCACGGCGTAGGGGTTCTCGTCGCCTACGGGTACCATCGGCTTCAGGGCACGCCAAGCCAGGTGGCCGTGGCCAATCTCACGACGGCTCAAGCCACGCGAAGCCTTTGCCTCACCGGTCGAGAAGGGGGGGAAGTTGTAGTGGAGCACGAACTGCTCGCTACCCTGTACCAACACCTCGTCCTTCACCTTCTCGTCGAGCTTCGTACCGAGCGTTACGGTCGTCAGCGACTGGGTCTCACCACGGGTGAAGATGGCCGAGCCGTGAGCGCAAGGCAGGTAGTCGGTCTCCCACCAGATGGGGCGAATCTCATCGGTCTTGCGGCCGTCGAGACGCTTGCCCTCGTCGAGAATCATGTTGCGCATCGCCTTCTTCTGTACATCATCGTGGAAGTACTTGTGAATCAGCGAAGCCTTCTCCTCGAGCTCCTCCTCCGTAAAGCGGGCGGCGAACTCGGCCTCGAGGTTGTTGAAGAGCTCCTCGCGCTCGTGCTTCATCGTACCGCTGGTAGCGATGGCATAGGCCTTGTCGTAGAGCTCGGTGATGATCTGCTGACGCAGCTCCTCGTCGTTGTTCTCGTGGCAGTAGGTGCGCTTTACATCCTTGCCGAGCTCCTTCATCAGCTCGATCTGAACGGCGCAGTGCTTCTTGATCTCCTCGTGAGCGAACTTGATGGCACCGAGCATCACATCCTCCGATACCTCCTTCATCTCACCCTCTACCATGAGGATGTTGTCGATCGTGCCGGCCACCATGATGTCGAGGTCGGCCTGCTCCATCTCCGAGAAGTTGGGGTTGATCTTATACTCGCCGTCGATGCGTACTACGCGCACCTCCGAAATGGGGCCCTCGAAGGGGATGTCCGATACGGCCAGAGCCGACGAAGCGGCCAGACCGGCCAGGGCGTCGGGCTGAATATCCTTCTCGGCCGAGATCAGATTTACGGTTACATAAACCTCGGCGTGGTAGTCCGAGGGGAACAAGGGGCGCAATGCGCGGTCTACCAGACGGGCCACCAGAATCTCGGCGTCGTTGGCCTTACCCTCGCGCTTCATGAAGCCACCGGGGTAGCGACCTGCTGCGGCATACTTCTCCTTGTACTCTACCTGCAGGGGCATGAAGTCGGTGTCGGGTTTGGCCTCCTTGGCGGCTACCACCGTAGCCAACAGCATCGTGCCACCCATCTTTACTACCACCGAACCATCGGCCTGCTTTGCCAGCTTGCCGGTCTCGATCATGATCTCGCGACCGTCGGCAAGCGTGATGTACTTACGCACTGCGTTGTACAGTTTCTTCTCTTCCATAACTTTCTTGTCGTCTATAAATTGCATCCAAAAATAAAATTTCGTGTCGGCGTTGAGCTGCTCCTCTTCGGGGTTGGGGCCTCTGTATCAGCAATCTCTTCCCCCCCCTCCTTTTTCGCAAAATAGGGCCCCCTGAACAGGGGCCCCATCTCTCTGCCTCGTAAGAATTACTTACGGAGGTTCAGCTGCTTGACGATTGCGCGGTAGCGCTCAATGTCTACCACCTTGAGGTACTCCAACAGCTGGCGGCGCTTACCTACCAGGCGCAACAGGGCACGCTGGGTGCCGAAGTCGTGCTTGTTGGACTTGAGGTGGTTCGTAAGGTGGTTGATACGGTACGAAAACAGCGCGATCTGGCTCTCAGGCGAACCCGTATCCGTGTTAGACTTGCCGTACTGGCCAAAAAGCTCTTGCTTTTTCTCTGCGGTTAAGTAACCCATTTTCTTAAAAAATTTTTAGAAGTTCCACTCTACGACGAATTCTCCTTACCGAATCTCGCCAGAGCGTGGCGCAAAGGTACACAATTTTTTGGAATACAAACATTTTGCGCTCAAATTTCTTGCTTTTTTTCGCCATTTTGTCTCTCGCTTTTTCTGCTTTGCGAATTTTGGGCGAGAAAAAATGCGTATTTGCGAAAAAAATTGTGCTTTTATTCCTATTTATTCCGGCAAATTTTACTAAATTTGCCCTATGAATATGCTCTATCGTACATTTTTCCTCTTTTTGGGGGTGCTTCTCCTTGCGGGGTGTGCGCCAAAGAGCGAGTATCGGGTCGTCGATGGCGCGATGCTCGGCACCACGCTGCGCATCATCGCCTGTAGCTCGCAGCCGAGTTCGGAGCTCTATGCCTTAGCCGCTGCGACCGATGCCGAGATGAAGCAGTCGATGTCGATTTTCGACCCCTTATCGCTCTTGAGCCGCCTCAATCGCGGCGAGTGTGACTCGGTGGATCGTCATATTGCCTACAACCTCTCGTTGGCCCGCGAGATTCACGTCTTGAGCGAGGGGGCCTACGATGTAACGGTGAAGCCCCTGGTCGAGGCCTACGGCTTTGCCGGCCGTGAGCGCACCGCCCGTCCCAATATCGACTCGCTGTTGCACTTTGTGGGGATGGAGCTGGTGACCCTCACGCCCGACGGCAGGCTCCTGAAACGCGACCCCCGCCTGCAACTCGACTTCAACTCGATAGCCAAAGGCTATACGGTCGATTGCCTGGCCCGGGAGTTGGAGCGTCGCGGTGTCGAGCACTACCTGGTCGATGTCGGGGGTGAGGTGCGCTGTCGAGGTTGCAACCGACAAGGAGGCCCCTGGCGTATCGGCGTGGAGCGCCCTGTGGATGGAGCCCTCTATGGTGAGAGCACCGAGGCGATTATTTGCCTGGAGGAGGGGGCGTTGGCCACCTCGGGCAACTACCGCCGCTACTTCACCGACGAGGCGGGTCGCAAGGTGGGCCACACCTTCGATCCGAAGAGCGGTGAGAGCGTTCTGTCGCACCTCCTGTCGGCCACGGTAGTCATGCCGGAGTGTGCCCGAGCCGATGCGATGGCGACCATGCTGATGGCGATGGGCGATGAGCGTGCCGTTGCCTACCTGGAGGGCCATCCCGACGAGGCCATCCTGCTGATTTTGGCCCCCAAAACCGAGGACGAGGGGATGCGGTGTGTGATGAGCCCGGCCATGCAGAGACTTATGCTTGAGTAATTCAAGATTCAAAATTCAAAATTGGGGGTTTGACGCAACAAACAGACGCAGCAAACGAACAAGCAGACGAGACCAAACATGAAGGGTGTATTCCTATATAATCCCAAGTCGGGGAGGGGGCGTGTGGCCCGCAAGGTGGAGGAGATTCTTGCCATCTTCGGGGAGCATGGCTACCACCTCGAGCCGCGCATCATCCGCTTTGACGAGGAGCTCTTCGCCACGGGCGAGGAGCCCGAGGTGGTGGTGGTTGCCGGTGGGGATGGTACGGTCAACCATGTGGTGAATCAACTCAAGCGGGCCGGCCTGAATCCGCTGTTGGGAGTCCTTCCGGCGGGTACGGCCAACGACTTTGCCGGTACGCTGGGCCTCTCGCACCACCTGCTGACGGCGGCTCGTCAGGTCGCCTCGGGCGTGGAGGTGGCCGTCGATTGCGGTCGCGTAAACGGGCTCTACTTCGTCAATGTCTTCAGCTTCGGAGTCTTTACGACCACCTCGCAGCGTACTCCCACCGAGCTGAAGCAGCGCATCGGAAAGCTCGC
Organism: Alistipes sp.; assembly: GCA_045605785.1. Taxonomy (GTDB): domain Bacteria; phylum Bacteroidota; class Bacteroidia; order Bacteroidales; family Rikenellaceae; genus Alistipes. Next base: position 2,525 of record JAZUQP010000008.1, on the reverse strand, counting down.
CTACCTGATCGAGGGAATGAAGGAGTTTGCCGAACTCAATACGCTGCCCCTGCAGGTGAGGGCCGATGGCCGCACTTTCCACCTCGACTCACTCCTGGTCTTGGTCTTCAATGGTGCCACGGCGGGCGGATTCCACTTCATGCGCCGCACGAGCCTTACCGACGGCCTCTTCGATGTCTTGATTTTGGAGAAGCGCAACATCTTCCGTTCGAGTTGGGCGATGTGGCACCACCTGATGGGGGGTAAGTCGAAGACGCTCCACACGCTGAAGGTGCGCGACCTATACATCGAGTCGGCCGAGTCGCCCCTGACCGATGTCGATGGGCAGCCCGGAGCTTCGCTGCCGGCCCATATCGAGTGTGTGAAGGGGGGCCTGCGTCTGCTCTGCCCGCGCGCGTGGAGCGACCATGTTTCCTCCTCCGCGACGCCCGACACCCACGATGAAGCTCAAAATAGAAATATAGAAACAACAGACGCTGTATGACGACAACCAACCGCAAAGAGGGGAGAGCAAAGAGCACTCCCAACAAAATCTCCATCTCACGTATCAAGCAGGAGATGAAGCAGGTGAGCTATCTGTCGAACGACCTGGTCATCACGACCATCGACGCGACGAACTACCAGACCCTGATGCAGCGTCCTCTTTCGGTGGACGGCTTCCTGGTCATCATCCTGATGACCGGCGAGGTAACCATCCATCTGAACCTGGATCGCTATACGATTCACCCCAACGACATCGTCTTCTTCAATCCCGATGCCATTGTCGATTTGCGCGAGTGCAGCGAGGATGCCATGGCCTATGTGCTGGCCTTCTCCAAGTCGTTTGTCAATGAGGTACAGGTCGATTTGCCCACCTCGTTGCCCGTCTATATGCGCTTTGGCAAGGAGCCCGTGCTCTCGGTCAAGCCCGAGGATGTGGCCGAGATTCGCCAACTCTTCCGCATGATCAAGACGATGCTGGTGAGCGACAAGGAGCGCTTCCGTCACGAGATTATCCGTTCGCTCTTCACCACCGCCTTCTATATCATCACCGAACTCAACCAGCGTGAGCGTGCCACGGGTCGCTCCAAGGGGCGCGGTGAGGTGATTTTCGATGAGTTCACCTCGCTGCTCCAGCAGTACAACAAGCAGGAGCGCAATGTGGGCTTCTATGCCAAGAAGCTGGGGATTACGCCCAAGTACCTCTCCTCGATTGTCAAGGAGGTCTCGGGCAAGACCGCTGCACGCTGGATCGACGAGTCGGTCATCTTGGAGGCCAAGTCGCTGCTGAAATACTCGGGTATGAGCATCCAGGAGATCGCCTACCACCTCAACTTCAGCACCCAATCCTTCTTCGGCAAATATTTCAAACAACATACAGGTACCTCGCCCTCTCGCTTTAAGCGAAAAGGGTAAGTAGAGGTGCTCCGTGACGACAAATAAGAGGCATACAGGTACCTCCCCCTCTCGCTTTAAGCGAAAAGGGTAGTTTGTATTAGCAATAACAACAATATGAATATCATACGCCACTATTTTCCCGAACTAACTCCGCAGCAGGAAGAGCAGTTTGCTCGGCTTGGGGCGCTGTACGAGGAGTGGAATGCCAAGATCAATGTCATTTCGCGCAAGGATATGGAGCACTTCTACGAGCGCCATGTCCTGCACTCGTTGGCCATCGCCAAGGTGTGTCGCTTTGAGGCGGGGGCCCGCCTTTTGGATGTGGGGTGTGGCGGAGGTTTCCCCTCCATCCCGTTGGCCATCCTCTTCCCCGAGGCCCACTTCACTGCCGCCGATTCCATCGGTAAGAAAATCAAGGTGGTAGAGGGGGTCGCCACGGCTCTCGGACTGCAAAATATCTCCCCGCATTGGGGGCGTGTGGAGGCGCTTGACCGCCGCTACGACTATGTTATTTCGCGTGCCGTAACCGAGATGCCCACCTTTGTGAAGTGGATTTGGGAGAAGATCGAGCGTGGCTCGAAGGGGACCCTGCCCAACGGCATCCTCTACCTGAAGGGGGGCGACCTGGCCGAGGAGTTGGCCCTCACACGCAAGCGCTGGACCCTCTACGAGATTTCGGACTATTTCGACGAGGAGTTCTTCCAAACCAAAAAGGTTGTCTATACCGCAAAATAACACTACCGCCGATTTTTCGGCGGTAGTGCTGTTTTAATTCAAAATTTAGAATGTAGAATTCAAAATTGTTTCTCCCCTGAATTAGGGGAGAATTTTTTTTGCGTCATTGCGAGGAGCGCAGCGACGCGGCAATCTCGATTCCCAATTCCCAATTCCCAATTACTACCGATGCGATAAACTTTGCAGTACTGTTTACACTTTCTTGTGTATAAACGAGTTAGAGTCCGTTTGTTGTTTTTTGATTAGAAAACCTTTTTACCGTGCTGACCTTTCGGGCTGCAATTGGGAGCAGTGATTTATCACTGCGACAAGTCCCCCTTTGTCAACTGCGGTGCCAGCCGAGCGCAGAGCCAAACTTGTTTGAGCTATGCCGAGGCGCAGCAGCAGAAACGGCGACTTATCGCCGTAAAGGG
>JAZUQP010000007.1:0-38809 GCA_045605785.1 Alistipes sp. | reverse complement strand
TATAGGGCTTTCGATGTTGTACGTGCTATGGCCGAGGAGGGTAATCCTAACTCGGTATCGGATGCTGGTGTAGGAGCTTTGGCTGCGCGCTCGGCAGTGATGGGTGCTTGTCTTAACGTTAAGATTAATGCCGCAGGCCTTAAGGATCGTGCCGCAGCGGAGGCTTTGGTTAACGAGGCTGAGGAGATTCAGGCTGCAGCACAGAGAGCCGAGAAGGAGATTTTGGCTATCGTCGAGAGCAAGATTCAGTAATAATAGTGTTAACACCCTAAAACTTTTACGATAATGACAGATTTTCAGAGAGATATATTGGCCGGCATCCCCGACCCGCTGCCCGCAAAGAGGGCATACGACCCTGCGGCAAACCACGCCCCGAAGCGTAAGGATATCCTCACCGACGAGGAGAAGAAGCTCGCTTTGGCAAATGCCCTGCGCTACTTCCCCGAGAAGCATCATGCCGAGCTTGCCCGCGAGTTTGCCGACGAGCTCAAGCGCTACGGCCGTATCTATATGTATCGTCTGCGCCCCGACTACGAGATGAAGGCGCGCAACATCGACGACTACCCCCACCGTTCGCGTCAGGCTGCCGCCATCATGATGATGATTCAGAACAACCTCGACTACGCGGTGGCACAGCACCCCCACGAGCTGATTACCTATGGCGGTAACGGCGCCGTATTCCAGAACTGGGCGCAGTACCGCCTGGCGATGCAATACCTCTCGCAGATGACCGACGAGCAGACCCTGGTGATGTACTCGGGCCACCCGATGGGCCTCTTCCCCTCGCACCCCGATGCTCCGCGTGTGATTGTTACCAACGGCATGGTGATTCCCAACTACTCGAAGCCCGACGATTGGGAGAAGTTCAACGCCCTGGGCGTGTCGCAGTACGGACAGATGACCGCCGGCTCCTATATGTATATCGGCCCGCAGGGCATCGTGCACGGCACCACCATCACGGTGCTCAACGCCGCCCGCAAGCGCCTGGCTGCCGGTGAGAAGGATATCCGCGGCATGCTCTTCGTGTCGTCGGGTCTTGGCGGCATGTCGGGAGCCCAGCCCAAGGCAGGTGTCATCTCGGGTGTGGTGAGTGTGATTGCCGAGATCAACCCCAAGGCGGTCGAGAAGCGCCACTCGCAGGGTTGGGTCGATGAGGTCTACACCTCGCTCGATGAGCTGATGCCCCGCATCGAGAAGGCCCGCCAAAACAAGGAGGCCGTATCGCTCGCCTACCAGGGCAATGTGGTCGATTTGTGGGAGCGCCTGGCTGCCGACAATGTAAGCGTAGAGCTCGGTTCCGACCAGTCGTCGCTCCACAACCCCTGGGCCGGAGGCTACTACCCCGTGGGGTTGAGCTACGAGGAGTCGAACGCCATGATGGCCGACAACCCCGAGGAGTTCAAGAAGCGCGTACAGGAGTCGCTGCGCCGTCAGGCTGCCGCCATCAACCACTTAGCCGACCGTGGCATGTACTTCTTCGACTACGGCAACGCCTTCCTCTTGGAGGCTTCGCGTGCCGGTGCCGATATCGTGCTGCCCAACGGCAAGTTCCGCTACCCCTCCTATGTGCAGGATATCATGGGCCCGATGTTCTTCGACTACGGCTTCGGCCCCTTCCGCTGGGTATGTACCTCGTGTAAGCCCGAGGATCTGGCCACGACCGACCGCTTAGCTACCGAGGTGCTGGAGGAGATTCGCAAGACGGCCCCCGAGGAGATTGCCGGTCAGCTCGACGACAACATCCATTGGATCAAGGAGGCCCAGAAGAACAAGCTCGTTGTGGGCTCGCAGGCGCGTATCCTCTACGCCGACAGCGAGGGCCGCACGAAGATTGCGCTGGCCTTCAACGAGGCCCTCAAGCGCGGAGAGTTGTCGGCTCCCGTGGTGTTGGGCCGCGACCACCACGATGTCTCGGGTACCGATTCGCCCTACCGCGAGACCTCGAACATCTACGACGGCTCGTCGTTCACGGCCGACATGGCGGTACACAATGTCATTGGCGACTCGTTCCGCGGTGCTACCTGGGTCTCGATTCACAACGGTGGCGGCGTAGGCTGGGGCGAGGTGATCAACGGCGGCTTCGGTATGGTGATCGACGGCTCGGAGGCCTCGGAGCGTCATATCCGCGAGATGCTCCTGTGGGATGTAAACAACGGTATTGCTCGTCGCAGCTGGGCCCGCAACGAGGGTGCCATCTTCGCCATCAAGCGCGAGATGGAGCGCACCCCCGGATTGAAGGTTACCCTTCCCAACCTGGCCGACGACGAAGTGATCAAGGCCGCCCTTAAATAGCTGAAGTATCCACTATTCAACCCCAAAAGTTATGATTCATGAGATAAGCGCCGCCCACCTCTCGATTGCCGATGTGGAGGCCATTTTGAAGGAGAACAAGAAGTTGGCGCTCAGCGCCGATGCCGTACAGCGCGTGGTTCGTTGCCGCGAGTACCTCGACAACAAGATGAAGAGCCAGAAGGAGCCCATCTATGGCGTAACGACCGGCTTTGGCTCGCTGTGCAACATCTCGGTGGGAGCCGACGAGTTGTCGCAGCTGCAGAAGAATCTGATGATGTCGCACGCCTGCGGTACGGGTGAGCGTGTGCCGAACGAGATTGTGAAGCTGATGCTTCTACTCAAGGTGCAGTCGCTCTCCTACGGTCACTCGGGTGTACAGCTCTGCACCGTGGAGCGCCTGATCGACCTCTTCAACGAGGATATCCTCCCCGTGGTCTATCAGCAGGGCTCGTTGGGAGCTTCGGGCGACCTCTCGCCCCTGGCCCACATGTGCCTGCCGTTGATTGGCCTGGGTGAGGTGGAGTATAAGGGCCGTGTAGTCCCTGCCGCCGAGGTGCTGAAGGAGAGGGGCTGGGAGCCCATCCAGCTCCAGTCGAAGGAGGGCCTCGCCCTGCTCAACGGTACTCAATTCATGAGCTCCTACGGCGTTTGGGCCCTGATTCAGGCCAAGCGCTTGAGCCGTGTAGCCGACCTGGTGGGCGCCATATCGCTCGAGGCCTTCGATGGCCGCCAGGAGCCCTTCGACCACTCGGTACACGCCGTGCGTGCCCACCACGGACAGATCGAGACGGCCCGTGTGATGCGTGAGCTGCTGGCCGGCAGTGAGCTGATTGCCCGCAAGAAGGTGCATGTGCAGGATCCCTACTCGTTCCGCTGCATCCCGCAGGTGCATGGAGCCTCGAAGGATACCATCGCCTATGTGGAGAGCGTGCTGACCACCGAGATCAACTCGGCCACCGACAACCCCACCATCGTGCCCGACGAGGATAAGGTTATCTCGGCCGGCAACTTCCACGGACAGCCCATCGCCCTGCCCATGGACTTCCTGGCCATCGCCGTGGCGGAGTTGGGCAACATCTCCGAGCGTCGTACCTACCAGCTCATCTCGGGTGAGCGTGGACTGCCCAAGTTCCTGGTTGCCAAGCCGGGTCTGAACAGTGGCTTTATGATTCCGCAGTATACGGCCGCCTCGATTGTGAGCCAGTCGAAGGGGCTCTGCTGGCCCGCCTCGTGCGATTCTATTCCCTCGTCGCAGGGTCAGGAGGATCATGTGAGCATGGGCTCGAATGCCGCCACGAAGCTCTATCGCGTGGTATGCAACACCGAGCGTGTGCTGGCCATCGAGCTCTTCAACGCAGCTCAGGCCCTCGAGTTCCGCCGTCCGGCCCGCTCGTCGGAGGTGATCGAGAAGCTGGTGGCCGACTACCGCCGTGTGGTTCCCTTCGTCGATGACGACCAGGTGATGTATCCCCATATCGCCTCGTCGGTGGAGTTTGTCAAGGGACTTTAAGCCGCTTTCGTATGACGACACTTATTAAGAATATAGGTATGCTCGTGGGCCTTGTGCCCGCGGGCGTACTGCGTAAAGAGGGTGCCGAGATGAATCGTCTCGAGATGCTCGAAGGGGCCTGGCTCCTGGTCGAGAACGACCGTATTGCCGACTACGGCACCGAGGCAGCACCTGCGGCCGACCGTGTGGTCGATGCCGAGGGGCGCTGGCTCTTCCCCTCCTTCTGCGACGCCCATACCCATATTGTCTATGCCGGCAGCCGTGAGCAGGAGTTCCTCGACAAGATCAACGGCTTGAGCTACGAGGAGATTGCCAAGCGAGGCGGAGGTATTCTCAACTCGGCCGACCGCCTGCACCTCACCTCCGAGGAGGAGCTCTACCGTCAGGCCATGGAGCGTATCAACGAGATTATCTCGATGGGTACGGGGTGCGTGGAGATCAAGTCGGGCTATGGCCTTACGACCGAGGACGAGCTGAAGATGTTGCGTGTGATTCGCCGCATCAAGGAGAGCTCCCCCATCGCCGTGAAGGCCACCTTCCTGGGTGCTCACGCCGTGGGGCGAGCCTACCGTGGTCGCCAGTCGGAGTATGTCGATTTGGTCTGCCGGGAGATGATTCCCGCCGTGGCCCGTGAGGGTCTGGCCGACTTCGTCGATGTCTTCTGCGACGAGGGCTTCTTCACGGTCGAGGAGACGGCCCGCATCCTCGAGGCCGGCGAGCGCCACGGCCTCAAACCTAAGATCCACGCCAACGAATTGGCCGTCTCGGGCGGTGTGCAGGTGGGTGTGAAGTACCATGCCCAGTCGGTGGACCACTTGGAGCGCACTACCGAGGCCGAAATCGAGGTGCTGCGTGGCTCCGAGACGATGCCTACGGGACTCCCGGGTGCCTCCTTCTTCCTCGGCATGCCCTACACGGCCTGCCGTGAGATGATTGATGCAGGGCTGGGTGTTGCCCTCGCTTCGGACTACAATCCCGGCTCATCGCCCTCGGGAAATATGCGCTTTGTGATGGCAATGGGGTGCATCCACATGAAGCTCACCCCCGCCGAGTCGATCAACGCCTCGACCCTGAATGGTGCCTACGCCATGGGGGCCTCGGCCGACTACGGCTCCATCACGCGAGGTAAGGTGGCCAACTTCTACCTCACCCGCCCGCTTCCCTCGCTTGCCTTCTACCCCTACGCCCACCAAACCCCGCTTATCGAGCAGGTGTGGTTGCGTGGTGAGCAGGTACGATAAAGGGTTGACAAGGTAACAAATAAAAGAGTCAAGCATCGGCGTTACGAGGCACGCTACGCTTTCGCCTCGTTTCAGTCGGTGGCGGGCGATGTTACGGCGCGAGGCCTGCGGCCTCTTGATGCGCCGTTTCGACCGGTGGCGCCGAGGGCATAAAAGATGGCACTACCGAAGGTAGCAAACAAAAAAGAAGAGTAGTATCTGATGCAAGCATCGCTACTACTCTTCTTCTTTGTTTAGCACTTTGTGCCCCGCCATCTTTTATGCCTCTCGGCTGCGGCGGTCGTTGAACTGCCGGGACTCGAACCCAGAACGACAGAACCAAAATCTGCTGTGTTACCATTACACCACAGTTCAATCCGTTGCTCGTAAGCGGTGCAAAGATAAGCAAATTTTATTTCTCTGCCAAATTTTGAATTTTGAATTTGCTCAGCGCCCTACATACGAACAGGGTCAAAGCTATGTGAGACCTTGCTCATAAAGCGCTCACGGTCCACCACAAAGCGAATATGGGTACCCTCGCCGATAATCCCCTCCGCATCGCGGGCTGCCACCGTAAAGGTGAGCTTGCGCCCTTCGACAGCCGTAAGCACCGCCGTGGCGGTAATCACAGCCCCCATGCCCGAAGGCTTGATGTGCGTGGTGTTCATCTCTGCACCCACGGTCGTGGCACCCTCCTCCAGGTGTGAAGCCACCGCCTGCATGGCTGCATTCTCCATCAAGGCCACCATGGCGGGGGTGGCAAATACCAACATATCGCCCGAGCCGAGCGTAAGAGCCGTATTCTCGCGGCATACCGTCGTCGTGCTGACGGCCGACAATCCCTTCTCCAACATAAAAAGTGCGGTTTGAATAATTTATTTCAAGCTAAAATCGTTACCTTTGTAACCAAAGGCAAAGATAACGATTTTTTTTGCAACATGAAGCGTCTATTCGCCATAATCCTCGCCACCCTCTTCGCGACAGCCCCATTTTTGGAGCTCTCGGCCCAGCGCCGTCCCCGACGCGAGGGCTACATCATCCAGGAGTGGTCGATCGACGAGCGTGGCGACAGCGTGGCCCACATCTACGCCATCCCTGTCTATGTCTACTCCAAAGGGATCGATACACGCAAGTGGCGCAAGTTGGTGGCTGCCGTCAAGAAGGTCTACCCCATCGCCCAAATCGCCGCCGAGAAGATGGCCGACATGGAGGCCGAACTCGCCAAACTTGAGACCAAGCGCGAGCGCGAAAAGTACCTCAAAGGGCTCGCCAAGGCCATCGAGCAGGAGTATACCCCCGTACTCAAGAAGATGACCCGCTCCCAGGGTAAGGTGCTCATCAAGCTCATCGACCGCCAAACCCAATACACCCCCTACCAAATCCTCAAGGATTTCCGCTCCGGCTTTGTGGCCGGCTTCTGGCAGACCGTCGGCAAACTCTTCGGCCACGACCTCAAAGACGACTACGACAAGGAGGGGGAAGATGCCATGATTGAGCAGATAGTGCTCTACTACGAGGCCGGTTTAATTTAATGCGATAAGCAGCTCCCTGCTGCCGCTAACCCTAAAAAGCAACAATGGGCGGTACTTTTTGTACAGCCCATCGTTGTCTTTAGTGCCGAGCGTTGCAGGCAACTACTTCTCCCATTAAATTTATCTCTGATTGGGCGGTAAATTTGCGTTTGCACTCGGATGGCCCGAATGGGAAATACCAATGTATGTCCCATTCGCCCCAATTTCATGTCGGCACAAAATCTGCTCCTCTAAATCAAATTAAACTCACCGCGCTTCTTGCCGTTGTTCTCTTTCACCCAAATCAGGCAAACTCACCGCCTATCTTGCCGTTGTATTTTGTGTCGTTATTAAATTTTTGCTCAAATTTTCATCTACACCCGAATCTCCCATCCGCCCCAATTTCAAGTCGGCACAAAAAGCCGGTGGATGACAAGCTGTTCACAGCTTTGGAAAAGAGGAATAATTTTGAATTTTGAATTCTAAATTTTGATTTTTTTCGTACCTTTGTCCGATATAAGAAAAAATAGCAGAGAAAAGATATGTTTGAGAGTTTATCCGAAAAGCTGGAACGGTCCTTTAAGATTCTGAAGGGTGAGGGCAAAATCACCGAGATCAATGTGGCCGAGACCCTGAAGGAGATTCGTCGTGCGCTGATTGACGCCGATGTAAACTATAAGGTGGCCAAGACCTTCACCGACGAGGTGAAGCAGAAGGCGCTAGGTCAGAATGTCCTCACGGCCGTGAAGCCCGGACAGATGCTTACGAAAATTGTCCGCGACGAGTTGGCCCAGTTGATGGGTGGCACGGCTACCGACATCAACCTCCAGGGCAATCCTGCCGTCATCCTGATTGCCGGTTTGCAGGGTTCGGGTAAGACCACCTTCTCGGGCAAGCTGGCCGCCTTCCTCAAGAAGAAGGGTCGACAGGTGTTGCTTGTGGCGGGTGATGTCTACCGTCCCGCTGCCATCGACCAGCTCAAGGTGTTAGGTTCGCAGATTGGCGTCGAGGTCTACACCGAGGCCGAGAACCGCAACCCCGTGTCGATTGCCGAGAATGCCATCAACCACGCCCGTCGCAACTCCTACAATGTGGTGATTGTCGATACGGCAGGTCGTCTGGCCGTCGATGAGGCGATGATGCAGGAGATTACCGCCATCAAGGCCGCCGTAAACCCCTCGGAGACCCTCTTTGTGGTCGATTCGATGACGGGTCAGGATGCCGTAAATACGGCCAAGGAGTTCAACGACCGCCTCGACTTCGACGGCGTGGTACTCACCAAGCTCGACGGTGATACGCGTGGTGGTGCTGCCATCTCGATTCGCTCGGTGGTGAATAAGCCCCTCAAGTTTATCTCGAGTGGCGAGAAGATGGACGCCTTGCAGGTCTTCCACCCCGAGCGTATGGCCGACCGCATCCTCGGCATGGGCGATGTGGTATCGCTTGTGGAGCGTGCGCAGGAGCAGTTCGACGAGGAGGAGGCCCGCCGACTGAAGAAGAAGATCGTGAAGAACCAGTTCGACTTCAACGATTTCCGTTCGCAGATCGAGCAGGTAAAGAAGATGGGTAACCTGAAGGATGTGGCCTCGATGATTCCCGGCATGGGCAAGATGCTCAAGAATGTCGATATCCCCGACGACGCCTTCAAGTCCACCGAGGCCATTATCGACTCGATGACCCCCTACGAGCGTGAGCACCCCGAGGTGCTGAATGCTCGTCGTCGTGAGCGTATCGCCAAGGGCTCGGGCACCTCGATGGCCGAGGTAAACCGCCTGCTGAAGCAGTTTGACGAGACGCGCAAGATGATGAAGATGGTGGCAGGTGGCAATATGAAGATGCCCAAGATGCCGATGGGTCGCGGAGGCTTCCGCCGCTAATCGCAACGGACAAATAAGAGTGAGGGTGCCCCAATTACAAGGACACCCTCACTTTTTTTGTAAGAAGTTGTAACAGAAGAAGCGTATCTGCTACAGCCACATATACTCAATCTTCACATTGGGCTTTACATCCTCCCTCTTCAGGGAAATACCGTTGTTGGTGAGGGTTACCTCGTTGTAGCAGCGATCCAGCCCCTGCTCGGAGAGAAATCTCGTGTACTCTTCGGTCACGAAGCGGGCCACGCCGTCCACCTCGACCGAGAGCACATACCCCTCGCCATAGTAGTTGGAGGCGGCATTGACCACGATGCCCGACTTGCCAATCAGTTTGCGCAACTCCATACCTGCATGTATGCCGTTGTCCAGATAGACACGCGGGGTGAAGACCTTGATCTGAAGGATACGCTGGGTCGATTGGTCGATGACTACGGAGGCTACATGCTCCTCGTCGTAGTAGAGTTGATACCCCTCCTCGTAGCGCTCGCTGCGATTGTAGAGTCCTTGGCTTGCTGCAGGGTTGTTGACAAAGGTCGTGCCGAGATGGAGGTTGGCTACCCCACTCTCTTCGGCCACAAAGTGGTTGGGCCCTGTCGGGGAGTCGGACGAGCTATTGAGGGTCACCTGCTCGGTGGCGACCCGCAGTGCACCCGCCGAACGAAAACCCTCGGAGAGGATGATGGTCGCCCCGGCGATGTAGAGCAGCAGGGCCACGACGGTCAGCACCTCAATCTCGTAGTACTTGTAGGTGTCGTAGATGATTCTCGACAGACGCTCCTCCTCTTCGTTCCCCTCGTAGCGGTTGAGCGTGCCACTCGCCACGGCGGCCGTCATGGGGCGCACGGCACGCAGGTAATACCACACCAACCCCACCGCCATCAGCACGACAACGATATAGGGGAAGAAGGCCGAGGCGACCTGGAGGATGTAGTAGAAGATGTAATAGGCTAAGGCATAGCCGGCCAGAGCACCGGCAATCGGCATGGCGAGGGTGATGAAGAGCTTGAGAATCCACCCGCTGAAGGAGTCTCGGCTCACCTCACGCCCCTGACTGTCGGTCGTAACCTCCTCCAGCTCCACATCGCCATAGAACTTGAAGGCGAGCTTCAAGCCCAGGAATCCGAAGTAGAGCAACGAGGGGACAAAGAAGATGGCCATCCACCCTTTGTAATCCAACATACGGGGCGGTAGCGGGTTGTGAAATACCACCTTTCCGAAGATGACCATCAGCAGCGTGGCCACCGTCAGCAGAATCATCAACACAAAGACTCCGCGCACCAGACGATTCATCGTCGGCAGCGAAAGCCAACTTCTCTCTTCCATAGCTTCTCTATTTAGTTGTAGGGTTTGTAATAATCTCTATGCAAAGGTAGGAATAAATCCAATAAATCACTATCTTTGTCCGTTAAAATAGCAATTTATGCACAAAAGCGGTTTTGTAAATATCATCGGTAATCCCAATGTGGGGAAATCGACCCTGATGAATGCGTTGGTGGGTGAGCGTCTCTCGATTATCACCTCGAAGGCACAGACCACGCGCCACCGTATCATGGGCATTGTCAATGGCGACGACTTTCAGATTGTCTACTCCGACACGCCGGGCATTCTGAAGCCCAACTACAAGTTGCAGGAGAAGATGATGAAGTTCGTCACGGGAGCCATCGTCGATGCCGATGTGATTCTCTATGTAACCGACACGGTCGAGCAGGGCGACACCGAGGGGGCCGAGATTGTGGAGAAGATTCACAAGAGCGGCATTCCGGCCATCGTCGTAATCAACAAAATCGACCTCACGGATCAGGAGAAGCTGGCCGAGTTGGTCGATAAGTGGCACGAGCGTCTGCCCGAGTCGCTGATCATCCCCGCCTCGGCACGCGAAGGGTTCAATGTGGGCACCATCTTCGACCGCATCCTCGAGCTGCTGCCCGAGGGGCCGGCCTACTACCCCAAGGATACGCTGACAGACAAGACGCTGCGCTTCTTCGCCTCGGAGATTATCCGCGAGCAGATTCTCAAGCAGTACGACAAGGAGATTCCCTACTGCTGCGAAATCGAGATCGAGAGCTACAAGGAGGAGCCGGCCATCGACCGCATCTCGGCCACCATCTATGTCTCGCGCGACTCGCAGAAGGGTATCCTCATCGGTCACAAGGGCGAGAAACTCAAGCGCGTGGGTCAGAAGGCCCGCGAGGAGATGGAGCGCTTCCTGGGGAAGAAGGTCTTTCTTCAACTTTTTGTTAAAGTAAACGACGATTGGCGCAACAACGACAAGCAGTTACGCCGATTCGGATATGAACTCGAGTAACCGCGACCACTCGCTTGAAACGCCTTCGCACATACCTGATTGCCCTGCTGCTTCTCCTGGTGGCCCGCCCCACCATGGCGCAGTACAATCGTGAGTACTTCTATTGGATGGGGCGCTCACTGATGATGGAGAAGGAGTATCAGGAGGCGATTCGCACGCTCAATGTGCTGTTGCGTGCCGACGAGAAGGCCTACGAGGGCTACTTCTGGCGTGGTATTGCCAAGTATCAGTTGGGTGATTTGATTGGAGCCGATGCCGACTTCACCATTGCATTGGAGCAGAATCCGGTCTACACCATCGCCTACACCTATCGCGCCATTACACGCTCGCGCCTGGGCAACTACGACGATGCGCTGAAGGATTTTCAGGAGGCTATCGATTTGAGGCCCGATCTCCCCAACCCCTACTACAGTCGGGGCGTCACGCGCCTATTGAATCAGCAGTTCGAGGAGGCCATCGCCGACTTCGACCAATTCATCATGCAGGAGGATAAGGTGGCCGACGCCTACCTCAATCGCGGCATGGCCTACCTCTACCTCAAAGATACGGTGAAGGCCTACGAGAACTTCAATACGGCAATTCGCACCAACCGCGAATACCCCGAGAGCTACAACCGCCGTGGCGCACTCTACATGCAGCAGGAGCGCTACGACGAGGCCGAGGCCGACTTCAATCGGGCCATTGCGTGCGACTCCACGCACCTGCTCTCCTACTTCAACCGTGCGTTGGTCTACTCGAATACCCACCGTCCCCTGCACTCGCTCCGCGACCTGGATCGCGTCATTGCACTCGACAGCACCTCGTCGATTACCTACTACAACCGCGCCATCATCCATGCACAGATTGGCGACTATACGCGGGCTCTGGAGGATTACGACCGCGTGGCCCGCTACTCGCCCGACAATGTGCTGGTCTACTACAATCGCGGCTCGCTCTACGCCTATCTGAATCGCAACCGCGAGGCCCTCGACGACTTCACGAAGGCCATTGAGCTCTACCCCGACTTCGCCAATGCCTACCTGAATCGCAGTGCCGTACACTACCGCCTGGGCGATATGCGCGCCGCCAAGCACGACCAGCAGACGGCCCAACGCAAAATCGCCGACTATCGAGCCCGCTTAAGCGACACCACCTGGTCGATTTATGCCGACACGACGCAGCACTTCGACCGTCTGCTCTCGTTCGACTCCAATCTCTCGGGGAGCCGTTTTGAGCGCATCTCGTCGCAGAATCAGCGAGGCAGGTTACAGCTGATTGCCCTCTTTAAGTTTACGCTCACCCACCCCGATGCCACCCTCACGACCCTGCGCAAGGCCTACCATACGCCGCGTGAGGAGGCCTTCTGTGAGCGAATTGGCCGCAAGGAGATGATGCTGACACATGGAGCGAGCAAGATAGCGCCCGACTCGCTGTTGCTGCTCGACCGCGAGATGGCCGAGCGCCTCAAAGCAGAAGGGAACTCGTGGGAGGGCCTCTTCCTGCGCGGCATGACGCAAACCCTTGTCAAGCAGTACACCAATGCCGTGAGCAGCTATACGCAGGCTATTGCGCTCAACCCCTCCAACCCCTTCCTCTACCTGAATCGCTCGACCACGCGCGCCGAGATGATCGACTTCATCTCCTCGATCGACCGTGCGGGGCAGCGCATCACCATCGACAACGACCCCGCCCTGCGATTGGAGGGGGGTGTGGTGCGCCACTACGACTACGACGAGGCGATCGAGGATCTGAACAAGGCGATCAAGCTCTACCCCGACTTCGCCTACTTCTACTACAACCGCGCCAACCTCCAAGCCCTTTCGGGTCGCATGCCCGAGGCCTATGAAGACTATACGCGCGCCATCGAACTCAACCCCCAATTTGCCGAGGCCTACTACAACCGCGGTCTGGTTCAGATCTTCATGAAGGATACGCGCAAGGGGTGCCTCGACCTCTCGAAGGCGGGTGAGTTGGGTATCGACCAAGCCTACGAACTGCTGCGACAACACGCCGGAGCCGAACACTGATAACGCAATACTAATCACTTAAATAATCAAAAAAAAAATTATGACAACAACTCTAAAACAAAAGATCAACGACTCGGTCGTGGCCCGTTGGGCGGCCCTGATTCTGATTGCCTTGATGATGTTCTTCGCCTACATGTTTGTCGATGTAATGTCGCCCCTGAAGTCGCTCGTCGAGTCGGCGCGCGGTTGGGATAGCGGCACCTTCGGCACCTATGCAGCCTCGGAGTACTTCCTCAATGTGTTCTGCTTCTTCCTCATCTTTGCCGGTATCATCCTCGACAAGATGGGTATCCGCTTTACGGGTCTGTTGTCGGCCTCGTTGATGGTTATTGGTGCCGTGATTAAGTACATCGGTATCAGCGACGCATTCCAGACCTCGGAGCTCTGCGCCTGGCTCAACAGCTGGTGGCCCGCCCTGCCCGGCAGCGCCAAGATGGCCTGCTTCGGCTTCATGATCTTCGGTTGCGGCTGCGAGATGGCCGGTACGACCGTGTCGAAGGCTATCGCCAAGTGGTTCAAGGGCAAGGAGATGGCACTTGCCATGGGCCTCGAGATGGCTATTGCCCGTCTGGGTGTCTTCGCCGTGATGTGGCTCTCGCCCATGATCTCGAACAAGTTCGACGCCTCGATTGTAGCCCCCATCGGCTTCTGCACCGCCCTCCTGTTCGTAGGTCTGATCTGCTACTCGGTATTCTCGGTAATGGATATCAAGCTCGACAAGCAGCTCAAGGAGTCGGGCGAGATGGAGGAGACTGCCTCGGACGAGGAGTTCCAACTCAAGGATCTGGGCAAGATCTTCACCAGCAAGATGTTCTGGTTGGTGGCCCTGCTCTGCGTACTCTACTACTCGGCCATCTTCCCCTTCCAGCGCTATGCTCCCAACTTCCTGGAGGTGACGCTCGGCGTTGATTTGGAGACCGCTTCGCGTCTGTTCAGCTGCTTCCCGATTCTGGCCATGGTACTCACCCCCTTCCTGGGTGCCCTGCTCGACTTCAAGGGCAAGGGTGCCACGATGCTGATGATCGGTGCGCTGATTATGATTGCCTGCCACCTGAGCTTCGCCTTCCTGCTGCCCGCCTTCCCTTCGAAGGCGCTGGCCGTACTGATTGTGGTCGTTCTGGGTGTCTCCTTCTCGCTCGTACCCGCCGCCCTGTGGCCCTCGGTACCCAAGATCATCGACGAGAAGATTCTGGGCTCGGCCTACTGCGTCATCTTCTGGATTCAGAATATCGGCCTCTGCCTCGTACCCCTGATTATCGGTAAGGTACTCGACATGACGGGTGGTTATATGTGGCCGATGGTCATCTTCGCCTCGTTCGGTGTGCTGGCCTTCATCATCGGCTTCTACCTCAAGCTGGAGGATAAGCGCAAGAACTATGGTTTGGAGCGTCCCAATGTGACGAAGTAATCCCAACCCCGACACAACAAGAGAGGATGTCGCCCGTTTGAGGTGGCATCCTCTCTTGTTTTATTTCGATTTTTTCGCTATCTTTGAAAAAATTAACACTCGAAAGCTCATGAAACGATTTCTGCTTCTCCTTCTGACGCTCTTTATTGCAGCTCCCGCCTTCCCGACCACCCCCATCAAGTTGGGCCGAGGTATCAATATCAGCCATTGGCTCTCGCAGAGCTCTGCGCGAGGCAAGGAGCGCAAAGCCTGGTTTACGCAAGAGGATGTCAGGTTGCTTGCCGAGGCGGGCTACGACCATCTGCGTATCCCCGTCGATGAGGAGCAGCTCTTCGATGAGGAGTTGCATCCCGACAAAGAGGCCTTCCGTCTGCTGCACCGAGCCATCGGGTGGTGTGAGGCCAACAGATTGAAGGTGGTGGTTGATCTTCACATTCTGCGCACCCACCACTTCAACGCCGCCTACAAGCCGCTCTTCAGCGAGCAATGGGCCCAAGAGCGCTTCTACAGCTGTTGGGAGAGAATCTCCGAGGAGTTGCACATCTACCCGAACGAGTTGTTGGCCTATGAGTTGATGAACGAGCCCGTCGCGGATGATCCGGAGGCGTGGAACCGTGTGGTAAACGAGTGTCTGGCCCATGTACGCGCCCTTGAGCCCGAGCGTACGATTCTCATTGGTGCCAATCGTTGGCAGGCCTACGATATGGTGGAGAGGTTGCGACTGCCCGACGACGATCGGGCCCTCATCCTCAGTTTCCACTTCTACCATCCGATGCTTCTGACCCACTACCGAGCCTCGTGGATGGAGGAGCTGCACGATATCTCGTGCCGGGTCGTCTACCCCGGCGAGCTGATCTCGGAGGAGGAGTACGCTACCCTTTCGCCGGCACAACAGGCCAAATACGAATACGGCACAAAGAGCGAAGGCTACTTTGATATCCACCGCCTCGAAACGATGATTCTGCGCGCCGTAGAGGCGGCCCGAGCAGAGAACCGCCCCCTCTACCTCGGAGAGTTTGGCGTAATTCATGGCGGCGACCGTGCAAGCCGCCTGAATTGGATGCGGGATGTGGTGGCATTATGCGAAAAGTATGGTATCGACTACGCCTCGTGGGACTATAAGGGGAGCTTCGGCATCTACGACCGTGCGCGCCATCCCGACGCCGAGCTGCTCCGGATACTCACCGGAACAACGCAGGCTCACAAAGAGTAGAAAACAAGAGAGGGTCGCCCTGTGGTAGGTGACCCTCTCTTGTTTACTCTCCGAAACAATTAGCGGAGCGATGCGAGGCACTCGTTTACATTGCGCTCGATGCGTGCCATGACATCCTCGCTCTCGGCCTTAACGAACTTCTCGCCCGTAATCTGCTCGTAGAGCTCGATGTAACGCTCGGTGATGCCGGCAACAATCTCCTCGGTCATCTCGGGCACTTGCTCCCCCTCACGACCCTGAAAACCGTTGGCCATCAGCCACTCGCGCACAAACTCCTTCGAGAGCTGCTTCTGCTTCTCGCCCTTGGCCAAGCGCTCCTCGTACCCCTCGGCATAGAAGTAACGAGACGAGTCGGGCGTGTGAATCTCATCCATCAGATAGATTTTGCCCTCCTTCTTGCCGAACTCGTACTTCGTATCAACCAGGATAAGGCCCATCTTGGCGGCAATCTCCGTACCGCGCTCAAAGATGGCACGCGTATAGGCCTCCAGCTGCTCATAATCCTCACGGCTCACCAATCCCTGAGCAATAATCTCCTCCTTCGAGATATCCTCATCGTGGCCCTCGTCAGCCTTGGTCGTAGGGGTGATGATGGGTGCGGGGAACTTCTGATTCTCCACCATGCCGTCGGGCATCTCCACGCCGCAAATCATGCGCTTGCCGGCCTTGTACTCGCGCCAGGCGTGGCCCGAGAGGTAGCCGCGAATCACCATCTCCACCTTGAAGGGCTCGCACTTGTGGCCCACGGTAACCATCGGGTCGGGCGTAGCGATCTTCCAGTTGGGCAGGATGTCGGTGGTTGCATCGAGGAATTTGGCTGCGATTTGATTCAGCACCTGACCCTTGAAGGGGATACCCTTGGGCAGCACCACATCGAAGGCTGAAATGCGATCCGAGACGACCATCACAAGGTAGTCACCCTCGATGGCGTATACATCACGCACCTTACCCGTGTAGTGGCTCTGCTGGCCGGGGAAGTTGAAGTTGTTCTTGACGATTGCTTTCATATCTTCTCTTTTTTATCTGTTTTGTTCGATTTCGGGGCAAAAGTACGACAAAAAATCGGTTACCTACCGACACATGGCGAATACTTTTAACAAATTTCTGCACATTTCGGCCCACGAGAAGCGCTTCGACTCCTCTTTCATCCCCTCGCGGAAGGCGGCCAACTGCTCGGGGTGCGCCATCTGCTCGATGGCGGAGGCTACCCCCTCTACCGACGGTTGCGCCACATAACCCACACGCCCGTGAGGTACAATCTCTCGCAGCCCGCCCACATCGGTTACGATGACCGGCAGGCAGAACTTATAGGCAATCTGCGTCACTCCGCTCTGGGTGGCACTCTTGTAGGGCAAAACCAGGAAGTCGGCAGCCGAGAAGTAGTTGCGCACCTCGTTGTCGGGAATAAAGCGGTCGTGCAAAATTACGCAATCCTTCAACTCGGAAGATGCAATTCGCTCTAAATAAGGGGTTTTATTAGTGTAAAATTCGCCTGCTACGAGGAGTTTGTACTCCTCGGCGATGCGCCCCTGTCTGCGCAGTTCGGCCCACGCATCGAGGAGCCAGTCAAGCCCCTTGTAGTCGCGTATCAGACCGAAGAAGAGTGCATAACGATGCTGCGAGTCGAGGCCCAAATGAGATAGTGCCTCTTCGCGCGAAATGGGCTCGCCGTAGTTCTCGAACATGGGATGGGGCGAGAAGAGGGCCGGCGCCGAGGTGTAGGCCTCCAGCTCGCGGTGTACCTGCTCCGACATATAGACAAAGCCATCCACCGCCCCCAAAAACCAACGGTTGAGCCAACCATCGAAGAAGTGGGGCTCGTGGGGCTCCACATTGTCGATTTGGCAGATAAACTTGGTGTGGCGGTTGCGGCGCGCTATGCGGGCAATGGTACCAAAGCAGGGGGCCATAAAGGGGGTCCAATACTTCAACAGCACCATATCGGGGCGCTCACGCCTGATGCGCAGTCCGAGGCGAATCCAATTGAAGGGGTTGGCCGTATGGACGCAACGCTCAATCGAGAGATCGTTGGGGGCCTCGCCGTCGCTGTATTGGCTCTTGCCGGGGAAGAGCCACGAGGGGTATTGTACCGTAAAGGTCTTCAGCTCGACCCGATGACCCTCCTTCTGATAGTGGCGGGCCATGGTGTGCATGATGGCAGCCAACCCACCCCGATAGGGATGAGCAGGGCCCAAGAGCTGAATATAGAGCTTTTCGTTCATCGGTTAGAGGGCACGAATCTGGGTAAAGGCTTCGTACCAGGGGCTCGCCTCGTAAGCTGCAAGGGCTTCGTTCGGCACATAGAGTGTAGCCTGCGAGCGCTCCATGGTCTCGTAGCGAAGCGTGGGCACCTGCGTAGCCTGCAAAATCACCTTGCGCAACTTGGGGCAGGAGGTGAGCTGTCGCAAATCCACCTCAAGGGTGTGGGTCGGCAGCGTCAGCACCTCCAACTGCGGCTGCGGAGCAAAGGTCGAGCCAACCCGGGGGTCACTACCCTCCTGCCACGAGGTGATGGGGCAACGGCTGAAGTCGAGCGACACAAACTGATTCTCGGCGCACCGAACCTCTGCCAGATGGGGGTTGTTGTCGCTGTTGATCAACAGCTCGCTCATCTCGTTGTGGTGGCAGTCGAGCCGTTGGAGCTTCGGATTGGTGCTCAAATCGAGGTGGTGGAGTTTGCTCTCGCCACAGCTCAACACCTCCAGCAGCGTATTGTTGTCGGTATTAAGCGTAGAGATCTGCGTCTTGTCGGCGCGGAGCGAGGTGAGCTTCTCGCACTTCGAGATATCGAGCGAGGTGAGGGGATTGCTGCTCACATCGACCGAGACGACACCGGCAAGGGTCGTCAAATCGATCTTCGCCAAGCGATTCCCACTTAGGTCAAGCATTCGGAGCGTCGTATTGTATTTGAGCGTAAGCCCGGCCAGATTGGTGCGGTTGATGCGCAGCTCGGTGAGTTTTGCACAGTTGTTCAGGTCGAGCGTCTGCAGAGGCATATCCTCCAGCGCAAGGTACTCCAAGTTGGGCGAGTAGCGCAGTTCGAGCGAGGCGATTTGGCTGCCGCAGCAGCTTAAGTAGCGCAGCTCGGAGCAGTAACGCAAGTCGAGCGACGAGAGGGCCGCAGTCCCCTGCTCCAGGTTAAGGCTCTCCAGCGGCGTGTTGCGCAGGTCGAGCTCCTTCAACTCGCAATTGGGAAGTACCAGCTCTCGCAGCTGCGTATTGCGCACCACCAGACGCTCCAAACGGGCCTGTCCCTGCGGAATATCGAACGAGAGCTGCTCGACCTTCGCATTGCGGCTCAAATCGAGGTCGGAGATAAGCGAACTCTTGATCTCGATGCGCTTCAGATTCGGGAGGTAGGCGATACCGTCGAGCGAGACAAAGCGGTAGTGATCCTCCAGCAGGGCGGGCTCATCCTCGGCCGGAACAATCGCCTCGGCAGCCTCGGCCTCGGCCATCGTCAGGCGACCGTCGCCGTCGGCATCGAAGCGGGCGAGACAGTAGCGGGCAAAGTAGGCATCCTCCATCACGGTAACGACATCGTCCACCGGAGCAAGGGCCTCCTCCTCGGGAATTTCGGGCAGAGGTTGCAGATTTTCGTGGTCGGGAGTGAGGGGCTCACTCTTCTTGCAGGCTGCCAAGAGCAGCAACGAGGCCGCCATAAAACGCAGCGAGGTGGTCATCTTTTTCATGGTCATGAACATTAACAATGACAAAGATAGTGAAAAGTTGGGAGGTTTACTCACTTTCGAGTGAGTTTTTCGTAGGGGCTGCCTGCAAACAAACGAGGCGTTACGCCTTCAACGACATGAAAGTAATAAAAAAAAAGAGAGCTTCGGCTCTCTTTTATGGGGAAGATGAAGTTATATGGGCATCAGGCGTGCTCGCACGGCCACCTGCCCGTCGGCCTGAATCTCGAACAGATCGCTTTCGTCGCGATGTTCGTGCAGTATGGTGAGCTGCTGTCCGTAGCGGCACTCGCGCTGAAAGTTGATATCGAGGCGTACGGGTTGCTCCCCCACGAACGACTCGATGGGCAGACGGTCGAGCATCATGTCGATGTAGCGCAGCGTATTGACATGGCGGTTGAAGTCGATGTCGCTATATACCACATCACGAGTGGTTTTCGTCTGGGGCTCAATCATCCCGAGGCGCTGCGGAGGCTCGGTGGGCGAGGGAGCATCGACCACAAATTGTCCGTAGGTCGAGGCGATGGAGGGTGTCGTCATATCGACCGGACGACGGGTCGAGAGGTCGATCATGCACCACTGCGTCACCACACGCCCAAAGACCCTCCCCTCGGCATCCTGCACCGTAAAGTTACGCGTGGACATCATGCGCGAGTAGTCGCTGATCCAGGTCGTAATCGAGAAGTCGGTGTACTGCTCGGGGCGACGGTCGAACTCCACGGCCATGCGCAACAAGACCCACGAGTAGTCCTCCTTGTTGAGCGTATCGGTACCAAATCCTTTGCTCTGCGCATCCACGCCGGCCACACTCAACACGGCATTCGTAAGCGACGAGAGCGAGGCACGCATCGTAAAATCAACCCACTGCGGATCCACTCGATAGGGATAGGTTGTCTTTTCTGCCATTTTTTTATACTTATTTTTTTTGTTTTTTCGTTTGTTGTATAGTGCAAATGTAATGATTTTTTCCTAAATTTATAGCGGTAAAGAGAGTGTATAACGGAAAATTTATCGAAAAACAATAAATTTTGCTTGTTTTTCGGAAAATTATTACTATATTTGCCGTCGAAAGGGAGAATCAACTCTCGTTCGTAAAAGCAAACAGAGATGAACAGCGTAGAGAAACGGGCGATGAATCGCCGACTTTTATGGATTTACATCGGCTACTTTTTGGTGCTGGGGCTCGCCTTCATGCACAGCTTCCTGCCGATGTTGGGCCACTCGGTACGCGGTGGGGTGCAGTATGCCACGATGGCCCACCCCGACCACTCGCAATACCTGGTCTATGTCCAGCCCGAACTCTTTGCCACCCCGTGGAGCGAGACGGCACAACCCGCCGAAGGGGTCGCCCTCCATTCGTCGCTCTGCGAGGGTTTCATCGCCATCGTGGTGGATGGCGTGGCACACCCCCATCTCAACGCGATGTTGGAGAGCTACAACGGCGCCATCGAGTGGCTCGACTGGCTCTCGATTCTGGCCTGGGTGGTGATTCTTGTCCTCACGGGCATGATTATCAACTCGCTGCGCAAGTCGGTGCGCGACCAGAAGCCCCTCCCCTCCTCCAACATCGGCCGCATGCGCGTGATTGGTGCGCTGATTATCCTGACGCAGCTCCTTGCCGGCGCCAACTACCTCTTGAGCCACAAGATGGTGCGTCTGGCCGCTCCCGAGCTGGCCGGCTACTGCGGTGGGTTCAACTTAGAGTATGGCGAGGTAATCATGGGCCTTATCCTCCTCTTTGCGGCCGAGATTTTCGCCCTCGGCTCGCGCTTGAGCGAGGAGCAACACTACACCATATAATATAAGGTCATGGGAATTGTAATCAACATAGATGTGATGATGGCCAAGCGCAAGATGTCGCTGGGCGAGTTGTCGGAGCGTGTGGATATCACTCCGGCCAACCTCTCGATTCTCAAGACCGGCAAGGCGCGTGCGATTCGCTTCTCGACGCTGGAGGCAATCTGTCGTGAACTGGATTGCCAGCCCGGCGATATCATCGAATACCGCCCCGACGAAGAGTAAAACAACCTACAAATAAGAGAGAACAGACAAAAACAACTATCAACAAAACCTTTAAGTAACATGAAAAGAATTTTATTGTCGCTCGTAGTTATGCTGACTGCGACCGGCGCATGGGCCCAGGAGGAGAATCCTCTGATGCAACCCATGCCGATCGACCCCGAGTTGCGCATCGGTCTTTTGGACAACGGCATGCGCTACTACATTCGTCACAACGAGAAGCCGAAGGAGATTGCCAACTTCTGGATTGTCTATGGCGTAGGTGCCATCCAGGAGGACGACGACCAGCAGGGTCTGGCCCACTTCCTCGAGCACATGGCCTTCAATGGCACGAAGAACCTGCCCGGCAAGCAGCTCATCGAGTATTGCGAGAAGATTGGCGTAGCCTTTGGTCGCAACCTCAATGCTGCCACCTCGTGGGACTACACCTTCTATCAGCTCAACGATGTGCCCGTAAAGCGCAACGGTGAGGTGCGTGAGGGCGTCGTGGATTCGATGCTCATGATTCTGCACGACTGGTCGCACTTCATCGCCCTGCAGGGTGAGGAGATCGACTCGGAGCGTGGCGTGATCATGGAGGAGCTCCGCACGACCGATGGTGCACAGCGTCGTTCGATGATGAAGCTCATCGAGTCGCTGGGTAAGGGTACGCGCTACGCCGAGCGCAACCTGATTGGTCACCTCGACTACCTCGCCTCGTTCCCCCACTCGGCCATTCGCAGCTTCTACGAGAAGTGGTATCGTCCCGAGTTGATGACCTTCATCGTGGTGGGTGATATTGATGTGGATCAGGTAGAGCAGAAGATTCGCACGCTGATGGCCGATGTGCCCGCCTCGCCCGCCGATGCTGCACAGAAGGATGTGATCGTCGTGCCCGACAACGAGGAGCCCATCATCTCGATCTTCACCGATCCCGAGATGCAGCGCTCGCAGGCTACCCTCTACGCCAAGCACCAGGCCCTGCCCCCGATGATCAACAACACCATCATGGCCGCCCTGATCAAGACGATTGACGCCTACCTCGCCACGATGGCCCAGGCTCGCTTGGAGGAGATTTCGATGCAGCCCAATGCCCCCTTCCTGAGCGCCTACATCTACAACGGCTCGGTGGGTATCATCCCCACGCTCGAGACCGCCGTACTGGGCGTGACGAGCAAGGAGGGTGAGCTGGCCAACGCCTTTGCTGCCGCCCGCGTTGAGTTGGAGCGCATGCTGCGCCACGGCTTTACGGTGGGTGAGTTCGAGCGCGCCAAGGCCAACTTGCAGGCCTCGGTTGACCGACAGTACGCCAACCGTAACGACAACCTCCACAGCTTCTATGTGGATCGCTGCATGCAGAACTTCCTGCACAACGCTCCCGTGCCCGATGCCGAGACCGAGTATCAGCTCGACTGCCAGCTGATTCAGATGATTACCGTGGATATGGTGAATGAGCGCATCAAGGAGCTCTTCCCCGCCAACAACCTGGTGGTTACGGTCAGTGCCCCCGAGAAGGAGGGAGTCGAGAATCCGACCGAGGAGGTGATTGCCGCCATCCTGGCCCAGGTGCCCGCCCTGCCCGCTGAGGCTATTGAGCCCTATGCCGACGATACGGTTATCGAGCCTCTGGTAAGCGCCGACGCCAAGCTGAATGGCTCGGCCGTAAAGAAGGAGGTCGTAAACGAGAAGATGGGTACCATCGAGTGGACGCTGAAGAACGGCACCCGCGTCGTGGTGAAGCCCACCCAGTTCAAGGCCGACGAGTTGCGCTTCACGGCCCGTGCCGAGGGTGGTACGAGTCTGATTGCCGACCCCGACCAGGCCTCGATTGCCCAGCAGTTCCTCCCCGCCCTGCGTGGTCTGATGGGTATCTCGAAGTTCTCGGCCGTCGAGTTGCAGAAGCAGCTGACGGGTAAGGTGGTAGACCTCTCGCCCTATGTAGGCCCCAAGTCGCACGGTCTGCGTGGCGGTTGCTCGCCCAAGGATTTGGAGAGCCTCATGCAGCTCGTATACCTGAACTTCACGGCTCCCCGCTACTCGCAGGAGGACTTCCAGATCTTCTACAACCAGTACAAGGGTTACCTCGAGAACATGAAGTCGAACCCCGACTACCTCTTCCAGAAGGAGCTGGTTGCTACGGTCTATGGTAACGATCCCCGCATGCAGATTATCTCGTCGGAGCTACTCGACAAGATCGACCTCGAGAAGCTGGCCGCCTCGAACGCCGCCCTCTTCCCCGATGCCAACGAGTTTGTATTCACCTTCGTGGGCAATGTGAACCCCGAGGAGCTGAAGCCGCTGGTTGAGAAGTACATCGGCTCGATTCCCGTAAACAAGAAGGCCAAGCTGGCACTTCAGGAGGAGAACACCGTAAAGGTGGTGAAGGATGAGCTGAAGAAGGAGTTCCGCGTAGCGATGCAGCAGCCCAAGGTTTCGGTATTCGTAGGTTACGCCGGCCCCGAGGAGTATACGCTGAAGAACAAGCTGACGCTCCGTCTGCTGACCGACGCCCTCTCGAACCGCTACCTGCAGTCGATTCGTGAGGAGATGGGTGCCACCTACTCGATTGGTGCTTCGGGTGCCTTGAGTGTGAAGCCCGAGGAGGAGTATGTGATTCAGGTAGGTTGCGATACCGCCGACGAGAAGGCGGATGCCGTAGTCGAGGCTATCTATGCCGAGGTGGCCAAGATTGCTGCCGAGGGTCCTCTGGCCGAGGATATCGAGAAGACCCGTGAGTTCCTCTTGAAGGATATGAAGGGCTCGCTCGAGCTGAACGGCGATTGGATGGAGTACCTGATCGAGTACTACACCACCGGTCTGGACTATGTGAACGACTACGAGGCTACGCTCAAGTCGATTACCTACGACGATGTGAAGGCGCTGGCCCAGCAGGTGCTCAACGACAAGAATGTCATCACCGTGCTGATGCGTCCCGAGAAGTAAACCTAAAGGGCTCCCAAAGCGGGAGCCCTTTTGTTTAATTCAAAATGAAAAGGCGGCTCTCTCGGGAGCCGCCTTTATTGTGATGCGAATTGTGAATCGCGCTCGCTACATACCAAACAGGATGAATAGCTGTGCGGTCAAAACTCGGAGGAACATCACCACCGGGTAGACCGTGGCATAGCTTACGGCGGGCATGTCGTTTCCGGCCGTTGCATTGGCATAAGCCAGAGCCGGGGGATCGGTCATGGCACCCGAGATAAGGCCCATCAGCGTGTAGTAGTTGAGTTTGAGTACCACGCGGGCAAAGATGCCGACAATCAGCAGCGGAAGGATGGTGATGATGGCACCGTAACCAATCCAGTGCCAGCCGCCATTGACGATTGTCTCGATAAATCCGTCGCCGGCGCCAATACCCACGGCCGCCAAGAAGAGGGCAATACCCACCTCACGCAACATAAGGTTGGCGCTCATGGTGGTATAGGTTACCAGGTGAAAGTGGGGGCCAAAACGGCCGATGAGGATGGCCACAATCAGCGGACCGCCCGCCAAGCCCAACTTCACGGGCTGGGGAACATTCATCAAGGGAATCGAGCCGAGCAGCACACCCAGGGCGATACCAATGAAGATGGTAATCAGATTGGGCTGGTTGAGCTTCTTGAGCGAGTTACCAAGCAGCGTCTCCACCTTCTCAATCGACTTGAGCGTACCCACCACCATCACGCGGTCACCAATCTGCAGCTCCATATTCTGATAGGGAATCAGATCGACACCGGCACGGTTTACACGCGTAATGTTGATACCAAAACGGGTGCGGAGCTTGAGGTCGGCAAAGCGCTTGCCGTTGATACTCGAGCGCGTAATCAGAATACGACGCGACACCAACTCGGTGTGGGCTGCAGGGTTCTTGCCCTTACCCCACTCCTCGTCGCTCATCTCGACCGTATGGCCCAGGAAGGCAACCACGGCGGGCATATCCTCCGAAGCACTGATAATCAAGAGTCGCTCGCCCAAACGGAGCACCGTATCGGAGTCGGCAATGGTAATCGAACCGTCGGCATGGAGGATACGCGAGATGACAAACGAACGCTTCACCAGGTCGCTCACATAGCCTACCGAACGGCCATCGAGCATCTCGTTGGTGAACTCGATCGACTTACGCTCGGGCATCTGCTGCTCACGGCTGATATCCTCCAAACCCTCATTCTCCTTTTGGAAGTTGATGCGCAACACATAGCGGATAATCAACATGGCCAGGATGATACCCACCACACCCAGCGGATAGGCCACGGCATAACCCATGGCGATGTTGGGGTCGTTAATCCCCGTAGCGTCGCTATAGGCCTGCTGCGCGGCACCCAGGCCCGGCGTGTTGGTTACGGCACCCGACAGGATGCCCACCATCGTGGGGATATCGACCCCCGAGACAAGGTGAATCACATAGGCCGTCAGCACACCCAGCAGCACAATGGCCGAGGCGAGCGTGACGAGCGTCATACCCCCCTGCTTGAACGAGGAGAAGAATCCGGGGCCCACCTGCAAGCCAATCGAAAAGACAAAGAGTATCAGGCCGAACTCCTTGACAAAGTGGAGCAACTCGCCATTGATGGTCATCCCGAAGTGGCTCAAAAAGATACCCACAAAGAGAATCCAGGTGATGCCCAACGAGACCCCGCCAATCTTCACCTTTCCGAGCAACAGACCGCCCGTGATGGCGAGTGCCAGAGTGAGCACCGCATGGGCAATTCCGTCGCCACAAAAGAGCGTATAAATCCAATCCATACCTTATATTGTTTGAAATCGGGGGGCAAATGTAGTCAATTATTTCATATTTTGACCAATTTCTTCCACTTTCGGCAAATAAAAAGAGGGGTTGTCCAACCTTTTCGGTTGCGACAACCCCTCTCACCTCTTGAATCAGGCTACTCCTCCACGATGCGTACCGAGAGCATTCTGTCACCCGGGCGAATGTCGTCAATCACATCCAACCCCTCGATAACCTTGCCAAAGCAGGTGTGGCGGCCATCCAGGTGCTGCGTATTCTCGCGGCAGTGGCAGATAAAGAACTGCGAGCCACCCGTATCCTTACCGGCATGAGCCATCGACATCACACCGCGATCGTGGTACTGACGCGGCGCCGAGGTCTCACACTTGATGCGGTAGCCCGGGCCTCCCGTACCATCTCCGCGCGGGCATCCGCCCTGAATCACGAAGTCGGGAATCACGCGATGAAAGGTCAAACCATCATAAAATCCATGCTCTGCAAGCTCCACGAAGTTCTGCACCGTGCCCGGCGTCTCATTGCGGTAGAGCTCCGCCTTCATCACACCCTTTTCGGTCTCGATGACGGCATACAATTTCTTGTCACTCATACTATTTTCTACATTGGTTTCGCTGTTCTCCATCTTCTCTGCCACCTCGAGCAGTTCACTTTGGCGCTTCTCAATGACCCATGCCACGCCTCCTACAAGGAGCAGCACCGCCACCAACGAGGCAACCAATCGGCCCATCTTTCTCATCGTTTTCTTGGTTTTATTTTTGTCAAAGTTAGCAAAAAAATTGACAATGCACAATTATTTTTTGTGGGAGATATGGGATTTATGGGAGGTGTGAAAGTTTAAGGGTGCTTATTCTCGACCTACAAGCAGCAAAGACGACCGAAGTCGTCTTTGCTGCATCCGCTTGAAAAAAGTGGAGCTGAGGGGAGTCGAACCCCTGTCCAAACAAGGAACCCGAAAGCTTTCTACATGCTTATCTGCCATTTCATCCTCCTATTTGAGCCCGGCAGGCAGCAACCTAACTCAAATCCCAGCCTCTAAAATTTCGCACGATAACCGAGACACATACCGCACTATCTCTAAATGAATGATACCCCGTATGAGAAGCGATTAAAGAGCGGAATCACCCCTCGGGATACTCGTCGCACGATTAACCTTGAACCACGCGATTAAGCCTCAATTTCCTGGAAATTAGGCAGCGAGTGCATAGCTGTTATTGCCATTTGTAGTTTGAGCGTCGGGATTAACGAGCCGCCACACAGCGCTCGGCATGCTTACAATCAAACTCTACCTGCTGTCAAAACCGGTCAGCCCCGATTGTTTGCTGTGGCAAAGGTAGTAAAAATTCAAAATTTAGAATTCAAAATTCAAAATTATTTTCCTGCGCCTCCCATATTTCCCATAAATCCCATATCTCCCACAAAAAAATAATTGTGAATTGTGAATTACTACCGATGCGATAAACTTTGCAGTGTTGCTTCTATTTTGTTGTGTATAAGTATATTAGAATACTATTTATTGCTTTTGATTAGAAAAACCTTTTACCGTGTTGACCTTTCGGGCTGCAATTGGGAGCAGTGATTTATCACTGCGACAAGTCCCCCTTTGTTAAAGGGGGATTTAGGGGGAATGTCAATATGTTTTATTATATTAAGTAGTTGAGAATAAATTATTTTCGGGGTTGATTTTTGCTGCCCGTGGGCAGAATTTTAATAAGCAACGGCCTGTCAAGTGCACTTGAAGCGGGCCGTTGCTTATTAAAATAGAGGTGCAAAGCACCAAAAAATCAACACCGAAAATTTATTGCATCAATAGTAATTGTGAATCGTGAATTATTCTTATCTTTGTAAGAAATATCAGTGAGTTTATGGAGCAAACAGCCAAGCGGGTGATCAGCCTGCGCGATGTGTCGATTTATCATGCCGATGGCAGCTTTGGCGAGTACTCGGCCAAGCGCATGTTGCGCGATGGCGAGCTGATTCTCTCCGAGATCAACCTCGATGTTCACGAGGGGGAGTTTGTCTATCTGATCGGTCGCGTGGGAAGCGGCAAAAGCTCCCTGCTGAAGACCCTCTATGCCGAGCTGCAGCTGCTGCATGGCGAGGGTCGCGTGGTGGGCTTTGACCTGAAAAATCTGAAGCGACGGGACATTCCGAAACTACGCCGCAACATCGGCATTGTATTTCAAGATTATCAGTTGCTTACCGATAGAAATGTCTTTCTGAACCTCTACGATGTGATGCGTGCCACGGGGTGGAAAAAGGAGGAGGATATTCGCCGAAGAATCGACGAGGTGTTGAGCCTCGTACAGCTCGAAAACAAGGGCTATAAGATGCCCTTCGAGCTCTCGGGCGGCGAGCAGCAACGCCTGGTCATTGCCCGCGCCCTTTTGAATCGTCCGAAGCTTATTTTAGCCGACGAGCCCACGGGCAACCTCGATCCCGTAACGGCCGACGGCATCATGCAGATCTTCCGCGACATCGTCAGCTCGGGGTGTGCCGTGGTGATGTCCACCCATAATACGGCGCTTATTGAGGAGTATCCGGCCCGCACCCTGCTCTTCGGTAAGGGGCACATGCAGGAGGTCGATTTGGAGCAGCTGCTGACAACGATGTAGGGGTTAAGAAACAGCCTCAAAAGAGCGTGCGTCGGACATTAAGCGTGTGTCCGGCGCATTTTTTTTGTGCTCGTCGGGGAAAAAGTGCAAAAAAGGGTCAAAATATGGCTAAATCTAAAGATTTAGGAGTTGCAAATCTCAAAAAAAAGGCCTACATTTGTACGATATTTCGAAAGAAGAAAAATGAGCACTGAATTAGAAAATGTAAAGCGACAGGAAGAGGAGTATTCCGCGTCCAATATCCAGGTCCTCGAGGGTTTGGAGGCCGTGCGTAAGCGCCCGGCCATGTATATCGGCGATATCGGTGAGAAGGGTCTTCACCACCTGGTGTACGAGGTGGTCGACAACTCGATTGACGAGGCGTTGGCGGGCCACTGTACCGACATCTTTGTGACGATCAACGAGGATAACTCCATTTCGGTCAAGGATAACGGTCGTGGTATTCCGACCGACTTTCACGAGAAGGAGGGAAAATCGGCGCTGGAGGTGGTACTCACCGTGCTCCACGCCGGTGGTAAGTTCGACAAGGGCTCCTATAAGGTTTCGGGAGGTCTGCACGGCGTGGGTGTGTCGTGTGTGAACGCCCTCTCGACGCTCCTGGTGGCGGAGATTCACCGCGGTGGCAAGATCTACAAGCAGACCTACTCGAAGGGTGTTCCCACCTCGAAGGTGGAGATTCTGGGCAATTGCGAGGATCGCGGTACGACCATCACCTTCAAGCCCGATGCCGAGATCTTTACCCTCACAACCGAATATAAGTATGAGATTCTCTCGAAGCGTCTGCGCGAGCTGGCCTTCCTGAACAAGGGCATCCACCTCACGCTGACCGACCGTCGCGTAACGCTGGAGGATGGCTCGTTCCAGAGTGAGCACTACTACTCGGAGGAGGGTCTGAAGGAGTTTGTCAAGTACCTCGATGCCACGCGTGGCACCCCCATCACCGAGTCGATCATCTACCTTGACACCGAGCGCAACGGTGTTCCCGTCGAGGTGGCGATGCAGTACAACGACTCCTACTCGGAGAATGTACACTCCTATGTAAACAATATCAACACCATCGAGGGAGGTACCCACCTTACGGGCTTCCGCCGCGCCTTGACGCGCACGCTGAAGAAGTACGCCGACGAGTCGGGCCTGCTGTCGAAGGTGAAGTTCGAGATCTCGGGTGACGACTTCCGCGAGGGTCTGACGGCCGTGATCTCGGTCAAGGTCGCCGAGCCGCAGTTTGAGGGTCAGACCAAGACCAAACTCGGTAACGACGAGGTATCGGCAGCCGTAGATCAGGCGATGTCGGCAGCCCTGGCCAACTACTTGGAGGAGAATCCGCGCGATGCGAAAGCCATCGTATCGAAGGTGGTATTGGCAGCCCAGGCTCGTCACGCCGCCCGTAAGGCGCGCGAGGCGGTACAGCGCAAGACACCCCTCTCGGGTGTAGGTCTTCCGGGCAAGCTGGCCGACTGCTCGAGCCGCGACCGGTCGGTAGCCGAAATCTTCTTTGTGGAGGGTGACTCGGCAGGTGGCTCGGCCAAGCAGGGTCGTAACTCGAAGTTCCAGGCTATCATGCCGTTGCGAGGTAAGATTCTCAACATCGAGAAGGCACAGGAGCACCGCATGTGGGAGAACGAGGAGATCAAGAACATGTTTACCGCATTGGGTGTAACCATCGGTACGGAGGAGGACTCGAAGGCGCTCAACCTGGAGAAGCTCCGCTACGACAAGATCATCATCATGACCGATGCCGATGTCGATGGTGCCCACATCACGACGCTGATGCTCACCTTCTTCTTCCGCAAGATGAAGGAGCTCATCGAGCAGGGACACATCTACATCGCTACCCCGCCCCTCTACTTAGTGAAGAAGGGCAAGCAGGAGCGTTACTGCTGGACCGAGAAGGAGCGCGATCAGATTTGCGAGGAGTTCGGACAGAAGGGCCTCCATATTCAGCGCTACAAAGGTTTGGGTGAGATGAATCCCACGCAGCTTTGGGAGACGACGATGGACCCCGATCGCCGCATGTTGCATCAGGTAACAATCGAGAATGCTGCCGAGGCTGACCGCATCTTCTCGATGCTGATGGGCGACGAGGTGCCGCCGCGCCGCGAATTTATCGAGCGCAATGCTCACTACGCAAATATCGACGCCTAACGACCGTCGAAGAGCAAGAAAGGAGTTACCCATCGAGGTGATTCCTTTCTTTATATAAACCCACTTAACAGACTTTGGCTATGAATGTTACAGTAATTGGTGTTGCCGGAGGAACGGGCTCCGGAAAATCGACGCTCGTCAAGCGTCTTCAGGAGGCATTTGCCCAGGATGATGTCGTAACGCTGTGCCACGACTACTACTACAAGGCTCATCCCGAGCTCACCTACGAGGAGCGTACCAAACTCAACTACGACCATCCGCAAGCCTTTGATACGGAGATGCTTATCGACCATATCCGTGCCTTGAAGTGCGGCGTAGCCATCGACCATCCGGTCTACTCGTTTGTGGAGCACAACCGCACCGACGAGAAGGTGCCGGTTAAGCCCTCGAAGGTGATTATCGTAGATGGCATTTTGATCTTCGAAAACCGCGAGTTGCGGGAGCTGATGGATATTAAAGTATTCGTTGATACCGACGCAGATATTCGCCTGGCACGCCGCATCTTACGCGATGTGTGCGAGCGCGGTCGCACCATGCAGTCGGTCATCACGCAATACACCACGACCGTGAAGCCCATGCACGAAGAGTTTGTCGAACCTTCGAAGCGTCATGCCGATGTAATTATCCCCGAGGGAGGCTTCAATTCGGTGGCCGTACAGATGTTGATTCAGAGTATTCGCTCGCTGATCATTAGCGAATAACGAAAACAACCAAACAAAGAAAATGAGGCTTTCAGGGGCCTCATTCTCTGTTTTTGGGGGATATATGTTGGAATATAGCAAAAAATTCATACCTTTGTATAATGGAGTTTTGAGAGCCCCGGTGCAGTACCGGGCCGACTCCCCAAAAAACAATAGAAAACAAAGACAACTACCCATGAAAGGAATCGTTCTGGCCGGAGGAAGCGGCACGAGATTGTACCCCATCACAAAGGGCGTGAGCAAGCAGTTGCTGCCCATCTACGACAAGCCGATGGTCTACTACCCCATTTCGGTCCTTATGCAGGCCGGCATTCGTGAGATTTTGATCATCTCCACGCCGCAGGATCTCCCCGGCTTCAAGCGCCTCCTGGGTGACGGGTCGGACTATGGCGTGAAGTTTGAGTATGCCGAACAGCCCTCGCCCGACGGGTTGGCACAGGCCTTTATTATTGGCGAGGAGTTCATTGGCGATGATGCGGCCTGCCTGGTGCTGGGCGACAACATCTTTCATGGCGTAGGCTTCTCGAAGATGCTGCGCGACGCGGTGCGCATGGCCGAAGAGGAGCAGAAGGCGACCGTTTTCGGCTATTGGGTCGATGACCCCGAGCGCTACGGCGTGGCCGAGTTCGACAACAAGGGCAACTGCCTCTCGATCGAGGAGAAGCCGGCCAATCCCAAGTCGAACTATGCGGTGGTGGGCCTCTACTTCTACCCCAACAAGGTGGTCGAGGTAGCCAAGAAGATCAAGCCCTCGGCGCGTGGCGAGCTGGAGATTACGACCGTCAATCAGGAGTTCCTGCGCGACGGTGAGTTGAAGGTGCAGACCCTGGGCCGCGGCTTCGCCTGGCTCGATACGGGCACGCACGACTCGCTGGCCGAGGCCTCGATATTTGTGGAGGTAATCGAAAAGCGTCAGGGTCTGAAGATTGCCTGCCTGGAGGGTATCGCCTACCGCAAGGGGTGGATTACCGAGGAGCGCATGCGCGAATTGGCCCAACCGATGATTAAGAACCAATACGGACAGTACCTGTTGAAGGTAATCGAGGAGTTGAAGCGTAACAACGGACCTCAAAACGACATATAAGGGATGAAAGTTATCAAGACCGAATTGGAGGGGGTGGTCATCATCGAGCCGCAGCTGTTTGGTGACGAGCGAGGCTACTTCTTCGAGAGCTACTCGCAAAAGCGTTTTGACGAGGAGGTGCGCCCCGTGCGTTTCGTGCAGGACAACGAGTCGAAATCGTCGTATGGCGTCGTGCGCGGACTCCACTTCCAGAGGGGCGACAAGGCCCAATCGAAACTCGTGCGTGTGGTGGAGGGCAAGGTGTTGGATGTGGCGGTCGATATCCGTCGCGGCAGCCCCACCTTCGGCAAGCATGTTGCCGTCGAGCTCTCGGCCGAGAATAAGCGCCAGCTCTTTGTACCCCGAGGCTTTGCCCACGGCTTTGCCGTTTTGAGCCCTACGGCCACCTTCCAATACAAGTGCGACAACCTCTATGCCCCCCAAAGCGAAGGGGCTGTGGCCTGGGACGACCCCGCGTTAGGTATCGATTGGGGTGTGCCGGCCGACTGCGTAAAACTCTCGCCCAAAGATAGCGCACACCCGCTGTTGAGCGAGGCCGAGGAGTTGTTTGACTACGAAATTGATTACTATGCTTAACATTTTAGTTACGGGAGCCTGCGGCCAATTAGGTAGCGAAATGCAGCGTCTGGGCAACATCTCGCCCCACCGCTACCTCTTTACCGATGTGGCCGAGCTCGATATCACCGACCGCGAGGCGGTCATCGCCTGCATGAAGAGCGAAAAGGTGGATGTGATTGTCAATTGCGCCGCCTATACCCAGGTGGATCGAGCCGAGGAGGATGAAGCTACGGCCCGAAAAATCAACGCCGAGGCGGTGGAGAATCTCGCCGTGGCGGCCCTCGAGGTGGGGGCGACGCTGATTCATGTCTCGACCGACTATGTCTTTGGTGGCGAGGGCAACCTGCCGCGCAACGAGCAGATGGCAACCAATCCCCTGGGGGCCTATGGTCGCACGAAGCTCGAAGGTGAGGAGGCGATTCGTCGCGTAGGGTGCCACCACCTGATCTTCCGCACCGCCTGGCTCTACTCCGAGTTTGGCAACAACTTCCTCAAGACAATGCTGCGCCTGACGGCCGAAAAGCCCGAATTGAAGGTGGTATTCGACCAGGTGGGCACCCCCACCTATGCCGGCGATTTGGCGCTGGCCATCTTCTCGATAATCGAGAGCGAGAAGTACCGCGATCACGAGGGCGTCTACCACTTCTCGAACGAGGGTGTCTGCTCGTGGTACGACTTTGCCACCGAGATTGCGCTGGCTGCGGGCCACACGGCATGCCGCATCGAGCCCTGCCACTCCGACGAGTTCCCCTCGAAGGTCAAGCGCCCCGCCTACTCGGTGTTGGACAAGACGAAGATCAAGCGCGACTTTGGCATCGACATTCCCCATTGGCGCGACTCGATGTGCTACTGTTTGGAAAAATTAGGAAAACTCAATAAAGCATAAGCCCATGAAACGCAATATCTTGATTACCGGAGGTGCCGGTTTTATCGGTTCGCATGTGGTACGCCTCTTCGTGAAGAAGTACCCCGACTACCACATCATCAACCTCGACAAACTCACCTATGCCGGCAACCTGGCCAACCTCCGCGATATTGAGCAGGAGCCCAACTATACCTTTGTGAAGGCCGATATTTGCGACTTCGAGCGCGTATATGCCCTCTTCGAGCAGTACGATATCGACGGTGTGATTCACCTGGCCGCCGAGAGCCATGTCGATCGCTCAATCAAAGACCCCTTCACCTTTGCACGAACCAATGTGATGGGCACGCTCTCGCTGCTTCAGGCTGCCAAGTGCTATTGGGAGCAGAAGCCCGAGAAGTGGGAGGGCAAGCGTTTCTACCACATCTCGACGGACGAGGTCTATGGGGCGTTGGAGCTGACCCACCCCGAGGGTATCGAGCCCCCCTTCTCCACCACGGCCTCCTCGGAGCACCACCTGGCCTATGGCGACAAGTTCTTCTACGAAGATACCCCCTACTCGCCCCACTCGCCCTACTCGGCAGCCAAAGCCTCGTCGGACCACTTCGTAAGGGCCTTCCACGACACCTACGGTCTGCCGACCGTCGTCACGAACTGCTCGAATAACTACGGCCCCTATCAATTCCCCGAAAAGTTGATTCCGCTCTTCATCAACAACATCCGCCATCGTCGTGCCCTGCCTGTCTATGGCAAGGGGGAGAATGTGCGCGACTGGCTCTATGTCGAGGATCACGCTCGCGCCATCGACCTGATTTTCCACCGGGGCAAGGTGGCCGACACCTACAACATCGGCGGCTTCAACGAGTGGAAAAATATCGACCTGATTCGTGTCATCATCCGCACGGTGGATCGTCTGTTGGGCAATCCCGAGGGCTACTCCGACGAGTTGATCACCTTCGTAACCGACCGTGCCGGACACGATATGCGCTACGCCATCGACTCCTCGAAGTTGCAGCGCGAGTTGGGCTGGGAACCCTCGTTGCAGTTTGAGGAGGGCATCGAGAAGACGGTGAAGTGGTACCTCGAAAACCAGGCCTGGATGGACAACATCACCTCAGGCGAGTATGAGAAGTACTACGAAGAGATGTATAAAGAGCGATAGAATCGACCCATAACCAAAATGAAGAAACCCATTACCGTAACCTCTCCGCTCTTGCCCCCGTTGGAGGAGTTTATCCCCTACCTCGAGGATATCTGGGAGCGTAAATGGATCACCAACAACGGCCACTACCACCGCGAGTTGGAGGAGGCGTTGTGCGACTACCTCGGCGTGGAGTATATCTCACTCTTTACGAATGGCACGCTGCCGCTGATTACGGCCCTGCAAGCGTTGCATATCCAGGGTGAGGTGATTACCACCCCCTACAGCTTTGTCGCCACCACCCACTCCATTTGGTGGAACGGCATCCGTCCCGTCTTTGTCGATATCGACCCCCGCACCGGCAATATCGACCCCGAGAAGATCGAGGCGGCCATCACGCCCCGCACCACGGCCATCATGCCGGTGCATGTCTACGGAAATCCCTGCGACACGGAGCGCATCGAGGCAATTGCCCGTAAGCACAACCTGAAGGTGATCTACGATGCAGCCCACGCCTTTGGTGTGGAGCGCAACGGAGTCTCGATTCTCAAGGCGGGCGATATCAGCACCTTGAGTTTCCATGCCACCAAGACCTACAACACGGTCGAGGGCGGCGCGCTCGTCTGCCACTCAAAGGAGATGAAGCAGCGCATCGACTACCTCAAGAACTTCGGTTTTGCCGGCGAGACGAGCGTCATCGGCCCGGGCATCAACGCCAAGATGGATGAGATTCGCTCGGCCTATGGTCTGTTGAGTCTGAAGCATGTGGATGTAGCCATCGAACGGCGCGGCCGCCTCACGGAGCTCTACCGCAAGGGGCTCGAAGGAGTGAAGGGCGTACGCATGTTCGAGGAGCAGGAGGGTGTAAAGCAGAACTACTCCTACCTGCCCATCTTCATCACGGCCGAGGAGTATGGCCAAAGCCGCGACGAACTCTACTTCAAGCTCAAGGAGCACGACATCCTGGGCCGCCGCTACTTCTACCCCCTGATCAGCAACTTCGACTCCTACAATGCCCTGCCGTCGGCTGCGCGCGAGAATCTCCCCGTAGCCAATCGCATGGCCGACGAGGTGATCTGCCTTCCGTTGCACCATGAGTTGCAGGAGGAGGATGTGGCTCGAGTAATTGACCTGATACGCTAACCGATATGGCATCGAACATCGACCCTACGGCCCGCATCTACCGCGATGCAGAGGTTTCGGACTCCACGCTCCACGAGGAGTGCATCATCGGCGATTTCAGCCGTGTGCGCCAAAGTGTGGTGGGGCGTCATTGCAGCGTCGATCGCCAGAATCTGCTACTCGGGGTGAATCTGGGCGAGAGAAGCTACACGGGGCCCTGGAACATGATATTTCACGCCGAGATTGGTCGTTTCTGCTCCATTTCGTATGGAGTAACCATCGGCCCTCCCGACCACGCACTGGATCGCATCTCGACCCATCCCTTTCTCTACGATGCGAAGTTCGGCATCATGGAGGAGGACGGTGCGATACGAAACGAGAAGTTTGCCCGCCCCTGCAAGATAGGCCACGATGTATGGATTGGGGCCAACGCCACCGTTCTGCGTGGGGTCGAGGTGGGCAATGGAGCCGTCATCGGTGCCAACTCGATGGTAAACAAAGATGTTCCGCCCTATGCCATCGTAGGAGGGACTCCCGCCCGCATCATCCGCTACCGATTCTCTCCGGAGATTATCGCCGAGCTGGAGCGCATCCGCTGGTGGGAGTGGCCCGACGATAAGTTGCGCCGACACAAGGCGCTCTTCAGCAGCAAGGAGCCCGATTTGGAGGTGCTCCGTACACTTTAAGAGAAGAAGAAAGATGAATATACTACTAACCTCGGCCGGCCGTCGTGCCTATGTAATCGACTACTTCAAGCAGTGTAAGGGAATCGAGAAGG
Source organism: Alistipes sp. (assembly GCA_045605785.1). Taxonomy (GTDB): domain Bacteria; phylum Bacteroidota; class Bacteroidia; order Bacteroidales; family Rikenellaceae; genus Alistipes. The sequence goes on along the minus strand of JAZUQP010000007.1, from coordinate 2,057 downwards.
TCTACGCCTCGAACAGCGAGTACACCATCGCGCTCAAACGAGCCGACGGCTACTTCATCTCCCCGCTGATTTACGACACGGAGTATATCCCCAAGCTCATCGAATTTTGCCGCAGGGAGCAGATTTCAGCATTGCTCTCGCTCTTCGATATCGACCTACTGGTGTTAGCACGCCACCGCGAGGAGTTTGAGGCTGCCGGGGTACGCCTGATTCTTGCGCCCGCCCCCTTTGTCGAGATATGCAACGACAAGTGGGCTACCTACCAATTTGCCCTCTCGGAGGGGTTGCAGAGCCCGAAGAGTTGGCTCGATGTGGAGGAGGTGTGCCGAGCCATCGAGAGCGGGGAGTACCACTACCCCATCTTGATGAAGCCTCGCTGGGGCATGGCCTCGTTGGGTATCTATAAGGCGGAAAACGAGGCCGAGTTGCGTCTGTTGTCGGAGAAGTGCCACCGCGAGATTTTCCGCTCACACCTCAAATACGAGTCGGGCATGACCCCCGACCGAGCGATCATCTACCAAGAGGTGATGACCGGCGAGGAGTATGGCCTGGATGTCATCAACGACCTCGACGGCAACTATGTCGCCACCTTTGCCAAGCAAAAAGTGGCAATGCGTAGCGGCGAGACCGACCTGGGTCGCACGGCCGATAGTGCCCCCTTCGAGGAGTTGGCCCAGAGGATTGCTGCAGTAAGTGGCCACGAGGGAATCCTCTCGGTGGACTGCTTCAAGAACGAGCGCGGCATCTTCCTGTTGGAGATGAACTGCCGCATTTCGGGTCACTACCCGTTGGCCCACCTGGCCGGCGTAAACTATCCGCAACAGCTGGTCGATTGGCTCCATGGCAAGCCCACCAACGAGGAGTTGCTTCGTTTCCGAAGCGGTCTCTACATTGTCAAGGACTTAATGCCCACGATTCTCTATGAAGAGGGCGAGCGATAGGCCGAAGGTGAGCGTACTGACGCTCGTCTATCAGCATGCCCCCTATGTCGAGCAGTGCTTGAAAGGGTGTTTGGAGCAGCAGTGCGACTTCGAATTTGAGGTGCTGCTCCACGACGACGCCTCGACAGACGGCTCGGCCGAAATCGTCGAGCGCTACGCAGCGCAATACCCTCACCTCTTCAAACCGATTTTGCAGCAGGAGAATCAATACTCGAAGGGGATCTCCATCTCCCACCGATTCCAACTACCACGCTCCGAGGGGAGCTACCTCGCCTTCTGCGAGGGCGATGACTATTGGTGCGATCCGAATAAGTTGCAGCGCCAGGCCGACTACCTCGACACGCACCCCGAGTGCTCGATGGTCTATGGCAGTGTGCAGTACCTCTACGAGCCCGAGGGACGCCTGGGCGAGATTTGGGGCGGCGCTGCCACGACCGACCTAAAGCGTCTGCTGCGTGGCAACTGCATCCCCACCCCCACCGTGATGATTCGACGCGAGGTGGTAGAGGATTTTTTCCGTGAGATGGAGCCCGAAAAGCATCGTTGGGGGATGGGCGACTACCCCCTTTGGCTCTATGCTGCCACCCGAGGCACGATCCATTTCGACGCCAAAACGGTGGCGGTCTATCGCATCCTGCCCGAGAGTGCCAGCCATACGCACGACCTGCGGCGCCGCTACAACTTCCGCCGCAACAGTCTTCGTGTGCAACGCGACTACCTCGAGCACTTCGACCGACTAATTGATTCCGAGACCCGCATACGCGCCTACAAGCGAGGCTACGGCTCACTCTACCGCATGGCCATCGTGCTCGACGACCAAGAGATGATTCGGCAGATGGAGGAGTTCTACCGCCACCACGCCCCGTTGCGCTACGCCTATATCCGCCTCTTCAAAGGGGTGATACGGCGCATCGAGGGGGTCATCTACCGTAAGAAGGGATATACCTATTAAAGAAAGGTGCTTATATACGAGATGACACAATCAGGTGGCACTGTTCGTTTTTGAAAGGCCTTTTTCTCACGGCGTTCCGCCGTGTTTACAAGTGCTGACCCACCCCCTAAATCCCCCGCCTCGGGCAGGGGACTTAGTCAGCCTAATGGCTGAAAAAGAGGTGA
>JAZUQP010000006.1:0-30761 GCA_045605785.1 Alistipes sp. | reverse complement strand
CCCCCTTTGCCAACTGCGGTGCCAGCCGAGCGCAGAGCCAAACTTGTTTGAGCTATGCCGAGGCGCAGCAGCAGAAACGGCGACTTATCGCCGTAAAGGGGGATTTAGGGGGAATGTCAATATGTTTTATTATTTAAGTAGTTGAAAATTAACTGTTTTTGGAGTTGATTTTTCGCTGCCCGTGCGCAGTGTTTTTGATGAGTAACGGCCCGTCAAGTTCACTTGAAACGGGCCGTTGCTCATTAAAACAGAGGTGCAAAGCACCGAAAAATCAACTCTGAAAATTTATTGCATCAATAGTAATTATGAATTGTGAATTGTTTTTTGTATCTTTGTATGCCAAGCAAAATCATCGATCATGGAGAGAGAGAAGAAGTGTTGCAACGGAACACCCGAGGATTCGCAGACCTGGTGTGTGATTATGGCCGGTGGGGTAGGTACCCGCTTTTGGCCCGAGAGTCGTCAGACGCGACCCAAACAGTTTTTGGATATTCTCGGCACGGGTAAATCCTTTATCCGTCACACCTTTGAGCGCTTTTTGAAGCTCGTTCCCGTGGAGCGTTTCCTGGTGGTTACGCAGGACAAACACCGTGAGCAGGTGTTGGCCCATCTGCCCGAGCTCAAGCCCGAGCAGGTGCTCTCGGAGCCTGCGGGTCGCAATACAGCCCCCTGCATCGCCTATGCCGCCTACTACCTCAGGAGCCGCAACCCTCATGCACGGATGATTGTTACCCCCTCCGACCACCTGATACTCAACGAGGAACCCTTCTACGAGGTGGTGGGCGAGTGTCTCGACTTCATCGTGGACCATGATGCGCTGATGACGGTGGGTATTCGTCCCACGCGCCCCGAGACCGGTTACGGCTACATCCAGATCTCCGACCAGAGCCCCATCTCGAAGGTGAAGAGCTTTACCGAGAAGCCCAACCGCGAGTTGGCACAGACCTTTGTGCAGTGTGGCGAGTTCTTCTGGAACTCGGGCATCTTCATCTGGAAGGTGGAGGATATCATCGCAGCCCTGGAGCGCCATCAGCCCGAGATTGCCGAGCTCTTCCACTCGATCGAGCCCCTCTACGGCACTTCGGAGGAGGCTGCCGCCATCGAGCGCATCTATGGTGAGTGTCGCGGCATCTCGATCGACTACGGCGTGATGGAGAAGGCCGACAACGCCTATGTGCGCTGTGGCGACTTCGGATGGAGTGATATCGGTACCTGGGGCTCCCTCTACCGCCACGCACGCAAGGATCGCTACGCCAATGTCAAGCCCGAGGAGGGGTGCTATACCTACAATACCCGCTCCTCGATCATCTCTCTGCCCAAGGGCAAGGTGGCGGTGATTGATGGCCTGAAGGAGTATATCGTGGTCGATACCGACGATGTCCTCCTGATCTGCCCTCGTGCTGATGAACAACACATTAAAAAATATATTGATGAGGTGAAGTATCATACGGGAGATGACCACATTTAGGGGGGAAGTAGAATAATAAGGTAATTTCGGCGTTGTGCTTATGCTCGAAATCCTCATTTACCATGAGTAAACTGCGGTTTCTCGCATTTCGCAAGCCTTGAAATTCCTCTTCTTATTCCACTTCCAAAGTTGGAGGTAAGGTAATTTCGGCGTTAATCCCTCTTTGAGGGCTTTTCGCCGCTCCGCCTCGACAGAACAAGTAGACTTTTTCTGTTCTCGGCTTAATCGCGGCGTTATGCCCATGCTCGAAATCCTCATTTATTTGTTGTAAGTTATAGTGATGAACCTATACGATTGTTTTTGTGCCTCTTCGGGGGTGGTGACTGATTCGCGGCGTATCGTGCCCGGCTGCTTGTTTGTGGCCCTGAAGGGGGCCTCGTTCGATGGCAACCGCTTTGCGGCCGATGCCCTGCGGCAGGGGGCGAAGTATGCGCTGGTCGATGATGCGACCCTTCCGGGGCAGCACCCCGACCTGGCCGATCGTCTGATCTGCGTCGAGGATGCGCTCAAGGCGTTGCAGGAGTTGGCCCGCACCCATCGGCGTCGTCTCGGGATTCCGATTTTGGCCATTGCAGGCTCCAACGGCAAGACGACCACCAAGGAGCTCACAGCCACCGTATTGCGCCAAAAGTACCGCCTCTACGCCACGCAGGGCAACCTCAATAACCACATCGGTGTGCCCCTCACACTCCTTGCCATGACCCCTGATGTGGAGTTTGGTGTGGTGGAGATGGGGGCGAGTGCTTGTGGTGAGATTGCGCTTCTGGCCTCGATTGCCGAGCCCGACTACGGCATCATCACCAACATCGGCCGCTCCCACCTCGAGGGCTTCGGCGGTCCCGAGGGGATTCGTCGCGGCAAGGGGGAGCTCTTCGACTACCTGGCCGCACATGGCGGTCGCGCCTTTCTGCCCGAGGAGGAGAAGACCCTGGTCGAGATGGCTGCCGAGCGGGAGGGGCTGATCGTGACCCGCTACCCGACCTCGATTGCCGAGGGGGTGACTCATCAATTGGAGGGGGAGTTCAACCGCCTCAATGTGGCTGCCGCGATGGCCATTGGGCGCTACTTCGAGGTGGAGGAGGAGCGGATGCGCTCGGCCATCGCCTCCTATCAACCCCAAAACCACCGCTCCCAACGCCTCGTAACACCTCACAACACCCTGATTTTGGATTGCTACAACGCCAACCCGTCGAGCATGGCCGCCTCGGTCGAGCACTTCGCCAAGGAGCCTGCCGAGGGGCGCAAGCTCCTGATATTGGGGGATATGCTCGAGTTGGGAGCCTGGTCTGCGTCGGAGCACGAGGCGCTGTTGCAGCGTGCTGCCGCCATCTCGGGGGCCGAGTTGTGGTTGGTGGGGCCCCGCTTTACGGAGGCCTTCAATCGTTTGGCTCTGCGCGGGGCGATACGCCCCTTCTCATCGGCCGACGAGGTGGCCGACGAACTTCAACGAGCCCCCCTGCGTGGAGCTCTGATTCTAATGAAGGGCTCGCACAGCATCGGCTTAGAGCGTCTGGTCCAATACCTCTAACCGATGACACTTCGTAGACGATATACCCTTTGGCTTCTGCTCCTGCTGCTCATAGCCCCCTGTCGGGGCATGGCGACGGGGCGTGAGGAGGTAGCCATCGAGGGGGCGTGGGGTACCCTGCGCGGTACGCTCTGGCTGCCCGAGACGGAGTCCTCCACGGCCCTGCTTATCATCGCCGGCTCGGGGCCTACCGACCGCTACGGCAACTCCCGGCAGGGGATTCAGACCCAAGCCTATGCCCTGCTGGCCGACGAGCTCTCGGAGGCGGGCTATGCCGTGTTGAGCTACGACAAGCGCGGAATTGGGGCGAGCTATTACCACCGCCCCGAGGAGATGCTCGCCGACTGCCGCTTCGACCACTATGTTACCGATGCGGCCCTTTGGGTCGATTACCTTCGTGCGCGAGGTTACGAGCGTGTGGTGCTGTTGGGTCATAGCGAGGGGGCGCTCATCTCGCTCCTCATGGCCCAAACGGAGGGGCGTGTCGAGGCTCTTATCTCGCTCTGTGGCCCTGCGATGCCGATCGATCAGATTCTCAAACTTCAACTCGGAGCCCAACTCATCGCCTACGACTACTCGCTCTACGCCTCGGCCTGTCGCATCATCGACACCCTCAAACGGGGCGAGGAGCCGACCTCCGTGCCGCAGCCCCTTCAGGGACTTTTTCCGGCCTACCTCTACCGCTTCTACCACGAAGAGATGCAGCATGACCCCTGCCGCCTGATTTCGCAGGCGAGAGCTTCGCTGCTGGTTATCGGTGGCGAGTACGATGGTCAGGTGCCGCCCGCCCAGGCCGAGGCGCTGATCAAGGCCCGTCCTGCGGCCCGAGGGGTGATTATCCCCCGCATGTCGCATGTGCTGAAGGAGGCCTCAAACCCTTCGGTTGCCACCCAGCAGGCGCTCTACAACGACCCCTCACTCCCCCTCTCCGAGGGGTTGGTGGAGGCCATCGTCGAATTTCTGCAAAGCCTCAAATAGTGCTGAAATAACAGGGAGGGTACAAAAATAGCAGAGATGACGCATCAGGTTGCGTCATCTCTGCTATTTTTGGGTCGGGTTTGCGATTAAAACTCGGCTCCGATCAGGATGCCCGGGTAGTTGCTTACGACCGACTCGGCAATCTTCACATAGTCGTTTTGTGCCAGGTTGGGCATGGCGCTCTTCAGCGTCTGCAACGCCTTGTCGGCGGGGAAGAGGAGTGTCAGACGACCCTCCTTATAGTGGGTTTCGCCCCGAAGCGACACGCTCTTGCCGTTCAGGGGTACCGAGATGGTTATCCCGCCCGTCTCGGGGTCGTAGCGGTAGGTGCCGGTGAGCTTCTTGTCGGCAATCTGTATGCGTACCAGGTTTCCCTTCTGGAAGGCGATATAGTCACGGCCGGCGACAATACCCGCCTTCGTGCAGTAGCCCTCCACCTGATCCTTCAGAGCGCTTACGGCCATCGAGGCGATGGCATCGTTGCCCGTGTACTCCACCACGGCACGCTTGTAGCTCCAGTTGGCGAGGAGCTTGCGAGCCGTAATGTAGCTCTCCTTGGGAGCCGCTACCTCTTCGGTCGTCTCCTCCGACGAGAAGAGTCCCTTCAGTATATCCATCCACGATTGTGCCTCACACTCCAGGCATGCGCCACCCAGCAGGGCGACCAACAGAATCAACTTTTTCATCATCTTACAGCAGTTAATTACCTATTTCTTATTCGTTTTCAACTCTATTTCGAGGGCCTCGATTTCACGCAACCAGAGGGCGGCCGAGCCGTCGGAGGGCATCTGCCAATCGCCACGCGGCGAGAGGCTCACCGAACCCGTCTTGGGGCCGTCGGGCAGCGTCGAGCGCTTGAACTGCTGCGAGAAGAAGCGGCTGAAGAAGCGGCGCAGCCACTTCAGAATCTCGGCCTGCGTATAGCGACCCTCGAAGGCCTCGAAGGCCAGGTAGAGCAACTTGCGCGGCCCGCTGCCCCAGCGCACAAAGTGGTAGAGGAAGAGGTCATGCAGCTCGTAGGGGCCCACCAAATCCTCGGTCTTCTGCTCAATCTCACCCTGTGCATTGGCAGGGAGCAACTCGGGGCTGACGGGGGTATCGACCACATCGAGCAGGATATCGCCCACCTTGCCCCCTGTATTGTGGGCGATGTGGCGCGTGAGATGGCGTACCAGGGTCTTGGGTATCGCTCCATTGACTCCGTACATCGACATGTGGTCGCCGTTGAAGGTGGCCCAACCGAGGGCCAGCTCGCTCAAGTCGCCCGTGCCGACCACCAATCCGCCCACCTTGTTGGCGTAGTCCATCAGAATCTGCGTGCGCTCGCGTGCCTGTGCATTTTCGTAGGTGGCCGAGCGATCTTCGCTGTCGAGTTCAATATCGGCGAAGTGCTGCTTTACGGCCTCACGAATCGGAATCTCCTTTTGGGTGATGCCCAACTCGCGCATCAGGTCGAGGGCGTTGTGATAGGTGCGGTCGGTGGTGCCGAAGCCCGGCATGGTGATGCCGTAGATGCCGCGGCGATCCAACCCCAACATGTCGAAGGTGCGCACCGTTACCAGCAGGGCAAGGGTCGAGTCGAGACCTCCCGAGATGCCGAGCACTGCGCACTTGCTGCCGGTATGCTTCAGACGCTTGGCCAGGGCCGAGGCCTGAATCTTAAGAATCTCCTCGCAGCGCTCCTCGCGCGAACTCTCGTCGGAAGGAACAAAGGGCATCGGGTCGATTCTACGCTCCAGCGGCAGCTCCTTGGCCTCGAAACGGCACTCCATCAGGGTGTACTCCTCGTTGTAGACCGTGGGGCAGAAGTGCTTGGTCAGACGGCGCTCCGAGAGGGCATGCTCCATATCAAACTCCATGACAACCAATTGTCCCTCTTGCGCAAATCGGCGACCTTCGGCCAAGAGCTCACCCTGCTCGGCGATAAGCACCTTGCCGCCGAAGAGCAGGTCGGTGGTCGATTCGCCTACGCCGGCCGAGACATAGAGATAGCTGCAGCAGAGCCTTCCGGAGAGTTGTTTCACGCTCTCTCGCAGGTAGGGGTACCTGCCGGCCAACTCGGGGTGAGCCGAGAGGTTGATGATGCAGCGGGCACCCGCCATCGCCAACTCGGCCGAGGGGGGTATGGGGGCCCACATATCTTCGCCCAGCTCCACGCCGCACTCCACGCCGTTGATGCGGAACATCAGATCGCTTCCGAAGGGGACCTCCTGGCCATAGAGCGTGACGAACTTCTCGCGGCAATCTCTGCCCGAGAGGAAGATGCGCCCCTCGCACAAGCCTCCGTGGTTGGGGATGTACTGCTTGGGCACCACGCCCAGAATCTCGCCCTCGCAGAAGAGGACTGCGCAGTTATAGATTCCCGAGCCGGCGGCTACGGGCATACCCACAGCCACGGCTATCGGGCACTCGATGGTCGAAGCAACCAACTCGCCCAAAGCCTCCTCGGCCCCCTTGAGCAACAGGGGCTGACGAAACAGATCGCCACAGGTGTAACCCGTGAGCGAGAGCTCGGGGAAGGTGATGAGCTCCACGCCGCGCTCCACGGCCTCGAAGATCTGCTCGCGGATGCGTTCGGCGTTCCATCGACAGTCGGCCACCCGCACCTCGGGCACCGCGCCTGCCACCTTGAAATATCCGTATCGGTTCATCGTTCTCTTTTTTTGGGGGGGCTGTTACTTCGCCCACAATTGTGCCAGGTTCAGAATCACCTGCATCGCCTTGTGCATCGTCGTCAGCGAGCAGTACTCAAACTTCCCGTGGAAGTTCATGCCGCCCGTGAAGAGGTTGGGGCAGGGGAGCCCCATGAACGAGAGGCGGGCACCATCCGTACCACCGCGAATCGGCTTGACAATGGGCTCGACACCTACCAGGCGCATCGCCTCCTTCGCCTTCTCGATGACTTGGGGGTGGGGCTCCACCATCTTGCGCATGTTGAAGTACTGATCCTTGATCTGCAACGAGACGATGCCGGCCGAGTACTTGTGGTTGAGGTGCTCGACACAGGCCACCATGAAGTTCTTCTTCTGCTCGAAGAGCTCCATGTCGTGGTCGCGGATGATATACTGCAGGTCGGCCTCCTCGACCGTACCCTTGAAGCCTACGCAGTGGAAGAAGCCCTCGTAACCCTCGGTAAACTGCGGACGCTGCGTGGCGGGCAGCAACTGGTTCAGCTCGCAGGCGATGTCGATGGCGTTGAGCATCTTGTTCTTTGCCATGCCCGGGTGTACATTGCGACCCTGGATGTGGATTTTGGCGCCGGCGGCGTTGAAGTTTTCATACTCCAGCTCTCCCTCGAAGCCGCCGTCCATCGTGTAGGCGAAATCGGCACCAAAGGCCTTCACATCGAAGTAATCGACACCGCGCCCAATCTCCTCGTCGGGCGTAAAGCCGATGCGGATCTTGCCGTGGGCCACCTCGGGGTGGGCCATCAGGTACTCGGCGGCGGTCATGATCTCCGCCACACCCGCCTTGTCGTCGGCGCCGAGCAGCGTCGTGCCGTCGGTGTGAATCAGCGTGTGTCCCTTGAAGAAGCTGAGCTCGGGGAAATCCTCCACCTTCATCTGCAGCTGGCCGTTCAGCACGATGTCGCCACCGTCGTAATCCTCCACCACACGGGGCTTGATATCCTTGCCACTCATGTCGGGAGCCGTATCCACATGGGCGATGAAGCCGATGACGGGGGCACTCTCATACCCCTTTGTGGCGGGAATCGTACCCATCACATAGCCGTATTGGTCCATCGTCACCTCGGTCATCCCGAGGCTCTCCATCTCCTCCTTGAGGTAGCCGAGCAACACCTTCTGCTTCTCGGTCGAGGGGAAGGTGTCGCTATTCTCGTCCGACTGCGTGTCGAACGAAACATATTTCAAAAAACGATCTTTTAACTCCATGGTTTAATTCTGAATTCTAAATTTTGAATTTTTTTACTCCTCCTTCTTGGCGCGCAGCGTGTGGCAGATAAAGTACCCAATCAGGCAGAGGTAGGCAGCCACACCACACCACTCGGCGGCATTCGAGCCGGCCCACTCCGTAAGGCGCCAATTCACACCGGCGAACTTCAGGATGGCGCTTACCACACCCATCAGGGCACCACCGGCGATGAAGCCCGAGGCGATGAGCGTACCGCGCTCCGTGCGAGCCTTGTTGAGCTTCTCATCCTTCGAACGACTCGATACAAACCACGATACCAGACCACCCACTACGAGCGGAGCATTCAGGTTCATCGGGATGAACATACCCAACGCAAAGGGGAGGGCGGGAATCGAGATGACGGTCAGCAGCAGCGCCAGGGCAGCACCGATGAAGTAGAGGGCCCAGGGGGTCTGACCTCCCGTCATCAGGGGCTGAATCACGGCAGCCATGGCATTGGCCTGGGGAGCCACCAGCGCGTCGGGGTTATTGGCCGTGTCGAAGCCGTAGGCGGCGTTCAGCACCAGAATCACACCCGCTACGGTAGCAGCCGAAACGGCCGTGCCGAGGAACTTCCAACCCTCCTGCTTGGCGGGCGAAGTGCCGAGCCAATAACCAATTTTGGGGTCGGAGATGAAGCCGCCGGCCATCGAGAGGGCGGTGCAGACCACGCCACCGATAATCAGGGCAGCCGTCATACCCTCCTTGCCGTTCAGACCTACGCTCACCAATACCAGCGACGAGAGAATCAGCGTCATCAGGGTCATGCCCGATACGGGGTTCGAGCCCACGATGGCGATGGCGTTGGCCGCTACGGTCGTGAAGAGGAAGGCGATCACAAAGACAATCAGAATGGCCACAATCGACTGCCCCCAATTGTTCAGTACGCCAAATTGGAAGAAGACGAAGGTGGTGATCAGTGCGGCGCAGAGAATCGAGAGGATGAGCTTCATCGAGAGGTCACGCTGCGTACGCTCCTCGCGTACGGCCGTGGCGCTCTTCTTGCCACCCAGTTCGCTCACGGCCAGCCCCAGCGCCGACTTGATGATGCCGGCCTGGCGGACGATGCCGATCAGACCCGCCATGGCGATACCTCCGATGCCGATCGGACGACCGATGTATTGGTAGAGATTCTCGGGGGTGAAGATGCGCGAGGGCTCCTCGACGATGTGCGAAGCCGTCACACCCAGCAGCGAGACGAGCTCGGAGGGGTTGATGGCCTCGGCCATCGAGCCTACCAACGGGACGATGATAAACCATACGAGGCACGAGCCGGCCGTGATGATGACTGCATACTTCAGACCGATGATGTAGCCCAGACCCAATACGGCCGCCGAGGTGTTGAGTCCGAAGAGCACTTTGTGCTTCTCGGCCAGCGCGACGCCCCACTGCGAGATACGGGTCGATACGGCCTCGGTCCAGAGACCGAAGGTGCCCACCACGAAGTCGTAGAGACCACCCACCAGACCGGCTACGGCCAGCAACTTGGCCTGGTTGCCGCCCTTTTCACCCGATACGAGTACCTCGGTCGTCGCCGTGGCCTCGGGGAAGGGGTACTTGCCGTGCATCTCCTTGACGAAGTACTTGCGGAAGGGAATCATCAGCACGATGCCGAGGATACCGCCCAGCAGCGACGAGAGAAATACCTGGTAGAACTGCGTCTCGAGGCCCAGGATGTAGAGGGCAGGGAGCGTGAAGATGGCACCGGCCACAATCACTCCCGACGAGGCACCGATCGACTGAATGATGACATTCTGTCCGAGCATATTCTTCTTGCCCAGAATCGAGCCCACGCCCACGGCGATGATGGCGATGGGGATGGCGGCCTCGAATACCTGGCCCACCTTCAGTCCGAGGAAGGCGGCTGCGGCCGAGAAGATAACGGCCATCAACAGTCCCATACCCACCGAATAGGGGGTAACCTCTTTGGGGGTAGCCTCTGCGGGCATCATGGGTTTGTACTCCTCGCCGGCCTGAAGCTCGCGATAGGCGTTTTCGGGTAGCGAATTTTGAATTTTTTGGTTCTCCATGTGTCGTGTTTTTATTGTTAATAACTCTTGCGTTTCGTGTCGATTTTTCCCTTTGGGAATCATCCAATATACAAAGATAGGAAATTTATTCGAAATTCGGCAGGGTTGATTGACAACTTCTCGCTTAATTTGCCTAAAGTTCTTGATTTATGCCCGATTGCAGGTGTCGCGCACCGAGGGACAAGGCGGGGCCGAATTTGCGTATTTTAATAATTATTGCTAACTTGCTCGCTGTAAGTGCCATTTTTTTGTAGTACGATGTTTAGCGAGCGCTTTTTCTTCTTCACCCACGGTCTCTGCACCATGTTCTTTCTGCTCTCCGCATTTTGGATTCGCCGTACCGGTAATACGACGCGCCTGAATAGCCTGGTGAGTTGGATTCTGCTGCTGTGGGGGTTGCTCGAGGTGAAGGATCTGATTTTCTATTCGGAGGAGGTCGTCAGAGGTAACTACCTCTCCAACCTCCTGGTGCTGATCGACATGCTCGCCATCCCGTCGGGGTGCTTCTTTGTGGTCGAACTGCTCAACCCGGGGTGGCTCTCCCTGCGTCGTGTCGTGCTCCTTGCATCGCCCATCCTCCTCTTGATTGGTGCCTACGCCATCACCGCCCGAGAGTCCGTCATGACAACTACCTACCTCGTCATGATTCTCTATTCGGCCGCCTTTTGGGGCTACTCTTTCAAACTCAAGAGACGCTACAACCGGATGATTGTGGAGAACTACTCGAACATGGAGTATATCCATATCCGATGGCTCAACGGAGTGATTCTCTTTTTGATTGTTACGCTGGCGGCTTGGATTCTCTCGTGCCTCTACTCGTCGTGGATTGTCGATACCATCTATCAGTGGTTGCTGATTGTGCTCTGGTCGGTGATTCTCTACTACAGCCAGCGCCAAAAGAGCGTTATGATTCCCTCCTCCGATGCGGCGGTGGAGCCCGAAGGGGAGGATTTGTCGCTCTTCGATTTCCGTCGTGAGTTGGAGCGCCTGATGAACGAGGAGCAGGTGTGGCGCAATCCCCAAATCACCCTCTCGGAGCTCGCAGCGCAGGTCGGCACCAACCGCACCTACCTCTCCAACTACCTGAACAATACGCTGCAACTCTCCTTCTACGAGTACATCAACGAACACCGCATCGAGCACGCCACACGCCTGCTCTGCAAGCCGGACAGCCACCTTACGATGGCCGAGATAGCCGAGGCTTCGGGCTTCAATTCGCTCTCCACCTTCCGCCGCGTATTCCAGCGTAAGCACGGCTGCTCCTTTGCCGACTATCGCCTTCGACACGAAGAGTAGGGGGACCCTACTTGACCGATACCTTCGGCAGATCGCTCCACAAAGTGGTGTAGTGGGGAGACTGATTTTCGCTTGAACTCTTGATTTTTCCGCTTCCCTGTACGGCCAGCCGAATCGTTCCCCGCCCGAAGGTGCGGTTGATGGCATCGAGGGCCGAGGTGATCTTCTGCTCGCGCTCCCACGCCTTCGTATCCTCGAACAGCGAGTGCATCACGCTCTTTTCGTCCATGATTTTTGTGGCAATCACCCCCGCCTTTTTGTAGCCGTAGCCCCGCTTGTGGAGTTGGCGCACGGCCTGCACGGCCTGCGTGATGATGAGGCGTTGGTCGGAGGTGGGTATCTCAAACGAAACCAGCGAGTTGGCATGAGTCTGCGGAGCCGACTCCTTGAAGCGGTTGGTGTGGGCGAAGATGACGATTTCGGCACTGACCGAGTGCTGCTTGCGTAGCTTTTCGGCCACCGTTGAGGCAAAGTTGGCCACCTGCTCCTCCAACTCCTTGCGTTCGTAAATCTCGCTCGAGAAGCTGCGCGAAACGCAGATCGACTGCTTCGACTCGAAGCCCTCCTCAAACTCGATGCAGGGGGTGCCCTGCAGCTCCCGCCAGATCCTCAGGCCCGTGATGCCGAACATCCCCAGCACCACCCCTTCGGGCAGCTGCGTAAAGTCGTACGCCGTATGTACGCCCCGCATCTTCAGCTTGGGTGCCGACCTTCGGCCGATGCCCCACACCTCCTCGATGGGGAATTTGCGCAGCACCTTCTCGATGTCCTGCTTTCGGTGCATGTAGCAGCCGCCTCGGAGTTTCGGGTAGTGCTTACAGAGCTTCGAGGCGATTTTGGCCAGGGTTTTTGTGGGGGCAATGCCCACCGAGACGGGGATCGAGGTCATCTGCCAACATCGGGCCGAGATGCGCTTTGCGTAGTCGTCGAAGTCGATGCCGCTCATCCCCCGTAAGTCGAGAAAGGCCTCGTCGATGGAGTAGACCTCGATGCTCGGCGCAAACTCCTCCAAGACCCAACGCACGCGTTGCGACATGTCGCCATAGAGGGCCATGTTGCCCGAAAAGACGGCCACGCCGTGTCTCTCGACCAGCTCCCTGATTTTGAAGTAGGGGTCGCCCATCCTGATGCCCAACGCCTTCGCCTCGTTGCTCCGCGCAATGGCGCACCCGTCGTTGCTCGAGAGCACGATGATGGGCTTTCCCTGCAAGTCGGGTCGAAAGACCCGCTCGCACGAAGCGTAGAAGTTGTTACAATCGGCCAGGGCAAACACCGCTACATCTTTTTGATGGTGTAGGTAACCACGCCCCAGATGATAAACTCATTCTCGGGTGTCACCACGATGGGTTTATAGGCGCTGTTGTGCTCGTTGGCGGGCATCAGTCGAATCGAATTGCCGGTTATCTCCACCCGCTTGACCGTATATTCGCCATCGATGAAGCAGACCGCCTTGCAGTTGTTGTAGGGGTCGATGGCGCGGTCTACGATGATGATGTCGCCCTCGTCGAGCGCCGCATCGACCATCGAGACACCACTCACGCGGAAAAAGAAGGTCGAGGCCTTGTGCGTGACAAGGAGCTTGACGAGGTCCAACTTCTCGCGTAAATCCTCCGCCGGCGAGGGGAATCCCGCCTTCACATCCCCCAGCAGGTCGCCCTCGAACGACCCCCGGTCATCAATCTTGTGTGGTACAAACTTCTCCATAGGGCAATTTTTGATTTTAGAGGAAGAAATTTCGACTTAACGAAGTTCGCCCCGGATGGGACATACTTTCGTATTTCCCATTCGGAGCGAACAAGGCAAGGTGAAATTTGCCCTATAAAATTATAAATTGGGGTTGATCTCCGACCACTTCTCGATAGCAGGAACGATGTTCAGCGTTACGAGCTCGTCGCGCATCTTGCAGAGGTGAGCGTAGCTGGCGTCGAGCTTGGCAATCTCCTCGGCCGTACCCTCGGGCATGCGGTAGCTGCAACCGTTGGCGTCGAGCGTGGTGTCCATGGCCATCATGATGTGGTTGTACTTCTCGTTCGATACATAGGTACCGGCGGGGAAGCGGAACTTCTCGCCACCCATCACCGAGCGAATCATCTCTACCGAGAGGTAGGAGGGGCTCTGGAACGACGAGCGACCACGCAGCTTGATGATGGCGGCGCCACCCTGCGTTACATCCTTCTTCATCTGCTCCCACTCGGCCTCGGGGAACTCCTCGGTGCCGATGATGTCGTTGAGCTTACGACCGGCAATCTTCACGGCGCTGCCGAATACGGCCATCTGCTCACCGTGGCCGCCGTAGGTAGCGCAACCCTCGATCTCGTTCTGCTTTACGCCGAACTTCTTGGCCAGGGCGCTCTGCAGACGGGTGGTGTCGAGAGCGGCCAGCGTCGTCACCTGCGAGGGCTTCAGGCCCGAGTAGAGCAGGGTTACCAGACCGGTGAGGTCGGCGGGGTTGAAGATGATGATTACATGCTTCACATCGGGGCAGTAGGTCTTGATGTTCTTACCGAGCTGCTCGGCGATCTCGCAGTTACCCTTCAGCAGGTCCTCGCGCGTCATGCCCTCCTTGCGGGGAGCACCACCCGACGAGATGATGTACTTGGCATCCTTGAAGGCCTCGGCCACATCGGTCGTGGCGGTGATGTTCGCACCGTCGAAGCCGCTCTGGCGCATCTCCTCGGCCACACCCTCGGGCGAGAATACATCGTACAGGCAGATGTTCGAAGTGAGGTTCATCATCAAAGCGGTCTGAACCATGTTGGAGCCGATCATGCCGGCGGCACCAACGATAACGAGTTTTTCGTCAGTTAAAAAAGCCATCTTTAATTTTGTTTTTAATTGTTCTATTTTTTGTTGCTTGAATCTCTGTTGTTCGCATTTTGACTTACGGGGAGCTTTGGGACCGGGCTCTGCATAAGGAAGCCCGACGGCACAATCGGGTTGGGCCGTCGGTGCTCTTTGGGCGCAGGCCGATTAGCCAATCAGCTCGGCGTACTGTGCGTCGGTCAGGAGCGTATCAACCTCCTCGGGGGCCGAGAGGCGCACCTTGATCATCCAACCCTCGCCATAGGGATCCTTGTTTACCAGGGCGGGATCGGCATCCACGGCATCGTTGAACTCAACCACCTCACCGCTTACGGGGATGAAGGCGTCGCTTACGGTCTTTACCGCCTCGATCGAGCCGAAGATATCACCGGCAGCGAGGGTCTCGCCTACGGTAGGAACATCGACAAAGACGATGTCACCCAGCTGGCTCTGTGCAAAATCGGTAATGCCCACATAGGCAAACTCACCCTCCACGCGGCACCACTCGTGGTCGTTGGAGTACTTCAAATTCGAAGGAATGTTCATAGTTTTACGGTATTATGAGATTAGTTTTTCTCTACACACGGTCTTCAATCATGCAAATATAGTTGTTATTTTGGTAACAACCAACAGTTGCCTGCCGAAAATTCGTGCCGAAACTCAATTTTTTGTTGCAAATTACTCTCTGTCGCGGGTCGAAATCAGAAATTCGATTTCGCGGAAGAGGTAGCTTCGTACCTCGCCCTCGGGGTGTTCGACCTCCAAATCCCCCATGGGGGCCACCCTTCGTATCGTGCCGAGGAACTCCTCGCCCGAGGGGAGCCGAAAGCGTTGCGGCTCATGGAGTCGGTAGAGGCGGCGTTGGTAGTCGTCATCGAGCGAATCCCCCTTGCGCAGGGCCTCGTAGCGACTCATCAGCAGGGTGTGGAGCCTTTGGGTGAGCTCCTCGCGGTTGAATCGGCGGTCGGCAGCCTGTGCCATCGAAATGGGGTTGGGGAGTGCGGGGTCGAACTCCGTTTGGTTGATGTTGAGCCCGATGCCGATGATGGTGCGCCCCAATTGATTCCCCTCGAGCGAGTGCTCGATCAGGATGCCGGCCACCTTTCGGTCGCCCAGGTAGATGTCGTTGGTCCACTTGATGCGCGGAGTGAGCCCCTCCCCCTCCAACAGGTCGCAGAGGGCGAGGGCCGCCATGCGCGAGATCGAGAACTGCTCACGCACGGGCAGGAAACGGGGCTCGAGCAGCAGCGAGGCGGTGAGGTTCATCCCCTCGCCGCTTGTCCAGGTGTGGCCACGCTGCCCACGGCCGGCGCTCTGGTGCTCGGCCACGAGGAGGTCGCCCTCGCGGTAGCGGGGGTTGCGCGCCTCGTCGTTGGTACTTGTGAGGCTCTCGAAATGGTAGCACTTCATCGCAAGGGCGTTGTGGGGACTATACGCTCACGCCGAAGTCGCGCAGGGCGTCGTTGAGCGAGGTCTTCTTGTCGGTGGACTCCTTGCGACGGCCGATAATCAGGGCACACGACACGCTGTACTCGCCGGCCGGAAATCGCTTCTTGTAGCTTCCCGGAACGACCACCGAGCGGGGGGGTACATACCCCTTGTAGGTGACGGGCTCCTCACCCGTCACATCGATGATGTGGGTCGAGCCCGTGATGACGACATTCGAGCCGAGAACCGCCTCGCGGCAGATGTGCGCCCCCTCGACCACGATGGCGCGCGAGCCGATGAAGCAGTTGTCCTCGATGATGACCGGAGCGGCCTGTACGGGCTCCAGCACGCCGCCGATGCCGACGCCTCCCGAGAGGTGAACATGCTTGCCAATCTGGGCGCAGGAGCCCACCGTGGCCCAGGTATCGACCATCGTGCCCGTATCGACATAGGCGCCAATGTTGACATACGAGGGCATGAGGATGGCTCCCGGGGCGATGTAGGCGCCGTAGCGGGCCACGGCGTGGGGTACGACGCGCACGCCCAACTCCTCGTAGCCGTGCTTGAGCTCCATCTTGTCGTACCACTCCAACTCGCCCGCCTCCATCTTGCGCATGGGTTGGATGGGGAAGTAGAGGATGATGGCCTTCTTGACCCATTCGTTCACCTGCCAGAGGCTCTTCTCCGCATCGAGGGGCTCGGCCGTGCGCAGCTCGCCCTTGTCGACCAGCTCCACGACGCGACGAATGGCCGCCTGTGTGGTATTCTCTTTCAGCAGCTCGCGGTCGGCCCAGGCCGCCTCGACTGCACTTTTCAGTTCGTTATACATAATTTTTTAGTACCTAAAATTTCGTAAATATAGACAAATTTTGTGACACTCTCCCGATTTTTCGATTTTTTTCCTCTTTTGAGGCATATTGTTAATTTTTTCACACAAAATTTGGTTTTTTGTTATTTTTTTCATAGATTCGCAATTGAAATTTTAAAATTGCTGTTTTTTATGAAAAAACTCTTCACTTTTGGACGGCTCATGGCGACCTGTTCGCTGCTGAGTATGGCCCTTTTGGCCGGATGTTCGAACGACAACACCGATGGGACCCAACCCGAACCGAATGACGGAAAGAACGGGCTGGAGTTTGTGGTGACGATTGATGATCTTACCTACAACTCCCTGACGCTGACCATTACGCCTCCCGTCGATATGCCCCTCTATTACGCACGCCTCTACTCCGATACCGAGGCCCAGCTGGGTGTGAGCGACGAGGATTTGCTCTATTCGATATTGGAAGATGAGTCGTTCGAGAATTTTCTCTATACCGATACCCAGACTTTCAACTACGGAGGTCTGATCGGACACTCGCACTACCGTTTGATCTACTTCTCGTATAGCGAGCTCTTCGAGCAGGTTACCGGCTCGTTGTATCGTTCCGACCGCATCACGACACCCGATTCGCCCGAGGAGTTCTCGATCGAGGTGGAGAATGTATCCGGACTTGCGGCCGACTTTACGATCACGCCGCCCGATCAGAGCCTCACCTATTATTATTGGCTCATTCCCTACTCGGACTATGTAACCCAGTATGAGGAGAGCGACAACCGCCTGCACCAATACGACTTCGCCTACTGGCTCTTTAACTCCGGAACCTATGAGGTGCCCCTCGAGGAGATCATTGCCATCGATCTTACTTCCGGCACCACGGCCATCTCGTCGGATGCTATCTGCTACCTGCTCCATTGGGATACCGAGTACATGATCTATACCTATGGTTTGGAGGCGAGTGGCGAGATCACGGTTCCGATGACCAAAAAACGCTTCAAGACGAGCAAGCCGGTCGCTTCGGACAACACCTTCGAGGTGGTGGTCGAGGAGCCCGTATGGGTCGAGGAGCGCACCGAGACCACGGCATTTGTGGGCTATGAGGTGAATGCCGTAATCACGCCCAAGAACCTCGACGAGAAGTTCTTTGTGACGATTACCAACAAGGATTGGTACGACTACCTGGTTGAGGTGAGCCAGATGACGCCCCAGCAGATCATGTATGAGATTCTGATGAATACGCAGAGAGGCTCGGCCGAGATTCTCGACCAAATGACCCAGCAGGGTCAGACGACCTTCAATCCCCGCTACGAGCGCAACCTGATGCTCAAGGAGAACAAGGAGTATGCCGTCTTTATCTTCGGTATAGGCGACGATGGCCCCACAACCGATCTCTTTGTTCACCCCTTCACCACCAAACCGCGCCCGAAGAACTGATTGACAGATAAAAGTAGAAGATAAAATTTCAAAAAATAACCACTTATGAAAAGCGTTAGTGAAATGTTGAAAGCCAGGCACCTGTTTGCAGCCCTGCTTTTGATGTCGGTAGCCCCCGCCTGCACCGACTCCAATGAGGAAGAAGTTAAGCCAACTCCCGAAACGAAGCTGGAGCTGAGCATCGAAATCGGCAAGGTGACCGAATCGTCGATAAAGGCCGCCATCACCCCTTCGGACAAGGAGGCCTCCTACTACGCCGGCATCCATACCGAGGCAGAGGTGGGCAACGATTCGGCGGCTGCTCTGGTTGAGCAGCTTGTCGCAGCTCCCGATTTCGCCTCGAAGCTGATTCGTGGGACCCAAACCATCTCCGCTGCCGAGTTGGAGGCCGAAACCCGCTACTATGTGGTGGCGTTTGGTTATGACCCCGACAAACAAAAGCTTACGGGGGATGTAGCCTTGAAGAGCGCAACGACCGAGGCGATTCCCGAGCCGGAGTTCCCCTACACCATTGAGTTGGCGTTGCAGGAGGGCTCTGCTACTTGGCGCGATGCCGTTATTCTGGTCAAGCCGTCGAGTGACGAGGCCAATTGGATTTGCGACATCTGCTCCAAGGAGCTCTACGACTCCCGATATGCCGGCAATCCGGCGGCCATCATCGAGGACAATATCGAGGTTTGGAGAGGTGATGCCCTGACCTTCGATGGTGACCCCGAGAATTGGGCCTACTACATGAAGAACTATTGGCGTACGGGTGAGCAGGCCGTTGCTGCCAGCGAGATTCGCAACCTGCGCTGGTCGGAGGATTACTATGTCTACTGCTTCGCCACGAACGAACAGGGTGAGCAGACCTCGGAGATTGTAGCGATTCCCTTCTCGACATCGACCCCCAACCCCTCGTCGAACGAAATCTCGATTACGATCAATCTGACCGACAAGTCGACGGTAGATTTCACCGTGGAGACCACCAACGAGGATCCCTACTTCGTGTCGATTCAGACCACGGACTATTTGGCCCGTTTCGGCGAAGGAAAAGAGGAGACGATGGAGGATATGATCTACGATCTCTCCTATTCGAAGACCGAAGAGCAGCTTCAGGCCACGGTCTTCAACGGTACCGTAAACCTGACGAATGCCGACCTGAACAAGACCGTCAACGGTTTCAAGGAGTATCAGGTGGTCGTTTGGGGTTATGACAACGGCCCGACGACGGAGGTCTTCTTGTCGGAGGCTTTCCAGCCCGGCACGACCCATCAGCCGCTGCCCGAGGAGGCCTTTGAGGTGACCATCAGCGAGCCTACCTGGTGCAATGCTCTGGTCGATATTACGCTGCTTGCCGATACCAAGTACATTTGGGGCGGTTTCACCAAAGAGGTTTGGGAGGAGAACTATGCTTCGAATCTGCAGGCCGTATACGACTACAACAAATCGAGTTGGGAGAGAGATGCCATCTCCTATGGCGGCTCCTGGTTGGATCAGATTAAATACTACATCAACAGCGGCAACAAGAGCGGAGAGGATGCCACAAATATCATCGGTGCCTCCCGATTGGCCTGGGGTACGGAGTATGTGATCTACCTCTTCGGCATCGATGAGACCACGGGTGAGATGACCACCGAGGTGGAGTACTTCGCCTTCTCGACTTTGGCCCCCACCCCCTCGACGAACACCTTTACGATTACGATTGATGCCATGACTCGCTCCTCCGTGGAGTTTACCATCACCCCCACGACCGACGAGCCCTACTATGTCACCATCGAGAAGAAGAGTTCGGTCGAAAGCTGGGGCGACGAGGTGATCAAGAAGACGATTCCCGAGTACGACAACCAACTGGAGCAGCGCACCTTTACCGGCACGCAGACGCTGACGCAAAGCGATCTGGGCAAGACCGTTAACGGCTTCTCCGAGTACTATATCATTGTCTATGGTTTTGAGAATGGCCCGACGACGGAGGTAACCCTCTCGGAGGCCTTCAAGCCGGCCGATTAGTGCCACGGGGAGTCTCTGCAAAAGACCGATTTTCCCCCTTTTACCCTCCTTGCCGGGCGACTTTGGCAGGGAGGGTCTTTTTTGGGGAAGGAGGAGGGTGTCGCCGACTCGTGGCATCGTTGCCGGGAAGTTTTGCAAAGTTATGAGAAAAAGGCCCGTTATTTTCTTATCTTTTTATTACCTTTGCACCAAGTATCTGCGCAGCTTTGCAGGAGTGAGGCTGCGATAATAGGGTAAGAACCATGAAAGTATATAAGTTTGGAGGCGCATCGGTCAAGACGGCCGACGGCGTGAGAAATCTGCACAAAATCATCGGCGACGAGAACGAGCTTTTTATCATTGTTTCGGCTATGGGCAAGACGACCAATGCGTTGGAGCGTGTCTTCCGTGGCCTGCAACTGGACGACAAGGAGGCCTCGATGGCCGAGATTCGGGAGCTGCGTAGCTACCACGCCTCGATTATCGACGATTTGTGGCGCAAGCCGACGACCCTGCCGGCCGTCGAGAGACTCTTTGCCGAGCTGGAGCAGGTGGCTACCGAGACCGACTATCGCAACGAGGATGCCGAGCTTTGGTACGATGCCATTGTAGCCTATGGCGAGCTGATATCGACAACTATCGTCTCCGAGTTCCTGAACCGCGTGGGTATCGACAACGCCTGGATTGATATGCGCAAGGCCATCCGTACCGAGCAGCGCCACAAGGATGCTGCGGTCGATATCGAGGCCTCGACACCCCTCCTGAAGGGGGCTTTGGAGGCGTTCCCCGAGCGCATCTATGTGGGTCAGGGCTTCATTGGCGGGGCTCCCGACGGTACGACCACCACACTCGGGCGCGAGGGCTCGGACTACTCGGCAGCCGTGGTGGCCAACATCCTGAATGCCGAGTCGATGTCGGTGTGGAAGGATGTGGATGGTGTGTTGAATGCCGACCCCAAGATCTTCCCCGACGCCGTGAAGATTGACGAGCTGCACTACCTCGATGCCATCGAGTTGGCCTATAGCGGTGCGCAGATCATCCACCCCAAGACCATCAAGCCGCTGCAAAACAAGAACATCCCCCTCTATGTGCGTCCCTTTGGCGACAAGCGCAAGCCGGGTACGGTGATTCGCGGCATGTTGGCTCCGGTGCAGATTCCGATTCTGATTCTGAAGAAGGATCAGGTGCTGCTTACGCTCCGCTCGCGCGACTTCTCGTTCGTGCTGGAGGAGAAGTTCTCCTCCATCTTCCGCTTGATGGCGGAGTACCGTCTGAAGGTGAATCTGATCCACAACTCGGCGGTCAATTTGAGCCTCTCGATCGATAACTCATGGCATATCGACGAGGCGATTCGAGCCCTGCGCGACAAGGGTTTCGATGTGCGCAAGATGGAGGAGATGGAGCTGCTGACCATCCGCGGCTACACCCCCGAGCTGCTGCAGAAATATGCCTTCTCGGAGGGGGTATTCATCCGCCAGGCGACCCAGTCCACCGTGCGTGTCGTGCGCAAAAAGGAGCGAAACAACTAACCCGAAATAACCCAAACAATGAAACGACAAGACCTCTGGTTTGCGCTGGTCATCCTGGCCATCTTCCTCCCCTTTGTCCTGATTGAGCCCCTCTACGCCTGGTATAAGGCCTTCAACGCGGCTCACGGCATGGTGATGAGCTTCCTTAAGTTCGGCATCCTCTCCACGCTGGGCGAGATGCTCGGACACCGTATCTCGACCGGCGACTATACCTCGCCCACCTTCGGCGTACTGCCCCGTATGGTGGTGTGGGGACTCCTCGGTATGGCCATCAACATGGCGATGATCATCTTCTCGAAGGGTACGCCCCTGTTCCTCGAGGCGATGGGCTTCCGCGATGCTGTCGGCTACTTCACGGCCGAGGCCCTCTCGTGGCAGAAGGTGGTAGTGGCCCTCTCGGTCTCGGTGGCAATGAATACCATCTTCGCCCCCGTCTTTATGACCTTCCACAAGATTACCGATGCCCATATCGCGGCTGCCGGAGGCTCGCTCAAAGCCCTCATCACCCCCATTCCCATGGCCGAGCGCTTCCGCAGTATCAATTGGGAGGCACAGTGGGGCTTCGTCTTTAAGAAGACCATCCCCCTCTTCTGGTACCCGGCCCATACGATCACCTTCCTGCTCCCCGTCGAGCAGCGCGTACTCTTTGCCGCCCTGCTCGGCATCGTGCTGGGTGTGTTGCTGGCCGTCAGCATGAACAAGAAGTAGCCTATCGGCTGCAAGCTCGAAACGCTCTGGGTGGCTCGGTTGGAGGTCGGCGAGTGTATATTGCAATCGCAAGCCTTATCGTCGGCATCGCTGCCCTCTTTATCGCTTGCAATAAAATTAGATAGTACTATGAGTAATAAAGAGATAAGCCCCGAAATGATGGCGCATAGACAGTACGGGAAAGATATTGGGAGAGACCAGGTAAACCTCGGGCACGACTACGAAAGTGCTTTAGGTCGTATGGCCGCCCATCCTGACTATGCCGAGAAGTACTCAAAAATAATCCGAGAGCACCCCTATTTCACGAGCGAGAAGGAGGCGGTGAGTGTGGCTTTAAGCAGAGGCAGTATGTGTCAAATATGGGCAAAGATCGGCAAAGATGAAGAATACTACTACATCAAGGATGATTACTTCATCGTAACCGACGACTGGAGAATCGACCAGGCTGCCGAGTACATCGGTATGGCGATTCTTTATAATGTAAACTAACAAAAAAACCTATGCAGGCGCATAGGGTTTTGTTATCCATGGCCGGGATGGAAGGCTGATTGTTGCCGTGGCTCGATGTCGGACCTTGTAGTAAAATGAGTAGAGAGAAGCGGCAGATGCGCCTTAATCAGTAGTCAAAAAGTCGAATAATGAGCAAAACTTTGGTGAAAACAGAGTAAAAATTGCAAAAATGAATAAATTATTTGAAAATAATTTGGAGATTTGAAATTTTTGGCCTACCTTTGCAGTGCATTTATTGATTGAGGCTACATTCTTGTAGCCCGATTTCGAGGGGGTATTGTTGCGTACATATCTCCTCGACTTTTTTATTTTCGTGGTAACGGTCGATTCTGCTACCTCAATTTTCACCCCATTACGGACAACCCCTTCGTCGCCTCCGTGCAAAATTCGACGTACTACCCGGCAACTTCCCTTCTCCTTGCCTTTGCTCTTGCCTTTGCCCCTTGCTTTTGTTCTTGCCTTTGGACTTGCTTTTGTTCAGGTCTTTGTCTTTGTCTTTGGTCTTGCCTTTGCCTTTGTCTTTGGTCTTGTCTTTGTCTTTGGTCTTGATTTTGTTCTGTTCTTTGTTTATGCTTGGTGTTGTTGTATAGCTCCTGATCGCAATACAAAGCCGGGCCTAAAATTGACAAAAAAAAGAGGAAACCAAAAGGTTTCCTCTTCGTGGTGCCACCAGAATCCTTGAACCATAGCCTTAATACGCAAAGTTTCAATCACTTATGATTTGGCAACTGTTCAAAAAAGGCCATTTCCATAATTGTATCACTCGATTTTTTCACAATTTTGCACCGAAATCAAGGGGCAATTTTGAGCGGTTTTTATGGGTAATTTCAGTTGGTTAGTGCGACTAACCAACTGCTTTGTTTCCGACCCGATAGACGCTTCAACCGGTTAGTATCACTAACCACTTTAAAACTTGTCACAATTTACCTATTTATTAAAAATTATAATCCCTACCTACATTTTTGCATATCAAAATTCGTCTATTTAATATTTTTGTTTTATCTTTGACAAACTTTGTCAAGTATAAAATAAAATGGAGTCGCTAGGTCAATATTTAAGGGATGTTCGCGAAGGACTTAATTTGCCGTTGCAAGAAGTCTATAATCGCACTAATATAGATGTTACCCTATTAAGTAGAATAGAGAATGGAAGAAGATTGCCAACTAAAGAACAGGTACAAATGTTGGTAAAGCTTTATGGTTGTGACGAGCATAAATCGTTAGTACTATTAGGAACGGAAAAAGTTTTATTTACCTTAGACGGGGATAATGAATATAAGTTAGAGGTTATTCAATCTGTCTCAGAGAAAGTAAGATTCGGCAAAATGCCATCATTGTTTCCAGAGGCTGCAGAGGTTGGATATAAAATGTTCGATCTTGAAAGTCGTAGATATATTGGTAATAAGGCAAAGCTTACTCGTTGGATTATGGATATAATCAATGAGCATACCGGTGGTTATCATACTTTTTTCGATGTGTTTGCAGGCACGGCTTCTGTTTCAAAAGCCGCAATACCTCATGCCGACAAGATTATTATGAATGACTTTCTGTCGTCTAATAATATTATATATCAGGCATTTTTTGGCAAAGGTCAATATGATCTGGATAAATTGTATTCAATAGTAGAATATTATAATTCCATAAAACCTGGTTCAGTTAGAGATAATTATTTCTCCGAAAATTTTGGCGATAAATTTTTTGATTATCTTAATTCTAAATTAATAGGTTATATAAGAGAAGATATTGAAAGCCGAAAGCCTGATTTAACAACAAAAGAGTATGCGATACTTCTAGCATCATTGATATATAGTATCGATAAAATTGCAAATACCGTTGGTCATTTTGATGCGTATATAAAGAAGGAAATTACATATCATCCATTGACTATACAATTGATTAGACCATTGGAGCCTAAGTCGGTAGAGATACACAAGGAAGATTCTAATATGCTCGCCCGAAAAGTAACAGCTGATGTGGCATACATTGATCCTCCATATAACTCTCGTCAGTATAGTAGGTTCTATCACATATATGAGAATCTAATTGAGTGGCAAAAACCTGAGCTATTTGGTGTTGCGATGAAACCTAAGGCTCAAAATATGAGTGCATATTGCACCGCAAGTGCCCCTGCCGCATTTAGGGACTTAATACAGAACCTTAATGTTAGATATATTGCTGTATCTTACAATAATACATATGATTCAAAAAGTGGTTCTTCGAAGAATAAGATTACGCTAGAACAAATCAAAGCGATACTTGAGGAAAGAGGCCATACTACTGTATATGATTGCTCGCACAGATGTTTTAATACAGGAAAGACGGAGTTCGCAGATCATAAGGAGTTGTTATTTATTACGGAGGTAGAACGATGAACGAGCAAATTTTAAGATCTCCATTATTCTATGTTGGTGATAAATACAAACTTATGGAGGAAATAAGAACCTACTTCCCTACCAACATAGGTAAGTTTGTAGAACCCTTTGTTGGCGGAGGCTCTGTATTTATGAATACTGTAGCAGAACAATACTTTTTAAATGATATTGATAGCTACATCATCTGTCTTCATAAATATTTGTGTAAAGCTGCTAATAGGCAATCGTCATTTTTTAGCCACTTAGAAGGGCTTATAAAAAAATACGGACTATCATATTCGTACAAAGAAGATATTATCCCCGCAGAATTAAAAAGGCAATACAAGAAAACTTATTTTGCCAAATACAATAAGAGTGCTTATGAACAAATGAGGACTGACTTTAACGAGTCTTCAAAGGATGATATGTCTATATTGTACTTACTTTTGATATATGGATTTAATCGAATGTTAAGATTCAATAAAAGTGGGGATTTTAACTTGCCTGTTGGTAATGTTGACTTCAACGCAAATGTTGTTTCTGCATTAATGAATTATTTTCAAGAAGTTAAAGGTAAGAAACCTAAATGGCATAACATGGACTACAAGGCATTCCTCAAAAGAGTTCAGTTATCCGATAATGACTTCGTATATTTGGATCCGCCATATCTGATCACATTTAGCGAATACAATAAGTTGTGGAATGAGCAAGATGAGCAAGAACTGTTACAGTTGCTTGATCAGCTACATGAACGAAACATTAGATTTGCAATATCAAATGTAACCCATTACAAAGACAGACAGAACGATATATTTATAGATTGGGCTAAAAAATATCAGACACACTCTATAAAAAGTAACTACATAAGTTACCACGATAATTCTATTAAACAATTTAATGAAGTACTTGTAACAAACTACTAATATGCCGAGAGAACTTGAATACAAACCGTTGCTTTATACGACTACAATTCGTAATCCTGAGCGATATAAAGACTTTATGCATATACTCAAACGATTCGATGGCGAAATTCTTAATGATACAACAGTCGAGTTATTTGAGAGAGAATTGTTTAAGGTCGGATTGTACCGTCCTATGATTCTTCCTAGATCTGTTGAACAAAAGTGGGGATCAACTAAGCGAGGAGAATTTGCAGATGAACCTCTGACTGACGCAGAAACATTAATGGTATACAAGCGTAATGACCCTAATGTAAACATCAATCTCAAAGGACACAAAGAAGCTGGTTATCCAAAAGGTTGGCCAAGCCGATTTGACACTCAATTCAAGTTGATGAAAGTACTGGGCTTTGTCTATTATGAGTGGGAACAGCCTATTCAGTTTTCGCAGACTGGCAACTACCTTTCCAACACAGTCTCAATAAGTATAAATGAAGGTGTGATTTCAAGAGAAATTATAAATCCCCAAAACGAGCAGATTGCATTCATGCAAGCTTTTGCTAAACAGCAAAGATGCAACCCGTTTATTAGGGAACTCAATGACAATATTCCATTAATACTTTTGCTACAGGTTATTAAGAAGCTGAATGCAGATGCAGAGTATAATGGCGCTGGAATTTCATACCAAGAGATACCATTAGTCATTTTCTGGAAGGATAACGATGCTGAAGCTCTATATCAACGAATTAAGCTATTGCGTAATGAACATAGATATAGCCCATCTAATGAAGTGATTGAAGACGTATGCGTAAATGAGATACTTGGTGGATTTAAAAGGTTTAAGCTAAAATCTATAGTATCTGAATATCCGGACGAGTTTGTTCGCAAAATGAGAATGACAGGTCTTATATCGTTTAGAGGAGGTGGTAGATTTATTGACATCAATCATAATGAAGATGAGAAGATTGATTATATACTTAGCCACTATGCGACATATACGAAGTATACTACTGAGAAAGAGTACTTTGACTATATGTCAACAATTGACGATGCCTTGTTTGAATTGAGATCTGTGGAAATTTCCAAGACTGATGCTGCTGAAAAATTAACACAGTTGCTTCCAGACTACCCTTGGGAATCTATCAAGACCGAGCTTTCTAATTTAGCAAACAAAACTTCTTCAAACCACAATGTTTTAAAATTTATATCAGCTCCTGCAAGATTAGAGTTCTTAACTGCTCTTGCGATTAAGTCTAAGCTACCTACGGTTGAGGTTGTTCCTAATTATCCTTGCGATGATGAAGGTCTTCCAACATCAACAGCAGGAGGTAATAATGGCGATATTGAATGTTTTGAAGCTCCAAATAGCATCTTAGTTGAAGTTACAATGGCTGAAGGTCGCCAACAAACAATGATGGAGGTATGGCCTATCTCACGACATTTGGAGGAGTTTAAAGACAAATACAAGTTCGAAAATTCTCAATGTGTATTTGTAGCTCCAAGTATCTTTGCAGACACTAAGGATCAGATAGATTGGGCTAATGATAGAAAACAAGTTGTTATCAGACCATATAAAATAGTGGATTTTATAAACTACTTGGACTCTGCAACCACCCTATATTGTGTTAACATTTAAAACAAGAATATAATGACTAAATATCCTAAAGGTTCAGAATGGCGTATATGGGACTTGCATATCCATACACCAGGTACAGCAAAGAATGACCAATACGGCAATGATGAAGCTGTTTGGGAAGCATATATTGCCAAACTTGAAGAAAAAACAGATGTTGCGGTCTTAGGTATAACTGATTATTTCTCAATTGAAAACTATTTGTTTTTAAAGCAGAAGCAAACAGAGGGTCGTTTGCAAGGAAAAACTATTCTTCCCAATGTTGAATTGAGAATAACCCCAGTAACCAAACAAGAAACGCCAATAAATATTCATGTTATATTTAATCCTGAATTATCAGTAGATTTCATAGAACGAGAGTTTTTGGGTTGTCTAAAATTTAGTTATGGAGGGTCAGAGTACTCTTGTATAAGAAGAGATCTGATAGCGTTAGGTAAAGCATTTCGTAATGACAATTCACTAGATGATGAGTCTGCAAGAAAAGTCGGTATCGGACAATTTAATATAAATTTCCAAGACCTATATCGTATTCTTCAAAAACCTGTTTTGAGGAATCATATTATTGTTGCTGTTTCCAATAGTAATAGAGATGGCAATAGCGGCATTCAGCATTCCTCTATGGAAGCTACTAGATTAGAGATATATCGAATGTCAGATATGATATTCTCAGGGAACCCAAACGATACCCTTTTTTTCTTAGGGCAAGGAAGACTCGATACAAAAGCGATAGTGGATGATTATGGCAGTATAAAACCATGTGTAACTGGTAGTGATGCTCACACTCTTGATCATGTTAATGTGTTCCCAAATGATAGAATTACATGGATTAAAGCCGATCCTACATTTGAGGGTTTGAAACAAATTATTTATGAACCAGAGGGACGAGTTTGTATTCAAAAAGAAAATCCAACTTATAATATAGAAAAATGCCCATTCACAAGAATATATATACCGACAAACACCAATGTATTTGTTGATGAAACAGATATTTCTTTTGCGCAACAAGAACTACATTTGAATAGTAATTTGGTGTCTATTATTGGTGGTAGAGGCACTGGTAAAAGCGTTTTAATAAACTATATTGCTGCAGCCTTTCATAAGCAAACACAAGCAGACAATTTTAACCTTAATTCTGATATTGTTATTAGTCGTCAAGCTTCAATAACTGAAGAAGCAAAAGATTTTAAGGTCTCAGACAATCCCAATGTTCCTTTCATGTATATTGCTCAAAGTCAAATTAAAGATTT
Organism: Alistipes sp.; assembly: GCA_045605785.1. GTDB lineage: Bacteria > Bacteroidota > Bacteroidia > Bacteroidales > Rikenellaceae > Alistipes. The sequence goes on along the minus strand of JAZUQP010000006.1, from coordinate 2,221 downwards.
AGTGCAAAATAAAGATAAATTTTCAAGAAATATACGTGAAACGATTGGGGTTACAGATGAGTATAGCATATCGTCTGATTTCTTAGCAAGAGCAGAAGTCGATATAAATGAATACTTTAGAATAATCAAGATAATAAATGCAAATAATACAACACCACAAGAGAAACGAGAAACTATTCTTAAGGAAGTAAAAAAATATAGTGACTTTATTTCCAACATAACCTCTGAACAGAATAAGAAAAAGTTAGAGAGTTATAAGAATAGGGTTGGTAAGTTGAATCAAACCAACTCGTGGATAGACGCGTTTCAACAATTGGTATCAAATATTGAAAAATATACTGTTGAAACAAATGAAAATATATCTGCATGGAACGAATTATTTAAACTACAAAATGTTGATATACCTTTAATTGATACGTCTAATACGATAAAATATATTAAAGAGAATCTTGTTCCTCGCATCATAACAGCCAGAGAAAAGATTCAGAAAGAAATCATTGATACGAAAAATGAATTTAAAGATTATAAAGGTGATTTAGCGACATTGCTGTCAAATGTTTCTGTGTATCAGAACAAGGTCTCAGAACTCTCTAAGCAAATAGAAGCATTAGACGTTGAAGAAACCAAGTATAAAACCATTACTAGTGATGCTTTTAAAAAATTAGGCGTTGAGATAAAGAGTAGTATAGAATCATACTCTAATTTAATTGAGCAGAAGTGGAATGAATTTAAGGGACATGATGTAGAGATTGACCCCAAAAAGAAAGAATTGCTAGATTTGATTCTTCAAGAGGATTTAAATGTATCTGTTGATATACATTTTGATTCATGCAAGATGTATAGCCTATTATTAGAGAAGCTTGATGGAAGAAGTTACAACGAGGAAAAAATCAAGAAAATTCTTAATATTGAAACATTAGATGATTTTTACGGTTTTATTTCACAAGCTACTGACCATAATATTTTTAATCCTGCAATTAAAGATGATTTGAGGGGTAGGTTATTAGAGCTTTTTTTCAAGAGGTATACACAGTTCATTTCGCACGATATAAATGTAACTCTTGCAGGAAAACCTATAACCAAACTATCATTTGGTCAGCAGGGCACTATATACTTACGATTACAAATTGCAGCAAACATGTTTAGTGAGACTATTATATATGATCAACCAGAGGATGACCTAGATAATAGTTTTATTACAAGCGAGCTTATATCTATATTCAAAACTATAAAGCAATATAGGCAGATTATTATTGTGTCTCATAATGCAAACTTAGTAGTAAATTCGGATTCTGAGCAGGTAATCATTGCTCGGAATGAGGATGGGCAATTGAAATACAAATCAGGTTCATTAGAGGATCCAGACATCAACAATGAGGTTTGCCAGATATTGGAAGGAGGCAAATTTGCTTTCGAGAAAAGAGAACGCAAATATCGAATTAATTAAATATATTGAAAATATTTCAAGCGTATGTTAGCGTCGTCAAAACGCTACATACGCTTGAAGCGATAATCTGTTATCGTCTGCCGTAAACCGCTGGGAAGTCCTCGGCGTTGCGGTGGGCGAATGGAGCGACATAGTTTATCTCCAAGGTAGCAGCAGGTCAGACTCTCGGTATAGCATCTTACCCGGCAATGCGATAAACGACACAAGCCCATCATCGCGATATTGCTGCAATGTGCGTTTAGTGGTTAATTGAGATCATTAATATGGCGACACCGCAAAATTGCAAGATGTATATTAGCAAAAATACTTGTTGTATTACCACAAAAACACAAGTTGAAATACAACAAAAAAGTAAATTAGCTTTGTTATCTAAAGAATAATCATTATATTTGCAAGTAGTAAGTATAAATTGATTTTGATATGGCTGATAAGGAGTATTTAAGTAGAATAGCAGACGATGAACTAGCTTTGCGATTAGAAGCTTTCGGAGCCGTACAAATAAAGGGGCCGAAATGGTGTGGTAAGACTACTACTGCGGAACAACAAGCCAAAAGCTTTATCAAATTGCAGGACCCTGATAAACGTGAAGGTTATTTGGCTACAGCAAGAACAAAGCCCTCAATTCTATTAAAGGGCGAAACACCTCGGCTAATCGACGAGTGGCAGGATGTCCCTATTTTGTGGGATGCTGTACGCAATGCAGTTGACCAAAGAGGTCTAAAAGGTCAGTTTATTCTTACGGGATCAACCGTAATAAAGAATAATGGCGACGAG
>JAZUQP010000005.1:0-3131 GCA_045605785.1 Alistipes sp. | reverse complement strand
TGGCTACGAGCCGACTTGTCACTATGCAACGCACGGCCCTAAAAACAACGATGGGCTGTACTTTTTGGTACTGCCCATTGTTGGTTTTAGAGTTAGCGGCCGCAGAGAGGCCTTTTCACGACAAAGTATAAAATCGAAAATTAGATGTAGACCTTGGGATCAATCTCCCCCTTCAACACCATCAGAGCGTTCATCGAAAGAGCCGAAAGCTCGTTCTCGCCGGGATAGATGTGTACAGGTGCGATGAACTCGCAAGCCTCCTTCACGCGAACATTGACATAGTCGTTGTAGGCGATACCGCCGGTGAGGATGATGGCATCAACCTTACCGCAGAGGATGGTTGCCATACCGCCGATGTTCTTGGCAATGGCAAAGCACATCGCCTCCATCACCTGACGGGCATGCTCATCGTTCTCCTTCTCGATGCGCACCTCGCAAATCTCCTGCACGGAGCTCGTACCGAGGTGAGCCACCAGACCACCCTTGCCGGCGAACATGCGCAGCAACTCCGACTTGGTGTACTTGCCCGAGAAGCAGAGCTCGAGCAGCTCATCGGCGGGCAGCGAGCCGGCACGCTCGGGCGAGAAGGGGCCGTCACCCGTGAGGGCGTTGTTGGTGTCGATCACACGACCCTTGCGGTGGGCGCTGACCGAGATACCGCCACCCATGTGGGCAACAATCAGGTTCAGATCCTCATAGCGCTTGCCCACCTCCTTGGCGTAGATACGGGCCGTGGCCTTCTGGTTCAGCGCATGGAAAATCGAGACGCGGGGACACTCGGGAAGGCCCGTGAAGCGAGCCTCGGGGATCATCTCATCCACCACTACGGGGTCGGCAATATAGGCCTTAACCCCTGCCACGCGGGCGATCTCGTCGGCAATCAGACCGCCGAGATTGGAGGCGTGCTGACGCTGGGCGTTGTGCAGGTCGTGACGCAGCACATCGTTCACCTCGTAGACACCGCCCTCGATGGGCTTGATCAGACCTCCGCGACCGATTACGGCCGAGAGCTCCTCTACCTTGCAACCCTTCTCCTTGAGGGCATCGAGAATCAAATCACGACGCCACTCGAGCTGGTCGATGATACCCTGAAAGCGGCTGATCTCCTCCACCGAGTGGCGAAGGGTGAGCTCCATAACGGCCTTGTCGTCCTCATAAAGGGCGGCCTTGGTCGAGGTCGAGCCCGGGTTGATTGCTAAAATTTTATATGCCATAATTAGGTTCGGTTTAGTGTTTTAGGCTGGTTTAGTTGAAGTTAGGGCATATACTACTTGGCCGACAAGCAGGCCAGAGCAATCGAGTAGAGCTTCGTCTTGGTCGAGTCACCACGCGAGGTGAGCACGCAGGGAGCCGTAGGACCGGCTACCATGGCTGCGAGCTCGGCACCGCCGAACTTCGAGCAAGCCTTGAAGAATACATTACCACTCTCGAGGTTGGGGAAGAGCAGACAGTCGGCATCACCGGCTACGGGACCCGTCAGCTTCTTGATCTTCACGCTCTCCATGTCGATGGCAACATCGAGGGCCAACGGACCCTGGAAGAGGGCGTTGCCCAGCTCACCATTCTGACCCATCTCCGAGAGAGCGGCAGCCTCTACCGAGCTTACCACCTTGGGCAGGAGCTGCTCACTGGGAGCCAGCAGAGCCACCTTCGGGCAGTCGATGCCGAGATTGTTGGCAATCTCGATGAGGTACTTGGCAATCTGCTTCTTCTGGTCGATGGTAGGACAGGGCAGAACGGCCACATCGCTCACTACCAGCAGCTTGTGATAAGCGGGAACCTCCAATACGGTCACATGGCTCAAGGTGGTGCCGGCGGGCAACAGACCCCACTCCTTGTTCAGAATGCCGCGCATGTACTTATCGGTGGGAACCACACCCTTCATCAGGACATCGTACTCACCGTTGTGTACGGCCTTCACGGCAATCTCCACAGCCTTTACATCCTCCGACTCGGGGATGATGGTGTACTGGTTGATATCCACACCCTCGGCCTCGCACGACTTCTTGATCTCCTCGGGGTCACCCACCAGGGTTACCTCGGCCAGACCGGCCTTGATAGCCATGTCGGTGGCACCAATCGAGTGGGTGTCCTGACCATAGGCAACAATCATCTTCTTCTTACCACGGGCAACTGCCGCGGCAACAATCTCATCCAAATGCTTAATCATAGCAATAGTGTTATTTTATTTGTTGTAAATTATTTGACCAAATTATAGGTATCGGTTGCAATTACCAGCTCCTCGTTGGTGGCGATGATGGCCACCTTGACCTTCGAAGTGGGCTTCGAGAGGATGGTATCCTCGCCACGCACATTGTTCAACGAGGGGTCGAACTCCACGCCCATGAACTCCAGGCCGGTGCAAACCTCCTCGCGAATCTCCTTCGAGTTCTCGCCTACACCACCCGTGAAGACAATCAAATCGACACCACCCATCTCGGCAGCATAGGAGCCCACGAACTTCTTGATGCGGTTGTAGTAGAGGTCACGAGCCAGGATGGCGCGCTCGTTGCCGGCCTCGTAGGCAGCATCAATATCGCGCATATCGCTCGAGAGGCCCGTGATGCCGAGTACACCCGACTTCTTGTTCATCATCACATCGAGCTCGGCGAGCGACATGCCCTCCTTCTGACCGATATAGGTGATGGCGCTGGCATCCACCGAGCCGCAACGGGTACCCATGGCCAGACCATCGAGCGGCGAGAAGCCCATCGAGGTGTCGTACGACTTACCGTTCTTCACGGCAGTAATCGAGCCACCGTTACCCACATGGCAGGTGATAATCTTCGAGTTGTTAAAGTCCAGACCGGCAAACTCGGCTCCGCGACGCGCTACATACTTGTGGCTCGTGCCGTGGAAACCATACTTGCGGATGCGATACTTCTCATAGTACTCGTAGGGGAGGGCATACATGTAGTTGATAGCGGGAATCGTCTGGTGGAACGAGGTGTCGAATACGGCGACCTGCTTTACGCCGGGCAGCACGGACCCGATGGCCTCGATACCCTGCAGGCTGGCGGGGTTGTGAAGCGGGGCGATGACGCACAGCTCCTGGATCTTGGCCTTCACCTCCTCGTCAATCAGACAGCTCTCGGGGAAGTACTCGCCACCATGAGCCACGCGGTGACCCA
>JAZUQP010000004.1:0-108298 GCA_045605785.1 Alistipes sp. | reverse complement strand
GAACTTTGGGGTTGCTCCGTGCGAGTCCGTATTCCAAAATCAAAGCCCTCCTTTTCAAAGGAGGGTTTGGGTGGATTGTCAACATAATCGCGGCCCTTCCGCGACAAAACATAAACGACAGCCGATTAGCTGTCGTTTATGTTTTGGAGCGGAAAACGAGACTCGAGCCCACGATGCTCGTGGGCAATTTCTCGCGAACTGTTGTTTACACCCCCTAACCCCCTGGAAGGGGGAACATTGGGGTCGCTCCGTGCGAGGTCGTATTTCACAAAATCAAATAGGTTGGCATTAAGCCAACCTATTGATTTTGAGCGGAAAACGAGACTCGAACTCGCGACCCCAACCTTGGCAAGGTTGTGCTCTACCAACTGAGCTATTTCCGCAGTATTTTGCTTTTGCGAGTGCAAATATAGAGCTAATTTTCGATTCTGCAAAATTTTGCAAAGAAAAATCGCAACTATTTTTTACGACATATTCACAACCGATTTAAGATTAGCAGATTAGGGCACGAAAAAAATTCCTGCGCATCTTGGCAGGAGATTTGTTTTTCGGCATGCAAACCATTTACCGCTATGACAAAACACGAAACACACCCCGAACACCTCCCCTGCGGTGAGGTGATCTTCGAGGGCTTTCCTACCGAGGCAGGGCTCTACCAACACGACATCCGCCCCTTCGTCGAATCGACCATCGAGCGATTCGGCATCAAAGAGTGGCGAGCCACGGTGCTGACGGGAGAACTACATGGCCATCTGGGCATCTACGCCATCCTGGGCGTGAAGATGGGGCTGCGGGCATTGGAATTGCTCGGCTGCGAGGGGGAGCCGGTCGAGGTGATCTCCTACGCCGGTTCGCACCCTCCCGTAAGCTGCATGAACGATGGATTGCAGGTAGCTACCGGAGCCACCCTCGGGCACGGAAACTTTCGCACCTTGACCTCATCACACACACTCCCCAAGGCCCAATTTATCTGCGGCGAGAAGCACTTGACGCTCACACTCAACGAGCACTACCTCAAGCGATTGGAGGTAGACATCAAAGAGGGTATTGCCGACTTCGGACGGGGTACTCCCTCCTATTGGGAGCACATCCGTCGCTGCGCCTTACGCTATTGGGCCGAGTGGGATCGCCAGGAGATCTTCACGGTAAGTCTCACCGCTAACGAGTAATGCGGGCCAAAAATCCGCCTCCCGAGGCCAAGCGAATAGCAATTGGAGAGGAGCCGTCGAGCGTGCTGCATCGGTAATCGGAGGCAGCGCGCTCGGCATTTACTCCATCGGCAAAGAGGGTAATCGTACCCCCGTCCAGATCCAACTCTCGAAGGTCGAGCAGGAAGTCGCGAGCCGTCCAGTCGGTGATTCCGCCCACATACCAGGTATTCCCCTTACGGCGGGCCGTAACGATGTAGCGGCCCATCTCGGCAGCCAGGATGCGCGTTTCGTCCCAGGTGGTGGGAATCGAAGCGATCATATCGCAACACTCGGCCTCACGACGGTAGTTGGTGGGGGAGTCGCAGAGCATATTGAGAGGCGAGAAGAAGACCACATAGAGAGCCAACTGACGGGCGCGTGTGCCCTGACTCATCGGCTCGGAGTAGGAGGGGTAGTAGCTGTTGCGCGTAGCATTGCGCATCGCACCCTGCGTATAGTCGATGGGGCCCGCCACCTGACGAATAAAGGGAACCATCACATCGTAGCTCACCTGGTCTACCGTCGTGGGGCTCCACTTCATCTGCTCCAGACCGTGTACACCCTCAAAGTTAAGGGCATTGGGGTAGGTGCGATTGAATCCGCCGGGCTTATACATGCCGTGGAGATCAACCACAAGGCGATAGCGGGCGGCCGTGGCCGCTGCGCGGTGGTTGAACTCGACCATCGGCTGGTCGTCACGATCCATGAAATCGATCTTGAAACCCTTGATACCCATCTCGGCATAGTGGCGGCAGACAGCCTCCATATCGCGTTCAAAGGCGAGATAACCGGCCCATATAATGATGCCGACACCGCGCTCGTCGGCATAGCGCACCAACTCCTTCAGGTCGATTTCGGGCACCACCTGCATCAGGTCGGCGGCACCATGCACCGACCAACCCTCATCCAAAATCACATACTCGATGCCGCGCTCGGCTGCAAAATCGATATAGTGTTTATAAGTAGCCGTATTGATTCCCGAGGCGAAATCGACCCCGCGGATGTTCCAATCGTTCCACCACTCCCAGGCCACCTTGCCGGGCTTGATCCATTCGGTCGAACCGATGCGGTTGGGGGCCCCGAGCAGGTAGTTCAGATGCGAGGCCGCCAAGTCGGCATCGGAGCGGGTGACGATGGCCACACGCCAGGGAAAGGTACGGGGGCCTTCGACACGCGCCAGATACTCCTCACGCTCGGTTACCATCATCTGCAGGTCGTTATGACCGCCGCGCTCCTCCCGGGCGGGGTAGCGGGCAAAGTAACCCTGCAACCCCTGCTCGCCCGCAGGATTGTAGAGGTAGAGACCGGGATAGCTCTCCAAGTCGCTCTCTGTCAGGCAAATTTTATACCCCTCGCCCGCATCAACCACCAGCGGAAGGAGACTCAACCGGGAGGGATCCATCTGCGAGAGGGGAGCTGTCGTGTAGGTATTTTCGAAGGAGTTGAAGAGCTGCTTCTCAATATCCCCATCGTGGCGGTGCTGTACATAGGGCGTCGAGGTCACCCAATCCTCCGAAAAGCGATAGGCCACCTGTTCCGACTGAATCGTAAAGGGGGTCGTTCGAGTCGTCGTCCAACGGTAGGCCACACCATCATCGTAAGCTCGAAACTGGATGTTCCAAAAGCGACTTATGCGTAGTGTAAGTTCGTGATAATGATTGCGAAGTGTAGAGGTTTGATAGAAGGGAGTCTCCACCTCCTCATCAACCTCTATCTCCCTTACCTTTCGAATCTTCCCCCGGCGAGAGGGGAGCAACTCTCCTTCGCCTGTCGTAAGGCTGATGGGGGAGTCCGAGATCAGCTGCCGGCCATCCAACGACACCGAGTAACAGAGACCGTCACCCGTGCTAATCTCACACTTCAACCTACCATCGGGCGAGAGCAGGGTATAACTCTCGGCCATCGCCAATCCACTCCAAAGGAGACACACCAAAGCCAATAATCGCTTCATAGGACACACTGATTTTCTCACAAAGTTAGCCAATTTTAGGAATTTGAGAAATTTTCGCGAGCCAATCGAATGAATTTTACATCCATGTTCCCAAAGGCGCTTTTTGAAAGCAATATCTCGGGCTCATCAAAAAAACTATATCTCGGGCACATCAAAAACGACAATAAAATCGTCTTTTTAACCTATTAAAGAGCGGATACGACGAATGAAAACACGATAAAATTGCTTCAATTACCCCCCCCTAATTCACTTTGAATCAACACATTACAAAAGAATAAAATTTTAGCACCTATATTTAATAATAAATAGTTTTGTTTTTCGGGTTATTTTTTTCTAACTTTGCGCACAATATACAGAGTGTGCATATACGCCTTCAAACACTCGGGATCACGAATCACCGCCTCGGATCGAGGACGGCATCGCGAGTCGGAAAGAGCCGACCTGATCTCACCTGCCTCATCTTTGGAGCATCATACGACCCGAAGATGAGGGAATAGAAGGTGTGTACATACACGAAGGGAAGTTGAGAGCAAGAATGGTGGAAGAGAGCGCAAAGCCGGCATGGTATGCCTTTAAGGTCTTTTACAACCGCACGGCACGCGTGGCGGCCATGGCGCACGAGGAGCAGATGGAGTCCTATCTCCCGATGCATACCGTCGAAAAAGTCGTCAGAGGCGTGAAGATTAAAAGACGCCAACCGGCCATCTCGTCGCTCATCTTCATCCGCAGCAGCGAGGAGCAGATTCTTCGGTTGCAGCAACGCCTGAGAGGTGAAGCAATGCTCTATGCCGACCGCGAAACGAAAACGCCGACGGCGATTCCCGAGCGTGAAATGCAGATCTTCATCAGCGTAACATCGCTCGACGACGCAAGGCTGGAGTACCTGGGAGATATCTCGACCGGGTGGACAACCGGCGAGCGCGTACGGGTCACCGACGGCCCCTTCAAAGGAGCCGAGGGCTACATCAAGCGCATCAAGGGCAACCACCGCCTGATCGTAGCCATCGAGGGCATCGCCGCCGTAGCCACCAGCTACATCCCCACCGCCTTCCTCGAAAAAATCGAAGTAAAAATTTAACGATGGGAATATAATGCGTACTGATTTCTAAGCACAATTAGATAAATACAAAGTTGCAGATATTTTTATCGCATATCTACATTCAAACCTGAATATAAGAATATTTCAAAAGCCCAAAATCCAAAATGAAAAGGTATTTGAAAAATCGTTATTTAAGCTATTGGGTCGTCTTGTGTATTGACCTGACAATTGCATTAATTTCTTCCATAATTGCTATTGTCACTGTACGCTATTTTTCCGCCGAGGGAGTTGTTACAAAGCATGGAATGCTGTGGATGCTTGCTGCTTCTCTGATAGTGAATCTATTTTGTTTTTATGTATTCCACACCTATCGCCATATTATTCGACACTCCACACTGCAAGGCTTAACCTCAATAGGCGCATCTGTATTACTGAAATCTTCTATTTTCTCTATTCTTTTGCACACTATTCCGGCAATACAATTGAATGGAAAAATCATTTGGCTGGGGGTAGGTCTTGACATGCTCATCTCTCTAACAACCCTCGTTGGGGTGAGAGTTGTGATGATTGCAATCTACAATTGGATTGTTATGCGCTCCTATGACAAGCGTCGTCGCGTACTTGTCTATGGCGTTGGCGACAAAAGCGTAGCCTTGACGACCCGAATGTTTAATAGCAGCCATTACCACATCGTTGGTTTCCTTACCTATGGGACAAAGATGGGCGGGTATAAAATTTCCGAACACAAAGCCTATTACTTTTGCAATGAGAAGGATGTTGAAAAGGTGCTTGAATTAAGTCAAGCAGACACACTCTTATTCGCCACCGATGATGACGTAAAGTCCGAGAAAGAAAGACTTATTAAATACTGCGCAGAGCGGAAAGATGGTGCAATTAGGGTGTTGGTAGCCCCTCAGGTGGATGAATTTCAGGGAGACGATCTCAATAAGATGAAAATGCGTAACATCCGCATTGAAGATCTTTTGGGCCGAGATGAAATTACGATTAATCGTGAAGAGATTTATAACAACTTCCATGGTAAAAGTGTGATGGTAACAGGAGGTGCCGGCTCTATTGGTAGCGAGATTTGCCGTCAGATGGCTGACCTTGGGGCCTCGAAGCTTATCATCTTTGACATAGCGGAGACTCCACTTCACGAAATTCGCTTAGAGTTGGAGAAGAAGTACCCATCACTCGATTTTGTTCCCTTTATCGGAGATGTTCGCTCAACAAAGAGATTACAAGTTGCCTTCGATCGATATAAGCCCGAGGTTGTATTCCATGCGGCAGCATACAAGCATGTACCCTTGATGGAGGAGAACCCGTGCGAAGCTGTATTAAGCAATGTACTTGGGTCAAAGAATGTAGCAGATTTATGCGTAAAGAATGGGGTAGAGAAGATGGTTATGATTTCTACCGATAAAGCGGTAAATCCTACAAATGTTATGGGTTGCTCAAAGCGTTTGGCCGAAATCTATTGCCAAAGTTTGGGAGTAGCGATCGAAAATGGATCAATCGGGGGAAAGACAAAATTTGTCACGACCCGTTTTGGCAATGTTTTGGGTAGTAATGGTAGTGTTATTCCTCACTTCCGCAAACAGATAGAGGAGGGAGGCCCCGTAACAGTTACCCATCCTAAGATCAACCGCTTCTTTATGACTATCCCCGAAGCTTGTCGTCTGGTAATGGACGCGGCGACAATGAGTAACGGCAACGAGATATTCGTTTTTGAAATGGGGGAACCGGTTATGATTGTACACCTTGCAGAGAGAATGATCAAGTTGGCAGGCTATGTCCCGGGCAAGGATATAGAAATTAAATTTACCGGTTTACGCCCCGGGGAAAAGCTCTACGAAGAGGTGCTCTCTAACGAAGAGAATACCATTCCCACTGACCATAAGAAAATCAAAATTGCAAAGGTGCGCGAGTACGATTTCCAGACTGTTGAGGAGCAATATCGCGAATTAGTCGACATCGCCAAACAGGGAGATGTTATGGGTTCTGTACGCAGAATGAAAATGATTGTACCTGAATTCAAAAGCAATAATTCTGTCTTTGAGAAGATAGACAAAGAACTTGAATATCCGGAAAAAATTGCTTAAAACGAAATAAATCACAGCTGCAGGAATAGATCATATCAATCCGAAAGACTTTTTCATATTCCTGTTAAAATAATTACACATAAAAAGATAGAGGCAACTTATGAAGCGAATTTTGGTTACCGGTGCAGCCGGTTTTATCGGGTCGAGATTGGTCTTAAGACTGCTCGAAGAGGAGCCCGGGGCTCTGATTGTCGGTTTGGACAGCGTAAACGACTACTACGATGTACGCATCAAGGAGTATCGCCTCAAAGAGTTGGAAGAGGCTGCCGCTCGTCATCCCGAGTGCTCATGGCTCTTCGTGAAGGGGAATTTGGCCGACAAGGGATTGATCGACTCGCTCTTTGCGGAGCATGAGTTCGATGTGGTGGTTAATCTGGCTGCCCAAGCAGGTGTTCGCTACTCGATTACCAATCCCGAGGCCTATATCGAGAGCAACCTGATTGGGTTTTACAATATCCTGGAGGCGTGCCGCCATAGTTACGACGGAGGCAAAAGCGGGGTAGAGCACCTGGTCTATGCCTCCTCGTCGTCTGTATATGGCAGTAATAAGAAGGTACCCTACTCAACCGACGACAAAGTAGATAATCCCGTCTCGCTATACGCTGCCACCAAGAAGTCGAACGAGCTGATGGCTCACGCCTACTCGAAGCTCTACAACATCCCCTCGACCGGTCTGCGCTTCTTTACGGTCTATGGCCCGGCAGGTCGCCCCGACATGGCCTACTTCGGCTTCACGGATAAACTGCGCAAGGGGGAGACAATCAAGATTTTCAACTACGGCAACTGCATGCGCGACTTTACCTATGTGGACGACATTGTAGAGGGCGTGTTGCGCGTGATGCGCAAGGCTCCTGCCCGCAAACAGGGCGAAGATGGCCTTCCCGAGCCCCCTTACGCTGTCTACAACATCGGTAATTCGGAGCCCGAGAATCTGCTCAACTTTGTGGATATTCTCCAACAAGAGCTGATTCGTGCCGGAGTATTACCTGCCGACTACGATTTTGAGGCACACAAAGAGTTGGTTGCCATGCAGCCCGGCGATGTGCCGACCACCTATGCCGACACCTCGGCCCTGGAGCGCGACTTCGGTTTTAAGCCCCACACATCGTTGCGCGAGGGTCTGCGTCGCTTCGCCGAATGGTATAAAGAATTCTACGGATAAGTTATCCTGACATAACATGAATCAACTATATCTCATCATATCAAAAATCAACACTATACTCATTCGCTTAAAAAGAAATATCTCGATTGGTTGCGGAAGTTCTGTGTTCTACAAAAGTTCTATTATTAACCATTCGAAAGGTTTTATTAGCATTGGAAAAAACACCTTAATTGGTCGTTCCAAAAGAAATTACCATGGTGGCATGCCTTTTTACACAACACTACTTAACAATGGGGAAAATAGCAACATTACCATCGGGAACAATTGTAGAATAAACGGAGCATACATCCATGCTGAAAAATCTATTCGGATTGGGGATAATTGTGTGTTTGCATCCGGCATTACAATCGTCGATAGTAATGGACATGAAACTGTCAGTCTTGATCGCACCAAAGGAAGAGATATCCCTCAAGAGATAGTAATTGGGAATAATGTATGGATAGGAATGAATAGCATTATTCTGAAAGGAACAAAAATAGGAGATAATTGTATCGTCGCAGCAGGATCTGTTATCAAAGGTGAATTTGATTCTAACACTATCATCTCCAGCAACAAAGAGATTTCTTGTAGAAAAATCAGACAATACTAATAGCATATGAAAATTGCAGTAGCTGGAACGGGTTATGTGGGTCTTTCGATTGCGACTCTGTTGGCCCAGCACAACGAAGTGATTGCCGTGGATGTGGTTCCCGAAAAGGTGGAGCTCATCAACAACAAGCGCTCACCCATTCAGGACGAGTATATTGAGAAGTATTTGGCCGAGAAGCCTCTCAATCTGCGTGCTACACTCGATGGCCGCAAAGCCTATGCCGAGGCCGAAATGGTGATTATTGCTGCACCCACCAACTACGACCCCGTAAAAAACTACTTCGACACACACCACCTGGAGGATGTCATCAACCTGGTGTTGGAGGTAAACCCCGATGCCGTGATGATCATTAAATCGACCATCCCGGTAGGATACTGTCGCTCGCTCTATGTGAAATATGCCTTCCGCTTCCTCACGGAGGAGCATCTGAAGGGCAAAAAGTTCAATCTGCTCTTCTCGCCCGAGTTCTTGCGCGAGAGCAAAGCGCTCTACGACAATCTCTACCCGTCGCGTATCATTGTGGGTGTGCCGAAGTTTATCGGACAAGAGCAGTTTGAGGGGGAGAACCGAGCCATCGAGGCGATTGCCGATCTCAAGAAGCTCGAAAAGGCGGCCCGCACCTTTGCCAAGCTGCTGCAACAGGGAGCCATTAAGGAGGATATTCCGGTACTTTTCATGGGCATGAAGGAGGCCGAGGCGGTAAAATTGTTCGCCAATACCTATTTGGCCCTCCGCGTGAGCTACTTCAACGAGCTCGACACCTACGCCGAGCTGAAGGGCCTTGATTCGCAGGCCATCATCGAGGGCGTAGGCCTCGATCCCCGCATCGGCGCTCACTACAACAATCCCTCGTTTGGCTATGGCGGCTACTGCCTCCCGAAGGACACCAAGCAGCTTCTGGCCAACTATCAGGATGTGCCACAGAATATGATGACCGCTATTGTGGAGAGCAACCGCACGCGCAAGGACTACATCGCCGACCAGGTGTTGCGCAAGGCGGGGTACTACACGGCATCGAGTGCCTGGGATGCAAGTCGCGAGCAGACGGTAACGGTGGGCGTATACCGCCTGACCATGAAGTCGAACTCCGACAACTTCCGCCAATCGTCGATTCAGGGTGTCATGAAACGCATCAAAGCTAAGGGTGCGAAAGTAATCATCTATGAGCCCACACTCGAGAATGGCATCTCGTTCTTCGGCAGCGAGGTGGTGAATGACCTGGAGCGTTTCAAACGCGAGAGCCAAGCCATCATCGCCAACCGTTACGAGAGCGTATTGGACGATGTGGCCGAGAAGGTCTACACACGCGACATCTTCCGACGCGACTAATCAAGGCTCAAACCTACACTTCAAATAACAAGGGCTAAATACAGAAATATCAATACGATGAACACAAAATATCAATACCACATATTCTCCCCCTACCGTGTATGTCCGCTGGGTGCACATGTAGACCACCAGCACGGCTTGGTTACCGGATTTGCCTTTGATAAGGGGGTTGATTTCTGGTTCTCACCCACCGAGGATGGAATGGTACGCCTGAAGAGTCAGACCTTCTCGGGCGATATCGAGTTCCCGATTAGCGACTCGGTGCGCATCAAGCAGGGCAATTGGGGCGACTATGCTCGAGGCGCCAAGTATGCCCTCTCGAAGCGATTCAAACTCACGCGAGGCGTCGAGGGCGAGATCAAGGGTTCACTCCCCGTAGGGGGTCTCTCGTCGAGTGCAGCGGTATTGGTAGCCTATGTCATGGCTCTCGCCAAGGCCAACGACATCACGCTGACCGAGATGGAGGTGATCCGTATCGCATCGCAGGCCGAGCGCGAGTATATCGGGCTCAACAACGGCATCCTCGACCAGTCGTGCATCGTACTGGGAAAGAAAGATGCGCTGCTCTTCCTCGATACCGACAGCGAAGAGTATCGTGTGATTGAGAAGAATCCCAAGATGCCCGAATTCGAGTTGGGTATCTTCTTCTCGGGCCTTACACGCTCGCTGGTGTCGAGTGACTACAACCTGCGCGTAAGTGAGTGTAAGGCGGCAGCATGGAATATGTTGGCCTATACCGAGCAGCCCCTCAAGACGCTTGACAAGACCTTCCTGCGCGACATCCCGAAGGAGACTTTTGAGGCGACACGCGACCGCATGCCGGCCCGTTTTGCCCGCCGTGCCGAGCACTTCTACTCAGAGTATAAGCGTGTGCGAAAGGGCGTTACGGCATGGGAGTCGGGTAACCTGGAGCTCTTCGGACAGTTGAGCAAGGAGAGTTGCGAGAGCTCGATTCACAACTACGAGTGTGGCTCGCCCGAGCTGATTGCCATCTACGAGATTATGAGCCGGATTGATGGCGTGTGGGGTGGCCGTTTCTCGGGTGCCGGGTTCAAGGGGGCCTGCATCGCTCTGGTAGACCCCGCCAAGAAGGAGCATATCCGCGAGGAGCTCACCCATGAGTACCTGAAACGCTTCCCCGAGTACAAGGAGACCTTCGAGGTGCACTTCTGCAAGAGCGACGACGGAGCAAGATTTGTGTAATTCAATATTCAGAATTCAAATTTCAAAATTACCTTGAAAAATATAGTTATAGCCGCCGGTTACGCAACCCGTTTGGGTGAGTTGACCAAGAACTTCCCGAAGCCTCTGCTCAAGATAGGCAACAATACCATCCTGGGCCGTATGCTCGACGACATCGACACCATTCCCGAGATCGACGAGCATATCATCATTACCAATCATAAGTTTGCGCCCATCTTTGAGGAGTGGGCCCGAGGGCTCAACTACACAAAGCCGGTAACGATTGTTGATGATGGTACCTCGACCAACGAGACGCGCCTGGGAGCGGTCTGCGATCTGCTCTTTGCAATGGATAAGCTCCATATCGACGACGATATGCTGGTGGTGGCTGCCGATAACCTGCTCTTCTTCAGCTTCAAGGAGTTTGTGGAGTTTGCCCGCGAGAAGGGGACAAGCTGCATCATGTGCCACGAACAGCCCTCGATCGAGAAGCTGCAGCGTACGGGCGTCATCGTCGTGGACGAGGGGTGGAAGGTGCTCAACATGGAGGAGAAACCTCAGGAGCCGAAGAGCCATTGGGCTGTGCCCCCCTTCTATATCTACCTGAAGAAGGACCTGGAGCTGGTGCGCCACTCGGTGGAGAAGGGCTGTGGCAAAGACGCCCCGGGCAACCTGGCCCACTATATGGTCGAGCAGACCACGATGCACGCCTGGCCCATGTCTGCCGGCCGTTTCGACATCGGGAGCCTCGACACCTACCACGAAGCCTGCGCAAAATTCGGAAAATAATAAACAAACATATATCCCTTTAAATATATGATTTTAATCAATCGTTTCTTTAATAGCGGCTCTCAAAGAAGTATTGCATATAAGAAGAGTACGATAAGTTTATTTTTTCTTAAGGGTTTGTCGTTATTGATCAGCCTACTATATGTTCCCCTTTTGTTAAACTCTCTAAATACAGAAAATTATGCAATATGGCTAACATTAACATCAATTGTATCATGGATAGCAATGTTGGATATTGGCCTTGGTAATGGATTAAGAAATAAACTGGCAGAGGCGGTGGCTCAAGGGAATGAAATCCTCGCTCGTAAATATGTTTCCAGCGCTTATGGAGCATTGTCGATAATTATCATTGGTTTTGTATCAATATTCCTTGTATTTTCACTAAATTGTTTATCATGGAACACCATATTAAATGCCCCCGATGTGCCTGTTGCTGAAATTAATAAGCTTGTTGCAATCGTATTCATATCATTTGGGCTACACTTCATTTTAGGCTTATTAAACTCTATACTTCTTGCATTACAAAAGCCTGCTTTGTCAAGTTTTGTATCAACACTTGGGCAATTGGCATCTTTAATTGGTGTTTTAATATGTGTGAAAATTTTCGACAACACATCTCTATTGGTACTCGGAACAATTGTGTCTCTAATGCCCGTATTAGTATTAATCATTGCTTCAATCATTCTGTTTGAAACACAACAATACAAGCATATAGCACCAAAAGCTAAATACTTTGACAAGTCATTAGTTAAAGACATTTTAAGCTTAGGGTTATACTTTTTTATAATCCAAATAATGACTATTTTCATATATCAATCAAACAACATTATTATCACTCATTCTATTGGAAGCGAAGCGGTTGTCGAGTATAATATTGCTTCAAAATATATGTTTGTTTTATATACGCTTTACATGATTATAGTTACACCATTATGGTCATCTACGACACAGGCATACACAAAAAAAGACTATGAATGGATTAAGAATATTAATAGCAAACTAAATCGTATCATATTATTATTTTTTGCTGTAGGTCTTATTATGATTTGTATATCACCAGCAGTATTTAAAATATGGCTTAATAATGATGATTTAGATATAAGCATTTCTACAATTTGCTTATTGCTAATTTCTGAAATATTTAGAATGGCTTATGCGAATTATGGATATATTATAAATGGCATTGGTAAACTTCATGCACAATTAGTAATTTCTGTCATAATGGGTATTTTATATATCCCAATAACATTTTTATTTGGACGAATATGGGGATTAAACGGGATACTAATCATGAACATTACTGCAAATTTGTGCAATGCGATATGGTCTAAATACCAATTCTCATTACTTTTAAATAATCAAGCATCCGATTTTTGGAATAGATAAAATATGTCAAAACAGATTCAAAATAGAAATATACTCTATACGCTGATAGTATTAGTATTGTTAGCGACAAGTGGATTTCCCTCATTTATGAGCTGGGGATTTTACGCGAACTTATTAATGTTGGTCATCTTATGTATTCATGCCTCAAATAAACGGATACTAATTTTACCGAAGATTGGCCGTTTCTCAGTCTTCATTTCGTTATTTGCACTAATCCACTTGGCATTAGGACACTTATCATTTGTTGGCGCCATTTCTGTCATCATTATGTTTTGTAATTTATCTATTATCTCCATTATTATGGGAGATAAATTTTGCGGAACATATATAAAAATAATATATTTATTCTGTGTAATATCTCTGGTTATATGGAGTTTAATCACCATAAATCCGAATATATACAATACACTATTATCATTTAATGACATTCTGCCACAATTTATATCCGACGAATGGTTAGAGAATACTTCAAATCCGGGAACGAGTCTTTATATATACTATGTATCATCGGATTTCGGTGGTGACACATTACCTTTCATTAGAAATTGTGGACCCTTTTATGAGCCAGGCTTGTTTGCATCTTATATAATCATTGCTCTAATCCTAAATTATTCTCAAACGAAACAGCTCGTCAGCAAAAAGAATATCATCTTTATGGTAACATTGCTAACAACAATGTCGAGTGCTGGATATATATCATTGGCATTAGCATTAGCATATTTTGCATTGTCTACGAACAAATCATTTGTAAAGATCGTTTTACTATCGACCATCGTATTATTATGGAAACCAATATACGAATTAGATTTCATGGGAGAAAAGATTGAAAGTAATTTCGAATCTGGAGACGATACTGCAGCATCTAGATTTGGAGCTATTGCATATCATGCTGAAAAAGTCGCCAAATCCCCCATTGTCGGTTATATGGGAGGGAAACTGCCTTATACTTCATTGGACATGTCTTTGGGACATGCTTTAGAGGAACATATAGTTAGCCCCAATGGAATATCATATGCATTTGTTTATTGGGGAATCCCATTAGCAATAGTGTATTATTTAATGCTATACAAAGGTTTAGGACTGTTAACTAACGAGAAAAAAAGATGGAAACAAATATTCATATTTGCAATCATTTTGTCGACCGCTTTTTCTCAAACAATCACAACTGGACCGATATTGCTTTTTATTGCAATATCGGCGATCATACACAATAAAAAAGGATTATCAAATGGGAACTCACATTAAAGTTGGGGTTATCAACATATACAATTTTCCCCATGGGATGGCTCCGACTACTCGGATTATCGCCTATTGCAAAGGGCTTATTGCTCAAGGAGCAGAGGTTGATATTCTTTCTCTAGTACCCAAAGAAAGAACAGTTAAGCGTCAAAATTTATCTGGAAAATGCGAAGGCGGAGATTATCACCACTTTTGTTTTGCACCAAATTGTAAAATTCGCATATTGAGAAGTCTCTTATATCGTATCTATAATTTATATTGCAGACGTCAAGCATTAAAACATATTAAACAATCAGATAAGCTGAAGACATATGATTGTTTCATTTTAAGTTTCGACGCACCACAAATGCTACAACAAATTGTTTCGTATTTAAAAAAGAATTTCAATGCGACAATCCTCACTATAGCAGATGAATATCCCCGTCCTATAAGAGATTTTATGAAAGAATCTGTTCCTGAAAATATTCTTAAAAAGTATAAAAAAATATACAAGAGTATTGATGGCCGGATTCTAATGACTCGTAAGCTACAAGAATTTTACAATAAGAATGTATCCCCAAAACCAACACTCATTCTTTCAACCATAGTTGATACTGATAGGTTTGACAATATAGAAATTTCCCACAAAGAGAGAGAATACTTGTGTTACATGGGTAATATGTCTCTTAAGAAGGATAATGTGGACAATATCGTAATTGCTTTTAGTTTGATCAAGGATAATTATCCTCTGTTGGATTTGCATTTATATGGCACACCGAGTTCTAACGACCAACAATACATCCAGGACATCATAAACAAGTTAGACTTACAGAATAGGGTCTATATTAAAGGGCGGGTTGATTATAAAGATGTTCCTCAGGTTCTAGCAAACGCTAAAATATTAGTCACATCTCAACCCGATACAAAACGCGCCGAAGGTGGTTTCCCTACTAAGATGGGGGAGTATTTCATGACAGGGGTCCCAACAATTTTGACTGATGTTGGTGAAATTAGAGAATATGTAACAGATAAGGTGAACGGCTACATGGTAACTCCCTGCAATCCAAATGCATATGCAGAAGGCCTAAAGTATATTTTAGAACATTACGAAGAAGCTTTAAAGGTAGCACAAAATGCAAAAAATTTAATTGAAGGCTCATACGACTATAAGCACGCAGGTGGAAGTATAATAAATTTTATAAATACATTCAAATAAACATGTCAATTTTCAAGGACAAAGTCCTGTTGATTACAGGCGGTACGGGCAGTTTTGGTAATGCCGTGCTTCGTAGATTTTTGGACTCCGATGTGAAGGAGATTCGTATCTTCTCGCGCGACGAGAAGAAGCAGGATGATATGCGTCACCACTTGCAGGCGCAATATCCGGCCGTAGCAGCAAAAGTAAAGTTTTATATTGGAGATGTTCGCAACCGTCAGTCGGTTGATACGGTCATGCCCGGCGTAGACTACATCTTCGCGGCAGCAGCTCTCAAGCAGGTTCCTTCGTGCGAGTTTTTCCCGATGGAGGCAGTACGCACCAATGTTGAGGGAACGAATAATGTCTTGGAGTCGGCCATTGCGCATGGCGTTAAGCGAATTGTGGTTCTTTCGACGGATAAAGCCGCCTATCCCATCAATGCAATGGGTATCTCGAAGGCTATGATGGAAAAGGTCGCCATCGCCAAAGGTCGTGCTTTGGGTAAGGATGCTGCTACAACCATCTGCTGCACGCGTTACGGCAATGTGATGGCATCGCGTGGCTCGGTTATTCCGTTGTGGGTTGAGCAGATTATGCAGGGTAAGCCTATCACGATTACCGATCCCAACATGACCCGCTTCATGATGACTCTCGACGATGCGGTAGATTTGGTAATCTACGCCTGGGAGCACGGCGAAAATGGCGACCTGTTTGTTCAGAAGGCTCCTGCAGCCACCCTTGACACGCTGGCCGAAGCCCTCAAGGAGCTCTATTCGCGCATCGATCCCACGTATGGCGAGACGGAGGTGAAGGTGATTGGTACGCGCCATGGCGAGAAGCTCTACGAGACACTTGTTACTCGTGAGGAGATGGCTAAGGCCATTGATATGGGTAACTACTACCGCATCCCGTGCGACAACCGCGACTTGAACTACGACAAGTTCTTTGTCGATGGTGATGAGAAGATTGCCAAGATCGAGGACTACCACTCACACAACACCCATCGTCTGCATGTAGAGGGGATGAAGGAGTTACTCTTAAAGCTGCGCTTCGTTCGCGAGGATTTGGGGTTGCAGGAACGAGTTAAGGCTGCCGAGATTAGAAGCGAGTAGTCATGTTGCTGGATTACAACCTTTTGGACTCAATTACGGAGCAGGCAAAGCAGAGTCCTCGCTTGAGGATGAACTATAATTTGCACGACTCCCTGGAAGCTAAAGCCCAACGCCTCTTTAACGCATTGGAGCCTGGGACAAAGCTTCCCATTCACCGTCACACGCAGACCGGCGAAAGCTATATTGTGGTTCGCGGCTACATCAAAGTCTATTTCTACAACGATAACAAAGAGGTTGTCGCCACCTACGATCTAAATCCGAAGGAGGGTAGATTTGGTGTTCATATTCCTGCCGGACAATGGCATACGCTGGAGGTTATGGAGAGTGGCACCGTTATCTTTGAGGTGAAAGATGGCCCCTATGCTCCTCTCTCAAAAAACGACATAATAGAGTAATTGTTTATGAAAATTCTGGTAACCGGAGCCAAAGGTTTTGTCGGACAAAATCTTTGTATGACGCTCCGCACCATTGCGGATGGGCGCAATAAAAGTTACGGAGAGATCTGTATAGAGGAGATCTTTGAATATGACATTGACTCGACGCCGGAAGAGCTGGACCGTTATTGTCGCGAGGCGAACTTTGTCTTTAATTTGGCAGGCATAAACCGCCCCCAAAACAACGATGAGTTCATGGCCGGCAATTTCGGCTTTGCATCTGCGCTTCTTGAGACCCTGAAGAGATACGGCAATAAGGCTCCGGTCATGTTGTCGAGTTCGATTCAGGCAACTCTGATTGGCCGATATGGGAACTCCGACTACGGCAAAAGCAAATTGGCCGGCGAGGAGCTCTTCTTTGACTACGCTCGGGCATGTGGGGTCAAGGTCTTGGTATATCGCTTCCCCAATCTGTTTGGCAAATGGTGCAGGCCCAATTACAACTCGGCAGTGGCAACCTTCTGTAATAATATCGCCAATGATCTGCCGATACAGGTAAACGATCGTGCCACTCAGCTTGAGTTGCTCTACATCGACGACCTGGTTGATGAGATGATTGCGGCATTGAAAGGCGAGGAGCATCATTGCGAATTCGATGGGGTGGATACGGTTTTGAAGGCAGATGGGCGCTACTGTGCAGCTCCTGTTACACACAAAGTGACGCTGGGTGAGATTGTAGATCTTTTGGAGGAGTTCAAGTCTCAACCCGCAACGCTTGTCATGCCCGAGATTCCGGAGAAGAGCTTTGCCAAAAAACTCTATTCCACCTACCTCTCCTACCTGCCTAAAGAGAAGGTTGCCTTTCCGCTGAAGATGAACGAGGATGCGCGAGGGAGTTTCACCGAACTGATTAAGTCGAGTGGTGTGGGTCAGGTCAGCATCAACATTAGTAAGCCCGGCATCACAAAGGGCGAGCATTGGCACCACACCAAGTGGGAGCAGTTTATTGTTGTGGCCGGCGAGGGACTTATCCAGCAGCGACATGTTCAAACCAATGAAGTGTTGGAGTGGCGCGTAAGCGGAAAAAAGTTGGAAGTCATTCAGATGCTTCCTGGTTACACCCACAACATCATCAATCTCTCTGATTCCGAAGATTTAGTAACTGTAATGTGGTGCAACGAGTGCTTCGACCCTACACGCCCCGATACATTCTTCGAGAAAGTAGTAAAATAAAAACAGACATACAATATGGATATCAAACTTGATTATTCGGATGTAAAGTTTGCCGACAATGGCAAGTTGAAACTCCTGATTATTGTTGGCACTCGTCCCGAGATTATTCGCCTTGCAGCAGTTATCAACAAGTGTCGCAAGTATTTTGACTGTATCCTTGCCCACACGGGCCAGAATTACGATTATAACCTCAATGGGGTCTTCTTCCGAGATCTTAAATTAAAAGACCCTGAAGTATATATGGATGCTGTGGGAGATGACCTGGGAGCAACCATGGGCAATATCATCAATGCCTCATACAAGCTCATGGTGGAGACCAACCCCGATGCCGTACTTGTGTTGGGCGATACCAACTCCTGTCTGTCGGTGATTGGCGCAAAGCGCCTTCACATCCCCATCTTCCACATGGAGGCCGGTAACCGTTGCTTCGACGAGTGTCTTCCCGAGGAGACCAATCGTCGCATCGTCGATATCATCTCGGATGTGAATCTCTGCTACTCGGAGCATGCCCGTCGTTATCTTAATGCCTCAAGCGTAGCAAAGGAGCGCACCTATGTTACCGGCTCGCCAATGGCCGAGGTGTTGCATGAGAATTTGGCCGATATCGAGGCATCGGACATCCACAAGCGTCTTGGCTTGGAGAAGGGTCGCTATATCCTTCTCTCGGCACATCGCGAGGAGAACATCGACACCGAGAAGAACTTCACCTCGCTCTTTACGGCAATCAACAAGATGGCCGAGAAGTACGACATGCCCATCCTCTACTCCTGCCATCCCCGCAGTCGCAACCGACTTGCTGCAAGTGGTTTTAAGCTCGACCCGCGTGTCATCCAGCATGAGCCTCTCGGCTTCCATGACTATAACTGCTTACAGATGAATGCCTTTGCGGTCGTCAGTGACAGTGGGACTTTACCCGAGGAGAGCTCCTTCTTCACCAGTGTGGGCCACTCGTTCCCGGCCGTTTGTATCCGCACCTCGACCGAGCGTCCCGAGGCTTTGGATAAGGGCTGCTTTATCTTGGCCGGCATCGACGAGAAGTCGCTTCTGCAGGCCGTTGATACTGCGGTAGAGATGGTTAAAAACGAGGATAATGGAATCCCCGTACCCAACTATGTTGACGAGAATGTATCGACCAAGGTGGTAAAGCTGATTCAATCCTACACGGGCGTCGTAAACAAAATGGTTTGGAGAAAATAATATGGCAAATATTGTATTAATAATACGAAGATATGCAGATGGATCTGCATCAATGAATAGGCTTATTGCATATGCAAAGGGGTTTGCTGATGCAGGCAATCATGTTACACTATTGTTTTTAATCACTAAAGACCGATATTCTAGATGTCCTGTTAATCATCCCAATATAAAAATTATCCATCTATGGGAGACTGATGGGGTAATGTGTAAGCGATACACAATACTCTCGTATATTCGTAATCTAATACGAATTGGGAAATACATTTCTGCTGGAGACTCCATAATGCTGTATGGATTCGAATTCCCTATCTCTCTTAGAATCTTCACGCTCTGTAAAAAAGTCAATGTGTTTTATGAAATCACAGAGCACCCATTTTATAAAGGAAAAACTTTTATAAAAAAATTATTGGCTTACACAATAGTATTCTTTGTAAAAAAGTCAAATGGCCTCTTCGTGATATCAGAATCTTTAAAAAAATACTACATTGACATGGGGGTCCCAAGTAAAAAAATTCATATCATTAACATGTTTGTGGATGAATCTCGCTTTGAAGGCTTGCAGAAAACTTCTAGAGATGAATATATTGCATATTGTGGGATTGTTTCCAAACGAAAAGATGGTGTTGATGATTTATTAAAAGCTTTTGCCTTATTTCACCAAATCCATCCCAATTACAAGCTTTACATCATCGGCAAAAGTACTACTGATGCAGAATATAATTCGTTGATTGATCTTGCATGTGATTTACATATTGAAAACGATGTTGTATTTACTGGAGCCATTCCATCAGACCAGATGCCTCAAATGCTATATAATGCAAAAATACTAGCATTAGCTAGGCCCGATAATCTTCAAGCCCAGAATGGATTCCCAACGAAATTAGGAGAGTATTTAGCGACAGGAAATCCAGTTGCGGTCACTAATGTTGGAGACATAGGGCATTTTATTGCAGATAAAGTTAATGGATTTGTGTCTGCCCCGAACGACTATAAGGGATTTGCTGCAAATTTAATATATATAGCAGATAATTATAACAGTGCGCTAGAGGTCGGAAAGAGAGGAAAAGAATTGGTAAAAAAAGAGTTCTCTAGTATATATCAATCAAAAGTAGCAGCCTGGCATATAAACAATATCGATTAGGATTGCAACATAGTTAAGATTATCAATGTCAAGCATAGTAATTAATAGTATTGGACTATGATTAAGACTCGCCAAGATTTAAAAATATATTTACAAAAAGATATTGCAAGGTTTGGAACCAAGCCCCGCTGGTTCACAAAATTCACATATAGCGAAACTTGGATGCTTTATTCCTATATGAGGACTTTGCGTCATTTTGAATATTATAGCAATAACAAACGATGGTATAATCTCCCGATGTATTTGTTCTATATGCTATCATATAGAAGACGGAACCTAAAATATAGAATTTCAATTCCTATCAATGTCGCCGGCCCTGGTTTTTCCTTTGTACATCCTGGATTTCTGCGAATTAATCCAGATGTCAAAATTGGCGAAAATGCTACAATATTACCAAATGTCCTTATCGGACGACGGAAACCCGGAAAAGAGACGAATATTCGCATAGGAGATAATGTATACATTTCGACAGGAGCAACGATATTGGGACCAGTTACGATTGGCGATAATGTTACAATTGCGGCAAACTCGGTTGTAATTAAAGACATCCCAGATAATTGCGTGGTTTCTGGGGTCCCGGCCACTATTATCATGAAAGATGGTATGAAACTCAAATAAAGTTATGCGAATAAAAAATAAAGTAATTCTCATTGGAGCCATTAATGAGGGGAATGTGCCAACTTGTGGCGAAACAATGAAGAACCAACTTTTTGTCAAGCGATTTAGTGAATTGTTTGACAAAGTGATAACCGTGGATACTTTAAACTGGAAGAAAAGGCCATGGGTTTTGGTAAAACTATTTTTCACTTTACTATTCAATAAAGGAGCAAAGGTTGTCATTTCCGCGAGTGGCGCAGCAGCGATGCTCATCAAGTTTTTGTACTACATACCCCTTAAAAAAAATGTATACTTCTGGGTGGTTGGAGGAGATTTCTCGTTCGCGATAGACAATAATAGATATAGCGTCAAATCTCTAAAAAAACTAAACTATATTTTAGTTCAGGGTAAGTCTATGGTTGACAGTTTGGCTAGATATGGACTTGATAATGTGCTACATGTTCCAAACTCAAAACCTATAGTCTTCAAGCCTACAATTGAGCCAAAAAAGAAAAGTGATCCCTACCATTTTGTATTCCTCTCTCGCATTCATCCCGACAAGGGTATTGCAGAGATTTTCACGGCGACAAAGTTGCTCAACGCAATGGGATTACAGGATCGGTTTAAGGTTGATTTCTATGGCAAAATAGAACCCTCATATGAGGATAAATTCAAATTAGAGCTAGCAAAATATGCCAATACTCACTACGAAGGCTTCCTTAATATGACCAACGACAAAGGCTACGAAATATTATCTCGATACGATGTCATGCTATTCCCAACATATTGGGATGGAGAGGGATTCCCTGGTGTTGTAATTGATGCAAACATGTCCGGTCTACCGATTATTGCATCAGATTGGAATATGAATAGAGAAGTTATAGAAGATAGAAAGTCTGGATTTATTATCCCTGTTAGAGACAGTGATGCGTTAGCCAATTGCATGAAGCAATATATCAATAATGAAATTAACCTAACAGAGATGAAAAAGTATTGTGTTGAATATATTCAACAATATGATTATCGCAATATTTTGTCCGAAAGATTAATGAAATATATTAAATTATTGTAAATATATGTTAGAAGTAAATCACAAAAGTCTGCTACACTCAACTTACCATAAAGTAAGCAATCTTATCGGTAAGTTTTGGGGAGAGAATGCGCAATATAAATTTATATACACCCTCCGCACGGGGAAAATCTTAAACTTCAACAATCCAAAAGATCTAAATCAAAAACTTTTCTGGTTAGCTAGATATTGGCGGAATCCTTTAATAACTCAATGCGCTGATAAATATAAAGTGAGAGAATACCTCCAGTCAAAAGGTTGTGGTGATATTCTCAACGAATTATATGGTGTTTATGACAATGCTAATGACATGGATTTTGATAGTCTTCCTAATAAGTTTGCAGCAAAATGTAATCACGGTAGTGGCATGAATATTATATGCGAAGACAAATCCAAATTAGACATTGAGGCGACCAAAACGAAACTCAATGAATGGTTGGCTTTTCAATTTGGCCGTGGGGTAGAGTGGCAATACAAGTCAATAAAGCGTAAAATTATAGTAGAAAAATATCTCGAAGGTATCAATGGAGAGATAATGGAGTATCAATTATTCTGTTTCAATGGAGAGCCTATAATGTTTCTCGTGCGAAATGATTTAAGAGGTAGCTCTGTAGATAAAAATATAGAGACCTTCGCTGTTTCATACACTCCCGACTGGCAGAGAGTTTTCTACCGAAAGAATGAGGAGCAGTATACATTTGATCTCCCAAAACCTCACAACTATGAGAAGATGTTAGATTATGCAAAAAAACTATCTGCAGATTTTCCGCAAGTGAGAGTTGATTTTTATGAGATCGATGACAAACTGATTTTCGGAGAAATGACATTTTCTTCCCATGGTAATGTGCTAAACAACTACAAACAAGAGGCATTGAATATGCTTGGAAAACATCTTGTATTGCCTAAACCGTTAAATAAATAAACGATATATGTTGGACAAGTCGTTAAATATTATGGTCGTTTGTGGAGGTGTTTCCACAGAACGAGAGGTTTCACTAAAAAGCGGTAATGCTGTATTTACTGCACTACAAAGAAAGGGATATATCAATGCGCAATTATTTGATCTGCGTGATGACAACATGAATGAGATTATTCTCGCCAAGCCGGACATAGTGTTCCTAGCGCTACATGGTAGAGGCGGGGAAGATGGTTGTATTCAAGGATTGCTTGAATTGGCAGGAATACCATATACAGGTCCTGGTGTTGCTGCGAGTGCAGTCTGTATGAATAAAATTCTCACCAAAAGGATACTTGAAAATGCTGGCCTCCCCACGGCTAAATTTAAGGTGTACCGCAAGGATGAATGTTCTAATATTAACGCCACATGTAAGGAGTTGATCGATGAAATAGGTATCCCGATGGTTGTAAAATCACCTTGTCAAGGTTCCAGTATTGGCGTCGTATTGGTAAAGCACGAGAAGAACTTACAAGATGCTATATCGGAAGTTTTTAAGTATGGTGATCAATTATTGGCCGAGCAGTTTATTGATGGCACGGAGATTACATTGCCAATATTGGGCAATTCAAAGTTGACTATCTTGCCCGTTATTGAGATAACATCCGAAAGAGAATTCTATGATTTCACAGCAAAATATACCTCTGGCTTGTGTCATCATATTATTCCAGCCTGCATTGATGTTGCAACAGAGCAAGAGGTTATTGAAATAGGCAAAAAAGCATACCGTGTACTTGATTGTTGCGGTCTTTCTCGCATAGATTTTATTGTCGACAAAGTTATGGGACCAATGATTATTGAGGTAAATACATTGCCTGGCATGACCGATATGAGTCTATTCCCTGATGCAGCCCGATATATCGGTATTTCATATGAAGATTTGGTAGAGTTAATTCTTAAATATGGACAAGAAGCCAAGCGAAATTAAATAAGGCTTTGTGCTAATGGAGGTACGGATAAGTCAAATCGAAAAGCGCTCTTGGATAGAGATTAACATCTCTCAACTTAAAGAGAATTACTTGCGCTATAAACAATCTCTCAAACGCGATGTAGAGATTATCGCTGTTATCAAAGCCGATGCTTACGGACACGGAGACATTCAAGTTGCTCGAATGTTGGCTGATGTTGGTGTTAAATCATTTGCAGTATCCAACATTGACGAAGCGATTGGCTTACGAGAGGCAGGTATTAAGGGTGAGATTATAATTTTGGGCTACTCATCTATAGTTTATGTAAACACTCTATTTAAATATGATTTGACACAAACAATAGTCTCGGAAGAGTATGCCAACGCATTGATAGCATCAGGAGTGAAGGTGAAGTGTCAAATTGCCATAGATACAGGTATGAATAGAATAGGCTTAGATGGGAAGGATGCCAACTATAGTGAACTTATTATTCGCAAATGTTCAAACTCATTGAATCTAACGGGAATTTTCACTCACCTATGTGTCGCAGATAGTATCGATGATAGTGATGTACTATTTACACACATACAAATAAAGCGTTTTAAGGATATTGTGGAAAGAGTGAAAGATCTTCACTTACCCTATATCCATTGTTGCAATTCTGCAGGAGGTCTAAATCATCTCACTAATAGTGCGGATTATGATTTAATTGGCAAATTCGTTCGCTTAGGAATTATACTCTACGGACTAAAACCGGATAGAGAGAGTATTCTGCCCCAAGGCATAGCTCCTGCGATAACTTGGAAGTCTGTTATTTCAATGGTCAAAGATGTTGTTGTCGGAGATACAATCGGATATGGCAGAACATACGAAGTAAAAAAACCGATGAGAATAGCAACAGTCACAACCGGCTACGCGGATGGTCTTAATCGCTTATTATCCAATAAGGGCTTTGTAATGATTGATGGCCGTAAGGCGCCAATAGTTGGAAGAGTTTGCATGGATCAAACTTTGGTGGATGTTTCAAATATACCCAATGTCAAGATGGGTGATAGGGTTGTATTGTTAGGTCGTAGTGGTAAATTGTACTATTCAGCAGATGATATGGCTAAAGACCTTGACACCATCGGGTATGAAATTGTATGTAATATTACTAAGCGCGTTCAGCGATTTTATGTAAATTCTAATAGCAATCTATAAAAATGGATTTAGTCTCTATAATTACCCCCACATATAATTGCGCTCGGTTTATCGAAGAAACCATACGCTCTGTACAGGCTCAGAGTTATAAGAATTGGGAGATGATTATCTCGGATGATTGCTCCACAGACAATACTCGCGAAGTTATAGCCCCGTTTTTGGAAAGAGATTCGCGCATCAAATACATTTGTAATATAAAAAATAGCGGTGCCGCAATTACCCGTAACAATGCTTTGCGAATAGCTAAAGGCCGATGGATTGCCTTCTTAGATAGCGATGATTTATGGTTGCCCGAAAAACTCGAGACACAAATTGCTTTTATGGAAGCCAACAACTACTCATTCTCATATCATAAATATAGTGAGATTGATGAGTTGTCACAGCCACTAGGCATAGAGGTATCAGGACCACAAAAGATATCCAAATATGGCATGTATGCATATTGCTGGCCCGGGTGTTTGACGATTATGTATGACGCTCATATTATTGGCTTAATTCAAATTGCAAACCTTAAGAAAAATAATGATTATGCAATATGGCTCAAAGTAATACATAAGTCTAACTGCTACCTACTTCAAAAAAATTTAGCCAAATATCGCCGAGGACGCGCAGGATCTATTAGTACCCATAGTTATTGGGCTCTTATTAAATGGCATTACAAGCTGTTTCGCGAGGCAGAACAAAAGAATGTCATCGCATCGAGTTTTCTCACAATGGGAAATATGATTTGTGGTGTCGTAAAAAAGCTGTTTTTTATAACTAAATCTCATTACAAACAAATATGACAGAGAGTGATAAAACATTCAACAATTACAAGCTGTACAAGGGTGCCTGGATAGGGATAGATGAGCTAAAAGAGTATCGCTTGAGTGTCTCTGAAAAAAATTCCCTTCTACAAAAGGGAGGATGGATTATTCGTAATACTTATGACTTCGACACACAGGCAAAATCCTCGTTTTGGTTTGTAATCAAAGACCATTTCGGAGGACTCGAAGAGCTGACTAGTAGCGCTAGACGGGATGTTCGCAAATCATTGCGTATATATGAAATTAGGCAAATTTCCATCGAGGAACTACGAGCAATAGGTTATCCTATTTTCGCATCAGCCCAAGAGTCATACAAAGTCAAATGTAATGTTTTTACCACAGAGGAGTTTGATTCGTTGTTAAACGCATATCAAAAATCAGGTAATAAAGAGTATTGGGGAGCACAAAACAAGGAAACGGGAGAAATTATTGCAGTTGCGCTAAACACTATCAAAGAAAATAGTTGCGAATACAACATTTTGAAATGTAAACCGGAAGCGCTACGCGATGGGAGCCAACCCTATTACGGCCTCATTTATGAAATGAATCGCCATTATTTACGAGAGCGTGGATTGAAATATGTGAATGATGGTGCAAGATCAATAACCAACCATTCCAATATTCAGCCTTTTTTGATATCTAAATTCAAATTCCGTAAAGCTTATTGTAAAATGGAGATTACATATAAGTGGTGGGGTAGAATTATTGTTAATATTCTCTATCCTTTTAGAAGGTATATCCCTATCAAAAAAATATCTTCAATATTGGATATGGAAGCAATGGCGAGAGGTATTTTATAATAAAATCATATGAAATATATATTTGACAGAGTTGTATCACTACTCGGACTACTATTTCTATGGCCTGTGCTGCTCGTTGTGGCTGTTCTTATCAAAATAAAGATGCCTGGTGGTCCTGTATTTTTCACCCAAAAGCGCGTGGGGCGTAACGGAAAGTTGTTTACAATGTATAAATTCCGATCCATGAATGTAAGTCATTCCGGAAGTTCAATATCCGTTGCTGGAGAGAGCAGAATAACACCATTAGGTGCGATTTTGCGAAAATACAAACTTGATGAGCTTCCCGAGCTTTGGAATGTTTTCATCGGGGATATGAGTTTTGTGGGACCACGCCCCGATGTGCCCGGATATGCAGACAAACTTGTAGGCAAAGACAGGCTCATTTTAAAACTTCGTCCAGGAATCACAGGGCCGGCCTCACTAAAATATGCTAATGAGGAAGAAATTTTAGCTCAAATGCCAGACCCCATCAAGTATAATAATGAAGTTATTTTCCCTGATAAAGTGAAGATAAATTTGAATTATTATTACAATCACACATTCTGGGGCGATATAAAATTAATTTTTCAAACAGTGTTTAGATCGTACGAATTAGCCGAAACACCTCAATCCGAGAAATAATATAGTTGATAATTATGCGACAGAGAATCTATCTTTGTTTGGCGCACATGAGTGGCCAAGAACAGAAATTCATACAAGAGGCATTTGACACCAATTGGGTTGTACCTTTGGGTCCGAATGTAAATGGGTTTGAAGCAGACCTAAAAGAGTTTGTTGATGGAAACAGGGAGGTAGTTGCACTATCTGCAGGTACAGCAGCAGTGCATCTTGCGCTGTTAGCTTGTGACGTAGGGCAAGGAGATGAAGTGATTGTGCAGAGCTTCACCTTCTGCGCATCTTCGCACCCTATCACATATCTTGGTGCAAAACCTATATTTGTTGACTCCGAGCGAGAGACATGGAATATGGATCCCATATTATTGGAAGAGGCTATTGAGGATCGTATTTCAAAGACTGGCAAGACCCCAAAAGCTATCATTCCCGTATATCTCTATGGCATGCCAGCCAAATTGGATGAAATCATGGCTGTTGCCAAGAAGTACAACATCCCCGTAATTGAGGATGCGGCCGAGGGAATGGGGTCTCGCTACAAGGGACAAATGTGTGGCACTTTGGGTAAATATGGTGTATTGTCATTCAACGGCAACAAGATGATCACGACTTCGGGGGGTGGAGCGCTAATCTGCCCTGATGCTGAGTCGAAGAGGAAAATTATGTTCTACGCGACACAGGCTCGCGAGAATTACCCTTATTACCAGCACGAAAAGATTGGTTACAACTATCGTATGTCAAACATCTGTGCTGGTATAGGCCGTGGACAGATGACCATTCTTAACGATCATATCAACCACCACAAACACACCTACGAACTCTATAAAGAGTTATTGGCTGATGTTGATGGCATCACTCTCCACGGTAATCCTTCGGAAGAGTATGACAGCAACTTCTGGCTTAATACTATCATTCTTTCGCCGGAATTGAAGGTGGTAGGGGAGGATAAAGCTTATAGTGAGGCGGTAAATGGAGCTGTCGGAGGTGCAGCCGGAGTTACCCATGCTGCGGCATCACTTCACACCGACTGCGAACCCAATAACAATGTTGAAGCTATGCGTATAGCTCTTGATGCTGCAGGTATTGAGTCGCGTCCTCTATGGAAACCTATGCACCTACAGCCTATCTATAGAAGTGCTGCGGCTTATACCAATGGTATTAGTGAAGAGTTGTTCAAAACCGGTTTGTGTCTGCCCAGCGGCCCTTGTGTGAGCGATGATGATATCCGCTATATTGTTGAACAGATCAAGGGCGCCATTGATAAATAACCTAATGAATAATAGAATCCACGACATACTCTTTTTGTCGTTAAGGGCGGCATTATTTGGAGCGGAGAACAATGAAGAATTCTTCGCTTCACTTTCCGAAGAAGAGTGGAGGATGCTATTTCGAACATCCAAGCACCAAGGCATTTTGGCTATTGTCTATGATGTCGTATCAAAGCTACCTAAAGAACTGCAACCTCCACGAAATATAAAATTGCAGTGGGCATTGAGTGTGGAAGGCGTTGAAAACCGATATACATTACAACGCAAAACCTCAGCTTTTTTGGCCGAATTATGGGCTGAAAGCGGAATTCAAACCATTGTAATGAAGGGGCTCGCTATCGGTACA
Organism: Alistipes sp.; assembly: GCA_045605785.1. Classification (GTDB taxonomy): domain Bacteria; phylum Bacteroidota; class Bacteroidia; order Bacteroidales; family Rikenellaceae; genus Alistipes. Next base: position 79,545 of record JAZUQP010000004.1, on the reverse strand, counting down.
TATTATCCTAATCCTGCTCATCGTGAATGCGGCGATTTAGATTGTTTTCTCACTACAGGCTCCATACCCATAACCTGCGACGGATACGAACAAGGTAATCAAATCGCCGAACGCCTTGGCGCTAAGGTAAACCGCGACTATTACAAAGATGCCGCCATCAGATATCGCGGTTTGATGGTCGAGAATCATAGTTTTTTCCTCCCTATAAGAGGAAGTCGCAGGATGAAATGCCTCGAACATCACTTACGCAAGGTGGTACTACGGGGTAAGATTAGCCATGTTTCTGGCACGAAACTTATCGTTCCCTCTCCCGATTTCAATGCACTCTTTCTCTCGATGCACGGATTCAATCACTTTATCTCCGAAGGTATTCGATTGCGCCACATCTTGGATTGGGCTTTATTGTTGAAAACGGAGCAAAACAATATCGATTGGGAGGAATTCTACCATTGGGCAGATAAGATGCACTTGACGAGATTCGTTGATGCGTTGACTACTATTTCGGTAGAGCGATTAGGGTTACAGATAACCGTCCCTGCCATCCACTCCTCCTCCCCATACGCCGAACGCATACTCCACGATACACTCTACGAAAGTGAAGGTCTCTTCAACAAGGATTATTCAGCATGGAAATCTCGCTTTATTCTGGTAAAGAGTAAAATAGCATTCGGATGGAAATATCACGAAATTTATCAAAAGAGTATTCTTGTTGAACTGATCAAGAGTATTTTTGCATTTATATTCGAGAGAAATCCTAAACTATAAGCCACAATAGGCGCTTCTAATCTGATCTCGATTATCTTTCAGAAACGGTTTTATTTGTTCCTAGAATCTTAACTGAGGGGAGGGGCAAATTAATCCGTTTTTCTCATGGTCATTCCGATTGTCGTATTGCAACTTTTATAATCTTTGACTTCGATATAAACAAAACATGTCTGCCAAGCACCTCTACATCATTGGGAATGGCTTTGATTTGTATCATGGAGCGCAATCCAAGTACAAGCACTTTCGGGCCTATCTCTATCGGCAAACTCCTCAGACGGTGGCCTATTTCGATCTCTACTTCGGTCCTCGATCTCTCGACAGGAGTTTTTCCACACCGGTTGGATGGTTTTGGTGTACACAGCCATACAGTTATAGGAAAGGGTACTATAATCTGCGCTATCCGATAGCCACCTGGTCGAAGAGCAACCTTTGGTCCGACTTCGAGAGAAACCTCTGTGAGTTGAATCGCGAAAAGGTCTTCGATTTGGTGGACATGAAGCTCCCCAGGGTAAATGACGACGACGAGCGTTTCTCGGGGGCCGATTTTTTTGCACCGATTGATGAGGTAGCAGACATGGTGACGAAGTGTAGCTTCGAGATGAAGTACCACTTCCACAAATGGGTAAATACGCTCCACTATGCACGAGGTTTTCGCAAGCGCATGGTGGCTCTCGACTCCGAAGCGCTCTTTCTGAACTTCAACTATACACTCTTCCTGGAGAGTGAGTATGGAATCCCGCGCGAAAGAATCCTCTACATTCACGGAGACAGGCGAGACAAATATGGCTCGTTGGTGTTGGGTCATCGGGCCGACGATTGGGAGAGTTTTGAGCGGTGGCGCCACAAAAATCGCAATCGGAGGCGTTACCGACATATTCAAAAGGATGGCAAAGGCCGCTATTTTCTGAACGACAAGTTGGTCTATCTGGCCTTTTTCCTACCCAATGAAAAGAGGGGCAATTGGCGACTGCCGATTCGCTACTACGCCGTAGAGCATATCGAAGATCGGTTGGAAAGATACTATGATGCCAACCGCAAAAATTCAGAACAGGTGATTGCCCGACATGCCGATTTTTTCGACTCCTTGTCGGAGGTTGAACGAATTACTGTCATGGGGCACTCGCTCAGCGATGTGGATATGGTCTACTTCCGGCATATGCGCGCCTCGATGAAGGAGGGAGTGAGTTGGGAGTTCAGCTACCATAACGAAGAGGATAAGTCGCGTATCGAACGATTCTGTAAGAAGATGCGGATTCCCGCAAAGAGCCGCACGCTTTTTACCATGCAACCGGCTGATTGAGTCAGCGGAGCCGTCCATTCGTCGGGCCTTGACCAAAGGAAGCACCTTTGCCCGACTCTTGTAAATTGTCCGATTCTATTCGGAACAACTCTGTTGCATGGGCGGTGAACGAAGGGGGATAACCCCGAAGGGCATCTATCGGATGCTGCAAGAGAGGAGACTCTCTTTGCGACCGTAACAACATAGGGGTTACGGCATTAGAAAACCACTTGTGTTGGTAGGGGGCTCTCTCGAAGACTCAAGGTTAATGGTTATGAGGGCAGGTTGCCCGCCTGTCCTCTTTTTTTGAAGATATGAATACAACAAGAGATAGATTACTGTTTGCAGCGCTGAAGGCTGCACTCTTTGAAGAGGCATGCAACCAAGAGCCGTTCGACGTCATCACAAACGAAGAGTGGACGCAGTTGTTCGAGCTCTCGTCCAAGCAGGGGGTATTGGCGCTTACCTGGGATGGTGTGCAACGACTGATAACCGCCGGAGTTATCCCTGCCACCTCGACGCCCGACCGCACGCTCAAACTTCGCTGGGCACTGAATGTCGAGCAGGTGACTAAAAGATATAACAGACAAAAAAAACTTGCACAAGAGCTTGCAGACACCTTTTATCAGAACGGATTATCATTGCATGTTCTTAAAGGTTTTGCCATTAGTGACTACTATCCGATTCCGGAGCATCGGGAATGCGGAGATTTAGATTGTTTTCTTTCGGCAAATGGCAGTGTAGAAATTCCGGATTCACCTTATGAAACCGGCAATATTATTGCCGAACGATTAGGAGCCAAAGTTGAACGCGAATATTATAAACATTCACACATTTATTTCAAAGGCTACATGGTGGAAAACCACCAATACTGCACGGCAATTCGAGGCAGAAAAGAGAGAAAGGAGTTTGAAAAACATCTTCAACATCTATTAGCCACTGAAAAAGGAAGAAAGCTGAATGATTCACTACTCATACAACCCTCATCGCAATTCAACGCATTATTCCTTACTGCTCACAGCTTTGGACACTTTCTTTCGGAAGGTATAAAAATGCGCCATCTGTTAGACTGGGGATTACTGCTCAAATCAGAGCAGAACAATATAGATTGGAACTCTTTCTATGCATGGTGTGACAGAATGCATTATACGCAATTCGCAGATGCACTTACCGCCATATGTGTGAAATATTTAGGTATTAATATTTCCAATCATGAAATTCACACACAAAGTCCATTTTCAGAGAAAGTATTAGAAGACATCCTCTATCAAAGCCATTCATTATTTAATGGTCGTACATCAAACATGCTCATACGATTAAAGCTAATTCGCTCAAGATTATTTGGAGGTTGGAAATATCGTGAATTATACAAAAAGTCGGCATTAAGTGAAATTTTAGAAATGGGCATATCTTTTTTAATTGAACGAAAGCCCCATCTGTAGAATCGCTCATCCGGCGCATATTGTACAAGACCCGCCGTTGGTGGGGTAATCGGTGGAAGCACGGCATCGTCTATCGCGAAGGGTTATTCTCCACCTTTATTCAGCAGGTGTGGAGCCATCTGCTAAAACCCAAAACCATATAAAATGAATCAAACATCCTGGATTGGTTCAATCAGCAACAACCAATCAAACATTATCAAAGGAGTACTTATTCTTTTGATTGTTTTAGGTCATAATGCCTTTCTGACAAAAAACATTGACGGACTCTTCGGATATTTATATTCGTTTCATGTCTTTGGATTCTTTATTCTGCCCTGGTTTTATAACAGTAAACCTGCAAATAAAAAATCATTGACAAGAAGGTTTGTCAAACTGTTCAGTTATTACACGCTCTTTTTCCTGCTGCAGTATTTTATATTTAACTTTCTTTTCACCAACAATGGAGTAGAGATAAAGCAGTTCATCGTAAGTTTTATCCATGGAGGTCACTTCATGCTCGAAAAGGCTGTTGGATTCCAATACCTATGGTTTTTGCCCACCTTTTTCTTTGCTATGCTCTACAAGGATCTCTACTATCTGTTGCCCCAAAAGATTCGTCCCATATTCCCTGTAATTGGAGCCTGCGTCATTATCGGCATATGGTGTTTCGGGGTTAGTTATCAATCCTTGCCGGCCATTCTTCAAGGCTTGTTCTTTACGTCATACGGGCTACTTGCAATTACCCCCCCCCACACACAAAAATCGCGCCATTTACGCCATTGCAATACTCTTATTTATTCTGATTCCCATCCTTTTTAGCACAAAAGGTATCCGAGAGATCATCATGCCTTTTGCCGCATTTTATACACTCGTTTTTGTAAGCGACAGATTCTCCAAATACCTGCAATGGGTAAAGCCTATTGGTGAACTCTCACTCTTTATCTACCTGATTCATCCTCTTGTATTTCACACCTTAAAAATGGTTATTGGAGAGAATTTTTCCAATTCGATAGCAACCGGAATGCTCTTCTACATTCTCACATTGGGTATTACCTTTACGGTGTCTTACATACTGCAAAAGATAATCAATAAAAGTTCGTTCTTAAAGAGCATATTCTAAATAAACACCACATACATAACAATAAGAGGAGCAATATGTTATTGCTCCTCTTATTATTTTACCTATCTCTCCTCATCGCACCACTCATCGTAGGGGTGGCGCAGCAGCGAGGCGTTGTGGTAGCGTCGTTGGCCAGTTACCTCGTCGCCAAGCCATGCAGGGCGAGGGTAGTATTCATCGGGACTCTTCAGTTCAATCTCGGCAATGACAAGGCCCCTGTTGCGCCCCATAAACTCATCCACCTCAAAGGTATGTTCGGCCACGGGTATAATGTGTCGCACCTTCTCGATTAGGGCCGACGAGCAGAGGGGTAGCAGTGCGCGGGCCTCCTCGATCGTTATCGTCTTCTCCCACTCATAACGGCTCAATCCGCCATCGGGCGAAGGGCCCTTGATGGTCAAAAATGCCTCGTTGTCGGTGATTCGCAATCGCACGGTACGGGTAGGGGTCACGGCGATGTATCCCTGCAGAATATGGATAGAGCGAATTGCCTCGCGCTTGTAGGCATCGCTCTTTACCCGAAACTTGCGTTCTATCTCCAATCCCATCTTCCAAAAAATCAATTACTACGCTTTTTAAGCGGGCAGTCAGCCGTGCAGGAGCTGCAGCGGTTGCCACCTCCGCGAACGAGACAGTAGAGCTTACGCAGGAGGAAGAGACCCACTGTTGCACCAATCAACCAAACGACTATCTGCTGCCAATCCATCCTAAAAGAGTGATGCAAGGTGATAGGTTGCAAATGCCAACAGCCAGGCGAGCAGTGTATTGTAAAGGATGGATACCGCAGCCCAACGCCAGCCCGCCTCGGCACCGATGGCGGCAATGGTGGCAATACAGGGGAAGTAGATAAGGATAAATACGAGGAACGCGAGCGCCGAAGCGGGAGTAAAGTCGCCACTTGCCCGCAGGCGTTGGGGTAGCAGACGATCGGTTTCGGCCGTAACCTCCTCGGCGAACTCCCCGTGATAGAGGGTATCCTCCTGTCCGGGGTAGAGCACACCGATGGTGCTCACCACAATCTCTTTAGCAGCGACTCCCGAGAGGAGAGCCACGGCCGACTTCCAATTCAATCCCAGGGGCTCGACAAGCGGTTCACAGGCCTTGCCCACCTGACCCAGGTAGGAGTTCTCGTAGTGCTCCACCTTGCTCTGGGTCTGCCGCGTATTGGGGTAGTAGCTCAAAAACCAGATAAGAATCGAGGCGACCAAAATCATGCCTCCCATCTTACGCAGATACTGCGCGCACTTCTCCCACATGTGCAGCAGCGTTGCTTTGAGCGTGGGTACGCGGTAGGGCGGGAGCTCCATCACAAAGGGGGTCTCATCGACCTTAAAGACGAAGCGACGCATCAATTGCTTGGCGGTAAACATGGCGAGCAGAATACCCAACACATAGAGTCCCATCATCACCAGCCCGGCATGCGAGGGGAAGAAGGTGCCCACCAGGAGGATATAGATCGGCAGTCGGGCGCTACACGAGATGAAGGGGATAATCAGAATCGTGATAAGGCGGCTGCTGAAGCTCTCGATGGTACGCGTAGCCATGATGGCCGGCACATTGCAACCAAAACCCATCACAAGGGGAATGAACGACTTGCCGTGAAGTCCCATGCGGTGCATCACCTTATCCATGATGAAGGCGGCTCGCGCCAGATAGCCCGAATCTTCGAAGAAGGAGATGAAGAGATAGAGAATCATGATGTTGGGCAGGAAGATGATGACGCTTCCCACACCGCCGATGATTCCATCCACCAAGAGATCCTTCAACACCCCGTCGGGCATCAGCTGCTGCACCCAGGCACTCAAGTGAGCCACGCCCCACTCAATCCACTGCTGGGGGTAGGAGCCCACCATGAAGGTAGAGTAGAACATGAGCCACATCAAAAGGAAGAAGATCGGAAATCCCCACAACTTGTGCGTCGTAAAGGAGTCAATGATATCGGTAACACGCAGCTTTTCGCTCTTCGAGGGGGTGTAGGTCTCCTTCAAGGCTCCGGCGATAAAGCCATACTTCTGATTCGTGAGAGCCGTCTCGACATCCTCGCCCAATTCACTTTCGATGCGTGCCACCTCGCGGTCGCGCAACGCCTTCCACTGGGCAAAGTGTGGGCAGTGCTCCAAGCGGGAGAGGACATAGCTGTCGCCCTCCAAGAGTTTAAGGGCGTAGTAACGGGGCGAGAACTGCTCGGGAAGTTCGTGCCGATGCTCGCGTACCAGGTCGTGCAGGGGACGCAGAGCACTCTCCACCGTGGCGCCCTGATTGATATGAATGTGGCGCACCTCGGGGTCGCTGTTCTCATAGACGGCAATCACACGATCGAGCAACTCCTCCAAGCCGCGACCCGAGCGGGCCACGACAGGGACCATCGGCAAGCCGAGCATGGCACCGAGGCTGTGGTGATCCAATTGGGCACCACTGCGCTCCAACTCATCATACATATTGAGCGCCACCACCGTGCGTTGGTTGATATCGATCAGCTCGGTCGTCAGGTAGAGGTTGCGCTCGAGATTGGAGGCGACCACCGTGTTGATAATCACATCGGGGGTCTTCTCGAAGAGGTGGCGACGCACATAGAGCTCCTCGGGGGTATAGGCCGCCAGCGCGTAGGTGCCGGGCAGGTCGGTAATCTCGAAGTGGTAGCCCTTGTAGTGGCGGTAGCCCACCTTGGCATCGACCGTTACACCGCTGTAATTGCCCACATGTTCATGGCTTCCGGAGAGGGCATTGAAGAGCGAGGTCTTACCGCTGTTGGGGTTGCCCACCAGCGCCACATGGATGTGCTTGCTGCTCTGACGCACCACCTCATCTATGCTCTCGCACTCGCTGACACCCTCCGAGAAGACGCCCTTCATCATCGTCTCGGCCTCCCGATCGGTCATCACCATCACCAGGTCGGCCTCGCTGCGTCGCAGCGAAACATCGTACTCCATGATGCGGTAGTCGATGGGGTCTTTCAGGGGGGCATTACGCAACACCTCGACGCGTTTGCCGCGTACAAAACCCATCTCCAGAATACGGCGGCGGAAACCACCGTGTCCCAGCACCTTGACAATGACAGCCGACTCGCCGCTCTTCAAATCCGATAATCGCATAGGCTCACTCGAAATTAGGGAGCAAAATTAGCAATTATTTTTCGGATTTAAGCTCCCTACAAGTAGGTATTTCGACACGAAGGAGCTATTTCAAGCGCTACCACCCACCGCCCAATGCTTTGTAGAGGTCGATATAGGCCGTAAGGGTACTCACCAAAAGATTCACCTGTTGGGTCTGCGTCTCGTAGTAGCTGCGCTCGGCATCAATCACATCGAGGTAGGGCAGCATGCCGTTACGATAGAGGGCCCGGGTCTGTTGCAAAATGCGCCGATTGACCACCACAAGCGAATCACACTCCGAGAGCTGTCGGCGCGAGGAAGCGACCCCCACCAGGGCCTTATCCACATCGGCAAGGGCCTCCAACACACCATTTTCGTAGGCCAGGAGTGCTTGCAGATAGCTCTCCCGAGCCATCTTCTCCTCGGCCTTCAGTCGACCGAACCCGAAGAGCGGGCCGGCCACCGAAGCCGCCGCACTCCAAAACCAATCATCCCCCGAGCGAATCCCCTTGACAAACTCGGCCATCAAGCCCCCTTCGGCCGTTAGCGAGAGCGATGGGAACCGAGCGGCACGCGCCAACCCTACCTGCGCAGCTGCCCCCTCCATGGCATAGAGTTGCGCCATGATGTCGGGACGACGATTCAGCAGATCGGAGGGGAGCCCCACGGGGACCTCGGGCGGCATCTGCACCCGGGCAAGTCGCTCACCACGAAAATCGGCAGGCAATGGTTGCGGATTGTCCCCCAACAAAATCGCCAACGAGAGGTGGCATTGCGCCACAAGTCGCTCATACTGTTCGACATCGGAAGCGGCAGTCAGATAGAGGCTCTTTGCCTGATCGCGCACCAGGGCCGTGGTCATGCCATAGCGGAGCAGCGAGTCGTTCAGCGCCAACGCCTCGTGGCGCAATGCGCGGGTTTGAGTGGCAATCTCCAGAGAGCGCAGATACCCCAAGAGCGAGAAGTAGGTGGTCGCCACCTCCGAGCTGAGCGAGAGAACGGCCCCTCGGAAGAGCCACTCCTGTTGGGCGATATTGGCCTTCGCAGCGTCGCGCGTAGCTTTCATCGCCCCAAAGAGGGGAAGCTCCCACTGCAGCCCCGGGGCGAGGGTATACTTCTGGTCGATGACCGACGAGGAGTAGCCCGCCTCAGCACCTGCCGAGAGGTTGAGTTGGGGCAGGTAGGCCGACTCGGCCGCACGACGATTCATGCGGGCCGCCTCGACGCGCGAGGCGGCTTGTGCCAACGAACGGTTACGAGCCAAGGCCTCCAACTCCAGACGGTTGAGCAGCGTATCGCCAAACCCCATCCACCAAGCGATATCGTAGGGGAGCGAGTCGCTCACGGTGCCCGAGTCATAGAGGTAGTGGGCAGGGGTCTGAATCCGGGGTGCGGGGAGCCTGACACACCCTGCCGTGAGTAGCATCAGGAGCGTAAATAGGGATAATCTTCTCATAGCGGGCTGATATTTTTCATCTTTTCGCGTCGTTTTTCGAATCCACCGAGGCGGGCCACGATGTAGTAGAGTGAGGGGTAGAGGAAGATGCCCACGACCGTAGCCACGAGCATTCCGCCCACGAGGGCCACGCCCATCACATGGCGGGCCGTGGAGTAGACCCCCTGGGCAAAGACCAGCGGCAACACTCCCAGAATAAAGGCGAAGGCGGTCATCAGAATGGGCCTTACGCGCAGGTGCGCCGCACCACTTGCCGCCTCCTGAAGCGACAACCCCTGCTCAAAGAAGAGGCGGTCGGCATACTCGGCCACGAGGATGGCATTTTTGGCGGCCAAACCGATGAGCATCACCAACGAAATTTGCAGATAGAGGTCATTGATCAGCAGGGGCGACAGGAGGTGTCCGAGACCGATGGCGACAAGAGCTCCGGCCACCGCCAAAGGTACACTCAAGAGGATGGCCAGGGGCAATCCCCAGGAGTTGTAGAGGGCAGCCAATGCCAGAAAGACGAAGAATAGGGCCAGGAGATAGACCCATCCGCCCGAACGCGAGGAGGCAGCCTCCTGGTAGGAGATGCCGCTCCAACCATAGCCGATTGCATCGGGCAGTTCGGCAGCGGCACTCTCTTCCACGGCCTTCATCACATCGCCCGTAGAGTACCCCTCGGCAGGCTGAATGTCGAGCGTGATGGAGCGATAGCCGTTGAAGCGGGTCACGAACTCGACGCCCGAGGTGTCGCGCACGGTGACGAAGTCGGAGAGGGGCACCGAGGCTCCATTGCTCGTCTCGACGAAGTAGCGGTCGAGCGATGCGGGGCCGGTGCGGTAGTCGGGTGCAGCCTGAAGGTACGATTGATATAATCGGCCGAATCGACTGAAATTGTTGAGGTATTGCCCGCCGAGCAGGGTGGTAAGTTCGCCATAAAGAGCCCCCAAATCGACCCCCATCATCAGGGCTCGCTCCTTGTCGATTTCGAGTTGTCGGCGAGGCAGTCCGTCGTTGTATTGAGTCGATATGGAGCCAATCTCGGGCAGTTTACGCAACTTATCCATCCACTGCCTGCTCTGTCGGCCCAACAACCCCTCATCGCCCCCCGAGAGATCCTCGACCACCAGCGTGATATCCGACGAGACACCCAACCCCGAAATCGGAGGGGGAATCACGGCATAGCACTCGGCCTCGGGAATCGCCGAGAAGAGCTCCTCGTTGAATTGTTGGGCCAGCTCCATGGCCGAAATTTTGCGCTCGCCATAGGGCTTCAGGGCGATGAAGAGCACACCGCTCGATGGGGTGGCAACGCCCGACATCATATTGAATCCGGCCGCATAGCAACACTCCTCGACCGCCTCGTTTTGAGCCACCACTTGCTCGATGTGCGCCATCGCCTCGCGGGTGCGTTGGAGCGACGAGGCCGAGGGGAGCTCCGCCATCACCATCACATAGCCCTGATCCTCCTCGGGCAGGAAACCCGTGGGGAGCAGGCGCCACATCCCGACAATGGCTACGGCAGCCAACCCCAAGACAAGGGCCGTACGGCGCCATCCGAGGATGAAGCGCGTGGCAGCATGATCGTAACGAGCCATACCTCGGTCGAAGAGGCGGTTGAAGGCGGCAAAGAAGCCCTTTTCGGGGCTCTTGTGTTTGCGGAGCAGCAGCACGCAGAGGGCCGGTGTAAGGCTCAAGGCGGTGAAGGCCGAGAGGAGCACCGAGACGGCAATCGTCACGGAGAACTGTTGAAACATCAGCCCCGTGATACCGCCCGTGAAGGAGACAGGAATAAAGACCGCCAACAGCACCACCGTCGTAGCGATGATGGGCGACGAGACGCGCTGCATGGCGTGATAGGTGGCTTCACGCGGGGCTTCGCCGGCCGCCAGGTTGAGTTGCACGGCCTCGACCACCACGATGGCGTCATCGACCACCAGACCGATGGCCAACACCAGCCCGAGCAGCGATATGATGTTGATGCTGAATCCCAAGAGGGGGAAGAGGGCAAAGGCTCCCACGAGCGATACGGGGATGGCGATGACGGGAATCAGCACGGCACGCCACTCCTGCAGGAAGAGGTAGATGATGACCACCACGAGCACGAGAGCGATGAGCAGCGTCATGAAGATATCTTTGATGCCGGTGCGAATCCCTGCCGTAGCATCGACAATGGTGCGGTAGTCGATGCCGTCGTAGAACTTCTCTTTGAGCTGCTCCATGCGCTCGGCCACGGCAGCTCCCACCTCCACGGCATTGCTTCCGGGCTGCTGATAGACCACCACCAGCGCCGAGGGTTGCTCGTCAAATGCCGAGGTCGAGCCATAGCTCTGTGCCCCGAGCTCCACCTCGGCCACATCGCCCAGGCGAAGCGCCGAGCCATCGGCCTCGACACGAAGCAGAATATCGGCAAACTCGTCGGCGGTCGAGATTTGGGGTGGCATGGCCACCGTATAGGTGTAGGGGGTACCCTCGGGAGCGGGCTCGGCGCCAAACTGACCTCCCGGATAGATACCGCTCTGACGCTCAATGGCCTCGGCCACCTCCTCGACCGAGAGGCCGTAGTAGTGGAGCAGGTCGGGCTTGAGCCAAATGCGCATGGCATAGGGGCCGGCCCCCATGATGGCAACCTTGCCCACGCCGTCTATCTTCAGCAACTCGTCCTCGATGTGGAGATAGGCGTAGTTGGCCAGGAAGGAGTCGTCGTAGCGGCCGTCGCTGAAGAGGGCATAGACCATCAGAAAGCCCGACATGGTCTTTTGGGTCGTCACCCCCTGCTCATTGACCGCCGAGGGGAGCGATGGGGTGGCCTGCGAGACGCGATTTTGGGTAAATATGGCATCCATATCGGGGTCGGAGCCGATAGCGAATGTTACATTGATGGCAAGCGAGCCATCGTTGGCCGAGGTCGATTCGAGGTAGAGCATGTCGCTCACCCCCATCACCTGCTGAATCAGGGGTACGGCCACAGCATTGTCCACCGTTTCGGCGTCGGCTCCGGGGTAGGAGGCAGTCACCTCGACGACGGGCGGAGTGATGTCGGGATACTGCTCGATGGGGAGGTTGAGGATGGCGACGCCACCCAACGCAAGAAGGGCCATCGAGAGGGCGACGGCGAAAATCGGGCGATTGATAAAGAATTTTTCCATAGGGCAACGCTTCTTCGTGCGACACTAATAGCGAATCTTCTCCCCCTTGTGTACCTTCTGACTGCCATCCACCAGGAGGCGTTCACCGGCCACAAGACCACTTTGAATGCTCTGTCCCGAGGGGAGGAGGGGGCCAAGTTCTACCCGACGGAAGCTCAATGTGCTGTCGGGGCCCACCACCCATACCGAGTTGAGGCCCTGCTGCTCATTGACTGCCTCCGCCGGAACCACCAAATAGGGGTTGCGGGGCCCCACCTCGGCCACCACGCGCGCAAACTGCCCCGCCTTGAGGAGCGCTTCGGGGTTGGGGAAGCGCACGACGAGCTGCAGCGTACCCTCACCCGAGGAGACATCCTTGCGAGTATAGTCATAGCGCCCCACATAGGGGTAGAGCGTGCCGTCGGCGAGGTAGAGACGGATGTGAGAGAGGAAGTCGGCATTGCGATAGCTCTCGACCGCCTCGCCACGCAGGGCAAGGTATTCGGCCGTGGGGAGCGAGAGGGTAACCTGCACGGTGTCGAGGTTGGAGATGGTGGTGAGCACCTCGAAGCGGCTGCCCGGGCCGACATAGTCGCCCACATGGGCCTCGGTGGCCGCCGCTATGCCGTCGATGGGGGAGCTGATGAGGGTGTAACCCACCTCCAACCGTGCACTGTTCAGACGCTGCTCGGCCGAACGCACGGCGGCTTGCGCAGCCGCATATTGGGCCTTGTATTGGTCGAGTTGCGTGGCACTGACGGCTTCGATGCGGGCAAGGGGGAGGGCCCGTTCATAGTTGTTGCGTGCCTCGACAAGCTGCGCTTGAGCCGAGTAGAGGTCGGCCTCCGCCTCCATGAGGGTATTCTGCAACTCGCCCCCCTCGATGGCGAAGAGGGGCTGCCCTCGCTTGACGGGCATCCCCGAGGCGAACTCGACGGCGCGCAGATAGCCACTCACGCGGGGCTCGATCGGAGCCGAGTAGTCGGCCTCGATGGTGGAGATAAAGGTGCGCGTAAGTGCGGTGCTGTCGATGCGTGCCACCACACTGTTCAGACGAAGTTCGGGGGCAGACGGAGCGCTCTTTCGGGGGCCCTTGCACCCGACCAAAAGGAGCATAAAAACCGTACAGAGATAGAAAAAACGACTTCCCATAGCAGTAAAATTTCTCCATTCGGGGGCAAAAAACATACCTTGAGCCAAAAAATCGTGCATTTCGTCCACAAAAAGGTCTTTTTTCATCACCAATATATAGCATATATAAAAAACTTTTCATACCTTTGCAAGGTTAAAAGCAAGCAGTTAAAAACGAACAATATAAACCAACTAAACAACTATGAAAAAAAACATGATGTATGAGGCTCCCCTCGTAGAGGTTGAGGAGCTGATGGTAGAGAGAGGATTTGAGGCAAGTCTTCAGGAATCCATTTTCGACGGTCCCACCTATGGTGAGGAAGATGTTTGGTAATCCAATGTTTAATTAAAAAAATGAGCAAAGAAATTATGAAGAAGTTTTGGAATTTAATGCTTGTTGCATTAGTTGCATTGGGTGCAGTTGCTTGCGCAGAGAGCGACGAGTATATCAATGCAATGGAAGAGGAGGGTCTTTCGTTCTACGCTGAAGTTGCAGACGACTCGCGTGCTACCATCGAAGAGGATGGCTCCGGTTGGAAAACCACTTGGGAGGAGGGTGATGCTCTCAAGGTAAATGACTACACTTTTACCTTTGATGGCACGAAGTTCTCGTGCAAGGCAAATGGTGTTAACAGCATCGTCGGCCAGGAGGTAACCATCTCCGGAGAGTATGGCGACTCAAAGTCGGGTAAAGCTGCTCTTAGCATCAAGAGCAAGACCGTTACCTTTGAGTCGGAGATGAGCGTTACGCTCGAGTCTAACCTCTCGTTCTTCCACTACACCTACAGTGGTGCAAAGGATGTTACCTTCACGCTTAGCAATGCTTTGTTCAAGGTTGGTGACGAGGCTACCACGACTATCACTTCGAATGGCACGGGTGAGCAGTTTATCGCTTTCTATCCCACGGGTGAGAGTGTTACGCTGACTTACTATATCGACGGCGTAAAGTACAAGGAGGCTACCAAGGCTTTCACGACGGCTATGGTGTACAATCTGAAGGATTTGACCCCCACTTACAAGGTATATGTATTGCCCCAGCCCAAATCTTCGATCTCGAAGTGGAGCAAGTACAACTACTATACTTGGGTTGATGGTGGCGTAGGTTTGGATTGGCCCGGCGAAGATATCACCGCCAACACCGAGGTTGTAAACGGCTACACATACTATGTATTTAATTATCCGGCTGCTTATACCGACAAGACTGTTAATGCAATTGTAAACAATGGCACTACCCAGACCGATGACATCGCATTGGGAGTATTGGAGAAGAACTACTATCTTGTAGTTAACACTACCTCTGATTGGGATATTTACACTACGGCTCCCGCTGCAGGCTCGGTTGAGGAGGCTATTGTCGTAGAGGATCCTAAGCCCGACACGGTAAGCGTTTATCTTTCCACCACTTGGGATTGGGGCACTTTCAAACTCTACGCCTGGGGTGGTTCTGGCGATTGGGGTAATTTTGACAACTGGCCCGGTGTAACAAGGTATACTCAGGTAATCGGTGGTGTAACATACAACGCATGGGATATTCCCGCATCGTGTGTTGGCAAAACCGGCACCCAAATGATCGTGAACGGCACTAATGGCAGCCAAACTGCAGACTTCCCCATAACTTTCACCGCCGGCAAAGATGTGTTTATTACTCTTGAGTGGCTTGGAGTAAGTAATGGTTCGGTGAAGATTGTTGACAGCCCTTACACCGAGTAATTATCTCGTTTGATACTAAATACCGCCCGGATTGCTTCGGGCGGTATTTTTATTATAAGATAAAACAATGCAAAATTTAGAATTTAGAATTCAAAATTAGTTTTGTAGGAAGTATGGGAGATATGAGAGATTGAGAAATAGGATGATAAGAAGGGCCCATACTTCCCATACTTCCCACAAAAAAACTGCACATTATTTGCAAATAAGTGCCACAAAGTCTAACTATGTTGGGACAGCTACAATCCATCGAATCATGAAGCACGAGCCATTAGTCAACTATGCCGGCGAGCACAACAACTTGATATGCTACAAGAAGTGTGAAATCATCTACGACATCACCTACTACTTCGCACACACCTTTTTGCAGCACGGAGATCGCTCAAGCGTCAAAAGCAACTGAAAGTGAGCCATTAAGGGGCAAAAACAGCCTCTTTATGGGCAAATATGGGAGAAAAGTTGCATTTTTCTTACACTTTTATTGGTTTGTCCGATTTTTTTTATATCTTTGCTCTAACATTAAACATTAAACCTCAAAACATTAAGGACCATGAAAGAGTTAGTAGAAAAGATTCAGGCCGAGTATCAGAACTTCGCCGTTAACGCCGAGGCTCAGGTAAACAAGAACAACAAGGCTGCCGGCACCCGTGCTCGCAAGGCCGCTTTGGAGCTGTCGAAGCTGATGAAGGAGTTCCGCAAGGTATCGGTTGAGGCTGCAAAATAGTTAGCAACCCCTGATTCATCAGAAAACGGTCTGTTCGCAGACCGTTTTTTTTGTTGCCAATAGCAAGTGCAACGCTCGGCATAAAAACAGCGATGGGCTGTACGCCCCACAACCCCATTTTTGATTTTATGCGGTAAATTCCGCACCTCAATCATCAGCCCGAATGAGAAATACGCTTTAGTATGTCCCATCCGGGCCGATTTCATGTCGGCACAGAATTTCCTCGCCTAAAATCGAAAATCAATTTGGCGTCAAAAGGCAGTAGTTGCAACGCTCGGCACTAAAACCAACGATGGGCTGTACTTATCGTACTGCCCATTGTTGGTTTTAGGGTTAGCGGCCGCAAATGCTGCCTTTTCACGCCAAATTAGAAGGCTTCGTTAATCTGCAACACAAAACCCCGAGTATCCTTACCAAAGCCGTAATCGATACGGATATTGACGCGCTTTTTGAACTCCCAGCGCAGGCCGAGGCCGTAGTTGGGGAGGGTCTCCGACCAGGAGAAGGTGTCGAAGGAGTGGAAGAGGTTACCGGCACCGCCCCACACCACGCAGCCGATGCGACGCCAAATGCGCTGACGGAGTTCGACCTGAAAGGTGAAGAGGTTGAGATCGGTATAGCGACCCTCGTAGTAGCCGCGCATACGCTCGTTACCGCCCATACGGGCCATAAAGGTCCAGGGGGTTCCTTCGCTGTTGCACTCGCCACGCAGCTCGGCAGCCAGGACAGCCGACTTCCAGAGTTGTTGGTAGCCCGCCAGGGTGAGATCACCCTTCCAGAGGTCGCGGCCGCAGTTATTGGCAAATTGAGGGTAGTACATCCCCGAGAGCTGGGCGTAGATACCGCGGTAGGGGTTGGGGGCAAAGTCGCGCGAATCGTACTCGAGCAGGAGTCCCACACCGGCGTAGGTGTAGTCGTTATCCATCCCCATGAGGTAGGTCGGATCCTCGAAGTTCTTGCCCGTCACGGAGTGCATGGCAACCTGAAAACCGCCATAGAAGTTGCGGGCCAGGCGGTGGAGGTAGTCCACCTCGACGCGGTAGTACTTCTCGTCGTAGGCGATTTTGGCGTTATGGGCTCCGGCATCGTAGCCGACACCCCAAAAGTAGAGGGGCTTGGACCAAAATTGGAGCTTATAGTTCAGGCGGTTTTTATCGTGTTTGAAGATGGTATTGCCACGCAGACCGACCGTATAGAAGCCCGTTGTGGAGACCGAGGCAAAGAGGGTTACATCGGAGGGGCGTGTCAGGTTGTCGGAGCGATCGGTGCGGTAGAGGCCGGCAGCCATCACGCCGAGGCCCACGCCATTGGTCGAAGAGTAGCTGGGGCCGCCGATGAAGGTTACATCAAACTTCTTCTCCATGGTGCGATCCCGATTGGCGCGCTCGAAGTAGCCGATAAACTTTTGCCAACCATTGGGTTCCGCCTCCACGATAGGCGCGAGGGACTCCATTTCGGAGGCCTCGATCGGGGTATAGCGGTAACGGAGCGTGTCGGCCTCCTGCGCCGAGAGCGGAAGGCTCGCCACCGTAAGGGCCGCAACAAGGGATAGAAGAGGGCGTCTCATCGGTTAGCGATAGAGGTCCACCACGCGATAGAACTCCTCCTGGGCGGCAGCGTCGAGCTCACCTTTATACATATAGACCAACTCGCACTCCTTCGATACGATCATCAGCACAAACATATTGTCGATGTCGCCCAAATTCCAGGCATCGCGCACGAAACTCCCCTCGTCGGCCAGGATGAGGGCGTTGTTCTTCTTGGTACGGTTGTAGGCAATGCGACGCACCAGGCCGTTGGGGAGCCAGGTATCCTTCAGATTGAGGATGCCGAAGCCGTAGATATTCTCACCCGCAGCTCGCTTATTCTCCTCCATCTCGACCGTAAACTCGTGATTCTGACGCGCAGCATCGGGATCGACATAGAAGATCAAGAGATTCTTCTCGCCCCAATAGGGGAGTAAAGTGGGAACCTTCTTGCCGTCGATAAGCTCCATCTGCGGCACGGCATGGGGCAGGGGAAGCTGCTCGGTCTGGGCCAGAACGCGGCCCGCAAAAAGGGTCAGAATAAGCAGGGAGAGGTATCGCATCATCTTCATAGCAATTTGTTAATCCAATTAAATTCATTCTTTTCGACGGGCAAAGATAGGGATTTTTTTCGGCATTCGACCCCACTCTGCACCACGCTGTTGGCCATTTTTTCTACTTTAATCACCAATGGCTCCATTTTATCAACCAAACTTTTTCGCGGAAAAGAAAAATTGCACATCTCGGCTCTTTTGTATATCTTTGTTGGTATGAAAACACGCATTCTTTTCGTGTGCCTCGGAAATATCTGCCGCTCCCCGGCTGCCGACGGCATCATGCAGGCTCTCGTCGAACGAGCAGGCCTGGAGGCCGAGTTCGAGATCGACTCGGCCGGAACCTACGGAGGTCATCGCGGTGAGCTGCCCGACCCCCGCATGCGCAGTGCGGCCCTGCCTCGCGGCTATCGACTCACACACCGTTCGCGCCAAGTACGCGAAGAGGACTTCGAGCGCTTCGACTACATCATCGCCATGGACGACAACAACTACGAGGCGTTGCACCGCCTGGCTCCATCGCGCGAAGCGGCCAACCGCATCTACCGCATGGTGGAGTTTACCCGCCACCAATTCCCCGACCGTCACTATGTCCCCGACCCCTATTACGAAGGGCATGAGGGCTTTGAGCTGGTGCTCGACCTGCTGGAGGTTGGGTGCGCCAAACTCCTCGACGAGGTGGTAGAAAGGCGGACAACGAGATAAGTCTGTAGGACAAAACGCACATTTTGCAAAAAAAGTTGTATCTTTGTCCGTTGCTTGATCGGGGCGAGGAGCCCGCAAGCAAAAAGAAACGGCAAACAGAAGTAAAACCAAAAAATAGAAAGGTATGAAATTATTGGAAGGAAAGGTGGCTGTCGTAACGGGTGCAGCCCGCGGTATTGGTAAGGCCATCGCGCTGAAGTATGCCCAGGAGGGTTGCCATGTGGCATTCACCGACCTGGCTATCGACGAGAACGGCAAGGCTACCGAGGCCGAGTTGCAGGCCCTGGGCGTACAGGCAAAGGGTTACGCCTCGAATGCTGCCGACTTCGCACAGACCCACGAGGTCATCGACCAGATCATGAAGGATTTTGGCCGTATCGATATTCTGGTGAACAACGCAGGTATCACGAAGGATGGCCTGATGATGCGCATGTCGGAGGCGCAGTGGGATGCCGTATTGACCGTAAACCTCAAGTCGGCCTTCAACTTCATCCACGCCGTAACGCCCATCATGGCGCGTCAGAAGGGTGGTTCGATCATCAACATGTCGTCGGTTGTGGGCGTGAGCGGTAACGCCGGCCAGTGCAACTACTCGGCATCGAAGGCCGGTATGATCGGTCTGGCCAAGTCGATTGCCAAGGAGATGGGCCCCCGCGGTATTCGCGCCAACGCCATCGCCCCCGGCTTCATCATCACCGAGATGACCAACCAGCTGCCCGACGAGGTGAAGGAGGGTTGGTACAAGCAGATTCCTCTGCGTCGCGGCGGTCTTCCGGAGGATGTGGCCAATGTGGCTCTCTTCCTGGCATCCGATTTGTCGGCCTATGTCAGCGGTCAGGTGATTCACTGCTGCGGTGCCATGAACTGCTAACAGCAATTGCTCGCACAGCTTTCGGCGGAGGATCTCCCTCCGCTTTTTTGTGTTTGGATGTTACAACCTGCCAAAATAATTTGTACCTTTGCGACACTAAAATCAAAATTCAGTCTAAAAATCATGGAACAGGTAGAATTGTGGATGGTGATTCCCTTTGTGGTGATGCTCCTTACTATTGCTATCGCACCCCTGGTTGCGGAGCACTTCTGGGAGAATAACCGCAATAAACTCATCTTTACGCTGGCAATCTCGATTCCGACGATTGTTCTTCTCTCTTTCTATGGGTTGGGAGAGGCGATAGTGCATAATATACTCTTCGACTACATCCCCTTCATCATGCTGCTCTTGGCGCTCTTTGTCGTGACGGGCGGTATCCACATCAAGGGCGACATCGCCGCCACGCCGACGGTAAACACCTTCGTGCTCGGCGTGGGCTTTATCCTGGCCTCGTTTATGGGTACCACGGGTGCCGCCATGTTGCTGATTCGCCCCCTGTTGCAGATCAACAAGCAGCGCGTCTATAAGGTGCACACCGTGCTCTTCTTCATTGCGCTGGTAGCCAACTGCGGAGGTATCCTCACGCCGCTGGGTGATCCCCCCTTGTTCCTGCTCTACCTGCGTGGCGCCCCGTTTGAGTGGTTCTCGTCGATGTTCCCCCAGTGGATCACCGTGGGTGTGCTGCTGCTGGCTATCTACCTGTTGCTCGACCGCTACCTGATCAGCAAGGAGCCGTCCGAGGCACGCCTGCGCGACAAGACCGAGCAGGAGCCCATCGAGATTAGCGGTACGCGCAACTTCCTCTACCTGGCAATGATTATTGCTGCCGTGCTCTTCCTGAACCGCAGCTATATCCCCGCCATGCGCCAGGAGGGTGCTCCGCTCTATATCCGCTTCCTGCGTGATATCGTGCTGCTCGTCATCATCATCCTCTCGCTGCTGACCACCAAGAAGAAGGTTCGTGAGGATAACCACTTCTCGTGGGAGCCCATCCTCGAGGTGGCCATCCTCTTCATCGGTATCTTCGTTACGATGACCCCGGCGATGATCTATCTGAACACCCATGCTGCCGACTTGGGTCTGGATCAGCCCTGGCAGTTCTACTACTCGGCCGGAGTTCTCTCCTCGTTCCTGGACAATGCTCCCACGGCCGTAGCCTTCCACACCGTAGCTACGGGTCTTCCCGAGGTGGCAGGCGCCAACTATGTGGCCGACATTCCCGAGATGCTGCTCAAGGCTATTTCGTTAGGTGCCGTGTTCTTCGGTGCCATGACCTACATCGGCAACGGCCCCAACTTCATGGTAAAGGCGATTGCCGAGCAGGAGGGCGTGAAGATGCCGTCGTTCTTCGGTTATATGGTGAAGTTCTCGATGGTGGTACTGCTCCCCATCTACATCATCGTACAGCTGATTTTCCTCTAACGAAAATCTGCCATAACGCTAAAGACCCGAGCAAAAACTCGGGTCTTTTTGTTGGAAGGAGGGTAGTTTCTCCCGTGTATGGTTCCCGATGGGATATTTTCTACCCACAGATTTTGATTTTGAAAAAAAATCGCTATCTTTGTTAGGATGTAAGGTGTTAAAAACAGAAAACCTAATTGAACCTACATAAAACTATGAAAAGAGATTCGCAGATTTTTGACCTGATTGGTCAGGAGCGCAAGCGCCAGATGGGAGGTATCGAGCTGATTGCCTCCGAGAATTTCGTCAGCGACCAGGTGATGGAGGCCATGGGCTCGGTACTCACGAACAAGTATGCCGAGGGTTATCCCGCCGCCCGTTACTATGGTGGTTGCCAAGTGGTGGATGAGGTAGAGAACCTTGCCATTGCCCGTATTTGCGAGTTGTATGGTGCCGAGTATGCCAATGTGCAGCCCCACTCGGGTGCCCAGGCCAATATGGCCGTATTCTTCGCTGTCATGCAGCCCGGCGACACCTTCATGGGTCTCGACCTGGCACACGGCGGCCACCTCTCGCACGGCTCGCCGGTCAATATGTCGGGTAAGTATTTCAACGCCATCGGCTACCAGCTCAACGAGGCTACCGGTCAGGTAGACTACGACGACATGGAGCGCAAGGCGCTGGAGCACAAGCCCAAGCTCATCGTGGGCGGAGCCTCGGCCTACTCGCGTGAGTGGGACTACAAGCGCATGCGCGAAATCGCTGATAAGGTGGGAGCCCTGTTGCTCATTGATATGGCTCACACGGCAGGTTTGATTGCCGCCGGCCTGCTCGACAACCCCGTTAAGTATGCCCATATCGTCACCTCGACTACGCACAAGACGCTGCGCGGTCCTCGTGGCGGTATCATCCTGATGGGTAAGGATTTTGACAATCCGTGGGGCCTGACTACGCCGAAGGGTGTCGTGAAGAAGATGTCGGCCATCTTGAACTCGGCCGTATTCCCCGGCATCCAGGGCGGTCCGCTGGAGCATGTCATCGCAGCCAAGGCTGTAGCCTTTGGCGAGGCGCTCGACCCCTCGTACAAGGAGTACCAGAAGCAGGTGCAGAAGAATGCCAAGGCGATGGCCGAGGCCTTCATCAAGCGCGGCTACAAGATCGTATCGGGCGGCACGGACAACCACCTGATGCTGGTGGATTTGCGCACCAAGTTCCCCGAGCTGACGGGTAAGTTGGCCGAGAAGTGCCTGGTGGCTGCCGACATTACGACCAACAAGAACATGGTACCCTTCGATTCGCGCTCGCCCTTCCAAACCTCGGGTCTGCGCTTCGGTACGCCCGCCATCACCACGCGTGGCGTGAAGGAGGACAAGATGGACTATATCGTGGAGCTCATCGACCGCGTGCTGAACGATCCCGAGAACGAGGAGAATATCGCTGCCGTACGCAAGGATGTAAACGCCATGATGGCCGACTACCCCCTCTTTGCCTGGTAGCAAGAGGTCGTACATTTGAGAAGAGGTCCGATAGGGGAGTCCCCGTCGGGCCTCTCTTTGATAGAAAGTAATCGCAACATTTTGAAACAGAGCATGATAACAAAAACCTTGCATTTTTTAGCCGAGCTGCAAGCAAACAACCACAAAGCGTGGTTTGATGCCCATCGCCACGAGTGGGACGAGATTCGTCGTTGGTTTCAGCAGTTGGTAGAGGAGCTGATTGAGGGCATCTCGGAGTTCGATCCCGCGGTGCGCGGACTGAAGGTGAGCGATTGCACCTACCGTATCAATCGCGACATACGCTTCTCGCCCGACAAGTCGCCCTACAAAACTTGGCTCGGAGCCTACATCTGCCCCAAGGGGAAGTGTTCGGGCTACGCCGGCTACTACTTCCACATCGAGCCCAGAGGGGGCGCGCGAGATTGGGGCCACATGCTTGTTTCGGGGCTCTATATGCCCGAAGGGGCCATCCTTCAGAGCCTGCGCGACGAGATTTTTGACAACGGGGCCGAAATCAAGGAGGCTATCCGCGAGGCCGAGGGTTTCGTTTTGAACGAAGAGAATCGCCTGAAACGCAATCCAAAGGGTTTTCCTGCCGGATGTAGTGACTACGAGGAGTGGCTGCGACAAAAGGATTTCATGATCGAGAAACACCTCGACGAGAAGTGGCTGCTGCAACCCGATTTGGGGCGTCGCATCGTGCAGGAGTTCCGCAAAACCTACCACTTCAACGAGATTCTGAATCGCGCCGTAACATTCGCCTACGAGGAGATGATGTAAATCAATTCACGATTCACAATTAGCTTTTAGGTCTCTGCCACTAAAAGTGAAATAACGCTCGTTTACAAGGCACAGAGAAAGGAGGCTCCGCAGCATACTTGAGGTATGTGAGGAAGCCTCCTTGAATATGTAACGCAGTAAACGAGCGCTATTTCGTTTTTAGAATCGGGCGTAGAGTCCCAACTGCAATATCCCCTTATACCCAAAGCCCACCTCGGCAAAGGCACCGAAGTTGGGAAGACCTACCGTCAGACCAATGGGGGATACCTGATAGGCGAAGAAGAGTTCGCGCTCCTTGCCATAAGACTCCACCTCGGGAATCTTCTGATTATGCGTGGTAAGACCGGCACTCGCACTCCAATAGAGGGTGAGCACCTCGGAAGGGATGGTCAGGTAACGGAACTGAAAGTCGAGGGCAGCGGTGTAGTAGTTATTCTTGCCCACCTTCATGTTGCCGGCGTCGAGACCGTACTCCTTCTCCACCTGCTCATAACCGAGGGTGGCACCTATTTGGATTTTGGGCAACACCTTAAAGCGGTAGGAGAGGTAGACGGAGCCAATGGTGTGCTCGTTGGCCGAAAGCAGATCTTTGCCATCAACAATATCTTTCAGCACATCGGAGTAGTTACCCACCAGGCTGTTCGAGGAGAAGAAGCCGTATCCGAGGCGAAATTCGCTGGATTGGGCCCGCAGTTCGCCTACGGAACAGAGGGCAACAAGGAGTAGGCAGATGGATAGAAGTCGTTTCATAATCACACGATTTTGGTAATACATACCCAAAGGTAGTAAAAAATGCGGCTCCCGCCAAACGAGAGCCGCAATTTTTTAGTATTTAGAGTCAAAGGCACTACTTCATCTCGGCGAAATACTTGTAGAAGAGAGGAATCGTCTCGATGCCCTTGTAGAATTGATCGAGGCCGAAGCTCTCGTTGGGCGAATGGATGGCATCCTCCGAGAGACCGAAGCCAATCAGGATGGATTTCAGACCCAGAATCGACTCAAAGCCACTGATAACGGGAATCGAACCTCCCGAATAGAAGGGTAGAGGCTTCTTACCAAACGACTCCTGCATGGCACGCTCGGCGGCGCGATAGGCGGGCAGGTCGGTAGGCGAAACATAGGGCATACCACCGTGCAGCGACTTGACGGTTACCTTCACACTCTTGGGGGCAATCGCCTTAAAGTGCTTCTCGAAGAGCTTGGCAATCTTCTTCCAATCCTGGTTGGGCACCAGACGCATCGAGATCTTGGCCGAGGCGTGGGTCGGAATCACCGTCTTGGTACCCTCGCCGATGTAGCCGCCCCAGATGCCGTTCACATCGAGCGAGGGACGCACACCCGTACGCTCCATGGTGGTGTAACCGGCTTCACCCTCCACATCGCCAATCTCCAACGCCTTCTTGTATTCGCGCAGGCAGAAGGGGGCCTTGTTGAAGGCACGACGCTCGGCAGGCGTAAGCTCGCGCACATCGTCGTAGAAGCCCGGAATCGTCACACGCCCCTGGTCATCCACAAGCGAGGCCACCAGGCGTGCGAGCACATTGGCCGGATTGGCCACAGCGCCACCAAAGAGGCCCGAGTGGAGATCCTTATTGGGGCCCGTTACGGTTACCTCCATATAGGTAAGGCCGCGCAGACCGCAGGTAATCGAGGGGGTATCCATGCCAATCATCGAGGTGTCCGACACCAGGATAACATCAGCCTTGAGGAGCTTCTTGTTCTGACGGCAGAAGTCGTAGAGGCTGCCCGAGCCAATCTCCTCCTCGCCCTCGAGCATAAACTTCACATTGCAGGGGAGGGTACCCGTGGCACACATCGCCTCGAATGCCTTGGCGTGCATAAAGAGCTGACCCTTGTCATCGTCTGCTCCGCGGCCCCAGATGCGGCCATCCTTCACCACCGGCTCGAAGGGGTCGGTACGCCACTCCTCGAGGGGCTCCACGGGCATCACATCGTAGTGACCATAAACGAGCACCGTCTTGGCCTTGGGGTCGATAATCTTCTCGGCATAGACGACCGGATTACCGGCCGTGGGCATCACCTCGGCACGATCGGCACCCGACTTAACGAGTGCAGCGGCCAAATGCTCGGCACAACGCACCATATCCTCCTTGTGGAGCGAGGGCTGGGCACTGATCGAGGGGATACGCAACACCTCGAAGAGTTCGCTCAAGAAACGATCTTTGTTCTCGTTGATGTAGTTTTTTACTTGTTCCATCTTATTATGTAGGTTTTAAGGTTTACAAGTTGCAGAGCGCCTTGATTTCGGCAATAAAGCGCTGTGCCAACGCCTCGGCCTCGGCCATCGACTTGGCCTCGGTATAGACGCGGATGATGGGCTCGGTGTTCGACTTGCGCAGGTGTACCCAATTCTCGGCAAAGTCAATCTTTACGCCATCGATATCGTTCACTTGATCATCGGAATAACGCTCCTTCATCTCACGCAACACTTTATCTACATCAATGGCCGGCGTGAGCTCGATTTTATTCTTCGAGGCGAAGTAGGAGGGGTACTCTCGTCTGAGCTCCGACATCGTCTTGCCCTTCTGTGCGAAGTAGGTCAGGAAGAGGGCCACGCCCACCAGTGCATCACGACCATAGTGGAGTTCGGGATAGATGACACCACCGTTGCCCTCGCCGCCAATCACGGCACCCGTCTCCTTCATCTTGGCCACCACATTTACCTCACCAACCGCAGCAGCCGAGTAGCTGCCACCGTGACGCTCGGTTACATCACGCAGAGCACGCGACGAAGAGAGGTTCGAGACCGTATTGCCCTTCACATGCGAGAGGATATAGTCGGCTACTGCCACCAGCGTATACTCCTCGACAAACATCTCGCCATTCTCCATCACAAAGGCCAAACGATCGACATCGGGATCGACCACAACACCCAAATCGGCCCCCTCGCGGCGCACCACCTCCGAGATTTCGGTCAGGTTTTCGGGCAGAGGCTCAGGGTTGTGAGCGAAGTAGCCGGTAGGGGAGCAGTTGAGCTCGACCACCTCGCAACCCAACTCACGCAACAGGGCGGGAATCACGACACCGCCAATCGAATTAACGGCATCGACTACTACCTTGAATCTCTTTGATTTAACAAGCTCTACATCAACCAAAGGAAGAGCCAACACGCGACGAATATGCTCCCCGTTGAAATCCTCCTTCGAGAGCACCTTTCCGAGGGCATCCACCTCGGGAAAGAGGTAGCTCTCATCCTCGGCCAGGGCCAATACGCGCTTACCCTCGGCATCGTTCAGGAACTCGCCCTCGGCGTTGAGCAACTTGAGCGCATTCCACTGCTTGGGATTGTGCGAAGCGGTGATGATGATACCGCCATCGGCCTTATTTACGATTACAGCCATCTCGGTGCCCGGCGTGGTACAGAGGCCCACATGAATCACATCGGCGCCACAGCCCAAGAGCGTACCCTCGATCAGGTGCTCGACCATCTCGCCCGAGATGCGGGCATCACGACCCACTACAATGGTGAGCTTTTTGCCGGGATTCTTCTCCGACAGGAAACGGACATAGGCCGTTGCAAACTTAACAACATCAATCGGAGTGAGATTCTCGCCCACGACACCTCCGATGGTGCCGCGAATACCCGAGATAGATTTGATTAGTGTCATAGTTTTATTGTTCTTTTTTAGATTTTAATTACTATTTTACACCTATAATAATTAGAAATTTTCGTTTTTTCTTTGATATTCGATGTAAATATATTACTTTTATGCCAAATATAAAAATTTAACGAATACTTTTTATGCGAACCATACCCTCTTCCGAATTGATTATCAACGACGACGGGTCGATTTTCCACCTCCACCTGAAGCCCGGGCAGATCTCGGACATCGTCATTCTGGTGGGCGATCCGGGCCGCGTAGAGCTTGTGGCCTCGTTTTTCGAGGAGCGCGAGTGCGAGGTGACGAACCGCGAATTCCGCACCATTACGGGACGCTACAAGGGACGCCGCATGACGGTTCTCTCGACCGGTATCGGCATCGGCAACATCGACATCTCGGTAACCGAGCTCGACGCCTTGGCCAACATCGACTTCTCGACCCGACAGGAGCATAAGGAGCATAAGCAGCTGACGCTGGTCCGCATGGGCACCTCGGGGGCCATTCAGCCCGACATCAAGGTGGGTGAAGTTATCTTCTCGCGCACCTCGGTGGGCTTCGACGGCTTGTTGAACTACTACGCCGGTCGTAACGAGGTGTGCGATCTTGAGATCGAGCAGGCCTTCATCGACCATACGGGTTGGAACGAGCTGCTCCCCAAGCCCTACTTCATCGACAACAACCGCGAGTTACAGGAGCTCTTTGCCGACATGAGCCGCGAGGGTATCACCATCGCCGCCCCGGGGTTCTACGCTCCGCAGGGTCGCTGGGTGCGTCTGCAACCCGCCGACCCCGACCTGAACAAGAAGATCGAGTCGTTCCGCCACGAGGGTCGCTGCATCACCAACTTCGAGATGGAGTCGTCGGCCCTGGCGGGCCTGGCCACGCTGATGGGGCACCGCGCCTGCACCATCTGCACCATCATCGCCCAGCGCATCGCCCTGGATGCCTGCACCGACTACAAGCCCTTCGTCAAGCAGATGATTCACCGGGCCCTCGACCGCCTGAGCACCTTGAAGTAACCCCCCCGAGCAACAACAAAGACAGAAGATTAAACAATAAAACAAAAAACGAATAAAGAGTTATGAAATTTACCGTATCGAGCTCCGCACTGCTCTCGCTTTTGGCAGCCACCGGCAAGGTGATTAGCAACCGCAACACGCTACCCATTTTGGATTACTTCCGCATGGATCTCCAGCAGAATACGCTGAAGGTAACCACTTCGGACCTTGAGACCACCATGGTCAGCTCCATCCGGGTAGACAATGTGGAGTCGGAGGGTACGATTGCCGCCCCCGCCAAGCAGATGCTCGACCTCCTGAAGGAGTTCCCCGAGATGCCCCTCACCTTCGAGGTAAACGACCAGACCTGGGAGATTACCGTAAGTTGGAAGAGCGGCCAGCTCTCCATCCCCGGCGCCTCGGCCGTAAGCTATCCCACGCCTCCCGAAATTTCGGGGGAGAGCCGCACGCTCACGCTGGGCGTAGACCTGCTGGTCAATGGTATCAACAAGACCATCTTTGCCACGGCCGATGACGACTTCCGTCCCCAGATGAATGGCGTATTCTTCAACATCGAGCCCGAGGCCATCACCTTCGTGGCCACCGATGCCCACAAGTTGGTGAAGTACCACTCGGAGGGTGAGCACGAGGTAAATGCCTCGTTCATCCTGCCCAAGAAGCCGGCCAACCTGCTCAAGGCGGTGCTGCTCAAGGAGGAGGAGGACATCACGGTGAGCTTCGACCAGAACAATGTGAAGTTTGAGTTGAAGAACCACACGCTGATCTGCCGTCTGATCGAGGGCTCGTTCCCCAACTACAACGCCGTGATTCCCGCCAACAACCCCAACAAGGTATTGGTTGACCGCATCGAGCTGGTAAACGGCATCAAGCGCGTAGCCATCTGCTCGAATCCCACGACCAACCTCATCCGCATGGACATTGCGCAGAACGCCATCAACCTGAAGGCGCAGGATATCGACTTCTCGCTCTCGGCCAACGAGACCCTCTCGTGCAGCTACGAGGGTAACCCCATCTCGATCGGTTTCAAATCGACCTTCCTGGTGGAGATCCTCTCGAACATCGACACCCCGACGGTGCTGATCGAGCTGGCCGATTCGACTCGTGCCGGTGTCTTCAAGCCCGTGTATGACGACAAGCAGCTCTCCACGACGCTGATGTTGCTCATGCCGATGATGCTCAGCAACGCCTAATGCGAAAGTAACGCAACATGCAACTGAACCTAAAGCGTCCGATTGTCTTCTTCGATTTGGAGACAACCGGAGTGGATACTTCGCGCGACCGCATTGTAGAGCTCTCGCTGGTGAAGGTGATGCCCGACGGGGAGGAGATTCGCAAGACCCGACGCATCAACCCCGAGATGCCGATACCGGCCGAGGCAACTGCCATCCACCACATCACCGATGAGGATGTAAAGGATTGTCCCACCTTCCGCCAGGTGGCCAAGTCGCTTGCCCAATTCTTGGAGGGGTGCGACTTTGGAGGTTTCAACTCCAACCGCTTCGATCTGCCGATGCTCGTCGAGGAGTTTATGCGTGCCGGCGTCGAGGTAGACTTCAAGAAGCGCCGCTTTGTCGATGTGCAGAACATCTTCCACAAGATGGAGCAGCGCACGCTGGTGGCCGCCTATAAATTCTACTGCGACAAGGATCTCACCGAGGCTCACTCGGCCGAGGCCGACACGCTGGCTACCTACGAGGTCTTGAAGGCGCAGCTGGATCGCTATCCCGATCTGAAGAACGACATCGACGAGTTGGCCCGATTCTCCACGCGAGGCGAGACGGCCGACTATGCAGGTCGCATCCTCTACAACGAGAAAGGGGAGGAGATCTTCGGCTTTGGCAAGTACAAGGGCCGCACGGTGGAGGAGGTCTTCCGCCTCGAACCGAGCTACTATGCCTGGATGATGAATGGCGACTTCCCGCTCTACACCAAGAAGGTGATTAGCGAGATTCGTCTGCGCATGAAGAAGTAGTGCGCAAAAACCTAAACAGAGATTCATGAGAAGAGCACTATTGCTTATATTCCTGATGGTAGCGGGTGCCGTTCCTTCGCTTATGGCGCAGGGGGGCAAATCGCAACAGATTGTCTACATCAACGGAGTAAAGTACTACATCCATACGGTCGAGGCGGGCCAATCGCCCGAGTCGGTAGCCCAAAGCTACGGCATCTCCCTCGAGGAGCTTCAGAAGGCCAACCCGGCGATGAACCGGGAGTTGGTAGCGGAGCAGACGCTGAAAATTCCCGTCAGCCTCTCCTCCGTAAAGCAGAAGGAGCAGCCGCGCTCGTCCAAGGAGGAGAAGCGGCTGAAACGAGAGTTTGTAAAACACAAGGTGGCCGCGGGAGAGACCCTCTACGCCATCTCGCGTCGTTACACCATCTCGGTGGATGCCATCCTGGAGGATAATCCCGAGGCCGATCCGCAGCACCTCTCCATCGGTCAGGTGTTGTTGATTCGCAAGAGCGAAATCGGACGCACGGACGACTCCACAGCCCGCGAAGAGATGGAGGAGTATGGCGAGCGCCTCAATCAGGCAACCCGAGGCGACGGCTTCATCTACCATGTTGTAGAGCCCAAGGAGACCATTTATGGCATCTCGCGCCGCTATGGGGTTGGAGTTGATGAGTTGATTGCCCTGAATCAATTGGAGGGGGTACTGAAGGCGGGAGCCATCATCAAGGTGCCCGACCCAAACGACCAGCCCGAAGAGCAGATCGAGGAGGAGCCCCTGAATCCCGAAGAGGAGCTCGAAGAGCCGATAATCGAGAACGAGGAGCCCGTGGAGGTGGTGTTCCAAGCCCTGCGCTCCTCGGAGGTACTCCACACCGCGCTGCTGCTTCCGCTCACAAGCGACGGCAAGGCAAACCGCAACTTCACGGCCTTCTACCAGGGATTCTTGATGGGTTTGGAGGATGTAAAGCGGGCTGGCTACTCGGTTGAGTTGAGCCTCTTCGATACGCAGAAGAGCCTTACCCGCGTGGAGGAGATTACGACGGACGAGCACTTCTTGCAGGCACAGCTCATCGTAGGCCCGGTCTATGCCGACGGCATCGAGCCTGTGTTGCGACATGCCGAGAGAGAGGCCATCCCCGTGGTAACGCCTCTGGGGGATCTCTCGCAAATCAGCAGCGACGCCCTCTTCCAGATGGCCCCGACCGACGAACACAAGTACGACAAACTCGCCGAACTGATCGACGAAAAGGAGAGCCTTATTACGCTGATTCGCACCGAGCGTGTGGACAAGGAGTTTGAGGCCGAGATTTTGGAGCAGCTCGGTACGCGCAGCTACCAATACTACGATTACGCCTCGGTGCAGGGTGTGGAGAATGCCGAACGAAGCGACCTTACGCCGCTGTTGCAGCAGCATGACAAGCACCTCTTCTTTGTTTTGGCCGATAACGAGGTGGATGTGGATCGCATCCTGGCCTCGCTCTCCTCGGCCTATGCCAACATGGTGGCCCGCAGTCTCGGCTCGCCTCACTACACGGTGGTGGGCAATACGCGCTGGAATCGCTACAGCAACATCGACCGCACGAGCTACTTCAAAAACCGCGTGGTGCTCTTCTCGCTGCTGCACGCCAAGCGCGATGCCGAGGTTGTAAAGGAGTTCGACAGCCGCTATATCCGCTCGTTCGGTTCGATGCCCAACCTCTATTCGTATCGAGGCTACGAGACAGCTGTCATCTTCTGTCGCGGCATGTTCTCCGACATCGAATACGACATGGAGGGGCGCCGCTACCGTCCCCTGCAGACGACCTACACCTTCCGTCAGGAGGGTGAGAGTCTCACGCACCTGAATCAGGAGTGGGTACGCGTGAACTACAACCCCGATTTTACCATTACTACCGAATAGTAAGACCATGGCCAATATCCCCAACGGAATCCCCGAAAAGACCATCGAGCGATTGAGCGAGTATCGCCGCACACTGCTTCGCAGCCACAAGCAGGGCATCACCCACATCTTTTCGCATGTGCTGGCCGGCATGCATGGCATCACGGCGGTGCAGGTGCGTCGCGACTTGATGCTGATCGGCTTCTCGAGCGACACGAAGAAGGGCTACGATGTAAAGGTGCTCATCGACTTTATCTCCGAGATTCTCGACAGCCGTCAGCCGATGCAGATTGCCGTGCTGGGCATGGGACACCTCGGACAAGCCATCTCCAAGTACTTCAACGGCAAGGGCCTAAACCTAAAAATCATCGCAGCCTTCGATATCGACCCCCAGAAGGTAGGCTCGGAGGTGAACGGCATTCCGGTCTACCACATGGATGAGTTCGAGAATGTGGTGGCCGAGAAGGAGATCAGCATCGTCATCGTCTCGTTGCCCGCCAAGGTGGCCCCCCAAATGGTGGTACCCATCATCAATGCCGGCATCAAGGGGGTGCTCAACTTCACCTCCACGCCGCTCAACTTCCCGCAGGGCATTGTGGTAGAGAACTACGACATCACCACGCTGCTTGAGAAGGTGGCCTACTTTGTGAAGGAGAACGAGGAAAACAACAACAACTAATCGCCATGCGCATCTTCCGAGGCTTCGACCAACTCCCTCACTTCCGCCACGCTGTAGCTACGGTGGGCTCCTACGACGGAGTCCATACGGGGCACCGCGCACTAATCAACCGTATCCGCAGGGAGGCCGATGCGATTGGAGGGGAGAGCGTACTCTTCACCTTCGAGCCCCATCCGCGCCTGGCACTCGACCCCGCGTGCGACATGAAGCTACTCACGCCCCTCGACGAGAAGTGCCACCTGCTGGAGAGTGCCGGGGTGAATAACCTGGTGATTATCCCCTTCGACTACCGTTTCAGCCGCACAACGCCCGAGGAGTTCGTGCGCCTGCTCGTCGAGAAGGCTCATATCGAGTGCCTGGTCATCGGCTACGACCACCACTTCGGCCGAGATAAGCAGGGTAGTATCGACCTCTTGAGGCAAATGGATCTGCTGCGCGTCATCGAAATCCCCGAACTTGAGATGGGAGCAAATAACCACTTGAGTTCTACCGTCATACGGCGCATTATCAGCGACGAGGGCGACATGGACAAAGCGGCCAAATACCTGGGCCACCCCTATATTCTGACCCTCTACCGCAATGGGGAACAATGGGTGGCCGACCCCCGCAAACTCCAACCCAAAGCCGGCAAAATTTATGTAGGACTTGGCTCCGACCAAAATATGTACATAATTACCATCCGCGACGACGGCACCATATCGCTCTCGAGCCAACCTACGGCTGACGAGTTGCGTTTCATGCTGTTGGGAGGCACCAAAACAACATAGAAGCGTATGATTACACACGAAACTAAAATCAGAGTCTGGTACAAGGAGACCGACCAGATGGGCTTTGTTCACCACTCCAACTACATCTGCTACTACGAGGCGGCGCGCTCGTCGTTTATGCGCTGGCTGGGCGTATCGTATGCCGAGATGGAGGCGCGAGGCGTGATGATGCCCATCCTCGATGTACAGCTCAAGTACCACAGCCCCGCCTTCTTCGAGGAGGAGCTTACCGTCAAACTCATCGTCAAGGAGCTCCCCACTACCCGCTTTTGGGGCTGCTACGAGGTCTACAACGAGAAGGGAAAGCTGATCAACACCGGCTCGACCACTCTCTGCTTTATCAACAGCCAAACGCGGCGCCCGTGCCGTGCTCCCGAGTGGTTCGTAGAGCTGCTGAAGGAGCATTGGGTCGAGGAGTAAGCGAGGTTCTAAATTCAAAATGTAGAATGTAGAATTCAAAATTAACATTTCCCCCTCTAAAAATTAGAGGGGGTTTCTTTTTAAGGCGGGGCTGTCAGCCATAGGCTGACAATTCAAAATTTAGAATTCAAAATTTAGAATTTAGAATTTAGAATTATTTTCCCGTAACTCCCATATCTCCCATAAAATCACCATTATTCGCGTCATTGCGAGGAGCATAGCGACGCGGCAATCTCAAACCCGAGGGTGCGAGAGATGGGTATTAAAAAAGATACCCGTGCGACCGGTGGAGTGTACAGACGCGAGATAAAAAAGACAATCGTAAATACAATTTTACAATATTTATATTTATTGGGCGGCATAAAAAACACGAGAGAGATAGAAAATATGCAAGTAAAAAACGCCTCTCGTTTTTAGCGAAAGGCGAAAATGGCGGGGGAAGAATTTATACTCAATTCGGGCTACAACTCCACGCAAAAGAGGAAAAATCGGGCAAATCAGTCGCAGCTATCTCTTCTCGCGCTTGGGGAACCACCCCTTACGGACACGCTCGCGCTGTTGGAACAGCTCGCCAATCGACCAAAACGACGAGGCGCCCCAGACGGCCAAAAGGGTAGAGAAGAGCAGGTCGCGCACCACCACCGAAAGGGCCACCGACACGATGCCCATCAGCAGAAACACCCACCAGCACTTCACCCCGAAGTAGTACTCGCTCTTGATGACAATCGGATGAAAAAGACCGATAATCAGAAAAGTAGCAATGCCGATAACAAGGCCCGTGAGGTTGTAGTGTGTCAGAAAATCAATCATTGTCTGTTAATTTGAGGTAAAGGTAACACTTTTAACGAAAACCACAAAAAAAATCGGGCATCCGAAACAAGTTCGGACACCCGCCCACTTCTGAGTAATGAGGCGTACATTAGAAGTGGTATTTAATCATCATCGAGGCGCGGTTGGCGTGGTTTTTAACTCCATCCATATCCTCGCGCGACCCATAGAGGTACTCCACGGCAAAGGTCATGCGGGGCGTGGCATGGAGGAAGATGTTACCAAAGATATAGTCGCCCTGGCGATAGCCGTCGGCCATCAGGTAGCCGTTACGATGGTTGACCTGCACCATCGAGTAGCCGCCCGCAAGGGAGAGCATTCCACGGAAGAGGTTCAGGCGCAGGGCTGCCTGGGCACCAAAGGCGGGAATCGCCTGCAACGACTCGGGCTTCGCGGGATTGGGCTGGAAGTCAAGCCCTGCACCCGAAATATCGTGGATATAGGGGCTCACACCCTGACCATAGACACCGTTGAAGAAGAGCTCCAAGGGGCGTACGATACGGATATGGCCACTCACCTGGGCACCCCAGCCGAAGAGCGAGGTACGCTTGCCCGATTGGAGATTGAAGGCGTACATGTTGCGGAATACACCCGAGAGGCGAATATGGCTGGAGCGATCACGCCCCCAGGCAAACTGCATATAGACCGGGAAGTCGGGCATACGCTGGTGCAGCGGGGCGAAGTTATCGCCATAGAGGGCACTCACCTTGGGCATCTCGGCCGCCATACCCATTCGGAAGATGTCGCGCCAGAGCGAAAATTCGTAGCGCAGCAGGGTAGCGTAGCGCAGGTTATAGGCATTGGGGCCCGTGTAATCGACCGTGGGGGCTACGGCCTCCAAGTCGCAGAAGGTGGTTACATCGCGACCCGCCGTAATGCCGGCAAAATTGACAAAGGCCGAGCGTACGCGAGGGGTATAGCTACCCGCACTGCCACCTCGAAAATCACCCTCGACAAATACCACCACACGCCCGAATCGGGTGTTGGTAATCGCCTTCAGGAAGAGGTTGGAGGCGGTGGCGTCCATCATCAACTGCTGCGAGGTGTTGTAGGTGGGTCGCATCGGAATATCGAAGGGGACAAAGTCGCGGCTGTCGACAATCCCCTCGAAGTCGTAGCTCGTACGCAGTTCGATGGCTCCACCTAAGGCCAACGAGAAGCGGTTATTCTTCGAGGCGAAGATAAAGTTGGGCTTCTCGGCCTGATGCTGCCCGGGTCGCCAGGTATCTTCGTGATCCTGAATGGCAGCAGCCGTTGCCAGGCGATTCATCAGGGCCGCCTCCTGACGCGCTTCGCAATCGAGCATCGTGGTGTCGATCTCCTCGACCGAGATCAGATAGACCGTGGGCTTGTACTCTCCATGGTGGTGGTGGCGGTGATGACGCTGTGCCGTGGCCGGCAGGGTCAGGAGAGCCGAAAGCATCCAAAGAAGTGTAAGTCGAAATCGTTTCATAAATTTTGGTTTTAGTGAATGATTGAATCGCTTTTCTCTGTTTTTCTAACTTTGGTTGCAATCGACAACGCAAGACTTATGCCAAAAACATGGAAGAGAATTTCGTGAGGGGGCGATTTTGATTTTTGAAATTATTTTTTCACCTTTGCTACCGTGCTTTGGATAAATCTCATCGTAGCAGCCGTGGCCCTCGGAGCCGACTGGTGGCTCTGGAAGCAGCGCATTGCTGCCTCCCGAATGGGTCGTCGTGCGCGTGTGGCACTCCTTGTTTTTTGGATTTTACCTCTGCTTTGGCCTGCCTCGGCCTACCTTATCGAGAAGTGCACGCCCGACAACACCATCGCTTTGAGCCGAGCCTGCACAGAGGTCGAGCTTCTCTTCATGTTGATAGTCCCGACCCTCGCACTGCTCCATATCGGGCTCGCCACCGAGCGCCGATGGCTGCGCTATGGGGCCCTTTTGGCAGCCGTTGTTACCGTCGCGACCCTCCTGTCGGGCTATCGCACAGGAAGTAGGCAGTTGCGCATCGAAGAGGTGGAGATTGCAAGCCCGAGACTCCCCCGAGGCTTCGACAGCGTGCGACTGGTGCACCTCTCCGACCTCCATGTCGGTGCGCTGCATCACCCCGCCGACGACTGCCGCAAATTGGTGGAGCGAGTGGCGGAGTTGGCACCCGACATGATTCTCTTTACGGGCGACCTGGTTCACATCCGTTACTCGGAGTTGAATGACGAGGTGATGGAGGAGTTGAGCCGATTGAGGGCTCCGCTGGGAGTGTGGTCGGTGGTGGGAAACCACGACACGGGGGTCTATATTCGGGATAGCATAGCGCTGCCTCACGACGAGCACCTGCGTCGTCTGATTGCACGTCAGGAGGCGATGGGGTGGTGCGTACTCTCCGACCAAAGCCGCTTGATTTCGCGTCAGAGCGACACCATCTCGCTCTCGGGCATCGCCTTCCCGTCGTCGCTACGCAACTTCCGCCACAAGCGCCACATGCCCGACGACTACCACTTCGAGGCGACCTACGAGGGGGTTAGCAACACACACTACAACCTCACACTGTGCCACCTGCCCCAACTCTTCGACCCCATCATCGGGCTCGGATATGGCGATTTGGTCCTCTCGGGTCATGTACACAGCATGCAGCACAAGCTCCCCATCGGCCGACGGGGCTGGTCGCTCTCGCGTCTGAAATACCGACGGTGGA
Source organism: Alistipes sp. (assembly GCA_045605785.1). Lineage (GTDB taxonomy): Bacteria > Bacteroidota > Bacteroidia > Bacteroidales > Rikenellaceae > Alistipes. The sequence continues at coordinate 42,575 of JAZUQP010000004.1, read as the reverse complement.
GCGGTCTCTACCGCGAAGGCGACCGAGCGCTCTACATCAACGACGGCATCGCCTCAGTGGGGATTCCCGTGCGCATCGGCACCCGTCCCGAAATCACGCTGATTACCCTGCGACGAGCCGAGTAACCGAGCCGTAGAAACAAATCAAAAAAGAGCACTCTTCCGAACGGAAGAGTGCTCTTTTGCTCTATTTTGTTGTCATTAGAAGCGGTGGGGGCCTCCGTGCGGGGGAGACATCGGACGGCGCTGACCCGAGGCGCCCACACCCTCATAATCGTTGATATTGGTCGAGCCCTTCTTGCCAAAGTGGCGCAAGTTGAAGACCAGATTTACCATGTAGTAGCGACCAATGACACTGTTGGTGGCGTTCTGCACCCATCCCGAGCCGGTGGTGCGAGCGAAGGCCTGATTCTGGTTCAGCAGGTCGTTCACACCAATCTGCACCTCGGCACGCTGGTTCTTGAGGAACTTCTTACCCAGATAGAGGTTGCAGAGCACATACTGCTCATTGTAGTCATTCGTCACGCCGAGGTATTGGCTGTAGGAGGCGTTGGCCGTAAGGGTAAAGCCCTTCCAGAAGGTCCACTTCAACGAGGCCGATGCCGAGTGGTTGAAGTACTCGTTGTTACCCTCCTTGGCCAGCAGTGAGTTTTTGGCTACATTGTAGGTGCCGTTCCACGAAACCGTAAAGTCGATCTTCTCGGAGATGTTGCTGCCGAGCGTAAAGTTGGCATCATAACCCATGTTCGAAGCGTCGTTGCGCTCACCATTTATCAGGTTGGGAGTAATCGAGTAGTTCACGCCTGCCATCATGTTGAAATTACACTTCATGAAGTTGAGCGGCAGGCCGTAGCTGATGTGGGTACGCAACCACCACTGGCCGTCGAGATTGACCGGCTCGGTGTACTGCAGGGGGTGGTAAGCAACACCATCCACAACCACCTCCTTGCCATACTCCACATTCGAGGAGATGTAGTCCTGCGTATTGGTCATCATGGCCATCCACATGAAGGTACGACCCTTCTCGACATTCGAATTGACATAGTGCAGACGCACATTGTGCGAGTAGGAGGGGTCGAGGGCCGAGTTACCCTTCGAAATATACTGCGGATTCGAGAGGTTGTAGACATCCTGCAAGTTGTTAATCGAGGGCTCCTGCGTGCGCGAATTGACAAACAATCGAATTGAGTTTTGGGGGTTGAACTGCATATTGAGCATCATGAAGTAGGTCAGGTGGTCGTAGTCCTGACGGATGCGATCCTGAGTGGGGTAGATGGTGACACCCTCCAGATTCGAGTGTTGGTAGTAGATATTCGCCACAAAGGTGTTACGCTCCTTCGACCAGCGGAAGCCGGGGCCCACCTGATGCGAGGTGTAGGTGCTGGTGTGGGTATTCGAGAGGATGGGGTTCAGAGCCAGAACACCGGCCATATCCTCCGTATAGGAGCGACGATCCGACTCATCCTTCTCGTAGCCGAAGCGGTACTGCAAACTTACTTGCGCAAACTTCGATACGGGCTCGGTGTAGGTGAAATTACCGCGCAGATCGAGCGACGAGGTGGGCTCGGTGAGGTGCTGATAGAGCAGCTCGACCGAAGGGTAGGGATAGGGGTATACAACCACCTCCCCGGGGGCAGGCAGATAGGGATCGGCCTCGTTGGCCCAACTGTCCGAAGTGCGCTCGTTGTTGCGGTAGCGGACATTGCCATCCACCGTGATGGTACGACCATCCTTGCCAAGCTTGGCACGATACTGCAGGAACTCGCTCAAGTTGTATCCCTGACGATCGCTAGCGCTCTTGTCGTAGAGCTGCGAATAGCCACTGTTGCCCCACTGATAGCCATACTTGTAGTTCTCGGGGGTGTTGCCCTGATAGCTCAACCAGGTACGCGACATCAGCGACTGGTTGGGCGAGATTTTCCACTCTAAGCGGGCATTGAGGCGGTGATTCATGTTCTTGGTCAGCGACTCGCCCCACTCTTCGAGCGTATCGCGCTGCAGGACATCCTCCTCGTAGTACTCCGAGAAGCGCTCACGCCACGATTCGTTCTCCGTACGGGTATGGTTGAAGAAGTAGGAGCCCTGGAAGCTCACCTGATCCTTCTTGCCCCAACTGTCGGAGTAGTTCATGCCGATGGCATTGACCAACGCCACGCCATCCTGCGGACGCACCATGTAGGCACCCACGCCTCGACCACGGCCGCCACCGCCACCTCCGTTTACACCCAGAATATCCTCAAACGAGAAGTTCTGCTGATTGACATTGTTGAAGAGGCCGATAAACGACAAGCGGCTGTCGCCATGGAAGATATTGACATTACCTCCGGCCAGATAGCGGGCCTCGTCGTTCTCGAAGTCGTAACCGCCTCCGGCATAGACCTTACCAAACTGACCCTGACGCATGTTGGAGTGGGTCACGATGTTGAGAGCCTTGTATCCCTCACCGTCATCCATGCCCGAGAACTCGGCCTGGTCGGAGGGCTTGTTGAAGACCTCGACACGATCAACGGCCTCGGCCGGCAGCGACTTGATGGCCGTCGTTACATCCTCACCGAAGAACTCCTTGCCATCGACAAAGACCTTCTTGACCTCCTCACCCTGTACCTCGACCACGCCGTTGGTAATGTTGATACCGGTCATCTTCTTGAGCAGGCCCTCGACATCGGCATCGGCAGCCACCTTGAAGGCTGCAGCGTTGTAGCTCAGCGTATCGCCTCGCTGCGAGGTACGCAGGGCCTGCACCTCCTTCACTACGACATCAATCTGCGTAGCCGACGGACGAATCTCGATACGGCCCAAATTGAGGGTTGCTTGCGAGAGTTTGAACTCCCGGCTCACCGTCTCGTAGCCCAAAAACGAGGCCGAGAGGGTATATTCGCCATAGGCCAACGACGGCATCGAAAATTCACCGCCATAGCCCGAGGTATAGAATTTTTTGTCCGAGGGGTTTCTCTTCGAAACGACCTCAACCACAGCACCGGGAATGCCGGCTCCCGCCTCTGCATCCCATACTGCTGCCTTCACCGTACCCTTTTGAGCCCACCCGTTCAGCGTGGTGCAAACCATCAGGAGTAGTAAACAAAATTTTCTCATTACGCTATTTCTGATTCTTCCGTTTCTCTTTTTGTCCCCTCTTTCTCTTCGGGGGAGGGTCGTTATCCCTCAAAAATTGCACAAAGGTACAAATTATTTCTTTCATTTCACTTTCGACCTTCGGTCGAAGTAAAAAAAAGAGGGGAGCAGTCACCCATACTGCTCCCATGGCTGTGGTAGCACAAACACTTTAACTAATAAGAAAACCCATCCCTTAACGGGCCGGACAAAATACCACAGCTTCTCTTTTTCGTTCGGCACAGAGAGCTCCTTCAAATCGGAGTCCCCTCCTATACCAAACTCCTCAAATACTCATACTCAAACCTATCTATTAACTTATCTCCGACCACGAATCCGAATCGGGGTGAGGATTCGCCATCTTCGCTTATTCAACGCCAAAGGCTATCGGCGGGGCCCATGACCATGCTTGTGGCCGTGGCAACACTTCTTGCACTTGTGAGCGCTCTTGCAGCACCTCTTGTTGTGCGAAATCTCCTTGCAGCATGCCTGCTTGGGAGAGCCACCGTGGTGGAAGTGGTGATGGGGCGGGCAGGGAGCAGCTCCGTGACGCATGGCAGGGTGTCCGGGGTGTTTTCCCTTCGAGGCGTGATGACCCGGGCGTACCATCTTGTGGTTGGCATAAGCCTTCGGATGGTTGCGCTCCTCGTACTTGGGCGCCTTCTCCTTATCACTCTTACTCTTGGCATGGAGCTCCGTACCGAAAGCTCGCTTCATATCTACACGCACATGTGCATTTGCTTCGGCTGCACCCCAAATCATCAGGGCCATCAGCAACATCACTTGCATCTTTTTCATCTTTTCATTTTTTAGGGGCCTCGACCTACTCGCAGGTGCGTAGCTACGACTCGGAATCCTTCGCTGCAAGCAGCATCCATGGCCGGTTTTCTGGGAACAAAATTAGGGCCCGATGCTGCCTTTCACAACAGTCGGACCCATGAAGTGGAATAAATTGGGGGTTGAATTGACAAAATCAACCCATGAAATGACACGCCTCGGGATGAAACAAGATAAAAAAGACTACTCTACACGGCTCATCCAACGCTTGAAATCGGCTACGCGGGCACGGGGAATGACAATACGCTCGGGAGTCTCCACCGCAAGACGAATTGTCAGGCGGCCGTTGAACCACTGCGAAATTTCGCAAATCGCTTTGCGGGCCACCAAAAATTGGCGATTCATGCGGAAAAAATCCTCGTCGGGCAGCGAGGCTTGCATCACATCCATCGTACGGTCGATGGGGTAGTGATGGCCCTCCATGTCGCAGATGGTGAGGCGCTCGCCCTGCACATAGCAGTAGGCGATGGTGTCACGGTGGAGAGGCACGATACGATCACCTCCGGCAGGGAGCAAAAAGACCTGTTGGCGGGTGGCCGTCTCGGTATCACGCACCAGGGGCTCCACCTTGCGGGCATAATCGAAATGCTCGCGCCCCGAGAGGTGGCTCAACTTACGCAGCGAGCGCTCGAGATCCCCCTTTGAGATGGGTTTGAGCAGGTAGTCCACCGAATTGACCTTGAAGGCTTCAAGGGCGTATTGGTCGTAGGCCGTAGTAAAGATGATGGGAGCCTGAATATCTACCTGCTGAAAGATGCGAAACGAATCGCCATCGGCCAGGTGAATATCCATAAAGAGGAGGTCGGGCATGGGGTGCTGCTGCAGCCACTCCACACTCTCGGTTACACCCTCCAACACGGCCTCGACCCGAAAATCGGGAGCCACATCTTGCAATAGCGCCTCCAGATTGCGGACGGCAGCCGTCTCGTCCTCGATGATTACAATGCGTTTCATGGTCGGCTACTTTCTTTTTAAGGGCATACGCACGCGGAAGTACTCCTCGGTAACTTCGACCTGAATCGAGCACCCCATAATCAGTTCCCAACGGTTTTTCAGATTCTCCAAACCGATCCCCATGCCGGGCTCGGGATCGAGCTTCGGGCGACGCGGATTCTCCACCACCAGGCAATCCCCCTCGGTGCGAATCGAAACACGGAGCGGATGCTGCTTGGTTATCGTATTGTGTTTAACCGCATTACCCATCAGTGGTTGAAGTGTAAGTGCAGGCAGCATATAGCTACGGGCCTCGTCATTGACATCGACATCGAATAAGAGTTTGTCGGCATAGCGGGTATGGAATAGGAAACTGTAAGCCTCGGCAAAACTCAACTCCTCATGGAGGGTTACAAGGGTCGATTTACCGCTTTGCAGGATGTAACGGAAGGTGTAGGAGAGGCGGTCGATATAGGTCAGCGCCCGTTCGGTCTCCCCCTCACGCACCAGCATGGCCAACGAGTTGAGCGAGTTGAAGAAGAAGTGGGGATTGACCTGACTTGCCAACATGTTGTAGCGCGAAGTGAGGTTCTCGTTTTTGAGGTGCTCGTTCTCCAGGGTGATGCGCTGACTCTTGTGCATCAGTCCGTAGATGTAGCCATAGAGGGCCGAAACCACCAGCGTAAAGATAACACGCAACAGCAACACATAGTCCAAAAGTTGGTGTTGTTGGAATTGGAGAACCAGCTCGCCGGTGCGCCAGCGCTGCACGGGAGCCACAAAATAGAGGGCCACCGCAAGCAGGATGCAGCAGCTCACGCGCTTGAGGTAGAAGATGGCCGAATAGCCCTGCTGCTCACCGCCCCAAATCATCAAACGAATGATAAAGAAGGAGAAGACGAGATAGAAGATGAGTTGAGCGCCAAAGGCCACCCCCTTCGAAGGTCGATGGTAGAGGGTCGCCTCGTCGAACTTTTCGCCGTTACGAATCAACACAGCCTTGACGCGCGGATGGCCCACCTCGACCACCTCGGCCCGCACCTTCAGGCAGTCGCCATCTTGAAGTTGGAGCCAATTGATGCGATTCTGCGGCAGGTAAAGACTGTCCACACCTTTGCATGAGGGGGAGAGCAAATAGCCGTGTCCGTCGGGACTTACGCGAAGCCACCCCTCGCACTCAATGAACTGCTCCTTGTGGCCGTGACGGTGCGCCTCGGAGGGTTGATCCACCAAAAGGAGCAACAGGTAACTGAAATTGACCACCAGGCTGACAGCCAACGCCACCAAAATACTTGCGACAATGCGTGCCGAACGCCTCTTTTCTCGTAACATGGTTCTACGATTTATGGAAATTGGTTTTGAATCTTAATGGGCCACACTGCGACCCAATTTTTAATTTTAGGCGAGGAGGGTCGTAACGACCCCTCTATTTTTGGTTTCAGTGCGCTCAACCCTCTCACTTTGAGGTACTGCCCATTCAAGACAAACGAGGAGGTGCAAAATAAGCCGCTCCGCGACCCAATTTTTAATTTTAAGCGAGCTGATTTTGTGCCGACCGAAGTTTGGGTTGGATGGGCTGTACTTGAGGTACTGCCCATTCAAAACAAACGAGGAGGTGCAAAATCTGCCGCATAAAATTAAAAATTACTCGGTATACCACGACGCATACATATGATAGTCGTGGGCTATGCGGGTAATAATCTCTTCGCGCTGCTCGGGAGTAACCTCTTTGACCTTCTTGGCGGGGACTCCGGCATAGACGGAGTTGGGCTCAAGCTTGGAGTTGGAGAGGACAAGGGCGTTGGCGGCGATGATGCAGCCGGAGGCAACCACGGCATTGTCGAGGATGGTGGCCCCCATGCCGATCAGGCAGTTATCCTCGATGATGGCGCCATGAATGGTGGCGTTGTGTCCCACGGATACATCGTTGCCGATATGGGTCTGCGAGGGGTTTTTAGAGCCATCGTAGAGGGTGTGGATAACGGTGCCGTCCTGAATGTTGGTGCGATCGCCAATGGTGATTTTGTTCACATCGCCACGCAACACTGCGCCATACCATATCGAGGAGTCTTTACCGATGGTTACATCGCCGATGAGCACGGCAGTCTCGGCCAGAAAGGTTCCCTCGCCCACTTGAGGCTCGTGGCCTCGTACTTTTCTAATAATTGCCATATTTTATCCTGTTTTTATTCGTTTACTCCCCCTTTTTGGCCTGCTGCCACAGGGTCTCCATTTGATCAAGCGTAAGGTCGTGAAGCATCTTGCCTTCGGCAGCCGAGGCCTCCTCCATGGAGGTAAAGCGACGGATGAACTTCTTGTTGGTGCGCTCCAGGGCCGCCTCGGGATCGACGCCATAGAGACGGCAGGCGTTGATGAGGGCGAAGAAGAGGTCGCCCATCTCGCCCTCGAGCTTGTCGTGGTCGGCAGCAGCCATCTCGGCATCCACCTCTGCAATCTCCTCCTTGACCTTGGCCCACACATCCTCGCGGTGCTCCCAATCAAACCCTACCGAGGCGGCCTTTTCGCCGATGCGGAAGGACTTGACCATGGCGGGCAGCGAGCGGGGTACGCCGCCCAGCGTACCGCTCTTACGGCGCTTCTTACGGAGTTTGAGGGCCTCCCAATTCTCGAGCACCTCCTGCGGTGTGGAGGCGTGAATCTCGCCATAGACATGGGGGTGGCGGTAGATCAGTTTGTCGCAGAGGGCATTGACCATCGAGGTGTAGTCGAAGGCTCCCTGCTCCTCGCCCAACTTGGCATAGAAGACCACATGGAGCAGCAGGTCGCCAATCTCCTCTTTGATTCCCTCCATGTTGTGGTCGAGGATGGCATCCACCAGTTCGTAGGTCTCTTCGATGGTGTTATTGCGCAGCGAGTCGAAGGTCTGCTCTCGATCCCAGGGGCACTTCTCGCGCAGGGTATTCATCACTTCGAGCAGTCGTTCGGTAGCTGTCAGTCGTTCGTCTTTTGTCATGGTATTATCATTTTATTCCTACAAAGGTAGCAAAAAAACGGATGGTTTTACTAACTTTGTACAAAATGAACTCCATTTTTCAAGAATTGTTTGCGAGATGAAGAGGATAAGAGTCGTATTGGGTTGGGTGTCGCTTATGGGTGCCATGCTGATGTGTTGCAGCCCATTGAGAGGTCAGAGTATCATCCCCACGCCCCAGAAGGTGGTGTATGAGACGGGGCGTTTTCGATTGAACGAGGCGTGTATCATCACTCCGTTGTGTGATGAGGCGCAGGGGGTGGCCCGCTACCTGCAGGAGTACCTCCCGCTCGGAATCGGGATGGGGAGCGTCATGCAGCCAACCCTGCTGCTCGACATCGACCCCGGGATGGCAAAAGAGAGCTACCGTCTGGCCGTAGGAGAGAGTCGGGTCGAGGTGGTCGGCGGCGACTACCGAGGGCTGCTCTATGGGGTGGTGAGCCTCTTGCAGCTGCTCCCTGCGGAGGTCTACGACCAAACGGGGGAGGTACTCCCCTGTGAGGTAAAGTGTTGCCTTGTGGAGGATGCACCTCGCTTTGCTTACCGAGGGTTTCATCTCGATGTGGCACGCACCTGGATGGATAAGGAGCGGGTGATGCGCTATATCGACGCGGCGGCCCACCACAAGCTCAACACGATGCACCTCCACCTGACCGACGACGAGGGGTGGCGCATCGAGATTCTCTCACATCCCGAGTTGGCCCAAGTGGGTGGTTTTCGCGGAGAGGGGTCTCCCATCAAGGCGGTCTATGGTCGCTGGGAGGAGCGCTACGGAGGCTACTTCACCCAGGAGGAGTTGCGCGAGATAATCGCCTACGCTGCGCTGCGCGGCATTGAAATCATCCCCGAAATCGACCTGCCGGGCCACAGCCGTACCGTGGCGCGCATTCACCCCGAGATTTTATGCAACTATCCGCACGACTGCCACCGTTCGGCAGGCTACGATCTGCGCAATGTGTGGTGTGCTGCCCGCGAGGAGAATTTCTCCTTATTGGCCGATATTCTGGGGGAGGTGTGTGAGTTATTCCCTTCGGAGTACATCCACATCGGAGGCGACGAGGTGGAGATGACGCAGTGGAAGCAGTGTCCGAAGTGCAGAGCCCTGATGCAAAAGCGGGGTATGAAGGAGTATTCGGAGTTGCAGGAGTACTTCATGTCGCGCTTGATAAACATCTTAAAATCAAAAGGGAAGAAGCCCGTAGTTTGGAACGAAGCCATCAACGGAGGTCACCTCGACACCGAGGCCCTCGTGCAGGGTTGGGAGAGCGTAAAGGCGTGTCAGAAATCGACCTCCGCAGGCTACTCGACCGTTGTCATGCCGGGTCAATACTTCTACTTCGACATGCGCCAATCGGAGCACGAGGAGGGGCACACCTGGGCCGCCATCTTCGATGCCGAGAAGGTCTACCGCTTCAACCTCGAAAAGCAGGGGTTCACTCCCGAGCAGACCGCAAAGGTGGTCGGCTTCGAGGGGACCTTCTTCAGCGAGGCCTACATCGGCCACGAGCCCGAGAGGCCCGACTACCTCGACTTTATGCTCTACCCGCGCACGGTGGCCCTGGCCGAGCTGGGATGGCACTACGAGAATCGCGATTGGGCCGCCTTCAAAGAGCGACTCCTTGAAGAGCACTTCGCGCGTCTGGAGGAGATGGGGCTTCGTTTCCGCCTCTTCCCGCCTCGCGTCAGCTACAACGAAGGGGTATTATCGGCAACGACCGACGACGGCTCGAACCTCTACTACATCAAGTTTCCCTCCAAGAGCGAGCAGCTCTACACGGGCCCGATTCGTACCACGCAGCCCCAACTCTACCAATTCCGCAGCCGCCATCTGACGGCCCGCAGTCCGCTGGTGGCGCACTCTTCGTTCTATCGCACCATCCGGCCCGAAGTTCGTTTCGAGAGTTCGATGCCGCAGAGCGAGAAGGCCCCCTTCGCTCGTCTGGAGAGCTACAAAGGGGCTGCATGGACAACACGCACCCACCACGAGGGTGACTGGTTTCAGTTCACCTTCTCTACACCGCTCGTCTGCCGCGAGGTACTTCTGCAGACGGGCTATCTCCACCTGCCGCGCTGCATCGTGTGGGGTAGTCGGGTCGAGGTGAGCTACGACGGCTTCACCTTCGTCGAGTTGGGCGAGCTGACCGCCGGAGCCATCACCATCCGTCCCGAACGCCCCCTCAAGGCAATTCGCGTGACGGCCACCTCGACGGGTAATGGCGAGGAGCGCGTCATCATCCAGTCGCTCAAAATCAAGCAATAGCAATCGCATAATAGACAAAAAAGCAGGGAGCCGACATCGGCTCCCTGCTTTTGATATGGATCGTAGCGGTTAGTTACGCACCACGGCTCCGCAACGCTGCTCCAGCTGACGCTGGATATTGGACATCGCCTTCTCGATGCTCTTGTCATCGAGCGTGCGGCTCTTATCCTCCAGCACAAAGCTCAAGGCGTAGGACTTCTTGCCCTCGGGAAGCTTGTCGCCCTCGTAAACATCGAAGAGCGAGACACGCTTCAGGAGCTTACGCTCGGCACCAAAGGCCGCCTCACGCAGCTGGGCAAACGAGGTCTGCTTATCGACCAGCAGGGCCAGGTCGCGCTTCACCTCGGGGAACTTCGAGAGCTCCTCGGCCTGGATGCGCAGCTTCTTGGTGGACTTCACCAACATATCGAAGTTGAGCTCCAGCAGGTAAACCGGCTGCTTCAAATCGAAACGCTTGCGCAGCTTGGGGCTCACCACACCAATCTGCAGGAGCTCCTTGCCGTTCTGCTGCAACGAGAGGGCCTCGGAGAAGAGGTCGCTATCGAGCACCTCGCTCTTGAGCGAATAGATGTCGATACCGAAGCGGCGCAGCAACTTCTCGGCCACGGCACGCAGCGTATAGTAGGAGGCCTCGACAGGCTTGCTGTTCCACGACTGGGGCTCGGCAACACCCGTCACGGCGATCGCCAAACGGAAGCTCTCCGAGTAGGGGGCCAGGTGATCCTCCCCACCGGCCGCCTCGGCCGAGTAGGAGTAGCAGTTACCGAACTCATAGAGTTTGAGGTCGGCATTACGGTGATTTACATTCAGCTCGATGGCCTCCAGCATATTGAATACCAGCGTCTGACGCATCACATTCAGATCGGCCGAGAGCGGATTCATGATCTTCACGCAGTGCTCCTTCTTGTAGCTCGTCAAATCCTCGTAGTAGGCCGCCTTGGTCAGCGAGTTGGACATAATCTCCACAAAACCGTTGGCCGTCAGGAAGTCGGCAGCCATATTCTGGAGCTTGTTCTTATCGGGACGGGGAGCGTAGGAGAGGGTAGAGTGTACCGCCTGCGGAATCTCTACATTGTTGTAGCCGTAGATACGCAGAATATCCTCTACCAGGTCGGCCTCACGCTGCACATCGACACGGTAGGGGGGCACTACCACCGACCATACCGAACCCTCCTCCTTGAGAACCTTCACCTCGAGGGCCGCCAAAATCGTACGCACGGTCTCCACGGGGAGCTCCTTGCCAATCAGGCTGTTCACACGATTCAGGTCGATATCGAAGCAGAAATCGGTGGCGGGGGTGGGATTCAGGTCGATCACCTCGCTCGAGATTTCGCCACCGGCCAACTCCTTGAACAGGAGGGCGGCACGCTTCAGGGCGTAGAGTTGCATATTGGGGTCGATGCCGCGTTCGAAGCGGAACGACGAGTCGGTATTCAGGCCAAAGCGCTTGGCCGTCTTGCGCACCCATACGGGGTTGAAGTAGGCACTCTCGATAAAGAGATCGCAGGTCGTATCGCTCACACCCGAATCCAGACCGCCAAAGACTCCGGCGATACACATCGGACGCTCGGCCGAGCAGATCATCAGGTCATCCTTGGTCAGCTTGCGCTCCACACCGTCGAGCGTAACGAAGGGGGTACCCTCCTCGCAGGTGCGCACCACGATCTTCTTTCCCTCGATTTTGGCTGCATCGAAGGCGTGCAGAGGCTGACCCAACTCAAAGAGGATGTAGTTGGTAATATCGACCAGGTTGTTCTTGGGATTGATACCGGCAGCACGCAGGGCATTCTGCATCCACTCGGGCGAAGGGCCGATTTTGCACCCCTTGACCGTAACACCGGCATAGCGGGGAGCTGCCTCCGTATTCAAAACCTCCACCTCGACGGGCAGGTCGTGATTATCGACCTTGAAGGCCTCGACCGAAGGCCACTTGAGCTCTACCTCCCGGCCTCGGCTCTTGAGGTAGGCTACCAGGTCGCGCGCCACGCCGATATGCGAGGCAGCGTCGATGCGGTTGGGGGTAAGACCGATGACGATCAGGTAGTCATCCTCAATGTGAAGATACTCTTTGGCCGTCGTACCTACCACTGCCTCGGCGGACAGCTCCATGATGCCGTCGTGGCTCGTACCGATGCCCAACTCATCCTCGGCACAGAGCATACCGAGCGACTCGACACCGCGAATTTTGCTGCGTTTGATTTTGAACTCCTCGTCACCGCCATTGGGGTAGAGTACCGAGCCTACCGTGGCACACATCACCTTCAGACCCTGGCGGCAGTTGGCGGCACCGCAGACAATCTGCAAAGGGGCCTCGGCGCCCACATCCACGGTCGTAATGTGGAGGTGATCCGAATCGGGGTGCTCCTCACAGGTAAGCACCTCGCCGACAACAACCCCCTTCAATCCGCCTTTGATGGTTTCAATCTTCTCGAAGCCCTCCACCTCCAAGCCGATATCGGTCAGAATGGTGGCCACCTCCTCGGCCGACAGATTCAGGTCGGCATACTGTTTAAGCCAATTGTAGGAAATATTCATAACGCTATACTGATTATTCTTTTGCTTTATCGGGCAAAGTTACGAAAAATTTCGGCTTGCCGCACTCGATTTTCAAATATTTTCAAAACAAAGCCGTCGTACCCTCCGAAATCACTTCACGATGAGCTCGTCGAGGAGCAACTTCGGTACATAATGAACCCCATTTTCGCGGTAATAGGCGCGCGACTCCGAGGAGGTAATATCCCGAATCTCAATCTGTTCGTCGGGACGGCCGATGGCTACCACCAACAGGGGGTCGAGCGATAGCGAGAGCTCGCGCTGCAACGGAGCGGCATCGAAGGCCCCAATCATGACTCCTCCCAAGCCCATCTCCACCGCACGCAGAAGGAGTGTTTGAGCCGCAATGCCGAGGTCGATGTAGAGGTGATGATCGGCCTCACAGGCGCCATCACGACAGATCACGACAAAGGCCTCGGGCTCACTCCCCGCAAAGGGGAGGTGCAACTCGGGAAGAGCACCGCCCAAACGAATGTGGGGCAGTACTTTATGTGCCTCGTCGCGCAGCACGAGGCGGTAACGCAGCGGCTGTCGGTTGCGGGCCGAAGGGACCAGGCGCACGGCCTCGATCAGGGAGAGGAGCTGGTCACGACGCACGACAAACTTTTTATCATAGCCGCGATAGCTGCGATTCTTACGAATCAAACGACTCATGTTCATCGACTTGCGATTGACGGTCGAGGGCTTCTGCTGCCACTCCTCCATCTTCTTTTCCAGGTAATTATCGGCCATCTTTGTGCATTTTTTATTCGTTCCGCGAAGGTACATTTTTTTGGTTGTTTTAGCAAACCAAACCCACTCAATTTCACACAAAAAAGCGCACCAAATAACAGTATTAGTCAAAAAAATATAAATTATTACACCTTATAATTATTGCAAAAACGAAATAATTGAAGTAACTTTGCTGTGCTTTGTGCGCAACAAAGCAGGCAAAAGAGAAGTAAATAAATAAACACATACAAATCATCATGAAGAAATTAACATGCAAAATCTCGCTATATGCTCTCTGCCTGAGCGTAATAGCGTGTGGAGAGGCCCCCACAACCCAAACCGTGGCCGAGTACAAGGGATTTACGGTTGCAGCCTGTGATGTCGATGTCGAGAGCCTCTATTCGGCTTCAATTCGCGGTCGTCAGGATATACAAATCATGCCCCAGGTAAGCGGCACCATCTCGCAGCTCTGCGTCAAGGAGGGTGAGAGCGTACGCAAAGGGGAGACCCTCTTCATCATCGACCAGGTGCCCTACAAGGCGGCCCTCACTACGGCCGAAGCCAATGTAAAGGCTGCCGAGGCCGGAGTAGCCACCGCACAGCTCACCTTCGACAGCAAGAAGGAGCTCCATGCTCGTGAAGTGGTATCGGAGTACGACCTGCGCCTGGCCGAGAACCAATTGCTGACGGCCAAAGCCGCCCTTGCACAGGCCCAAGCCCAGGAGACCAATGCCCGCAACAGCCTCGGCTATACGGTTGTCAAGGCTCCGGCCAACGGCGTGGTGGGTACGATTCCCTTCCGCGTGGGTGCGCTGGTAGGCCCCTCGATGCCCCAACCCCTGACCACGGTATCGGATAACTCGGAGATGTATGTCTACTTCTCGATGACCGAGAATCGCCTGCTCAAACTCACGCGCCGCTTTGGCTCGTTGGAGGCTACGCTCAAGGCACTGCCCAAACTCCAGCTGCAATTGAGCGACGGCTCGATCTACGACCAAGAGGGTTATGTGGAGAGCATCAGTGGCGTGATTGACAACTCGACGGGCGCCATCTCGCTGCGTGCCGTATTCCCCAACCCCAACCGTCTGCTCCACAGCGGTGGCTCGGGTAACATCCTGCTGACACAGAAGGAGGAGGGCGCGCTGGTCATCCCCTGCGTGGCCACCTTCGAGGTGCAGGACAAGGTCTTCGTCTACACGGCCGAAGAGGGCGTTGCCACGGCCCGCATGGTGGAGGTGATGAAATATGACGGCCTGAACTACATCGTCAAGAGCGGCTTGAAGGCCGGCGAGGTCATCGTAGCCGAGGGTGTAGGTATGTTACGCGAGGGTACCCCCATCACGATTAAGGGCGAGGAGGTTGCTCCCGCCGAAACCCCTGTAAACGAGTAAGCGTATGAATCTAAAACACTTTATCGACCGTCCGGTACTCTCGACGGTTATCTCGATAGCCATCATGCTGGGTGGTATCATCGGCTTGGTGTCGCTGCCCGTGGAGCAGTACCCCAACATCGCTCCGCCGACGGTGGTGGTACGCACCTCCTATCCGGGAGCCTCGGCCGAGACCATCCAGAAATCGGTAATCGCACCTCTCGAGGAGCAGATCAACGGTGTGGAGGATATGACCTACATGACCTCGACCTCGTCGAACTCGGGCGGTGCCTCCATCACCATCTACTTCAAGCAGGGCGTGGACCCCGATATGGCCGCCGTGAATGTACAGAACCGCGTATCGCGTGCCACGGCCGTGCTGCCCGCCGAGGTAACGCGTGTGGGAGTGCAGACCATGAAGCGCCAGTCGTCGATGATCAAGGTGCTGGGTATCACCTCGCCCGACGACACCTTCGATGAGACCTTCCTGGCCAACTACTTCATGAATACGATTCAGCCCCAGCTGCTGCGTATCAATGGCGTAGGCGAGTGTATGGCGCTGGGTGCCAAGTACTCGATGCGTATCTGGATGAAGCCCGACATCATGGCTCAATACGGATTGATTCCCTCGGATATCACCGGCATCCTCTCGGAGCAGAATATCGAGTCATCGACGGGTAACTTAGGCGAGAACTCGGGCAACACCTTCCAATACACGATGCGCTATACGGGGCGCAAGGTGCTCCCCGAGGAGTTCGAAGAGTTGGTCATCAAGTCACTCCCGGGCGGAGAGGTGCTCCGACTGAAGGATGTGGCCGATGTGGAGTTCGGCCTTGAGAGCTACGCCTATGCAGGCGAAATCAGCGGACATCCGGGCGTCTCGGCGATGATCTTCCAGACGGCCGGCTCGAATGCCACGGCCATCCTCAAGGATATCGACAACCTGATCAAGGAGGAACAGAAGAAGGCCCCCAAGGGGGTTGAGTTTGTCTCCATCATGGACATCAACGACTTCCTCTTCGCCTCGATTCACGAGGTAATCAAGACCCTCTTCGAGGCCATCATCCTGGTAATCCTGGTAGTATACATCTTCTTGCAGGATCTGCGCTCGACCATCGTGCCGCTTATCTCGATTATCGTATCGCTGGTCGGCACCTTTGCATTCATGGTTGTGGCCGGCTTCTCGATCAACCTGCTCACCCTCTTTGCCCTGGTATTGGCCATCGGAACAGTGGTGGACGATGCGGTGATTGTGGTCGAAGCGGTGCAGGCCCGATTCGATGTGGGCTACAAATCCTCCTATATGGCTACGGTGGATGCCATGGGTGGTATCTCATCGGCCATCGTCACCTCGACGCTTGTCTTCATGGCCGTATTTATCCCCGTCTCGATGATGGGCGGCACTTCGGGCATCTTCTATACGCAGTTCGGTATCACGATGGCCGTGGCCGTGGCTATCTCGGCCATCAACGCCCTGACCCTCTCGCCGGCCCTCTGCGCCTTGATCCTCAAGCCCTATGTGGATGAGGATGGCAACGAGAAAGAGAACTTCGCCGCCCGATTCCGCAAGGCCTACAACATCGCCTTCAATGCCATGTTGAAGAAGTACCAGCGCGGTGCTCTGCTCTTCGTGAAGAAGAGATGGTTGCTGTGGGGTACGCTTATCGCCTCCTTCGGCCTGATGATCTACCTCTTCGGCACCACCAAGACAGGCCTGGTGCCCTCGGAGGATCAGGGTACCGTGATGGTGAACATCAATACCGCCCCGGGCTCGACGCTCGAACACACCATCGAGGTGATGGATCGCATCGAGGAGCGCATCGGCAACCTGCCCCAGGTGCGCATCTACGACAAGGTGGCCGGCTACGGTCTGTTGGCCGGTCAGGGCTCGTCGTACGGTATGTTCATCATGAAGATGAAGGATTGGAAGTATCGCCCCGACAAAGAGGATCATGTGGACTACATCAGTAAGCAGATTATGGCGCTGTGTGCCGACATCAAGGATGCACAGGTGATTGCCGTAGTGCCGCCCATGATTTCGGGATTCGGCTCGACCAACGGCTTCTCGATGCACATGCAGGACTACAACGGTGGCGACGTAAACGACTTCTACCGTGTGACGACGCAGTTTATCGGCGCGCTGAACCAGCGTCCCGAAATTCGCATGGCCTACACCACTTATAATGTAAACTTCCCGCAGTATATGGTCGAGGTGGATGCTGCCAAGTGTAAGCGTGCCGGCATCTCGCCCGCCGAGGTGCTCTCCACCATTGGAGGCTACTACGGAGGTCAGTATGTATCGAACATGAACCGCTTCTCGAAGGTCTATCGCGTGATGATTCAGGCGGCCCCCGAGGATCGTACCGATCTGGAGTCGTTGGAGAACATCTTTGTACGCATTGGTGGCAAGATGGCCCCCGCAAGCCAATTCGTCAAGCTGACCAAGGTCTACGGGCCCGAGACGCTGAGCCGTTTCAACATGTACAACTCGATTGCCATCAACGGCGAGGCGGCCGACGGCTACTCGTCGGGTGACGCCATCCGCGCTATCAAGGAGACGGCTGCCGAGGTGCTGCCGCGTGGTTATGGCTACGAGTTTGCCGACCTGACGCGCGAGGAGGAGAAGACTTCGAACAACGCCATTGCCGTCTATGGCATCTGTATCATCTTGATCTATCTGCTTCTGGCGGCCCTCTATGAGAGCTACCTGATTCCCTTCGCCGTGCTGCTGACCGTACCGGCCGGTCTGATGGGCTGTCTGCTCTTTGCTAAGACGATGGGCATGGAGAACAACATCTACCTGCAGACGGGTATGATCATGATCATCGGTCTGTTGTCGAAGACGGCCATCCTCCTGACCGAGTATGCCAGCGAGCGTCGTCAATGCGGCATGACCATCACACAGGCTGCCGTAGCAGCGGCCAAGGCGCGTCTGCGACCGATTCTGATGACCGTATCGACGATGATCTTCGGTATGTTGCCCCTGATGTTCTCGACGGGTGTGGGTGCCAATGGTAACTCGTCACTCGGCACAGGTGTGGTGGGCGGTATGCTGATTGGTACGCTGGCGTTGCTCTTCCTGGTACCGGGTCTCTTTGTCGCCTTCCAGTGGCTGCAGGAGAAGATTCGCCCCGTACACATCACCAACAACCCCGACTGGGCCATCCAGACCGAGATTGACGAAGTAAACGAAATCCTGAACGAAGATAAGTAAGCGATGAAACGACTAATAACGATATGTGCCCTCCTGATGATGACGGGTTGCGGCATCTACAAGCCCTATACGCGCCCGGAAGTGAAGAGCGAGGGGCTCTATGGGGCAGAGTACGAGACCTCCGACTCGACCTCGATGGCCGACATGAAGTGGGAGGAGCTCTTTACCGACGAGAAGTTGCAGGCGCTGATTCGCCTCGGCTTGGAGCAAAATACCGATATGCAGGCAGCCCACCTGGCCGTAGTACAGGCCGAGGCCGCCCTCAAGTCGGCCCGCTTGAGCTACCTGCCGAGTTTTAACCTCGCCCCCAACACATCGTGGAGTTATGCCGGTGCCGGCGACACCTGGAGCTACTCGGTACCTCTGACCGCCTCGTGGCAGGTGGATATCTTTGGCGGATTGACCAACGCCAAGCGCCGTGCAAAGGCAGCCTACGCCCAATCGCAGGAGTATTGTCAGGCGGTACGCACGCAGCTGATTGCCGGCATTGCCAACTACTACTACACGCTGCTGATGCTCGACAGCCAGCACCGCGTAACGAGTCAGACGGCCGCCTCGCTGATGCAGAGTGCCGAGACGATGCAGGCCATGATGGGGGCCGGCATGACGAACCGCGCCGGCGTAGCCCAGATGGAGGCTGCCGCCTATGCTGCCAACGCCTCGCTCTTCGACCTCTGCCAGCAGATTCGCGAGGTGGAGAACGCCTTCTGTGCCCTGCTGGGCGAGGTGCCTCACGCAATCGACCGTTCGACGCTCGACGAGCAGCAGCTCCCCGAGGAGTTGATGGCGGGTATTCCCGTGCGGCTCTTGAGCAACCGACCCGATGTAAGGATGGCCGAGTATCAGTTGGCCCAGGCCCACTACGCCACGGCAGGAGCCCGCTCAGCTCTTTACCCCTCGCTTTCGCTCTCGGGTACGGCCGGATGGACCAACAGCCTGGGAGGTGTGATTGTCAGCCCGGGCAAGATAATCTATTCGGTGGTTGCCTCGCTTGCCGCACCGATATTTAATGGCGGCAAGGCGCGTGCACAGCTCAAAATTGCCAAAGCACAGCAAGAGGAGGCGGCCCTGCGCTTCCAGCAGGCACTGCTCGATGCCGGTGGAGAGGTGAACAACGCCCTTGCCAAGGTGCAGACCGCCCGCGACAAGCGTATATGGCGCACGCAGCAGATTGAGGCACTGGAGCATGCCTACGAGAGTACGCAGCTCTTGATGGAGCACGGCTCAACCACCTACCTCGAAGTCCTGACGGCCCAGCAGAATCTGCTCTCGGGTCAGATTTCGCAGATTGCCGACCGCTTCGAGGAGTTGCAGGGCACGGTAAATCTCTATGCTGCTCTGGGCGGAGGCCGCGAAGTGGCAGAGGAGTAACCCCGGCACGAAAAGGGTAAAACAAACAAAGGATACAACAAACAGAAAAAGGGGCAAAACCCCACAACCTAAATCAGAAAAGCGCTGTAATCGAAGGGTTACGGTGCTTTTCTGTTGTCGGATGTGCAATTTTTATAAAAATTGACTAACTTTGTCCTCTGTTAGGTTAAAGGACTAAAAAACATTCCCGATATGGAGTTCAAAAAGTTACACTTCGAGACCCGCCAGATTCATGCGGGGCTGAATGCGGAGGAGCCCACCGGCTCGCGCGGGGTAGCCATCTATCCCACGGCCGCCTACCGTTTCAAGAGTTGCGACTACGCAGCCAACCTCTTCGAGTTGAGCGAGGGGGGCAATATCTATACGCGTCTGCAAAATCCCACCACCACGGCCTATGAGGAGCGTATCGCAGCGCTCTATGGCGGTGTGGGGGCACTGGCCGTAGCCTCGGGCATGTCGGCCATTCTGATTACGGTGCTGATGTTGGCCCAAAAGGGGGAGAACATCGTCGCCTCGCCCTACCTCTATGGCGGCACCTACAACCAATTCCGCCACTCGCTGCGCAAGCTCGGCATCGAGGTACGCATCGCCCAAACGCCCGATGCGGCCGACTTCGAGAGGCTCATCGACGAAAAGACGAAGGCTATCTATGTAGAGTCGATGGGAAATCCCACCTGTGCCGTAGCCGACCTGGAGGCTCTCGGCGGGGTAGCCAAGCGTCACGACATCCCCTTTGTGGTGGACAACACCTTTGGTGCGGCAGGCTACCTCTGCAACCCCTTTGAGTGGGGCGCCAACATCGTGGTCGATTCGGCCACGAAGTGGATCAACGGCCACGGCACCTCGATGGGTGGTGTGATTGTCGATGGCGGAAACTACAACTGGGGTAACGGTAAGTTCCCCCAGGTGGATGGCCCCTCGGAGGGGTATCACGGGCTGAACCTCTACGAGGCCTTTGGTGCGGCAGCCTTTATCGTAAAGTGCCGCGTGGATGGTCTGCGCGACTTCGGGTGCTGCCCCTCGCCTTTCGACAGCTACCTGATGATGCTTGGACTGGAGACCCTCTCGTTGCGTGTACGCCACGAGGTGGAGGCTACGCGCAAGTTGGCCGAGTATTGCCGCAACCACCCCCGAGTGGAGCGCGTAAGCTGGGTGGGCTTCGAAGATCACCCGAGCTACCAACTCGCACAGAAGTACTACCGCTACGGCTCGTCGGCCGTCTTTACCATCGAGCTGAAGGGTACGCTCGAGAGTACCGTACACTTTGTGGAGTCGTTGCAGTTGGCCGCCCACATGACCATGATTGGCGACTCGATTACGGTGGTTACGCACCCCGCATCGACGACGCACAAGCAGCTCTCGGCCGAGGATTTGAAGGCCGCCGGCGTAACCCCCACACTGTTGCGCATCTCGGTAGGTCTGGAGCACCCCGACGACCTGATCGAGGACTTTGAACAAGCCTTTTCGCGACTCAAATAATGGAGCCCCAAAAGTATATCCATAACGAACCGTTCGCGCTGGAGCGCGGAGGCACACTTCCCCAAGTGGAGATTGCCTATCACACCTATGGTGAGTTGAACGCCGCAGGAGACAATGTGGTTTGGGTGTGTCACGCGCTGACAGCCAACTCGGAGGTGGCCGATTGGTGGCCCCACACCGTGGAGCAGGGACGCTTTCTGGACCCCTCGCGCCACTTCATCGTCTGCGCCAACATCCTCGGGTCTCACTACGGCTCCACGGGTCCGTTGAGTCCCAATCCTGCAACCGGAGAGCCCTGGTACGGGGAGTTTCCGAAGCTCACAATGCAGGATGTGGTACGCGCCCACGAGCTCCTGGCCGAGCACCTCGGCATACGCCGCATCAAGGTGCTGATTGGCAGTTCTGTGGGTGGTTTCCAGGCTGTAGAGTGGGCCGTGATGAACCCCCGACTCATCGAGCGACTCGCCCTGATTGCCACCGCCCCCAAGGCGACCCCCTGGCAGATTGCCATCGACCAGACGCAGCGCATGGCCATCCTGGCCGATCAAACCTACGGGGAACCCCGCCCCGACGCCGGCATGGCAGGCATGGCAGCAGCTCGCGCCATCGGGCTCCTGACCTATCGCGGCCCGGAGGGGTACAACCTCACCCAGCAGGAGCACTCCGACGAGGTGCGCTATGCCGATTTCCGCGCCTGCACCTATCAGAGTTACCAGGGCGAGAAGCTCTGCCGACGCTTCGACGCCTACTCCTACATGGCTATCCTCGACACCTTCGACACACACGATGTAGGTCGCGGTCGCGGTGGGGTAGCCGAGGCGCTGAAACGCATCTCCGCCCGCACTTTGGTAGTAGGCATTACCACCGACTTGATCTTTACCCCCCGGGAGATGCAGGAGCTCGCAGGCCAAATCCCCCAGAGCGAGTACCACGAAATCGCCTCGCCCTTTGGCCACGACGGATTCCTGGTCGAGCACGAGCAGCTGAACGAGATTCTTATGCCCTTGATGGAGTAAGAGAGGGTAGAGTAGAGAACAAACAAAGAGCGCCGATTTCTGATCGGCGCTCTTTGTTTGTTGCTACAAAATATTACTTCTTTTCGGGCTTGGCAATCGATTCGCGCATCTGCGTGTCGGCCATCACATTCTTCATCTTGTAGTAGTCCATGATTCCGAGGTTGCCGTTGCGGAAGGCATCGGCCATAGCCAGGGGCACCTCGGCCTCGGCCAAAATCACCTTGGCACGCGCATCCTGTGCCTTGGCCTTCATCTCCTGCTCGAGGGCAACAGCCATGGCGCGACGCTCCTCAGCCTTGGCCTGGGCGATGTTCTTATCGGCCTCTGCCTGATCCATCTGAAGCTGGGCACCGATGTTCTTACCCACATCAATATCGGCAATATCAATCGAGAGAATCTCGTAGGCCGTACCGGCATCCAGACCCTTGTCAAGCACCACACGCGAGATGGAGTCGGGATTCTCCAGCACAATCTTATGCGACTCGGCCGAGCCAATCGACGATACAATACCCTCACCGACACGCGCCAGCACGGTCTCCTCGCCGGCGCCACCCACCAACTGCTTGATGTTGGCACGCACCGTTACACGCGCCTTGGCGATAAGCTGGATACCATCCTTCGCCACGGCTGCCACGGGAGGGGTGTTAATCACCTTGGGGTTTACCGACATCTGTACCGCCTCGAAGACATCACGACCGGCCAGGTCGATAGCCGTAGCCATCTTGAAGTCGAGCATGATATTGGCCTTCTGGGCCGATACAAGGGCATGCACCACATTGGGGACATTACCTCCGGCCAAATAGTGAGCCTCCAACTCGTTGGGGTCGAGCTTCAGCCCCGCCTTCGTCGATTCAATCATCGAAGAGACAATGGTCGAGGGGGGCACCTTACGCCAGCGCATCAGTATCATCTGCAAGAGGCTGATATGCACACCCGACACCAGGGCCGAGAACCACATGCCCATGGGGACAAAATAGAAGATAATCCACAGGGCAATAAAGCCCAGGATGACGGAAAATACAATAAATCCAATCTCCATAATCAACTGTTATTGAACGATTTTTACAATGATATTCGAATTTTCATAGCCTACGACCTCCACCTCGCTGTGGGCATCGGCATAGCCCGACAAGAGTTTCGCTTCGTAGATCTTGCCCTCGATTTCGACACTTCCCATCGGGGAGAGGCGCGAGAGGCACTTTCCGCGCGAGCCCACCGCAACGCGCGCCTCAATCGGTTCGCTCGCAGCAGACTTGACCTCCTGCTTGAGTGCGAAATACTGCCAGGTGGTGGAGCGCAACGAGATCACAACGGCAAGCAAAGACAAGAGCAGCAGCAGAGCCACAACAATCCAGCCTACCACGGCACCATATTGGGTAAAGGCCATATAGACGGCACCACCGCCACAAGCCAGGGCCAGGATGCCCGAGATGGTCAAGCCGGGCAGGAGCACCAACTCGGCCACCAAAAAGAGCAGGGCCAACAGAATAAGAATAGGAATAGCAAACATAGGCTTTCTATTTCGGGTTACTATGCGTTAAAGATAGTCAATTTTATTGTTTTCTCCAAATTCTGCTATTCGGCCTTGACGACACGCACCTCCAAACCGCCATCGGCCTGGCGCAGAGCCAAAGCCAACTGCTCGGCCGTAGGCTCATCGTCGAAGGGACCCACCACAAAGGTCGAGCCTACACGCGCCAGCTCCTTGCCACCGGCATGCGCCTTCACAGCTCCGCGTGCCTCCTCCGAGAGGGTAGCAGCACCCGCAATCTCCACTCGATAGCGCACCTCGGGCTCATCCTCCGCCACCTCACGCTTCACACCATCCTCCCAGCAGACAATAATCGGCTGACGGAAGCCCTTATCGCGCAACAATTCGCACGCCAAACGCGCCTCACTCTTGGTGGCAAAACCGCCCGTATAGTAGACATAGCGTCCCCCCTCCTGCAGAAGATAGAGAGGCTCCACGCGTCGGAATATCGAGGGTTGCTGACGATACTTGTAGCTTCCCAGGCGGATGCGGAAGATGGTACCGTGGTCGTAAATCTCGCACGAGGGGATATTATTCGCCGTGTAGTTGAGCTTATCGGCAAACGAGATGGAGCTGTAGTCGAGCAGGTAACGACGCGAGAGTTCGATGCGGGGCAGACGATACTCCACGCTTGCGAGGTACTCCATCTCTCGGCCGAGCGAGTCGAGCGCCGTCTTGAGATTGTATTCGCGCGCTAGGGCCTGCTCCGAACGAACCAATGCCCGCTTCTCCGTGAAGTAGGCAACCAACGCATCGGAGGCGTAATTTCCCGCCTCGGCCTCGGCTTCGGCAGCCGCCTCCGAAAGGGCAGCAATCTGCTCCTCCAGGAGGATCTCTTTGCCCCCCTTTTCGAGCATATAGCTATAGGAGTAGCTCTTCTGGTCGAAGATGCCACTCCACACCTCGGCCAACGAGTCGTCCACCTCACGATTCTCGATCAGCAGCGCACCCATACGATCGTAGAGCGAGTCGGCCTCGCGCTGCTCGACCGTTACGAGGTAGTGCTCCTGCATGTTGATCAAACGAGCATAATTCTCGGCATAGAGCTCAACCAATGCGGCAGCTTGGCGCTCCTGCTCCTGGGCCTTGCGCAGCAGGGCATAATCTTCGGCCGGAAGCTCCCCCTTGAAGCAGGCGTTGTCGATAAGGTTTCGACGACGCGGAGCCGTCGAGTAGTCGTTCTCGAGCGGAGCTTCTTTTACCTCGGACGGTACCGACTCCTCGCGCAGTTCGGTCAGAGCCTCCAACGAGCGAGCCTCCTCAATGGAGCTGATCTGTCGTTCCAGGCCCCCCATTTGCCCTCTTAACGAGAGCATCAGGCTCTCCTGCTCGAGGATGGACGGGGTGAGGTTCTCGCGCTCGTCGGGCTGCGAGCGATAGCTCTCGCGCAGACGGTTGAGCGTAAGCTCCACCTCCTGCAATTGGGAGCTCAAGCGCTCGAGCTCCGCCACCGAGGCTCGGTAGAGCGAATCCTGCGATTGGGCCTTGAGCGTCGGGCCTCCGCCCAGCGCCAACCCACCAACAAGCAAGAAGATAGCAATAAATCCTCGTTTCATCTTAAATTCCTATTAACGCCACCACTTAATGAAGAAGAGCTGCACCAGACCAAAAATCTCCAGACGGCCGAAGAGCATCAGCAGGGTATCGTTGAACTTCAACACGGCGGGCTGCGCTGCGTAGTTGGACATCGAGCCCACATCGCCAAAACCCGGGCCCACATTACCCAGACAAGCGACCGCCGACGAGAAGGCTGTCATCAGGTCGTCGCCGAAAAGGGCATTCACAAGCGTACCGAGAAGTATCAGCATCATGTAGGTGACAATAAATACCATGGTCGTATGAACCGTTTCGTCCTCCTGCAACACCCCATCCATACGCACGCGGATGATGGCGTTAGGGTGTTGCTGACGCTTCAGGCGGGCCAGCAACATCTTATAGGCCAAAATCAGGCGATTCATCTTCAAACCTCCCGAAGTCGAGCCGGCACAGGCGCACACAATCGAGGCGAAGATAAGCAGGATGATGGCAAACGAAGTCCAGGTGTTGGTGTCGGCCGTTGCGAATCCCGAGGTGGTCATCAGGGCCACAAATTGGAAAATAGCGTGACGCAGCGAGCTCCACAGCGTGGGGTAGATACCGGCAGCCCAGAGGCTCAAGGCAACCAGAAGGCCGCCTCCGGCAAGAAAGGCGAAGTAGGTACGCGTCACCTCCGAGCGACGGATGTTGTTGCGACTTCCCGTGAGGGTCGAGAAGATCAATCCGAAGTGAATACCGCCAATAATCATCGTAGCGATGAGGACAGCCTCGATCAGGGCACTGTCGAAGAAGGCAATCGAGAGGTTCTTTGTACCAAAACCGCAGGTAGCCGAGGCCGACATGGCGTGAGTCAGCGCATCAAACCAATTCATGCCGGCCAACTTCAAGAGCAGGGTAGAGATGAGCGTCAGACCACAATAGACCATCAAAACAATCTGCACCACGCGCTGGGTACGGTATTGGTAGTCGTCGCGCGAGGCCGAGGAGAGCTCCATGTTCGAGAGGGTACGCTTCGAGCGACCTATCGAGGGGAGAATCAACAGGGCAAACATCACCACGCCGATACCACCCACCCAGGCCGACGACATACGCCAAAAGAGCAGACCGCGCGGCAGCGCCTCGATATTGGTAAGGATGGAGGCTCCCGTGGTTGTCAAACCCGAGACGCTCTCAAACCAGGCATTGATGAGTGAGAACTCGCCGCCCCACATCAGGTAGGGGAACATTCCCACGATGCAGGCCACAAGCCACGAGCCCACCACAATGCAGTAACCCTCCTTGGTCGTAATCTGCTCTTGTCGAGCCACAAAGAGCAGCGGGAAGGCCCCCAGCAGAGCCGTCAGCAGAGCCGAGAGCAACAAGGGGTAGTAGGAGGAGTCGGGGCCCGAAAAGTATGCAATGCCGGCACTCATCAGCATGAAGAGTGCAAAGATCAGCAAAACGACGCCGATGTATCGTACAACGACATGAAAACGCATAACTACTGTCGGACTTGATTCTGTTTGGAGAGGTTGACCAGCGTATCAATCTTCTCGTTAATCTCTTGCAGTTCGTCCTGGAGCTCACCCTTGGGACGATAGGGGATGCGGAACTGCAGATAGTCGCCCAATGCACGGTTGATGCGCACGATGGGGGTAACGCAGTAGAGCATCATGAAGTAGTAGAGCAGCAGCACGGTGGCAATCATCACCAAAAGCGAAATCAAGACAGGTGTTACCGCACGATAGGCATTCTTCTTGAGCTGCTCGGTATGGGGAGCCAACGAACTCTGCGTGGAGGTCATATAGTGCTGAATGGCTGCCGTAAGTCGTTGGTAGGCTGCATCATAACGCTCATGCTCGGCAAAATCGGCCAGCGTAGGAGCCGGAGCCAGCGCGCGCGACAGGGTAGCGCTATCGACCAACGGACGACCCAGAGAATCGACCTGCCCCACAGCTACCAACCGATCCAGCGAATCGACCAGGCGCTTGCGCTCCTTCGCCTCGGCCTCCTGCTCCAGACGGCGGGCATGGTGCTCGAGGTAGTTGTCGGTCAGCATGCGCAACTCGACCGTCGCAAAGGCCAACGAATCGAGGAAACTCTTATCGACGGCCTCCTCCTGGGCTACGGAGAGCACCTGTTCCAGGCGGTCGAGACCGGCACGGCAGAGGCTGTCGTACTGCAACTCATGGTAGAGCGAGAGACGGATATAGGCCATATTCTGCTGATGGGCGGCATCGAGCATCTGCTTTGCAAGCTCGATGTTGCGCTGGTTGGCCTTGAGGATATCGCCCGAGCCACGACTCACTCGATTCAACTCGAAGAGCGAGAGCACTCCCGAGAAGAAGAGCAGGAGCACAATGCTGAAGAAGGCCACCGTTACCCGTTTACGCATTCCTTTCATATCGCTTCTGTTTACTTGAAAGTACAAATATAGGTAATTTAATCCACAATCTCACCCAACAGGTCATGATTTTCGGCCATGGCGACCAATTTTACCGGTACAATGCGGTTGATGTAGCGCTTGTCGTAGGGGAGGCTCACACGGCGGTAGTTGCCCGTGAAGCCGAACATGCGCCCTCCGCGCACCGTACTCTCGACCAGCACCTCCTGCACCTGCCCCACACCGGCACGACAGAAGTCGCCATGCAGCTGCTTGCAGAGGGCCTCCAGACGCTCAACACGCTCGGTTGCCACACTCGACTGCACCTTGTCGGGCATATCGACGGCCCGTGTACCGGGTCGCTCCGAGAAGGGGAAGATGTGGAGAAAAGCGGGATTTACTCGCTCGAGCAGACGATAGGTCTCCATGAAGTGCTCCTCCTTTTCGCCCGGAAAGCCGACGATGACATCAATACCGATGAAGGCGTCGGGCATACGGCTCCTCACGCGGGCGATTCGCTCGGCAAAACGGGCCGAATCGTAGCGTCGACCCATGCGCTCGAGTACCGAATCGGAGCCGCTTTGAAGGGGAATATGGAAGTGATGTTGAAATTTAGGTGAATCGGCGCAAAAGTCTATAATTTCGTCGGTTAGCAAATTGGGCTCGATGGAGGAGATGCGGTAGCGTTCGATGCCCTCCACCTCGTTCAAGGCCTTCAGCAAATCCAAAAAGCTCTCGCCCGTCGTACGACCAAAGTCACCCGTATTGACACCCGTGATGACAATCTCCTTCTGCCCGCCGGCAGCAATCGTGCGCGCCTCCTCGACCAGGTCGGCAATCGGCATGTTGCGGCTCGAGCCTCGGGCGTAGTGAATCGTGCAGTAGGCGCAACAGTAGTCGCAACCATCCTGCACCTTGAGGAAAGTGCGCGTACGATCCGACGACGAGAAGGCGGCAAAGAAGCGCGTGAGAGAGTCCACATCGCAGGAGTAGACCTCGACGGGGGAGTTGCGCGACAGTTCGACTGTTCGTTTATATAAATCTCCTTTATCGTTATTACTCAAGACAATGGAAACACCCTCAATTTGGGCAATCTCTTCGGGTTTCAGCTGGGCATAACACCCCGTAACGGCGATGATGGCCTGCGGATTTCGGCGGTGGATACGGCGGATCAGATTACGGCACTTCTTGTCGGCATGTTCGGTTACCGAGCAGCTGTTTATCACGCAGATGTCGGCCTCCGTCTCGGAGCTCACACGCACAAAACCGCCCTGTTCAAACTCGCGGGCCAAGGTCGAACTCTCCGAAAAGTTGAGCTTGCAACCCAGGGTATGAAAACTTACTCGACGCGTCATTGGCAATTAAGTAAAAAGTAGAATTATCGCGCTAAATTACGAATTTTGCATGAAAAACAGAAAAAAAACCTTACTTTTGTGGACCTCTAAAAGAGGTCAAGTCAAAATCGGTATGGAGTTTTTTGCTGACATAAGCCAATACAGCTACCTGAATAACGCCTTTTGGGCCTGCATTCTGTCGGGTATTACCTGCGGATTGGTAGGTACTTATGTCGTATGCCGACGCATGGTCTTCCTGGCCGGAGGCATCACCCACGCCTCGTTTGGCGGTCTGGGTATCGCCTTCTACCTCGGCACCAACCCCATCCTGGGGGCCACCCTCTTTGCCATCCTCTCGGCCCTGGGCATTGAGTGGGCAGGGCAGCGCGGGCGTATTCGCGAGGATTCGGCCATCGGCATCATCTGGTCGGTGGGCATGGCCGTCGGAGCCCTCTTCATGGCCCTGCGCCCCGGCTACACCTCGGGCGACCTCTCCAACTACCTCTTTGGCAGCATCATCACCGTCACCTCGGGCGATGTGAAGGCGTTGGCTCTGCTCACCCTGCTGCTCACCCTGGGTGCCCTCCTTTGGATGCGCCCGATTATCTACACCGCCTTCGACCGCGATTTCGCACATAGTCAGGGGATTCCGACACGGCTCATCTCCTACCTGATGGCGGCACTGATAGCCCTCACCATCGTGCTCTCGATTCGCATCATGGGCATTGTGCTCTTGTTGTCGCTACTGACACTGCCGGTCGTCATCGCCAACACGCTGACGAAGGATTACCGTAAAATCGCCCTGTGGGCGCCTCTCGCGGCTCTATGCGGCAACATCGTGGGGTTAGCCGCCAGCTACCACCTGGAGGTTCCTCCCGGAGCAGCCATCATATTTACCCTCACGGTGATGCTTATTGCGGTAAAATTTGTATCTTTGTTCCTACGCAAACTGTGCCACTAAATGAAAACCATCCATAAACTTGTACTCAAGTCCTACCTCGGCCCCCTGGTGATGACCTTCTTCATCATCATGTTCATCCTCTTGATGAACATCCTGTGGCGCTATATCGACGAGTTGGTCGGTAAGGGTCTGGGAATTGATGTGATTCTCGAACTTCTGGGTTACGCCCTCATTACGATGTTGCCGCTGGGCCTGCCGCTGGTGATGCTGCTGGCCGCCATCATGACGATGGGTAACTTGGGCGAGAACTACGAGCTGTTGGCGATGAAGTCGGCCGGCATGTCGCTGCCCAAAATCATGAAGCCTCTGATTGTGGTGGTGGGTATCATCGCCATCGGAAGCTTCTTCCTGGTCAACAACCTGGTGCCCTACTCCTATCAGCAGATGTACAGCCTGCGCTACGACATCAAGAAGCAGAAGCAGACGCTGGAGTTTCAGGACGGTCTCTTCTTTACGGGTATCGACGACATGAGCATCCGCGTGGATCACCAGGATCCCAAGACAGGTCTGCTGACCAATGTACTGATCTACGACAACCGCTCGTCGGATGGCAACATGACCACCACGATGGCCGACTCGGGCTACATCCGCCTCTCGGACGACAAACGCTTCCTGCGCGTCACGCTCTACCACGGCGAGACTTACGACCAGTCGCGCAGTTCGCAAAAGTGGTACACCGAGAGTGCCCTCAGCCGCCACATCTTCGATGTTCAGCGACTCAACATCCCGATGGAGGGCTTCGACATGGCGCGTACCGACGCCGAGGAGTTTAACAACGAGAATACGAAGAATATCAGCGAGTTGGAAGAGGTTATCGGCAACCTGGAGGAGACCGTAAACTCGGCTACCACGCGCTCCTATGAGCCTCTTTTGAAGGAGCAGCTCTTCTCGCGCGACAACACCGTATTGGCCCTGCCCGACAGCCTGATGTACAACAAAGAGGGATTCAAACCGATGGAGGCCCTCGATTCGATTGCCACGCTCGACACCCGCGACAAAAAGAAGTTGTGGGACGACGCCCGCTCGATGGCCAAGAACTCGCGTAACATGTTCTCGTTCGACGAGTCGGCCGCCAAGGAGTCGCTCAACCAGCTCTACCGAAGCAAGGTGGAGTGGCACCGCAAGATATCGCTCCCCGTATCAATCATGATCTTCTTCCTGATCGGGGCCCCGCTCGGAGCCATCATCCGCAAGGGCGGATTGGGCATGCCGATTGTCATCTCGGTCATCTTCTTTGTGATCTACTACATCATCTCGCTCATGGGTGAGAAGTTGGCCAAGGAGGGTACCTGGGAGGCTATCTACGGCATGTGGCTCTCGGCCTTCATCCTGGCGCCGATTGCCTTCTATCTCACCTATCAGGCCACCAACGATTCGGGACTTCTGGATTGGGATTGGTATATCGGCAAATGGAAGGCCTTCAAGGAGCGTCGCAAGGATCGCAAAGCCCTGAAAAAGGCGGCTCAAAACAACGGATAATCAACTTTAGAGATATGAATGCCAAAGAGTTGCGCATTGTGTTTATGGGTACGCCCGAATTTGCCGTACCCTCACTCAAAGCCCTGGTTAGAGAGGGCTACCAAGTGGTGGCCGTCGTCACGACGCCCGACAAGCCCGCCGGCCGAGGGCAGAAGCTCCACGAGAGCGATGTGAAGGTGGCCGCCCGCGAGTTGGGGTTGCCCATCCTGCAGCCCGAGAAATTGCGCGATGAGGCCTTCATCGAGGAGCTTCGCGCCCTGAAACCCGACCTCGGCATCGTCATCGCCTTCCGCATGTTGCCCGAGGTAGTGTGGGCGATGCCCCGCCTGGGCACCTTCAACCTCCACGCCTCGCTCCTGCCGGAGTATCGCGGTGCCGCCCCCATCAACTGGGCCGTCATGAACGGCGACCGTGAGACGGGGGTTACCACCTTCCTGCTCAACCACGAAATCGACAAAGGGGCCATCATCGCCCAAAAGCGCATGCCCATCGGGGAGGAGGATTGCGTGGGTACGATGTACGACAAGTTGATGCATGAGGGCTCGGGCCTGGTGCTCCAGACCGTCGAGCTGCTGGCCTCGGAGGAGGTTATCCCCATCGAGCAGGCCCATATCGACGAAGAGACACTGCGTCCTGCCCCCAAAATTTTCAAGGAGGATTGCCACATCGATTGGCAACGCCCCGGCCGCGAGATTATCAACTTTGTACGCGGACTTTCGCCCTATCCTGCTGCCTGGAGCGCCATACGCCGCGAGGGTAGTGAGGAGATTCTCTCGGCCAAGATTTTCCGTGCCCACTTTATCGAGGCTGCACACCAAGAGGCGGTCGGTACGGTGCGCTCCGATATGCGCAGCTATATTCGCGTAGCCTGCACAGACGGATGGATCGAACTCGACGAACTTCAGATGGCAGGCAAGAAGCGACTGCCTGTCAAGGAGTTACTATTGGGTCTTCGCCAAGTCGAAGAGCTCTTCTTCTGCTAACTTTACGACCATGCAACGCCCCGTATACCACGAAATCGAGAGCATAAAGGAGCTCTCCGAGCTTCTATCGGCCGCACAAACAGATACGCTGCGCCACTACGCCTTTCAGGGCATCAACTTCTTGTTGGAGCCGCGCGCCAACACCTGCCACTATGCCGACTGCCTCTTTATCGGATGCCGTTTGAGCGATGCCATGCAGGAGCTTATCGGCGAGGATTGCCAAATCTTCCCCTCGCTGCCCGTACCCTTTCGCGTGGCCCGAGCCCGTCTCTATACGGCCGAGGAGCTCTACGAGGGGTTCAACCCATGGTTGGAGGAGAGTTTCGAGTCGTGTTACGATACGCGCATCTATCGCCACTACATCGCCCGAGGCAAGGAGTGCCGCGACATCGGCGAGACGCTCGCCCGCACGCTCCACGACCACGCCATCAGCAACGCACTCCACAACCTGCTGGAGGAGCACGACGAGCGTCGCGTGGTAGCCATCATGGGCGGACACGCGCTGAAGCGTACCGACGAGGGGTATGCCAAGGTGGCCCACATCAGTAAACGCCTCACCGAGGCGGGCTATCTGCTTTGCAGTGGGGGAGGGCCCGGTGCAATGGAGGCGACCCACCTCGGAGCCTGGATGGCTGGTCGTAGCACAGAGGAGCTCGACGAGGCCATTGCCATGCTTCTTTCGGCGCCCACCTTCCGCGACGCAGGTTGGCTCTCATCGGCCTTCCGTGTACGCGAGCGCTTTCCACAGCAGCAGGGCTACCGCAGCATCGGGATTCCCACCTGGTTCTACGGCCACGAGCCCGCCACCCCCTTTGCCACACACATTGCCAAGTACTTCGAGAACAGCATTCGCGAAGATGGACTGTTGGCCATTGCCAAAGGGGGCGTCATCTACACCCCCGGAAGTGCCGGCACGATGCAGGAGATCTTTCAGGATGCGGCCCAAAACCACTACGAGACCTTTGGCTACGCCAGTCCGATGGTCTTTCTGGGGCGCGACTATTGGCAGGAGGAGATGCCCGTCTACAAACTCCTGGAGGAGCTGCTCCAACGCGGCAAGTACCGCAACCTGCTCCTCTCGCTCTGCGACACAGTGGAGCAGGCCGTCGATGCCATCTGCCGATTCTAATAAAAAAGGTGCCTCGAAAGGCACCTTTTATCTTTGCATGGGGTAGCGAAGGGCTACTTCACATAGAGCCAATACTTGGCACGCCAGCCCTCACCCGGAGCTACCACGCGGAAGCCCGCCTCCTCACGATTCTTCGCATTGGGGGCATTGGTTATCCACGACTGCGGCTCGGGGCAGCAGTAGGGTTGACGACCACCATTGTTCCACAGGGTCCAATAGATGCTCTTATCATCCACCTCGTAGTAGAGGCGGCGGCCCGAGGGGAGGTGCTCGACAACGGCACCACGGAAGGGCTCACCATCCAACTCCATCTCCTTGAGCATGAAAGCCCCCTCAACAGGCTCACAATCGGTCGCCTGGATACCCTCGTAGGGGAGAGCAGCAAAGCGCTCCTCGCGCTCCATACGGCGACCCGTCGGGAGGTTCTTCTCGCTCAACTCACACTGCTCGCCCACCGCCATACGCAGACGATAGTCGGCACCCGTACCCCCCATGAAGGGAATCGAGAGCGGAGTATGGAAGCCCACACCCACAGGCATCGGCTTATCGCTCTTATTGAAGAAGCAGACCTCCTGCTCCAGACCATAGGCCGAGAGGCGGTAGATCATCTTACATTTGAAGGCGTGGGGAAAGTAGCGATAGAAGGCGTCGTTGGCCGCATTGCAGTAGTAGCGACACTCAATCATCACCTCGTCGTCGTTCTCCTCGGCCTTCGAAACCACGAAGGGCTGTCCCTTCAGGATGCCGTGGTGGAAGTTATGCTCCTTCTCGATGGTGATGGGGAATTGGTAGACCATCCCCTCGTACTCGAAGCGACCATCGGCAATGCGGTTGGGCGGGAAGAGCAAAGGGAGTCCGAAGATCTGAGGACGACCCTTGAAGGTCTCCACCTCGTCGGCAGCCGGGGTATGCAACATATCGGCCCCCAGGCGCGTATTCTTCAGACTGATCAGGTTGGCACCCACCTCGGGAACAAGCAAGGCCGTGTAGTCCCCTTTCGAGAACTCCACAGCCTTCAGTCCGTTCCAATCAACGGAGCGAATCATTAGAGCAGGGCGTTAAGTTTGCCTACCAGCACCTCCTTCGAGCAGGCACCTACCTGCTTGTCAACCACCTCGCCATTCTTGATGAAGAGAATGGTGGGGATGTTGCGCACGCGGAACTGCATGGCAATCTCATCGGCCGACTCCACATCACACTTGGCAATCAGGGCCTTGCCCTCATACTCTGCAGCCATCTCCTCGATGATGGGGGTTACCATACGGCAGGGGCCACACCACTCTGCCCAGAAATCAATAACAACGGGCAACTCGGTTGCCGTTACCTCTGCATAGTTCTCATTCGTAATTGCTAATGCCATAACTGTAAAATTTTAGGTTGTGAATAATTATAAATTTGTTGAGTTGTTATTCTGTTTTGTCGTGTTATGATATGGTGTAGGTCAGTTCGCGGTTGTCGAAGAACTCCAACAGCTCGCTATCGACCATCACCTTGTGGCTCTTGGAGAGGAAGCCCACACGCACTCCCGACTTGGGATCGTAGAGCGTAAGGTGGAGGGCTGCCTTGCCCTTGTGATGCTTCAGGTGCTGCTGCAACTCGGCCGTAAAGGTGGGGGTAAGATCCGTAAGAGGAAGTTGCACGGTGAGCGACTTGATATTCTCCATCATCTCCGAGAGTTGCGTCATTGCCGTGATTTTGAACTCCATCTCGTTGGTCGGTATGACGCGTCCCTGCTCCTTATCCCAACGCATACGGGGCTGCACCTTGCCCCTGACGAAGAGGAAGTAGTCCTTAAAGAGGAAGTTGCGGAAGTTCTCGTAATCCTTGCCATAGAGGGAAAAATCGTGCGTTCCGTTGTAATCCTCCAACTTGAAGCGGCCCCAGGGCTTGTTCGTGCGCGACATCATGTGCTGCACATCAACAACCATACCCGCAATGGCTATCTCGCGGTTCTTCAACTCGTCGAGGTGATCCAAGTCGCTCAACTGCACTCGGCACATATTGCGGATGATGACCGAGTAGGCGTCGAGCGGGTGGGCCGAGAGGTAGAGGCCAATCACATCGCGCTCCTTGTTGAGTGTCTCGAGTTGGCTCCACTCCAGACACGAGGGCATCAAGGGACGACGAATATCTACGGCCATCCCTCCTCCGAAGAGGCTCTGCTGTGCGTTGTTACGCTCCTGCTGATAGCGCTGACCGTAGAGCACCAGCTGCTCGATGAAGCTCTGCGTATCGTTGGGCGAGGCTGTCGCAAAGAATTTGCAGCGGTGTCCCTCCGCAATCGAATCGAAGGCACCGGCCAGAGCCATCGATTCCAAGCACTTGCGATTGACCACCGAGAAGTTCACACGCTCGATGAAGTTATAGATATCGGTATAGGGGCCGTGGGCCTTGCGCTCCTCGATAATCGACTCCACGGCCGCCTCACCTACGCCCTTGATGGCGGCCAGTCCAAAGCGGATGTCGCCCTTCTCGTTGGCCGAGAATTGGCGCTGCGACTCGTTGATATCGGGACCCAACACGGAGATTCCCATGCGGCGGCACTCGCTCATATAGATGGTGAGCTGCTCGATGTTCTGCAAGTTGCGCGTCAAGACGGCCGCCATATACTCCGAGGGGTAGTTGGCCTTCAGATAGGCGGTCTGGAAGGCCACCCACGAGTAGCAGGTGGCGTGCGACTTATTGAAGGCGTAGGAGGCGAACTTCTCCCAATCGGCCCAAATCTTCTTTAGGATTTTGGGGTCGTGGCCATTCTTCTGACCGCGCTTCAAGAACTCGGGGCGCATCTCGTCCAGCTTCGACTTGATCTTCTTTCCCATCGCCTTACGCAGCGTATCCGACTCGCCTCGCGTGAAGCTGCCCAGCAGACGCGAGAGCAGCATGACCTGCTCCTGATAGACCGTAATGCCGTAGGTGTCCTTCAGATACTTCTCCATGATGGGAATATCGTAGACGATGGGGCTGCGGCCATGCTTACGGGCAATGAAGTCGGGGATGTAGTCCATCGGGCCCGGACGGTAGAGGGCATTCATGGCGATCAGATCCTCGAAGGTCGAGGGCTGCAACTCACGCAGGTACTTCTGCATGCCGGCCGACTCAAACTGGAAGGTACCTACCGTGCGTCCCTCACAGAAGAGTTTATAGGTCGGCTTGTCGGTAATAATCGAGAAGTCATCGATATCGACCTCCTTGTGGCGCGTGTTGCGGATATTCTCAACGGCATCCTTCAGGATGGAGAGGGTCTTCAGACCCAGGAAGTCCATCTTGATAAGGCCCGTATCCTCGATAACCGATCCCTCGTACTGTGTAACAAGTATCTTCTCGCCCGTCTCCTTGTCGTCGGCCGTCGATACGGGAACCCAATCGGTGATATCGTCGCGGCAGATAATCGTACCGCAGGCGTGCACACCCGTACCACGCACATTGCCCTCCAACATCTTGGCATAGCGCATCGTATCGTGCAGGATGGGATCCGAAGATTCGGCTGCCGCCTTCAACTCGGGAACATAGTCGATGGCATTGGACAGATTGAGCTTCTTATCGGGAATTTTATCGGGAATCAACTTGCAGAGGCGGTCGCTATCGGCAAGAGGTAACTTCTGCACACGGGCCACATCCCTAATGGCCAACTTCGTTGCCATCGTGCCATAGGTGATGATGTGGGCCACCTTCTCCTTGCCATACTTCTGCGTCACCCATTTCAAGACGCGACCGCGGCCGTCATCGTCAAAATCGACATCGATATCGGGCAACGAGATACGGTCGGGGTTGAGGAAGCGCTCGAAAAGCAGGTCGTAGGCGATGGGGTCGATCTGCGTAATACCGAGACAGTAGGCCACAGCCGAGCCCGCCGCCGAGCCACGACCCGGGCCCACCGAGACATCCAACTCCTCACGAGCGGCACGAATAAAGTCCTGCACGATGAGGAAGTAGCCCGGGAAACCCATCGTCTTCATGATATGGAGCTCGAAGTTCAGGCGCTCCTGCTGCTCCTCGGTCAGCTGCTCGCCATAGCGTTTGCGGGCACCCTCGTAGGTGAGCTTCTTGAGGTAGTCGGCCTCCAACTTGATGCGGTAGAGCTTGTCGTAGCCGCCCAGCTTCTCAATCTTCTTGCGGGCGGCAGCCTCCTCCATCACCACCTCGCCATTCTCGTTGCGGGTGAACTCATCGAAGAGATCCTGCTCCGAGAACTTTTGGCGGTAGCCCTCCTCGGTGCCAAATTCGATAGGAATCTCGAAGTTGGGCATGATGGGGGCGTTGTCGATGGAGTAGTGCTCCACACGGTTACAGATATCGACCGTGTTGAGCATCGCCTCGGGGATGTCGCCAAAGATGGCCTCCATCTCCGCACGCGTCTTCATCCACTCCTGCTTGGAGTAGAGCATACGCGTGGGATCGTCCAAATCCTTGCTCGTGGCAAGGCATATCAGGCGGTCGTGCGCCTCGGCATCATCCTCGTCCACAAAGTGCACATCGTTGGTGCAGACGAGCTTCACGCCATATTTTTTCGAGAACTCGATGAGCTTTTCGTTCACCTTGAGCTGCAAGCCATAGGCTTCGTGGTTGGCACGCTCGACGGTCGCCTTGTGGAGCTGCAACTCCAGGTAGTAGTCCTCGCCAAAGAGGTTCTTATACCACTGTACCGCCTCCTCGGCCTCGTCCAATTGGTTTTGCGTGATGCGCTTGGGCACCTCACCTCCCAAACAGGCCGAGCAGCAAATCAAACCCTCGTGGTAGCGCTCCAACTCCTTGCGGTCGGTACGCGGGCGCATATAGAAGCCCTCGGTCCAGGCTCGCGAAACGAGCTTCACGAGGTTGTGGTAACCCGTCTGGTTCTTGGCCAGCAGAATGAGGTGATAACCACTCTGATCCTCCTTGACACCCTTCTCCTTGAGGTGCATGGCACGGCGTGCCACATAGACCTCACAGCCGATGATGGGCTTGAAGTCGGGCACCGCCTCCATCTCGTCAATCTTGAGCTGCATCTTCTCGGGCGAGAGGTCATATTCGCTCCGCATCGTGAGCACATCGTCGTACAGCGACTTGAGTCGGTTGTAGGCCTCGGCCTCCTCGGGCAACGCCTCGTCGGCCTCGATTTTGGGCTTCAGCGGGGCAATCTTTGCCTCCAACGAGGCGATGTAGGCCTCCATATCGGGCTCCTCGGCCTGTAGTTTGATGAGCTTGTCGCGCAGCTTTTTCAGCCCCTTGATCTTATCATGCTTCTTGCCGTTCTGCTTCGATACATAGTTATAGAACTCCTTCACACCGAACATGTTTCCGTGGTCGGTAAGGGCAATACCGGGCTGTCCGTCCTTCATGGCCTTATCCACCAAACGGGAGATACCGGCCTGTCCGTCCAGCAACGAGTATTGGGAGTGCACATGCAGATGTACGAAGTCAAGCATTGAAAATCAAGTATTTTTGGCGCCGGGGCGCGATAGTTGCAAAATTAAATCTTTCAAAGATAGGCATTTTTTCGGCGTGCCGCAAGAGCAGGGCGCGTTTTTCAAAAAAAAAGCGAAAAAGTGTTGCTCGAACGCCGATTATTTCCTAACTTTGGGTAGAGAAGATACAACGCAGGCCAACCACCTGCACAAAGCAATATGTACCACCAAAACTACCAAAACCATGACTGATGAGAGATTGGTTGTAATCAAGAGTTACAACACCGTAACCGAGGCCGAGATTGCCCGTTCGATACTCTCGAGCGGCGGCATCGAGTCCACCATTCGCAATGAGTACAGCTCAACGCTCTATCCCACGGGCATCATCCCCGCCCAAGTGGTCATACGAGCCGAAGACGAAGCCGCAGCCCGTGAGCTGCTGAATGTCCGCTAAACAAAAGAGGGTGCCGCGAGGCACCCCTTTTCATGCAAACCCTAACAGATTCATCCCATATGAGTTAAAAGTAATATCTCAACCCTATCGAAGGAGAGAGCGAAAGGCCGAAATTCACCGTATTTACTTTAAGTCCATTCTTCGCTAAGAGCACATAATCAAGCGATAGCATACTTGCAGATAGAGCCAACTGTTTCGTTGCTCGATACTCAAAGCGAGCTAACGAAAGACCGGCGCCAAAACCCGGCAAGGAGGCCTCTCCGCTAAATGCATTACAATAGGCCAACTCAAGAGCCGGAGTGTAGTAAAACTTTTCACAGACAGGAATATAGTAACTAAGCTTTGTTCCAATAACGAGGGTATGGGTCGTGCTATCACCAGAAGTAAGAGCATATCCGAGGTTAAAGCCAAGCATAAACCTGTCGGCAACAAAAAATCCTATTTCGGGCTGAATACCAAACTCCACGGCAGTGGCACTCGCGCCTGAGACTCCCACAGAGGTAACACCGAGGTCGATGGCTCCTCCAACAAACTTATCTCCTTTTTGCTGAGCAAAGGCTCCCATCACAACAAAAAGTGTAAACGATAAAACAATAATAAATTTTTTCATACTCATCTTAGATTAACAAAATTCTTATCTCTCCACTACCACAAAGTTAGCAATTTATTTTTAAATCCGACAATAAATTTACCATTACTTGGCAATTATAATTGGATCGGTTGGCTACTACGCAGACCAAAAGTCTGCTCCGCTTAACGCCCTCCGCTCGGGAAGCCTCGGCAAAGAGAGAGCAAGCATGGCCTGCAATGTGATTGACTTCGCTATCGCTCGTCTTTCACTGCGTCGGCTCGGCAATAACAAAACATGATGGCTGTGCTACGCACACGACAAAAACGAAGAGAGATAACTTTCAAATAAACTTGAAGTTATCTCTCTTCGTTTTTAAGCTCTACGAGCAACACCATGCTTGTTATTGCTCTCGCTCTCCTTGTGATTCCGGCGGTGAAGGCGATGAGGGTTATTTGCTTCAAACATTCAAAGTGTTATACGATTTTTACCGTATGCGCTCACACCTCACTTACATAAATTGATTCAGCATATGCTTAGGCCCACAGCCTTCTAAGCTGTAGGTTGTGCCAATAATCTCCAATAGCTCCGAGATGTCGTCTCGGAATCGATAAAAAATGCCCTCACCGAAGCAAGGGCGTAGGTACAATGACCTTCGGCATATAGCCTTATTGTGGTTTGATGTAGAAACGGCAAAGATTTCAGGGGCGGTATTGGTTACACCACACTCATATATGAACACATATACTTTCTTACTCGGAAAGTACGGGAGATAATACATTAATATATAATAACATAAATATGTATATTATACTATTCTTGTGCTTTTTGTCTTGTTTATCGGTTTTAGTTCGTTTTGCTGCTCAAAGATAGTAATTCTGAATTATATCCTCGCAAGATACACTTTTATTTTATAGTATGAGAATAAATCGTTATACCAATGAGAGTCTTCGATATTTTCGTCTTATTTTATTATACACAGTTGGTATATCTCACGTAACAATCTTACTATAAATTCATTTTGTGGTAATTGTTGTATATTTTTATAATTATTAATGAGCTCTGCCAATTCAGTGGCAACTATAGTTATATCTATATCTTTTGCAATATATGGTT
Organism: Alistipes sp.; assembly: GCA_045605785.1. Taxonomy (GTDB): domain Bacteria; phylum Bacteroidota; class Bacteroidia; order Bacteroidales; family Rikenellaceae; genus Alistipes. Next base: position 1,892 of record JAZUQP010000004.1, on the reverse strand, counting down.
TTTTTATAAAATCGCAAATCGAAGTCAATTGACTTTGAATAAGTTTAAGATATAATGGAGTGGTGAATAAAGGATTCTCATAGACCAGTTTTGTAAGCTCAATGATTTTCTGCAACGAGATTACAATACCACTACTTATTTGCCCCAAAATTATCTTTTTAGTCGCAGCTAATTCTAACATTCTGCTTATTTGCAATTCAGTAATATTGCTAACAGTGTTAACCTGACTCTTAATAGACACTTGTTCAATTGAGCCATTTACATCAATTAACTTTAATGCATCCTTCATAGCACCCAAAAGAGCATCTGCAGAGTCTTGATACAATGTTAATATTCTATTTGCTACCATCTTGACCGCTATTTTTTTGGTAATTCCTAATAATTGTATTTACAACATCCAGCTGCTGCTGTAAGATACTATACTGCTGAGATAACTTTTCTTGATTTATTTTTATCTCAGACATTTCAAGTTTTCCACTATTAACTAATTCGGAGCATCTATGTTGGGCATCTTCAAAGATATTATCCAACTTTTCTCGAGTCCCCTCAACCTGTTTATTCATAAAATCTTCTTTCGACTTAATAACATGATCTATTTCTCCGATTCTACGTTGGAATACATCCCGAAACTCATTAAACTGCTCGCTTGATTTTTGGGTGAATGCATTTAGCTTTTTATCTCCTTCTTCTCCAAATGACTTTATTTTTTTATCACCTTGCTCTTTTATATTGTCTAAATCTTTTAAGCCATCCTTACCTTGTCTTATAATATCATCCACCTTGTACAAAGAATAGAAACTAAATATCAGAAAAATGACGGTAAGTATTCCATACCATATTTGAATCGACTCATATTCATGTTGTATTTTTGCGTATTGCAGTTCCAACAAATCTCTTGTACCATTTTGTATATTATCATATTTTGCTTGCTTTAAAGCATCTAATTCAATATTATTTTTGATTGTTGACGATATATCCCCAGCAACAACTTTTATACTATGCTGTAACTCGATTTTTTGTGAACATGGGATATCTAACCCGCTGATCAAACTATCAATATTTTCAAACGATGTACCAGAATCCATAAATTGTGTACTAGGACTAATTTGATACATATCAATAATGCTTTTTCTGTGCTCTCTAAAACCCAAGTATACTATAATCTGACATATAAGAAATATTACGGTACAAGCAAGTACGATAGTAATAAAATATTTAAAACTCTTCCCCCTTACTTCATTAATAGTAGAAGTAGAACTTGAAGTTAATTCATCAGTGGATAAATTACCGCTCTTTTGATGATCTATGTTCGAGTTGTTCATTGTCTATTTATAATTCTTACTATTATTCCTCAAAGATAGTGAAATTTTATAATACTCCTGTGTTATTACGATACACCTATCTCATTAAGTTAAATGATTACATATCTATATCGCACCACTATTTTAACGCTCCTTCTATTGCTTGCTTTGCTGCGATTTTAGCTCCGCCTCCAATAATTCTTAAAAACTTATAGCTTGCGAGCATATTATTTAATGCTCCTGCTGCAACCAACAAACTATTTTGTAATTGTGTAATAGACATACCCTCTACAATGTTACTTGGAACAACAGTTAAAAAGCAATTGTGAGGTGTAAATTGAGTGAGGTCTGGATACTTGTTAGTTATATAACTATTACAAGTCTTCAACTCTTCTGCATTAGCACGCAATACAGCATTAAATATGTGCTGTAAATCCTCTCTGACTATGTCTTGTTGTTCTTTTACATCTTTAGCAACTTCAAAGGACTCCTTACAAGCATCTGCAAACAACTTTATTCTATCTTGATTATCCATATTATAAAAGTATTAAAAACAATAAACTTAATCTTTTAAGCATCCGAGTGGGATTA
>JAZUQP010000003.1:0-32896 GCA_045605785.1 Alistipes sp. | reverse complement strand
ATTTCTATAATTCCTATAACTCCCATAATTCCCCAAACTCCTTAAACACCCAAAATACTTCGGTCGTCAGCCCCACCTGATTTTTGTATTTTAAGCGAGGTAATTCCGTGCCAACGAAGATTGCCCCGGATGGGACATACTAAAGCGTATTTCCCATTCGGGGCAATCGAGGCGGTGCGGAATTTACCGCTTAAAATCGAAAATTAATTTTGGAAGCGATTGGAAGCTCGAAGCAACTTCATCAGGGCAGCCAGGAGCTCCTGCGACTCGGAGAGGAGGTTGAGGTAGACCAGGCTGACATTGATGCGCTCGGAGGCGTCGTCGTGGATGCGGAACATCTGGGCGGTACGCAGGGTCTGTATGCGGCTGCGAAGCTCGTTACCCTCCTCGTTCAGCATCTCGCAACGGCTGTAGTCACCACTCTCGATGGTCTGCTTGACACGCGAGATGAGGTAGTCGAGGCGGTTGCGCACGGGGATAAACTCGGTGGCATAGTCGCGGGGCAGGGGATTGAAGTTGTTCTCCACATGCTCGAGGCAGGGCTCGGAGGCACGCTTGAAGATGTAGTAGAACTGCTCGCAGCTGTTGCTCTGGACATGGAACCAGGTATTCTTCTCCATCGCCAACGAGAGGTCGATGCGGCGCAGGGCAACCAACTCCTTGCGGCGAATGCGCTTGAAGTTACCCTTCTGCTCGAGGGTGAGGTAGACGGCACGGCGTACCGACTTCAGGTCGTCGTTGATAAAGCCGTTGGTGAGCTTCATATAGGCCTCCGAAGCGTAGTCGAGGGTCGAGGCAATCGACTTGGTGCAGTGCTCACGCAGGAGGTTCCAAATCTCCTCCTTATCCTCGCTGTGGGCCATGCGGCGGAAGAGGTCATCCTCGTGCTCGGCCTGCTGCTTGGCCTTGTAGCGAAGGTGGGAACGGTAGAGGAGGTAGGCAGCCAGGGCGATCATCAGCACCATGCCCACGATGCCGGCGAAGTGCATCACCAGGGCAACCAGGAAGCAGAGGATGAAGGCGGCACCGGCCGTGATGAACCAACCACCCACCACCGAAATCACGCCCGTAATGCGGAAGACGGCGCTCTCACGACTCCAGGCACGGTCGGCCAACGAGCTACCCATGGCCACCATAAAGGTAACATAGGTGGTCGAGAGGGGGAGTTTGAGCGAGGTACCCAGGGCGATAAGGAGCGAGGCGAGCAGCAGGTTGATCGAGGCGCGCACCTGGTCGAAGGCGGCCCCCTCGGCGAGGGTTACCCCCTCCTTGTCGAAGCGCGAGTCGATCCAGCGGAGCAGGCGCGCAGGGAGGATGTTGGAGATGGTGGTAGCCACAGCACGCGACGAACGGACAATGCTGCGGGCCACAACCGACGAGCCGAACATCTCGTCACCCTCGTCCTGACGCGAGAGGTCGACCGAGGTCTTGATCACATTGTGGGCCTTCTTCGAGGTGAGCAGAGCGACAATCATGATGATACCGGCCAAGAGGAGGAAGATGAAGGGGGTCTTGGCGGGCGAATTGAGGGCAGTCATCAGGAAGTCGGGGTTGCCGGCGCCGTGGGCAATATACTCCTCGAAGGCGGCATAACCGGCCAGAGGCACACCCACGAAGTTCACCAGGTCGTTACCGGCAAAGGCCATAGCCAGGGCGAAGGTGCCGAGCAGGATAATCACCTTGAAGACATTGACGCGGCACCAGTGCAGAATCTGCATCAGCAGGGTCGAGACGAGCATCGTGCAGCCCACGATGGCGAGGGTGTGCTCTCGAATCCAGGCCTTGTTGTCGGGGGTCATGAAGGCCGAATCCTTGAGGCCCTTGATGAGGATGAAGTAGATAATCGAGGTGACGGCGATACCTCCGAAGAGGCCGATAAGCCACTTCATGCGGGGCTTGTAGTTGAAGGTGAAGAGCAGACGGGTGAGCCACTGCACGAGAGCACCGAAGAAGAAGGCGATAGCCACCGAGAGGAAGATACCCATGATGACCGAGAGGGCCTTGCTCGTATTGAGCAGATCGCCCATGACGAGGGCATCGTTGGTGAGGCTCTTGACCAGGGCGATGGCGAAGGCACCACCCAGCAGCTCGAAGACCATCGAGACGGTGGTCGAGGTGGGCAGACCCAGCGAGTTGAAGATATCGAGCAGCACCACATCGGTTACCATGACGGCGAGGCAGATGGTCAGCACCTCCATAAAGCCGAAGTGTTGGGGCTGATAGATACCGTTGCGGGCAATCTCCATCATGCCGTTCGAGAAGAGGGCTCCGCAGAGTACGCCGACAGCCGCAATCAGGATGATGGTGCGAAACTTGGCGACCTTGGCACCCACGGCCGAGCTCAAGAAGTTCACCGCATCGTTGCTCACGCCCACCATCAAGTCGAAGATGGCCAGCACGAAGAGGAATCCGATGATTCCCATGTAAAAAGCATTCATACGCTAAAATTTTGGTTTTTATTTGGGGGCAAAGATATTACCACAATGTTGCAGGGGGTTGTCATCGCTGTTACAAAGGTGTTACAAAGTGCAATTTCCGAGCGAAGGTGGGCGGAGGGTTGGTGCGAAAGAAAAGTTTTTTTATTTTTGTGGTCGAAACCGATATCAAAATGGCGAATTTAGAGTCAATAACAGCGAGTTAAAAGAGAATAAGCGTATGAAGAAGGAGTGGAATGATGTGCGCGAATTTCACGAGAAGTTCGGTCATCCCGTGGCTGCGGAGCCGCGTATGTTGGAGAAGAAGCGTTCGTTGAGCCGTGCCAAGTGGATGCAGGAGGAGGTGGCCGAGTTCCTCATTGCCGACGACATCTACGAGCAGGCCGACGCCATGATCGACCTGATGTACTTTGCCCTGGGCACGCTGGTGGAGATGGGCCTGGAGGCCGACGAATTGTTCGAGATTGTGCAGCAGGCCAACATGGCCAAGCTCTGGCCCGATGGCAAACCCCACTACAACCCCAAGGACGGCAAGGTCATCAAGCCCGAGGGGTGGGAGGATCCTGCACCCAAAATCCGTGCCGCCATCGACCGTGTCATCGCCGAGAAGCAGGCCCTGAAGGGGTAAATCGGAGGCAAATTGGGGGCAATTTGGGCCCATAAAAGCAAAAAAGGGGGAGCAGCACCCCCCTTTTTTATTTTTTATATGTATATTTGCACAATTATAGCGCGACCTGCGCGTTTAAAGAGAGCCATGCGACCACTACGACACATCACCCTGCTGTTGGCGACCACGCTGCTGCTTTGGGGCTGCAACAAGGAGGAGACCCTCCTCGAAGATCAGACCTCAAAGTTGGAGAAGTTCGTCACCTCGACCCTGGGGTTGGTGAGCGAGGAGGAGGCCCTGGCCGAGGGGGAGGATCGCCAACGCGAATTTTACACCAAGCTCGGCAGTACGGTCTACCGCTACATCACCAACTACTACGACGAGAATCGTCGCGAGGGGCACATCATCCGCAACGGAAGCCTCGTACAGCTCACCTTGAGCCTCTACGACTTCAGCTCCATGAAGCGTATCGGCGAGAAGGAGTTGCCGGCCTACACGAACGATGCGGCGAAGATCGCCCTGCTCGAGGAGGCGGGACTCAACACCACCTATTGGAGCGACGAGCCCTACTATGTGCGTGTGGGCGAGAGCCAGACCTTCGAGGGGTTGGCCATCTCGTTGGAGGGGTGCTACGAGGGCGACGAAGTGGAGCTCTACATGACCTACCCGATGGCCTATGGCGGCGACTACCTCTACACGATAGCCCCCCAAAGTCCGGTGGCCCTCTTTTTTAGGGTGGATGTGGTCTTTGACGAATAGAAACGATAGAGAACGATATGACGAAGAGAGTTTACAACTATATGGTGCCTCTGCTGCTCGCCCTTGTGATGATGGGCTGCGCCGGCGATAACGAACGCTCGTACAGCGGATTGGAGGCCGAGGCTTTGGATGGATGGATGGCCAAGTACCACCCCGAACTGCTCAACAACAAGCAGGAGGAGGGTGGCTACTATGTCGATATTCTCGATGCGGGCGACGCCTCAAAGCCGGTAAACGACACCATCTATTGGGTGCGCCTGGAGTTCACGGGGCGCGACCTGAAGGGCAACATCTGCCTCACGCGTGACGAGAAGACGGCCCGCCAAGTGGGCTCCTTCACGAAGTATACCCACTACATCCCCCTCTACCGCTACTGCGGCGAGGAGGAGGCCAACCTCATCGACGGGCTGCAACTGCTGCTGCGCAACTCCCTGAAGCTCGACGCCGACTACGCTGCCGCGCGTGGGTTGGACGAGGAGCTCACCCTGGGATTGGGTGGCGAGGCGATGCTCTACATGCCCTCGACCATCGTGGGCGGATTGAGTGGCAGTGGCGGCTACGAGGGTCAGGCCTTCTCATCGGAGGGCTTTGCGTTGAGCAAGAACCGCCCCCTGGTGGCCCATGTCAAGGTGGTCGATTTGGTGAAGAATCCGTTGAAGGATGAGGGCGAAGCGGTCGATACCTTCGGTGCCGAGAACGGCACGGTGAAGCCCGTGGAGCAGCCCGAGGAGGAGGACGACAAGAGCACCACGACGCGTGGAGCCGAGGAGCCGCAGTACAACGACGGCTACTCCTGGCGCACGGCCAACGACTCGCTGCCCCAGCTCTACATCAACCACACCTTCAAGCCCTCCATCGACGCCGCAAAGCTCTTCAACTACCGCAACACCTATCGCTCGGAGGTGGCCCCCTACAACGACATGCAGGCCCTCGACCTGGAGATCAACCGCCGCCTGATTGACCGCTTCGGCGAGGGGCGACTCGACGGCGACTCGGTGAAGATGGACGGCAAGGCCAAGATATGGTACATCGGCCGCTTCCTCGACGGTTTTATCTTCGATACCAACATCGACGAGGTGAAGGAGCTCATCTACGGCAAGGTGGAGAGCAAGGGCGACGCCATCACCATCACTCCCGAGGATGACAAGAGCAAGTATGTTGATTCGTGGTACTTCTCCATACCGCAGTTGCGCTATGGTCAATGGGCCGCCATTATGGGCACCTCGACCTACAACTACGGCGTGAAGGGGCAGGCCGGCGAGACAACCACCTCGACGACCTACGACCAGAGCTACTACGACATGATGAACTACTACAACATGATGAACTCCTACTACGGCAACTCCTACTACGGAGGCTACTACGGAGGTTATTACGACTACTACAACTACGGCTATTACAACAACTACAACATGTATAACACCAACTACGAGTCGACCACCACAACCACCATTTCGACCGAGATTCAGGCCTATACACCGTTGTTGTTCCAAATCTACATCGAGGAGAAGTAACGCAGCAACGCGATAACTTGGTAACGCGGTAACACGGGGATGCTCCGAGTTACCGCGTTACTGCATTACCAATCCACAATCAGTCGTCAGTTGTCAATTGTCAGTTTATAGTTCCCAAGCCGTCCTAAATTCCCTACCCTCCCCAACACCACCGTTAAGGAGAAAATAATTTTGAGTTTTGCATTAAAAAACCCTCTTCCATTGGTGGAAATATCGAAAATTTTGATTACTTTTGCGGGCAACAAAAAACCTATTACTCCTATGTCATTTATCAATGAGAGGGTACAGGCTGAAGGACTCACCTTCGACGATGTGTTGCTCGTACCCGCCTATTCGGAAGTGTTGCCGCGAGAGGTCTCTCTGCGCTCCCGTTTTTCAAGAAACATTGTGCTCAATGTGCCGATTGTCTCTGCAGCCATGGATACGGTTACGGAGGCTCCCCTGGCCATCGCCCTAGCGCGTGAGGGAGGTATCGGCGACATCCACAAGAATATGACCATTGCCGAGCAGGCGGCCCATGTACGCAAGGTAAAACGCGCCGAGAACGGCATGATCTACGACCCCGTGACCATCTCGAAGGAGAACACCGTAGCCGATGCCCTCGACCTGATGCGCGAGAACAAGATCGGCGGTATCCCCGTGGTGGATGGCGAGAAGCACCTGATTGGTATCGTCACGAACCGCGACTTGCGTTTCCAGCGCGACATGAATCGCAAAATCGAGGAGGTGATGACTCCGGGCGAGCGTCTCATCACGACCCACAACCCCGAACTCTCGCACGCCGCCGAGGTGTTGCTCAACAACAAGATCGAGAAGTTGCCCGTGGTGGACGACGAGAACCACCTGCTGGGACTGATTACCTATAAAGATATCACCAAGGTGCAGGATCACCCCAACGCCTGCAAGGACGAGAAGGGTCGCCTGCGTGTAGCTGCCGGTGTGGGCGTGACGCCCGACGCCATGGAGCGTGTGAAGGCCCTCGTGGACGAGGATGTGGATGCCGTAGTGCTCGACTCGGCCCACGGACACTCGCGCAACATCGTCGAGTTGCTCAAGAAGATCAAGGCCACCTACCCCTCGCTGGATGTGGTGGTGGGCAACATCGCCACGGCCGAGGCCGCCAAGTACCTCGTGGAGAATGGCGCCGACGGTGTGAAGGTGGGCATCGGCCCCGGCTCGATCTGCACCACGCGTATCATTGCCGGTGTGGGTGTACCGCAGCTGACGGCCATCTACGACGCAGCCAACGCCATCAAGGGCTCGGGAGTACCGGTAATTGCCGACGGTGGTCTGCGCTACTCGGGCGACCTGGTCAAGGCGCTGGCAGCCGGTGGCGACTGTGTGATGATCGGTTCGATGTTCGCCGGCACGGAGGAGGCTCCGGGCGAGACCATCATCTACAACGGCCGTAAGTTCAAGAGCTACCGCGGCATGGGGTCGATCGACGCCATGAAGGCGGGCTCGGCCGACCGCTACTTCCAGAAGGGTTGCGAGGGGAACATCAACAAGCTCGTTCCCGAGGGTATCGTAGCACGCGTACCCTTCAAGGGCACCTTGAGCGAGACGGTATTCCAGCTTGTGGGCGGTATCCGCTCGGGTATGGGCTACTGCGGCGCCAAGGATATCGAGACACTGCAGCGGGCGCGTTTCACCCGCATCACTACCTCGGGTATGAACGAGAGTCACCCGCACGATGTAGCCATCACGCGTGAGGCCCCCAACTATTCGAGCGAACGATAAACAACACAAGGTTTATGAAACAGAATTTCAGCTCACCGGTTACGCACATCACACACTGCGCTCCTGTGAGCTGAAATTCGTATTCGACCATCGACAAGATTTCAACAAAACTAACAAACAACCAAATACAGAGTACCACATGAAACAAGACATGATTGTTATCCTCGACTTGGGCAGCCACGAGAACACGACGCTGGCTCGAGCCATCCGCGACCTGGGAGTATACAGCGAGATCTACCCCCACGACATCACCCGCCAAGAGTTGCAAGCCCTGCCCAATGTGAAGGGCGTGATTATCAACGGAGGCCCCAACCATGTGGTGGACGGGGTGGAGATTGATGTGCTGCCCGAGATTTATGAGGCAGGCTACCCCGTGATGGCTGCCGGCCACGACAAGGCCAAGTGCGCCGTGAAGCTCCCCACCTTCGGCAACGACATCGAGGCCATCAAGGAGGCTGTGAAGAGCTTTGTCTTCGAGCAGTGCAAGGCCGAGGCCAACTGGAACATGACCAACTTCGTGAACGACCAGATCGAGCTCGTTCGCCGTCAGGTAGGCGACAGAAAGGTGCTCCTGGCCCTCTCGGGCGGTGTCGATTCGTCGGTGGTGGCAGCCCTGCTGCTGAAGGCCATCGGCGACAAGTTGGTTTGCGTGCATGTAAACCACGGACTGATGCGCAAGGGCGAGTCGGAGGATGTGGTCGAGGTATTCCGCAACCAACTCAACGCCAACCTGATCTATGTGGATGCCACGGAGCGCTTCCTGGGCAAGCTGGAGGGTGTGGCAGATCCCGAGCAGAAGCGTAAGATCATCGGCGGCGAGTTCATCCGCGTCTTCGAGGAGGAGGCCCGCAAGCTCGACGGTATCGACTTCCTGGGTCAGGGTACTATCTACCCCGATATCGTGGAGAGTGGCACCAAGACGGCCAAGATGGTCAAGTCGCACCACAATGTAGGTGGTCTGCCCGAGGATTTGCAGTTCGAGTTGGTGGAGCCGCTGCGTCAGCTCTTCAAGGATGAGGTGCGCGCCTGCGGTCTGGAGCTGGGTCTCCCCTACGACATGGTCTATCGTCAGCCCTTCCCGGGTCCGGGCTTGGGTGTACGCTGCCTGGGCGCCATCACGCGCGACCGTCTGGAGGCTCTCCGCGAGTCGGACGCCATCCTGCGCGAGGAGTTCAAGCTGGCCGGTCTGGATAAGCAGGTTTGGCAGTACTTCACGGTGGTTCCCGACTTCAAGTCGGAGGGTGTGCGCGACAACGCCCGCTCCTACGATTGGCCTGTCATCATCCGCGCCGTCAACACGGTGGATGCCATGACCGCCACCATCGAGACCATCGATTGGCCCATCCTGCAGAAGATTACCGACCGTATCCTCAAGGAGGTACCCAAGATCAATCGCGTCTGCTACGACCTCTCGCCGAAACCAAACGCCACCATCGAGTGGGAGTAAAACAAAAGCGTTCAGAGTTCAGCCTCTGGACGCTTTTTGTTAAATTCAAAATTTAGAATTTAGAATTCAAAATTAGTTTTCCTTGACGGCGGAGTTGCAACGCTCGGCCCTACACCGACGATGGGCTGTACTTGCGGTACAGCCCATCGTCGGTTTTAAGGGTTAGCGGCAGCAAATGCCGTCTTACCACAACAAAATTTTAATAGCCAAGAATACGCATCATCGACCTATAGGACTGCTCCTTGGCGAACAGACGCGTATAATACTCGTTGTCGTCCTTATCGCGGTCGATGATGATGTGCTTGGGAGCGGGAATCAGGCAGTGCTGAATACCGCCGAAACCGCCCAACGACTCCTGGTAGGCACCCGTATGGAAGAAGCCGATATATTGGGTATTTCCGGGCTCGAGTTTGGGGAGGAAGATGGCGTTGGTATGAATCTCTGAGTTATAGTAGTCCTCGCTGTCGCAGGTCAGACCGCCGAGGAATACGCGTTGATACTCCTTGTCCCAATTGTTGATGGCAAGCATGATATAGCGCTGATTGATACCCCAGGTGTCGGGCAGCGTGGTGATGAACGAGGAGTCGATCATATACCAATTCTCGCGGTCGTTCTGCTGCTTCTGATTGACAATCGAGTAGAGCGATGCACCACTCTCGCCCACGGTAAAGGAGCCGAACTCGGTGAAGATGTTGGGCTCGACCACATCGTTGTGGTTGCAGATGTTCTTGATCTGCGAGACGATCTCCTCGGTCATGTACTCGTAGTCGTAGTCGAAGTTGAGCGAGGTCTTGATGGGGAATCCGCCACCGATATTGAGGCTGTCGAGCTCGGGGCAGATCTTCTTGAGTTCGCAATAGACATTCAAGCACTTCGACAACTCGTTCCAATAGTAGGAGGTATCCTTAATACCGGTGTTGATGAAGAAGTGGAGCATCTTGAGCTGGAACTTCTTGTTCTTCTGAATCTTGGCCTTGTAGAAGTCGATGATGTCGTTGTAGCGAATACCGAGGCGCGAGGTATAGAAGTCGAACTTGGGCTCCTCCTCGCAGGCGATGCGGATGCCGACCTTGCACTTCTTGGTAATCACATCGTCGAAGAGGTCGATCTCGGCCTTGTTGTCGATGACGGGAATCGTATTCTCGAAGCCGTCATTGAGGAGTTGGGCGATATTCTCGTCATACTGCGTTCGCTTGAAGCCGTTGCAGATGATGTAGCGATCCTTGTCGATGATTCCCCCGTCGTAGAGGGCATTGATGATGTGAATATCGTAGGCCGACGAGGTTTCGAGGTGAATATCGTTTTTGAGGGCCTCCTCCAATACATAGGAGAAGTGGTTGGACTTGGTGCAGTAGCAGTAGTTGTAAGAGCCCTTGTAATCGACCTTTGCCATGGCGACATTGAACATGCGTTTAGCACGGTTGATCTGCGAAGAGATTTTGGGCAGATATGTAACCTTCAAGGGGGTGCCATACTGCTTGATAATCTCCATCAGAGGGATGTCATACAGGTTGAGTTCGTTGTCCTGAACCGAGAATTCATCCTGCGGAAAATCGAAGGTTTGCTCGATAAGGTCGATGTACTTGTTTTTCATGATTCGGCTCCTTTCTACGCTTGTTTTAAGTTTTCGATAAAATCCGTCTCGGCTACATTGCCAAAAATCGAGCCATGTAGCTCGCGCGGATTTTTCATTCATTCACGATGCAAAGCTGCTAAAATTTTTCCAAAGTTCAAAGCATTTGTCCCATTATATACATTTTAGAGGTCGTTTTTTCGTTTTAGCGGCTCATTTTTCGTTTTCTCGAAAGAAAATCGTACATTTGAAGCCCGAATTTAAGGCAACTTATCAAAGATAAGATTTTAGGATGAACATCATACAACATATCACAAGCTACCTCGCCACGAATCGTCGCCTGGTGATTCCACAGCTGGGCGCCCTGATTCGCAAGAGCGAGGGGAGCGAGATCGTCTTCTCGGAGATTCTCAAGCGTGACGACGGCGTGCTGCGCGGGCTTCTCGAGCAGGAGGGCATGGGCGAGTTGGAGGCCGCAGGAGCCATCAACCGCTTCGTCTTCGAGATTCGCCACACCATCGAGAGCGGTGCAGTCTACCGAGCCGAGGGGTTGGGACTCTTCGCCCTCGGAGGCAACGGAGCCATCCGCTTCCGCCACCTGCCCCAAGCAACTTCCGAGACGGCGCCAACCGCCCCCGCCACGGAGCAACCCGCCGAGCCCACTCCCCCGTCGCAGCCGGCAAGTGAGCCGACCGCTCCCGCCCTGCCGACAAGCGACGAAGTGGAGCCGACACTCCCCGCAACGCCCAATGAGCAGGCTGCAGAGGAGAGCCACGAAGCCGAGAAGACGCGCCGCCGCATCAAGGAGCTGATGCGCTTCGAGAGCGAACATCCGCGTGAGAATCGCTCGTCGTCGCATCCGCATCGCGACCCTTCGCTGCGCAACTTGAGCTACGGGAAGCCCCAGAAGAGCACCGATGCCTACACCTATGTGGGCTCGGCGCCGTCGCGTCGCCCCGACAAGTTCATCATCCTGGCCATCGCCGCCGTGGTGATTGCCCTGGGGGCCATCCTCTACGGCTACCTCAAGGATCGCCGCCAACAGCGCATCGAGCAGGAGTACCTGGAACAGATTGTCGGCCCCGAACACCTGATGGGCAACGAATAGAAACAACCCTACGCCATGACAGATTTAATGAGCATCAAGCAGCGCTTCGGCATCATTGGCCAATCGGAGCTTTTGAACAGAGCTCTGGAGGTTGCCGTGCGCGTAGCCCCCACCGACCTCTCGGTTCTGGTTACCGGCGAGAGTGGTGTGGGTAAGGAGTTCTTCCCGCAAGTCATCCACGCCTTCTCGGCGCGCAAGCACAACAAATATATCGCCGTGAACTGCGGCGCCATCCCCGAGGGCACCATCGACTCGGAGCTTTTCGGCCACGAAAAGGGGGCCTTCACCGGCGCCATCGAGTCGCGCAAGGGCTACTTCGAGGAGGCCGACGGAGGCACCATCTTCCTCGACGAGGTGGCCGAGTTGCCCCTCTCGACCCAGGTACGCCTGTTGCGCGTCCTGCAATCGGGCGAGTTCATCCGTGTGGGCTCGACCAAGGTACAGAAGACCAATGTGCGCGTGGTAGCCGCCACGAACATCAACCTGCAGGAGGCCATCGCCTCGGGCCGCTTCCGCGAAGACCTCTATTACCGACTCAATACGGTACCCATCGTGGTACCGGCCCTGCGCGAACGCCGCGAGGACATCTATCTCCTGTTCCGCAAGTTCGCCTCCGATGTGGCAACGCAATACCGCATGCCGGCCATCACGCTCGATAACTCGGCTCGTGAGGTGTTGGAGAGCTACCCCTGGCGCGGAAACATCCGCCAGTTGAAGAACCTGGCCGAACAGATCTCGGCCGTCGAGGAGGCACGCAACATCTCGGCCGACATCCTGCGCCGCTACCTGCCCCCGCAGGCCGCTACATCGTCGATGACCACCATGCAGAGCGACAGAGATCACAACGAGGGCTACACCACCGAGCGCGAGCTGCTCTACAAAGTGCTCTTCGACATGCGTGCCGACATCAACGAGTTGAAGCGGATGATGCAGGAGGCGATGCACCACAACGGAACCCCTGCCCCCACACATACGCACACCCAGGAGGTGCGACACCTGCTACCCCACCACACCGCCACGACCGAGGTGGCCGACTTTGCCGAGAGCGAGGAGGTAGTCGAGGAGCCTCGCGCCACCTCCAAGGCCGATATGCAGCGCCGACAGATCGAGGAGGCCCTGCGCCGCAACAACGGCCGCCGCAAGGAGACTGCCGCCGAGCTCTTCATGTCGGAGCGCACACTCTACCGTAAAATCAAGGAGTTAGGAATCGAAGAGGAGTAATCGCCATGAAACGAACCAACATGAAACGCCTGTTTGCACTCTTTGTGCTGCCCCTGATGATTGCCTGTGGCTACCAGGTAAACTACTCGCTGTCGGGCGCCTCCATTCCGCCCGAGGCGACCACCTTCTCGGTGGCCTACTTCCCCAACAACGCCGCGATGGTGTCGCCCATCTTGAGTTCGACGCTCACCGACGCCCTGGTCGACAAGTTCTCGCGTCAGACACGCCTAGTTCAGGTGGACGAGGGTGGAGACTTCGCCTTCGAGGGTGAGATTACCAACTACACCTCGACCACCGCCTCCGTCTCGTCGGACGACTATGCCCAACTCAACCGTCTCACCATCACGGTGCGCGTGCGCTTCACCAACGCCATCAACGAGGCCGAGTCGTTCGCCAACAAGACCTTCTCGGCCTATGCCGACTATGAGTCGTCGCGTCTGCTGACCGAGGTAGAGGGTGAGCTGATTCCCGAGATTGTGGATCAAATCGTAACCGACATCTTCATGGCTTCGGCCGGTAACTGGTAGCCCGAGAGAGAATGAGCAAGCAAAAACAACTCGACGAACTGAAGCTCCTTTTGGAGCGCTATCCCTGGTACACGACGGCCCGCAGCCTGCGCCACTCGCTCAGCGACGAGGAGGATGGCTGGTGGCGATTGGTAGCTACCGACCGTGGTACCTCGATTCCCGACCTCGAGATTGACAGCGAGGCGATTCTGCACCTCTCGTCGGCCGATATCATTGACCGTTTCCTCAAGGAGAAGGAGCTGCGCATCGTAGCCGAAGAGGGGGAGGTGGAGAGCGAAATCGTAACCGAGGCCGATTTGGAGGAGGAGGATGACCTGGTGAGCGAAGAATTGGCCGAAGTTTACCTCCAACAGGGGCTAAAAGAGGAGGCATTAGCAATTTATCGGCGATTAAGTTTGCTAATTCCGGAAAAAAGTGTTTACTTTGCCGAGATTATCCAGCGTTTGGAAACAAATAATTAAAATTTATACACTATGTTATACTCAATTTGTATCGGTTTGATTCTGGTAGCGAGCGTCCTTCTGATTCTTGCTGTACTGGTTCAGAGCCCCAAGAGCGGTATGGCTGCCAACTTTGGTGCCGCCAACCAGGTGATGGGCGTTCGTGAGTCGTCGAACTTTTTGGAGAAGTTCACTTGGACGATGGCTGTTGTTATTTTGGTGTTGAGCCTGGTAGCTACGCTGGCTATGGGCGGCTCGTCGGAGACCACCAACCGCGATGTCATGAAGGATGCCAATGTCCTGATGGAGAAGCAGATGGAGGAGGCCCCCGTCGTTCCCCAGGCCGAGCTTCCCGCCGTAGAGGAGACCCCTGCCGAGAGCGCCGAGTAACCAAACCCGAAACCAAAAAAAGACCGACTTCACGAAGAAGTCGGTCTTTTTTGCATCTGTGGCAAAACAAATGCTAAATTTTGAACTAAAACTCCGCAGCGTCGGAGTCGTGATGGTGACGATGCGAGCGGTGTTTGTGGCGACGGTGCGAACTCGAGCGCATCTCATCGTTGAAGCCGCCACCGTGTGCCGTCATCTCACGGCGCTTGTGGTGGTAGTAGCGATCAGCCATCGGGTCGGTGTACTCGCGCCTCTTCTTCTCACGCCAACGGTGTACCCCATAGGCAGCCGCTATCAACAGCAGCCCCACTCCTATCATAATAAATATAAAGAGAAATATGCTTCCAGTCTCCTCCATGGTCACTCATCTTTTGCTGCGCAAAGATAGAAAAATTTCCCCATATTGGCATCCTTATCGCGCAATCCGTCCAATAAATTAAACGAAACGGAGTAAAACCACAACGAAACGGTGCACGACCCGATTCGCTACATTCGCTTGAGCGCTGCTCGCACCGCAGCCTCGACCGTAATCGAGGGCTCCTCCTTGAAGATCGCCTTCACCACCTTCTCGGCGGGTCCCTTGGCGAAGCCGAGCATCACCAGGGCCGCCAGCGTCTCGTCGTAGTCGGGATTGCCGGCCTGCGGTGCTGCGGGGGCTACTGTCGAATCTGTCTCGTCGTCCAATCCGAGCGAGAGCAGCTTGCCGCTCAACTCCACGATGATCTTCTGGGCCGTCTTCAGACCGAGCCCCTTGACATTCTTCAACAGCACGGCGTTCTCGGTTGTGATGATGCTGCGTAGCTCACGCGGCGAGTAGGTCGAGAGAATCATGCGGGCCGTATTGCCCCCCACCCCCGAGACACTGATGAGCTGCCGGAAGAGTTCTCGCTCCCCACGCGTGGCAAAGCCGAAGAGCAGCTGTGCATCCTCACGCACCACATAGTGGACAAAGAGCTTCGCCTCATCGAGCTGCTCTAGGGCCGAGTAGGTCTGCAACGAAATCTGCAGGAAGTAGCCTACGCCGCCCGCCTCAAGAATGGCATGGGTGGGAGCCAACTCCGCAACCTTACCTTTTATATATTCATACATGGGAAAACGCGCTTTTTAATCTCTAATTTTTAATCTGCGATAACAAAGGTATGAAAAATTTTTCTTACCTTTGTGAAATTAGAGCGCAAATAAAACTAAAAACAGATAAGCAAATGAAAAAGATTCTTTTTAGCGTTATGACGATTGCCGCCTTTGCGGCGTGCAACACCCCCGCCGAGAATACCACCGAGGTGGCCGCAGAGGCCCAGCAGGAGGTTCAGTCGTGCGGTTTGGCCTATGTACATGTCGAGGAGGTATTGGCCATGAGCGACATCTACCTCACCGAGGGTAAGGCCCTGGAGGAGAAGACCACCAAGGCACAGCAGAGCTGGGCCAACAAGCAGCAGAAGATTCAGAACGAGATGAGCCAGCTGCAGGAGAAGTACCAGAAGGGGTTGATCACCTCCTACAACGCCCAGCAGGAGCAGGAGAAGTTGCAGAAGCGCGCCATCAACCTGGAGAACACCGTACAGAGCGAGGGTGCCAAGCTCGAGGAGGAGAACTTCGTATTCTCGAATCGCGCCCAGGATCTCATCATGCGTGCCGTACAGGAGGTGAATGCCGACAAGAAGTATAAGATGGTGGTAAACGCCTCGGCGCTCATCGATGCCGACACGACGCTCAACATCACGCCGCTGGTACTCGAGACCGTCAACCGCCTCTACGCCGAGGAGAAGGCCGCGAAGTAACAACCACAAAAGCCGAGCAAGCCTAATATAAAGAGTATCATGGGATTTGTGCCTTTTACCTTTATTGATCTGATCGACATCTTTTTGGTGGCGGCGGTGATGTATTGGATCTACCGCACGACCAAGGGGACCAATGCACCCTACATTCTGACGGGCATTGTGATCATCTACTTCGTGTGGGTCGTGGTACGCGCCCTGAACATGGAGTTGCTCAGCTCGATTCTCGGACAAATCATCAGCGTGGGAGTCATTGCGCTGATTATCGTCTTCCAACCCGAAATTCGCCGCTTCCTGCAGATGATCGGCATGCGCCAGAAGTCCCTGAACTTCATTTCGCGCATCTTCTCCATCGGTAACGAGAAGAGCGACCCGCAGATTGCCCCCATCGTTACGGCCTGCCGTGAGATGGCCGAGACCAAGACCGGAGCCCTGATTGTCATCAGCCAGCAGAGCGATCTGAAGCTCATCACCGAGGGTGGCATCGCCCTCGATGCCCGCGTATCGACCTCCCTTTTGAAGAACATCTTCTTCAAGAACGCCCCGTTGCACGACGGCGCCGTGGTGGTCGAGGGCGACCGCATCGTAGCAGCCAAGTGCATCCTCCCCGTGACGCAGAGCGATGTGCCGAAGGTCTACGGTACGCGCCATCGCGCCGCCATGGGGTTGAGCGAGATTTCGGATGCCATTGTGGTGGTCGTATCGGAGGAGACGGGAGGTATCTCCATCGCCCAGAACGGCACCCTGCGTCGTAACATCGAGCCGCACCTCCTGCAACAAATCTTGCAACGCTACATCAACATCAACCGCCGCCAAACCAACAAGAGCGAGGTGGCCGAATAAGTAAAATAGAGCCTGCTTAACCCCGTTAGGCAGGCTTTATCCACTATCCCAAGGAATCAACGAGAGATCATGCAGATCAAAAGAGCCGAATTTAAGTGCAGCTCATCGGCCATCAGCCAGGTGCCGAAGGATGGGCGTAAGGATATCGCCTTCATCGGCCGAAGCAATGTGGGCAAGTCGTCGCTCATCAACATGCTGACGGCACATGGGGGATTGGCCAAGGTGTCGGGAACCCCCGGCAAGACGCGTCTGATCAACCACTTTGCCATCAACGACGATTGGTACCTGGTCGATTTGCCGGGTTACGGCTACGCGCGCGCCTCGAAATCGACCGTGGGCGAGTTTTCGAAGCTTATCACCGACTACATCCTCAAGTGCGAGAAGTTGCACTACCTCTTCGTGTTGGTCGATTCGAGGCTTGAGCCGCAGAAGATCGACCTGCGCTTCATCGAGATGCTCGGCATGCACGGCATCCCCTTCGGCATCATCTTTACCAAGGCCGACAAACTCTCCAAAGCGCAACTCGGGCGCAGCATGGAGCGCTATGCCCAAACGCTGAGCGAGCAGTGGGAGGAACTTCCGCCCATGCTCTACAGCTCGTCGGAGAAGGGGACGGGGCGTGAGGAGATTCTCGACTTTATCGGCAGTTGTCTCGATGAGTAACGGGTAATCATGGCAAGAAAAGGGTGCACTTCGAAAAAAAGTGCACTTTTTTTGCTATCCGAGTCGAAGAAGTTTGGCAACAATCGCCCTTTTTATTACCTTTGTCTGACACAAAACAACCACATACGCGCAAACTCCCAAACAGTTCAGTATGGCAATTCATAAAATCAAATTCTTCGCAGGTCGAAACTCGCGCTACCTGGCGGAGAAGATCGTAGCCAGCTACGGCACCACCCTGGGGGACTCGGAGGTCCTCTGCTTCAGCGACGGCGAGTTCCAGCCTCGCTTCAACGAATCGATCCGTGGTTGCACGGTATTTATCATCCAGTCCACCTTCCCTCCGACGGACAACTTGATGGAGCTCATGATGATGGTCGATGCAGCGCGTCGTGCCTCGGCTCACCAGGTGATTGCCGTAATGCCCTACTTCGGTTGGGCCCGTCAGGATCGTAAGGATTGCCCCCGCGTACCCATTGGTGCGAAGTTGGTGGCCAACATGCTGATGGCAGCCGGCGTAGACCGCGTGATGACGATGGATCTGCACGCCGACCAGATTCAGGGCTTCTTCGACATCCCCGTCGATGCCCTCTACGCCAGCGGCATCTTCATCCCCTACCTGCGCAGCCTGAACATTCCCGACCTCTCGATTGCCTCGCCCGATATGGGAGGCGCCAAGCGTGCCGGCTCCTATGCCAAGCTGCTCGAGGCCCCCATCATCATCTCGCACAAGGAGCGTGCAAAGGCCAATGTGGTAGGTACGATGACCGCCATTGGTGATGTCGAGGGTCGCAACATCGTGATTGTGGACGATATGATCGACACGGCCGGTACGATCTGCATGGCAGCCGACATGCTGATGGCCCGCGGTGCCAAGAGCGTACGCGCCGCCATCACCCACCCCGTACTCTCGGGCCCTGCCTACGAGCGTATCAACGCCAGCGCCCTGGAGGAGGTGATTACGACCGATACCATCCCCTTGAATCCCGAGAAGGATACCCACAAGTTCACCGTGCTGTCGGTAGCCGACATCTTTGCAGATGTGATCGAGCGTATCCATAACTATAAGCCGGTATCGCCCGTATTTTTTAAGTAATATGGATTTGAATTTTGAATTTACACTAAAAAAGGAGCTCTTTTAGAGCTCCTTTTTTAGTGTAATATCTCCCAAAGTTTGTCTTTGAGGCGCTGGATATTCAGTCCCGCCACCGAGGAGATGAATACCGACTCGATCCCCTCGGGAAGGTGGGCCTTCATCTGTTCGATCAGCTCGTCGTCGAGCATATCGCATTTGGTGATGGCCAACAGACGCTCCTTGTCGAGGAGCTCGGGGTTGTACTGCGTCAGCTCGCCGAGCAGCACCTCATAATCCTTGCGGATGTCGTCGCTGTCGGCGGGAATCATGAAGAGGAGCACCGAGTTGCGCTCGATGTGGCGCAGGAAGCGCGTACCGAGGCCACGGCCCTCGTGAGCACCCTCGATGATACCCGGGATGTCGGCCATCACAAAGGAGTGGCCGTCACGCACCTCGACGATGCCGAGGTTGGGCTCCAGGGTGGTGAAGGCGTAGTTGGCAATCTTGGGCTTGGCGGCCGAGACGACCGACAGAAGGGTGCTCTTGCCCGCATTGGGGAATCCCACGAGGCCCACATCGGCCAAGACCTTCAGTTCGAGGATAAAGGCACCCTCGTCGCCCTCCTCGCCGGGCTGTGCATAGCGGGGTGTCTGGTTGGTTGCGGTGCGGAAGTGCCAGTTACCCAGGCCTCCGCGACCACCCTGCAGGAGCACCAGCTGCTCACCATGCTCGGTAACCTCGCCCACCTCTACCAGCTCGGTCTCGCCCGTCTCCTCGTTCTCCACGAGACGACGCGCCACGGTTCCGAGAGGCACGGGGATGATGATATCTTTGGCATCCTTGCCCGAGGAGCGAGCTCCGGAGCCGTTCTGTCCATCCTCGGCAAACTGGTGACGCTGATACTTGAGGTGAATCAGGGTCCAGTATTGGCTGTCGCCCTGGAGGATGATGCTGCCACCCTTGCCGCCGTCGCCACCATCGGGGCCACCGAAGGCAACGAACTTCTCGCGTCGGAAGTGCGCCGAACCGGCACCTCCATGCCCCGAACGGGCAAATATCTTCACATAATCTACGAAATTAGAACCAGCCATCGCAATTGTGAATTTTGAATTGTGAATTGAAATTTGTTTTTTGAGGTGGGATTTTCAAGGCTTGGGTAATTCGGCTCGGAGGGAGCATACTTTCGTATGTGACCTTCACACCGGATTTAGTATAACGCCGAAAATACCCCTCAATCCCTCGCTAAAAATTTGTTTTTTGAGGTGGGATTTTCAAGGCTTGCTAAATTCGGTGTGGAGGGAGCATACTCTTCGTATGTGACCTTCACACCGGATTTAGTATAACGCCGGAAACACCCCTCAATCCCTCGCTAAAAATTTGTTTTTTGAGGTGGGATTTTCAAGGCTTGGGTAATTCGGCTCGGAGGGAGCATACTTTCGTATGTGACCTTCGAGGTGGATTACCCGTAACGAAGAAAATACCCCTCAAAAACAAATTTTACTCGTAGCGACCCGACTTCAAACGATCCACCTCCTCATGCGTCAGGAATCGCCACCCGCCACGCTTGAGGTTCTTCTTGGTGAGGCCGGCGTAGTAGACGCGGTCGAGCTTCTGCACGGTGTAGCCGAGGTACTCGAAGATGCGGCGCACGATACGGTTGCGGCCCGAGTGAATCTCGATACCGATCTCCTTCTTGTTCTCCTTGACATAGGAGATCTCGTCGGCGTGAATCTCGCCATCCTCGAGCACGATACCCTCGGCAATCTGATCCATATCGGCACGGGTCAGGGGCTTGTCGAGCGAGACCTGGTAGATCTTCTTCTTCTGGTGCGTGGGATGGGTGAGCTGCTTGGTGAGGTCGCCGTCGTTGGTAAAGAGGAGCAGGCCGAGCGAGTTCTTGTCGAGACGCCCTACGGGGTAGATGCGCTCGGAGCAGGCCCCCTTCACGAGATCCATCACGGTCTTGTCGGCGTGGGGATCCTCGAGCGAGGTTACATAGCCCTTGGGCTTGTTGAGTACGAGATATACCTTCTTCTCGCCCTGAATACGGCTGTCGTTGAACTTGACCTCATCGCCGGGCATCACCTTGGTGCCGAGCTCGGTGACGATCTGACCATTCACCGATACGAGACCTGCGGTGATGAAGTCGTCGGCCTCGCGGCGCGAGCAGATACCCGACTGGGCAATGTAGCGATTCAGACGCATCTCGCCCGTCTGCTTGTTGGGGTCGTACTTGGGATAGCTGCGGGGCTTCTCGTCACGACGGAACGAGGCGCGCTTCTTGTCGCCGAACTTCTTGTCGCCGAAGTTGCGGTCGCCGGTCTTGCGGTCTCCGAACTTGGCTCCGCGTGCGGGCTTCTCGCCATAGGCGGGGCGCTCGTTGCGCTCACCGCGCTCACCACGGGCATCGGCCGAGGCGAACTTGCGGCCTGCGGGCTTGCGGTCGTAGGAGCGCTTTGCAGGCTCGAAGTTGGGGCGATTCTCTTCGTTGAAATGGGGATTGTAGGAGGCGCGCTTGCGGGGTGCAGCGGCTCCGCGCTCCGTCTCGGCAGCCTCGTGCTGCACACGCGGGCGACGCTCGACGCGCTCCGAAGTTTTGGTGGTGGTCCGCTGACGCTTGTCGCGGCCGAATCGAGCTAATGTCGAGTCATTCTTAAAATCTTTCATTGTCTTTTAGCTAAAATTATCAATTCCTTTCGGCCTCGCACTCGCTGCGTTCCGAAAACAACGCCGCAAAGATAGTAAACAATTCAGAATTTAGAATTTAGAATGCAAAATTATTTTCTTTCTTCTTTTTTAGATTGCCGCGTCGCTGCGCTCCTCGCAATGACGAAGAGAGAACCCCAAAAGCCTTCGCAATGACGAAACCAATTTTCCTCCCCTAAGTTAGGGGAGGTGGCGCGTCAGCGACGGAGGAGTGTGTAACTTTGTAATGCAAAAAAAGGGCCGCACCCAATTGGATGCGGCCCGAGAATTTAGTATCGGACTAAATTAGAGAATCTCGTAGGTTACGCACGATACAGCACCCCAGGCGCTATCGGTGCAGTAAGCCTTCACACCGGTCTCGGTGGGAACGAGCACTACATCAGCACCCTCAGCGTTACCAACTCCATTACCCTTGAAGGCAGCAGCATAATCCTCCGTCTCCGAGGTAGGATCGTAGAAGCAGTAGGTACCGAGCAGCGAAGCAGCCGCAGGATTGGTGATATCAGCCAATACGAGATCGGGCTGGTCATAGTTGAAGAGGCACGACCAAATCGTAGCAAAGATCTTCTTGCCATTTGCCTCTACAACATCGATGCAACCAAGGTTCTCCATCCAGCCATTACCGAGGGCTGCGCTCTCTGCCCAAACAGTGGTACGCGTAGCAGGATCAGCAGCATACATCAGGTTGCCATTGTAACCTACATAGAGGGCACCATCAGCCAGCGTAGTACCAAGAGGATATGCGCAACCACGAGTACCCATATTGGAGCCAAAAGCGTGGTCAACCCAAGTAAACTGAGCCCAACCGTTCGCATCCAAGGTAGCAGCACCGTTGGCAATCTCATAAGCAGCAACAAGGCCGTTGGTGTCGCCGGCCTCGGTCCAGTAACCGGCAATGTTAAGGAAGATCAGAGCCTCGGTGTCGATGTTACCGGCTACGCGGATGTTACCATAACCACCGCCATAAGCATTGCCGGTGTGGAACTTGAGCAGCTCGGCGGGAGCAGCGTCAACCGACTTGGTGTTGTAAACCGTAACGATTTGCTCAACGGGGGTCGAGCAGATCAGGATGTTGCCACCCTCGTCAACCTCGATGCTGTTCACCGTTACGCCCTCGGGCATAGGATAGGTAGCAGCCAGCGTACCATCGGCAGCGTTCAGAGCGAAGATGTTCGTAGCGTTCGATACCAGGAGGTAGTCGCCAAAGAGAGCCAGGTCGCAGGGAGCGTCGGCGTTGTAGCCGGCGAGCTCACGCAGCTCATTCACCCAAGCGCGGGCAGCAATACCATTCTGGAAGATGTAGAACTGCAGGGGCTGCTCGTAGAGCTCGCAGGTGATGGTACCTACAACCGAACGATAGCCGGCCTGGGGGTTAGCCTCCAGCGTGAAGGTGTAAACACCCTCGCCGTTGTCGCTCACCTGAATCCACTCGGGAGCGTCTACAAGAGCTACGGTGTACTCTACATTAGCGTCGATCTCGAGCGTTACGGTCGAAGCCTGGGCGGGGCACCAGAACTCGCAGGTCTCCGAGAGGTTGGTGGTGATGTAGGGATCAGCAACATAGAGCTGCTTGATGGCAACAACCTCCTCGGCGTCACCGGCCTTCAGCGTTACATTCAGAGTACGCTCAGCCTCGGTGGTGTTCTCACCTACCGTTACCGTGATGGTGTTCTCACCGGCAGCACCAAAGGGAGGATCAATCTCCAGGCCCTCTACGCTATCGGTGTTGGTAGCCGTCCAATCCTTGTTGGTCTTGAAGGCAACCTCTACCTCGCCACCCTCGTGAGCGATCTCCAGAGCGGCAACATCGGTCGTAACCTCGATGGTAGCCTTCACGGGAGCAGCGGGCTCGTCGGTGTCATCATTACCGCATGCTACGAAAGCAAATGCAGCAAATGCCAAATAAAAAAGCTTTTTCATAATTGTAAAAAAATAAGTTAATTGGTTTGTGTTTTGGAAATTTTCCTAATTGTGTCACTTACAACGCACAAAGGTATGAAAAGTTTTTTAATTCCAAACATTTCACCCTCTTTTTTTAATTTTGATTTCCGGAATTTCGAATAATCATACGATTTGTGAGATAATATGGGGAGAGATGGAGGGGGGAAATGTTTCGTCATTCCGAGGGCCATAGGCCCGTGGGAATCTAAAAAGGAAGAAAGGGGATAATCGTGCATTGAGATTGCCGCGTCGCTACGCTCCTCGCAATGACGCCCCTTTTCCCCCTCTAAGGTAGAGGGGGTGCCCGTAGGGCGGGGGCGTATGTAGTCAGCCAAAGGCTGACAATTCAAAATTTAGAATTCAAAATTGATTCCTTGACGGTGGGGATTGGGGATTTAGGGAAGTATGGGAAGTATGGGAGTTACTTTGTACGACATAATCTCATATTTCCCATATCTCCCACAAAATACTAAATTGTGAAAGAAAATACTCTTCGTCATTGCGAGGAGCGTAGCGACGCGGCAATCTAAAAAGAAGGAAGAAAATAATTTTGCATTCTAAATTCTACATTTTGCATTACGAAGTTACACACTCCTCCGTCGCTGACGCGCCACCTCCCCTAACTTAGGGAAGGAAAATTGGTTTCGTCATTGCGAGGAGCGTAGCGACGCGGCAATCTAAAAAAAGAAAGAAAATAATTTTGCATTCTAAATTCTAAATTCTGAATTGTTTTGTATCTTTGCGCGGTTATATACCTATGAAAAAAGTAAAATAGAACGACCATACACGGATGAAACACATTCGCAACTTTTGTATCATCGCCCACATCGACCACGGTAAGAGCACCCTGGCCGACCGCCTCCTCGAGAAGACCAACACGCTCAATCAGCGCGAAATGCAGTCGCAGGTACTCGACGACATGGATCTCGAGCGCGAAAAGGGCATCACCATCAAGAGCCACGCCATTCAGATGGAGTATGTGGCACGCGACGGCGAAAAGTATACCCTCAACCTGATTGATACCCCGGGCCATGTCGACTTCTCCTACGAGGTGTCGCGCGCCATCGCCTCGTGCGAGGGTGCCCTGTTGGTGGTGGATGCCTCGCAGGGTATTCAGGCACAGACCATCTCCAACCTCTACCTCGCCCTCGGCAACGACCTCGAGATTATCCCCGTACTCAACAAAATCGACATGGAGTCGGCCATGATTGACGAGGTGAAGGATCAGGTCATCGACCTGATTGGCTGCAAAGAGGAGGATATTCTCCTCGCCTCGGGAAAGACCGGCTTGGGCGTCGAGGAGATATTGGAGGCCATCATCGAGCGTGTACCCGCCCCCAAAGGCGACGAAAAGGCCCCGTTGCAGGCCCTGATCTTCGACTCGGTATTCAACCCCTATCGCGGTATCATCGCCTACTTCCGCGTATTCAACGGCTCGATCAAGAAGGGCGACCATGTGAAGTTCATCAACACCGGCTCGGAGTACGACGCCGACGAGATTGGCGTCCTGAAACTCAAGATGCAGCCCCGCACCGAGATCAAGGCGGGCGATGTGGGCTACATCTGCTCGGGTATCAAAAACTCGGCCGATGTGAAGGTGGGCGACACGATTACCTCGGTAGAGAATCCCGCCCTGGAGGCCATTGCCGGCTTCGAGGATGTAAAACCGATGGTATTTGCCGGCGTCTACCCCGTCGAGGCCGACCAATACGAGGATCTGCGCGCCTCGCTCGAGAAGTTGCAGCTCAACGACGCCTCGCTCACCTTCGAGCCCGAGTCGTCACTCGCCCTCGGCTTCGGCTTCCGCTGCGGATTCCTCGGCCTGCTGCACATGGAGATTATCCAGGAGCGACTATACCGCGAGTTCGACATGGATGTCATCACCACCGTGCCGAATGTATCCTACCGCATCACCACCACCAACGGCGAGGAGCTCGAGGTACACAACCCCTCCGGCCTGCCCGAGGTGACCAAAATCGCCAAAATCGAGGAGCCCTACATCCTGGCGCAGGTCATCACCCGCACCGACTTCCTGGGCAATGTCATCAAACTCTGTATCGACAAGCGCGGTGTGATGAAGAATCAGAACTTCATCACGCAGGATCGCGTGGAGATCAACTTTGAGATGCCCCTCTCGGAGATTGTATTCGACTTCTACGACAAGCTCAAGTCGATCTCGAAGGGATACGCCTCGTTTGACTACCACCGCACCGGCTACCAGCCCTCGAAGTTGGCCAAGCTCGACATTCTGCTCAACGGCGAGCCCGTCGATGCCCTCTCGTCGCTCATCTATGCCGACCACGCCTACGACTTCGGTCGCAAGATGTGCGAGAAGCTCAAGGAGCTCATCCCGCGTCAGCAGTTCGACATCGCCATTCAGGCCGCCATCGGCGCCAAGATCATCGCCCGCGAGACCGTAAAGGCCGTACGCAAGGATGTAACGGCCAAGTGTTACGGTGGCGATATCTCGCGTAAGCGCAAGCTGCTCGAGAAGCAGAAGGCCGGTAAGAAGCGTATGCGCCAGATTGGACAGGTACAGGTACCCCAATCGGACTTCCTTGCCGTATTGAAGATGGAGTAAAACATCAATACTTATTTATATATAATGAAGAAAACCCTTATCGATCTCTTCGAGAGCTCCGTCGAAAAGTACGGCTCGAAGACCTTTCTTTTGGAGAAGCGAACCAAAGAGTTCGAACCCACGACCTATGCCGAGACCCACGCCGAGGTGTTGAAAATTGGCGCCGGTCTGGTAGCGCTGGGCATCAAGCCCAAAGATTGCATCTCGATTCTCTCGGAGGGTCGCAACGCATGGATTATGTCGGAGCTGGGTCTGCTCTATGCAGGCGCCATCAGCGTGCCCCTCTCCATCAAGCTGGAGGAGGATCACGACCTTCTGTTCCGCCTTACCCACGCCGATGTGAAGGCCATCTTCGTATCGAAGCAGCAGCTGGTGAAGATTCGCCGCATCCGCGAGAAGCTGCCCAAGGTCGAGCACATCATCGTGTTCGACGATATCGAGCTCGCCGAGGGCGAAATGTCGCTCGCAGCACTCGAGAAGAGGGGCGAAGAGTACCTCAAGGAGCACAAGGAGGAGTTCCTGGCCATCGGTCGCGCCATTCAGAACGACGACTACGCCACCATCACCTACACCTCCGGTACGACGGCCGACCCCAAGGGTGTTATCCTCACCCACCGCAACTACACGGCCAATGTCGAGCAGTCGCTCACCCGTATGCAGATTCCCAGCGACTGGCGCACGCTCATCATACTGCCCCTCGACCACTGCTTTGCCCATGTCGTAGGCTTCTACATCATGATTGAGTGCGGTGCCTCGGTGGCTACCACCCAGGTGGGACGCACCCCCATGGAGACCTTAAAGAACATTCCGCTGAACATCCGCGAGGTGAAGCCCCACTTCCTGCTCTCGGTACCCGCCCTGGCCAAGAACTTCCGCAAGTCGATCGAGAGCTCGATTCACCAGAAGGGTGCCACCACCGAGAAGCTCTTCCGCCTGGCCCTCAAGACCGCCTACACCTACAACAACGACGGTTTCTCGAAGGGTAAGGGTTGGCGCTGTCTGTTGAAGCCCGCCGTGGCCCTCTTCGATAAAATTCTCTTCTCGAAGGTGCGCGAGGCCTTTGGTGGCTCGTTGCAGTTCTTCGTGGGTGGCGGTGCCCTGCTCGACAGCGAGCTGCAGCGCTTCTTCTACGCCATCGGCATCCCCATGTATCAGGGCTACGGCCTCTCGGAGGCTACGCCCGTGATCTCGACCAACGCCAACCGCCCCAAGGAGCACCGTTTCGGCTCGTCGGGTATGTTGGTACAGCCCCTCGAGATTCGCATCCTCGACGACGAGGGCCGCGAGCTCCCCACGGGTCAGAAGGGCGAGATCGTCATCAAGGGTGAGAATGTGATGGCCGGCTACTGGAAGAACCCCACTGCCACGGCCGACACCGTGCGCGACGGCTGGCTCTACACGTGCGACATGGGCTACATGACCGAAGATAACTTCCTCTATGTGCTGGGCCGCTTCAAGAGCCTGCTCATCTCGGCCGACGGCGAGAAGTACAGCCCCGAGGGTATGGAGGAGGCAATCGTCACCTCGCCCCTGATTTCGCAGATCGACATCTACAACAACCAATGCCCCTACACCACGGCTATTGTCGTTCCGAACAAGGAGGGGCTGAAGGCCATCTGCCCCGACCCCTCGAACGAGGAGCAGCTGCGTGCTGCCGCCAAAGCCGTACAGGACTCGATCAACGAGTTCCGCATCTCGGCCGGCGGCGAGTTCCCCGACCGTTGGTTGCCCTCGGCAATCGCCATCGTCGAGGAGCCCTTCACCGAGCAGAATGGTCTGGTAAACAGCACCATGAAGGTGGTACGCTCGAAGGTGGAGGAGCGCTACCGTGCCCGTCTGGACGCCCTCTACACCCCCGAGGGTAAGAAGAGCGACAGCGCCGAGAACCTTGAGGCTCTGCGAAAGTTGCTCGCCTAACAAACTCCGTTAAAACCGCAGGGCTGTCTTTCGGGGCAGCCCTGCATGTTATACAAGTGATGGCTAAACTGAAAAATTACCTCTCGCTCGTGCTCTTTCAGCACACGATTTTTGCCATGCCCTTTGCGCTGATGGCCTTTGTCTTTGCGCTGAAAAGCGACCACTTCGACCCCGAGAAGAGCATCTGGCTGCTCCTGTTGCAGGTGGTGGGGTGCATGGTCTTTGCCCGCAATGTGGCGATGGGATTCAACCGTTGGGCCGACCGTAAAATCGACGCCGAGAATCCGCGCACGGCAGGGCGCGACATCCCCGCAGGGCGCATCTCTGCCCGCGAAGCGCTCATCTTCGTGGGGGTCAATGCCCTGCTCTTTGTAGGGGTCGCCTGCACCATCAACCCCCTCACGGCGTGGCTCTCGCCCGTTGCGCTCTTTGTGGTGATGTTTTACAGCTATTGCAAACGCTTCACCTCGCTGGCTCACCTGGTACTCGGACTCTCGCTCGGCATCGCCCCCTCGGGCGCCTATATCGCCGTCACGGGGCAGCTCGACCTGCCGGCCGCCATTCTCTCGTTGTTGGTAATGAGCTGGTGCGGAGGCTTCGACATCATCTACGCCCTGCAGGATGCCAAGTTCGACCGCGAACGGGGCCTGCACTCGATTCCGGCCCGTTTCTCGGCGCGCAACTCGCTTATCATCAGCGCCCTGCTGCATGTGGTGAGCTTCGTGGCCCTGCTGTGGTTTGCCCACTTCTGTCCGCAAGGGTGGCTGCTCTGGACGGGGATTGGTCTCTTCACGCTGCTGCTCATCTTGCAGCATCTGCTCGTGACCCCCACCCGCCAAAAGAGCATCGGCATCGCCTTTGGCACGCTCAACGGCCTCGCCTCGCTCACCCTGGCCACCTTCGTCATTCTGCAACTCCTTATCGGCTAACAGCGCATGTGGTTATCGTTAGCCTTCCTCTCGGCCCTGCTGCTCGGCCTGTATGATGTAACCAAGAAACAGGCCCTGCGCGAGAATGCCGTGCTACCCGTCTTGTGGCTCAATACGCTCTTCTCTACCCTTCTGTTTCTGCCGATGATTCTCTCGGCCGAGACGGGTGCAGGGTGGTTTGAGGGGACGCTGTTGGAGGCCTCGACGGGCGATGTGAGGAGCCACCTGTTGGTTTTGCTGAAGGCCGCCATCGTACTCACCTCATGGCTCTTCGGCTACTTCGGACTGAAGCACCTGCCCCTTACCATCGTGGGCCCCATCAACGCCACGCGTCCCGTCTTGGTGCTGTTGGGTGCCATGCTCCTCTTCGGAGAGCGTCTGAACGGCTATCAATGGGTGGGCGTGCTGCTCTCGATGGTCTCGCTTGTGCTGTTGAGCCGCTCGAGTCGCCGCGAGGGGGTCGACTTCAAACACAATCGCTGGATATGGCTCATCGCCGCCTCGGCCCTGACGGGTGCCGCCAGCGGCCTCTACGACCGCTACCTGATGCAGGAGCTAAACCCCTTATTCGTGCAGGGGTGGTACAACGCCTACCAGCTTGCAATGATGACGCTGATCTGCGCCCTTATCTGGTGGCCCAAGCGCCATCATACGACCCCTTTCCACTGGAGCGCCGCCATCCCCTTCATCTCGATATTCCTCTCGATGGCCGACTTCGCCTACCTCTACGCCTTGAGCGACGGCGAGGCGATGATCTCGATTGTCTCGATGGTAAGGCGCTCGTCGGTGGTGGTCTCGTTCCTCTGTGGAGCCCTCGTGTTGCACGAGAAGAACCTCAAGGCGAAGGCCCTCGACCTGCTTTTGATTTTGATTGGCATGGTTTTCCTCTACCTGGGATCAAGGTAGCTAAAGTTCACCCCTGATTTGCAAAAGCAAAGAGTTTTCACTACCTTTATCGTCGAATATAACGCATATGGCAGCACCTTTGGCAGAGAGATTGCGACCTCGTTCGCTCGATGAGTATATCGGCCAGCAACACCTGGTCGGCAAGAGCGGTGTCTTCCGTAAGTTCCTCGAGACGGGGAATGTCCCCTCCTTCATTCTGTGGGGCCCCCCGGGCGTGGGTAAGACCTCGCTGGCGAAGTTGGTTGCCGCGCAGCTCGAACGCTCGATGTTCACCCTCTCGGCCGTTACGGCGGGCGTGAAGGAGGTGCGCGAGGTAATCGAGCAGGCCAAGCGCCAACAATTCTTCAACTCGAAGCCCCCCTTCCTCTTTATCGATGAGATTCACCGCTTCAACAAGAGCCAGCAGGACTCGCTGTTGGGCGCTGTGGAGCAAGGGGTCGTGACGCTGATTGGCGCCACCACCGAAAATCCCTCGTTCGAGGTGATCTCGCCCCTCTTGAGCCGTTGCCAGGTCTATATTCTCAAGTCGATGGATAATAGCGAGTTGCAGCAACTCCTGGAGCGCGCACTCTCGACCGAAGGAGGACTCAAAGAGCGCGAGGTGGAGGTCATCGAGACCGAGGCTCTCTTCACCTTCTCGGGAGGCGATGCACGCAAGCTGCTCAACATCCTCGATATCATTGCCGGAGCCACTTCGGGTAAGATTATCATCACCGACCAATATGTAACGGAGTGCCTGCAACAGAATATAGCCCTCTACGACAAGAACGGTGAGCAGCACTACGATGTCATCTCGGCCTTCATCAAGTCGGTGCGAGGGAGCGATCCCAATGCTGCCATCTACTACCTGGCCCGCATGTTGGCCGGAGGCGAGGAGCCCCGCTTCATCGCCCGTCGTTTGGTGATATTGGCCTCGGAGGATATCGGCCTTGCCAACCCCAATGCGCTGCTTTTAGCCAACGCCTGCTTCGATACGGTGCACAAAATCGGCATGCCCGAGGCGCGTATCACGCTGGCCGAGACCACCATCTACCTGGCCACCTCTCCCAAGAGCAACTCGGCCTACATGGCCATCAACAAGGCGCTTCAGCTGGTGGAGCACGACACCACCAATCGCCCCGTACCCCTGCACCTGCGCAACGCCCCCACCCGACTGATGGAGAAGGCCGGCTACGGAAAGGGGTACCGCTATGCCCACGACTACGAGGGGCACTTTGCCGAGTTGGAGTTCCTGCCCGAGAGCCTCTCGGGGACCCGCTTCTACGAACCCGACCCGCAGAATCCGACCGAAGCCAAAATCGCCCAACGCATCCAAGAGCTTTGGAAAGGGAAGTACTGATAACCCACAAAAGTCGGTAACAAAAAAATAGAAGGTCTTTCCCGTGCAAGGGTCTCTCCTTTTTCGGCGGCGAAATAATTTTCACCGCCGAATTTATTTATCTACAATGTCTTAAACCACAGGCAATAAGTCGAATGATAACTGTTATCTCAATTCATTAAAGAAAAATTCACAGACCAAAATTTTGTTGGTTTAACTATTGTTCGTATATTTGCGAACAACAAAACGGCTAATAAGTATGGCTAACAAGGATTATACCGTTAAGCAAGAGCAAGTTGCGCGCTTTGCAAAGGCGTTGGGGCACCCTGCCCGCATTGCCATAATGAACTTTCTTGCGGGGCAGACGACCTGCTATTTCGGAGATATTCACGAGGAGTTACCAATTGCCAAAGCCACCGTATCGCAGCACCTCAAAGAGTTAAAAGAGGCGGGGCTGATCCAGGGCGAGGTCGAGGCGCCAAAGGTTAAGTATTGCATCAACCGAGAGAATTGGCGACTTGCAAAGGTTCTGTTCGTGGAGTTTTTCGACGACTGCGCCTGCAAAAAGGAGAGTTGCTGTAAATAACAGCCTCTTTTTTTTGGAGATAATGTTCGTTGTTCTACGAACTACAAATAACATAAAATTCAAAGCTATGAGAAAAGTATTAGTGATTCTTACCCTATGTGTGGGTATGGTGGCTTGCTCAGGTAGCAAGCGGGAGAGTGTGGCTGAAAATCAGCAGACGAAAAAAGATGTGGTGGAGGTGCTTTACTTCCACGGAGCGCAGAGTTGTGCGAGCTGCAAGGCGATAGAACGCACGACCGAAGAGCTTCTTGAGGAGTACAAAGAGGCTATCGAGTGTGGCGATCTGTTATACTCGAAGCTTGACCTAATCGACCACGAAGCACGAGCAGAAAAGTATGGTGTTAGTTGGTCATCGTTGCTCGTTATAGATTATGACAACGAAGGCAACGAACAGGTGACTGACTTAACCGACCACGCCTATACAGATGTAATGTCCGATAGTGAAAGACTTAAGAGACGCCTGCGAACAACCATCAATAACTATCTGACAGAGTAGGATATGGAGTGGTTACAATCATTATTGGATAGTTCCTCTACGCCCGCAGTAACGGCATCTCTTCTCGGTCTGCTTACAGCACTTTCGCCCTGTCCATTGGCTACCAATATTGCAGCTATAGGGTACATCGGCAAGCATATCGAGAGCCGAAAAGGGGTGTTTGTGCAGGGCTTGCTCTACACTTTGGGGCGCACGATTGCCTACACACTGCTTGGTGTGGTGTTGATTGCAATTTTAAGAAGCGGTGCGAGCGTATTTGGTATTCAAAAGTTCGTGGCAACCTATGGCGAG
Source organism: Alistipes sp. (assembly GCA_045605785.1). GTDB lineage: Bacteria > Bacteroidota > Bacteroidia > Bacteroidales > Rikenellaceae > Alistipes. The sequence goes on along the minus strand of JAZUQP010000003.1, from coordinate 1,111 downwards.
ATGATTCTGCCGCCGGCCTTGTTGCTTATCGGTCTGTTCATGCTCTTTGGCAACCGACTAAATCTGCCCTCATTCGGCTTTGGAGGTAAGGGCGAGGGACTTGCTCGACGAGGCGGATTCGGTGCGTTGATGTTGGGTGTACTCTTTGCCTTGGCGTTCTGCCCTACGAGCGGAGTGTTCTACTTTGGCATGTTGATTCCAATGTCGGCAAGCGCAACTATGGGCTACCTGTTACCAATACTCTTTGCCATTGCAACTGCCTTGCCCGTGCTTGTTGTAGCGTGGATATTGGCGTTCAGCGCAGGGCAGATTGGGGAGGTCTATGGCAAGATGCAGACTATACAGAAGTGGCTTAATATCGTTGTAGGCGTCTTATTCATCGCGATAGGAGTCTATTATTGTGTAATCATCTATTTTTAATTTGTATGGAAGTAAAGGTTTTAGGAACGGGTTGTGGTAAGTGCAAGACAACCTACGCAGTTATCGAAAAGGTCATCAAAGAGAACCACATCACAGCGACACTCGCAAAGGTCGAGGATATTATGGAGATTATGAACTACAATATCCTCGCAACCCCTGCCGTAGTGGTTGATGGCGAGGTGAAAATCAAGGGCTATGTGCCAAGTGAAAAGGAGATTAAAGAGTTGTTGGGCGTATGATACAGCGATTTGCAGATTGGTTGGTTTATGGCATCTTCGGGTTAGATGCCGCCACACCATTGGGTACTGCTGTCAATTTCTTCTTTTACGACAGCATCAAGATTATAATACTGCTTTTCAGTATAAGTTTTGTGATGGGCATTATCAATGCTTACTTCCCTATTGAGCGACTACGACAATACCTCGCCACCCATAAACTCTATGGCTTGGACTACTTCTTGGCGGCTCTCTTTGGTGGTATTACCCCGTTCTGCTCCTGCTCCTCGGTGCCGCTCTTTATCGGCTTTGTTAAGGGTGGAATACCTTTGGGCGTAACGCTGACATTCCTTATCGCCTCGCCTTTGGTTAGCGAGGTGGCGGTGGCAATGTTCCTCGGCTCGTTTGGAGTGAAGGTAACTCTGATTTATGTTGTGAGCGGTACGCTGCTGTCGATGATTGCGGGCTTTATTTTG
>JAZUQP010000002.1:0-114399 GCA_045605785.1 Alistipes sp. | reverse complement strand
TAACTCCGTTTTCGGAGATGCCCCCCAAGATAAAAATTCTTGGCTCAAAGGTCATGCAGCCCAACTCTTGATACTCCGTCTCGGGGCCCGGGTTGGGATAGGGCGAGGGGGTAACCACCGGCTCCTCCTCCGCGCAGCCGACCAGGCCCCACAGCATCGGCAGGGCAAATAATAAAAACAGTTGCTTTTTCATAGTCTAGTGATATGTGCGTATGAGTTATACTCTGTATAGTATGTATCTACAAGGGGTTCTCCTTCCGGCTCTTCGAAATGAAGTGTCAAAGGACGAGTTTGGTAGTAGGTTTGCGAATGTGGTTGATAAAACTTGAGTACGAAACGATAATCGTCCGGGATTTTTCCCTCAAAGCCGATCATGGCTCCATCGGTTACAAAGACGGTATCACTCAATGAATAACCATTCCAACCGATTCCTCCATCGAGAATTATGGTATATCCGCTTTCATCTCTCTTTCCGTCGACTATAGTTTCAATGGGTTTATCCAGAGCTTCTGCCCATATATAAGTGGGATGTTGCAGATTCAATATGCCATTTGTGCTATAGACGATATGAAAGAAGGTACACGCATAATCATTTTTTTCAAAGCTCATATGGTGGTAAATGCTATAATCCACATGCTCCAAGAGGTAAAGTTGATGCTGGGTTATCACCAAAATATCCGCCTCTTGATAGATGGTATCAGGCCCCGGGTCAGGGTATATCGAAAAGGGCTCTTTCGAGCAGCTTGCCGTTCCCCATATTACCCCCATAAAGAGGAGGGCTCTCCATAAAAATACAACTCTGTTCATCATTAGGGTCTTGCGCTTACATAGGTGTCGTAATAGGTGTATCCTCCCTCCTCAAGGGCAGGGCCTTTCGCTTCGTCAAATTCCAATATAATGCGGCCTGTGGTATAGTAAGTTCGATTGTGTGGTTGATAAAATTTGATGCAGCAGTGGTTGATGCCGGGGATTTCGGTCTCCACGCAGAATAGCATTGTGCCCACTGCGGATGTATACTTGTCAATCGTTACCTGCCGGTCGAAGTTGCCCGAGAAATGGATGTATTCCCCCTCTTGGGTCGGGAAGTCTGCCCAAATCGTCTTTTCATCTTCCGTTTCCACCCACATATAGGTCTCTTTGGAGAGGTTGAGCCCCCCGCGAGTGCTGTACAAAAAGAAGAAGGGAACAAAAGTGTATCCGTTTGCTCCGTACGGTTTGTATTCGGCGGGGTCCTCGCCAAAAAGTACGGCAAGTTGCTGCTGTGTCAAAACGATGATATCCGCTTTGGTATATTGGGTCGTCGCTGATGGATTCGGGTAGGGAGCCTCCTCCTCCGAGCAGCCGATCAGGCCCCACAACATCGGTAGGGCAAATAGTAAAAACAGTTGCTTTTTCATAGCCTATAAAATATTTAGTTGGCTGTTATTGCCGAATAACCTATTGAGTTTAGAAAATCTTTGTCTTCGTCAAAAGAATAAGGGTATATATTCTCAGTTAAACTTAACGAATTTCTAGTACTATTATCAGAGGTGTTCCCCTCCTTATTAACTGGTGTAAAAAAATCTTCGTCATGGAATGTTGTGGTACATCCTTGAAAACACAAAAATGCAATAAATAAGGTGAAATAAAAACGCATTTTTCTCAAAGGTAGTGATTAGTAGATATAGTACTCAATAAAGTAGAGGTGGTGTTGGTGATAGAGTTCATCCGTTATGGGCTCGTATCCCGCCTTGAATCCCCGCATATCGAGGGTGAAATCGAGGCTCTTGAAATAGAGCCCCGTGGAGGGCTGATAGAATTTTAATACAGCGTGATACCTCTCTTGCTCGTTGCGAACAGCAAGGCGTAATGAGGTGATTCGGTCGTATGACGCCCCCTCTTCCACCAACTTCGGGTCGAACAGAAGGTAGTCATACTCGGGAGTATAGGGGTTTATGGAGTAGGTCAAGCCTATCTCCTTTCCGTCAAGCGTCTCCACCCACATAAAGAAGGGGAGGTTCATGTCCAGCTCGTGTCGTCTGAAGTAGATTAACTCAAATCCGGGATAGAGATAGTTGTCGTCGGCATAGACTTGCAAAGCATCTTTTTCATCCGCGAATTCAAGAAAAAGCTCGTAGCTAGAACGCAATGAAAAGGTTCCTATCGTTGTGTATTGTGTCTCTTGGTTGGGCTCGGGATAGGGACTTATCTCCTCCTCCGCGCAGCCGACCAGGCCCCACAGCATCGGCAGGGCAAATAATAAAAACAGTTGCTTTTTCATAGCCTATAAAATATTTAGTTGGCTGTTATTGCCGAATTGCTGTAGCGAATTTATGAAAATCTTCTCTCTTCTCCAAATAGAAACCCCTGCCGGAGGCCTCTGTGGGGCCGATTTCAAAAACGGCATGTAACAGGTGCCAAAAATTGCCATTGATAATCAGTGAGTTATAAGCCGAAATGTAACAAGGCAAATTTTTTAACCCATAATGCTCTGAAAATCAGTTAATTGAAGAATGGCGCCAAAAATTTTGATATTTTGATAAAATTCACACAAAAAAGAGAGGCTTTTACGGCCTCTCTCGGTTGAGCAATCGCACTTTCGTGTCGGATATGAACGGTTCGATGGGGGAGTTTCGGGCCGCTTTCAGGCGGGGGCGAAGAGGATTTTTGGCGAAGGCGTCACCCCTCTCTTCGCAAATGCGATTACCGTTTTTTGGAGAATACGCGCTCCAGATTGACCCCAATCTTGAGTACCTGTTGCAGGCCGAGGCCCACGCCGTCGTAGTGGAAGACGAGCGAGGCGCCCACCTCGAGGGTCTCGTCGAAGAGGCTGCGGTCGTAGCTCAACGCGGTGCGGTTGTAGAGGCCGTCGTCCACCCCGTAGAAGGTCGAAGCCTCGAAGAGGTCGGCTCCGTAGGTGGCGTAGAGAGGTTGCAGATTTTGGCCTACATAGAGCTTGTTGTCGAGCGTGAAGCCCTTCCAAGCGAGCGAGAGCCACAACTCGCCACCCATCGGGGTCTCCCAGCCGGCAAGGAGTCTGCGGTCGCGCTGCAACGCCTGAAGGTAGCCTACGCGCGCCTCGAAACGCCACTTGTCGCCTACATGCACACCGAAGTAGGGGTTGAAAAGCATATTATCGACCACCCCTTCGCCGGCACTCTCGTCGTAGCTCTTGGCGTAGTGGAGCATCATCGCCGTGCCTCCTGCGTAGAGCAGGTCGTTCTCCCAACGACCGTCAAACGAGATACGGAACTTCTCGCGCTGGGTCTCGGTGCGCAGCCCCTCCCAATCGATCCAAAACTCGGCATAGGAGCTGTTTTTGTTCGATTGGTAGTTGAAGAGCAGCCCCTGCAGGGGGTCGTGGTAGAACGAGGTCATATCGTCGAAGAAGGCCTCCGAGTAGTTGCCGATGAGCTTGCTGCGCGGGAAGATACCGGCGTTGACAGCCACCGTCTCGCTTTGGAATTGGTAGTAGACCATCAGCGCCGCCTCCGAGAGCGACTTCTCGTCGCCGAACTCGTGGGTAAGGTTGGCCCCCACCATCAGTCGGTTCTTCGAGGCCCACTCCACACCTACCTCGGGTGAGAAGCCCATGCCGAAGAGCGTAAACGACTCGCCATAGTCGCAAGCCGAGTGTTCGCGGTTGTCGAAACGGGTCTCAAAGGGGAGTGAGACGACCAAATTTTGGGCCGAGAGGTGCAGCGTGGTACCCACCAGGGCCAAAAGAAGCAGCGACTTTTTCATGGCGTATGAGTAGTTTTTGGGATGAAAATTTCCCAAAATTAGCAAAAAAATTTTCAATATCCCCCCTTTTCTCTAATTTTGCCCCATAAAATTGGTCGATTTATGCGAAAAATAACCAACGAAGAGCTGCACCGTCCCACCCCCGAGGAGTTTTCTCACATGGAGAAGCTGCCCGTAGTGGTGGTGCTCGACAATGTCCGTTCGGCCCAGAATGTGGGCTCCTTCTTCCGCACGGGTGACGCCTTTGCCGTGGAGCATATTGCCCTCTGCGGCATCACCCCCACGCCCCCCTCGCGCGATATTCACAAGACGGCCCTCGGTGCCGAGATGACGGTCGCCTGGAGCCATCACGACGAGACCTGTGCCTACATGGCCGAGTTGCGCGAGCGCGGCTACCGCATCCTTGCCGTCGAGCAGGTCGAGGGGGCTGTGATGCTCGACCAATTCCGTCCCGAGCCCGGCGCAAAGTATGCCCTGGTCTTCGGTAACGAGGTGATGGGCGTGAGCCAGGAGGCGGTCGATCTCTCCGACGGAGCTATCGAGATTCCCCAGCTTGGCACCAAACATTCGCTCAATGTCTCCGTCTCGGGAGGTGTGGTTTTGTGGCAAATGTTTGCTTTCCTCAAATAATAACTCTACCTTTACGGCGCAAACCTTAACTTAAAAGAACAGAATATGTCCGTAGAATCTACGCTTCGTGCGGTAACAACCTACCGTCTGACCGAGATGAAACAGCGTGGCGAGAAGATTGCCATGCTCACCTCCTACGACTACTCGATGGCCAAAATTGTCGATGCCGCCGGTGTCGATGTAATCCTGGTGGGCGACTCGGCCGCCAATGTGATGGCCGGTTACGAGACGACCCTTCCCATTACGCTCGATATGATGATCTATCATGCCAAGTCGGTGGTGCGTGCCGTGAATCGCGCCTTAGTGGTGGTAGACCTCCCCTTTGGAACCTATCAGGGTAACTCGAAGGTGGCCCTCGACTCGGCCATCCGCATCATGAAGGAGACCGAGGCCGATGCCGTGAAGATGGAGGGTGGTGAGGAGATTCTGGAGTCGGTGCAGCGCATCCTGGCCTGCGGGATTCCGGTGATGGGCCACCTCGGACTTACCCCCCAATCGATTCACAAGTTCGGCACCTATACGGTGCGTGCCAAGGAGGAGGCCGAGGCCGAGAAGCTGGTGCGCGACGCTCATATCCTCGACCGGGCAGGCTGCTTCGCCTGCGTATTGGAGAAGATTCCCGCAGCCCTTGCCACGCGCGTGGCAAGCGAGGTTTCGATGCCCATCATCGGCATTGGTGCCGGTGGCGGTACCGATGGTCAGGTCCTCGTGTTGCACGATATGCTGGGTATCAACAAGGGATTCTCACCCCGTTTCCTGCGCCGCTACGCCGACCTGCACACCGTGATGACCGATGCCATTTCCACCTATGTGTCGGATGTGAAGGAGGGGGATTTTCCCAATGAAAAAGAGCAGTATTAATTTTTGATTTTATAGGGCTAATTTTGCCCTGCCTTGCTTGGGGCGAATGGGAAATACGGATAGTATGTCCCATCCGCCCCAATCTTCGTTAGCACAAAATTTGCTCCTCTAAAATCAAAAATTAGGTTGTGGGGCTTTCGACCGAAGTATTTAGGGAATTTAGAGAATTATGGAAATGCCCTTTCAATTTCCTTAACCTCTCTAAATTCCCAAATCCCACCGTCAAGGAAAAACTAATTTTGAATTTTGAATTTTGAATTGAAACGAATAGGGCCTCGGGTTTTCCCGAGGCCCTATTCGTTTACATCGCCTGGCAGATATCCCAGACAAAGGCTCGTGAGCCCTGCATCTTGGTCGTAGAGTCTATTTCGCGCATCGCCTCGAGGATGGGCTCCACCTTCTCATCGGCCACGATGGCCAAAATCGAGGTGTTCATCGAGGGCCAGGCGTGGGTGCCGTAGTGGGGCTCGCCATCGAACGAACCACGACCTTCGGTCAGACCCCAGCGGGTGAATCCGCGCACCTCCAGACGATCGAGCATCTCGTTTACGCGGTCGGTCAGCGCCTGGTTGTAAGATATAAATACAGCTTTCATATTTCTGCTACTCTTTTTTGCCTCTCCTGCCTTTTGCAAAGCAGGAGAGGCTCGTTTTTTAATTTTTAGTTATGCGTTGAGGAGTTGCTGACGCTTGCGAGCCTCTTCGGCCATCTCGCGCTCGCGTCTCTCACGCCCCTTGCGCTGCTCGCGCTCCATCATGATCGAGTAGAGCACCGGCACGAAGAAGAGGGTCAGGATGGTCGAGAAGGTCAGACCGCCAATCACGGCAATACCCATCGGCTGCCAGATCTCCGAGCCCTCGCCGCTACCGATAGCCATAGGCATCATACCGAGTACCGTGGTGAACGAGGTCATCAATACGGGACGCAGACGGCTCTTACCACCGGCGATTACGGCGTCGAAGACATCCGAACCACGCTCAATCAAGAGGTTCATGTAGTCTACCATCACGATACCGTTTTTCGTCACGATACCCACCAGCATGATGGCACCAATCAGGGCAATCAGCGAGAGGGGAGTGCTTGTCATCCACAGGGCGAGGAATACGCCGGTGAAGGCAAACGGAATGGTGAACATGATGATGAAGGGGTACTTCAGCGACTCGAACTGGGTAGCCATCACGATGTAAACCAAGATGACAATCAGCAGGAAGAGGGTACCGAGGTCACCAAAGGCCTCCTGCTGGTCCTCGACCGAACCACCCAACTCGAGGCTGATGCCGTCGGGCAGGTCGTAGCTGTCGATGATGGCCTGGGCCTGGGGTACTACCTCACCGAGCGGCACACCGGCACCCACCGAACCCTTCACGGTGATGATACGCTGACGATTCTCACGCTCGATCGAGGGGGCAGCATACTCCTCGCGTACGGTGGCCACCTCCTTGAGCTTCACGGGACGACCCGTGGCACCGTAGAGCACGATATTCTCGATATCCTCCACCGATGCGCGGTGCTCCTCGGCGTAGCGTACCAGGATGTCGTACTCGTCACCATCCTCGCGGTATTTGCAGGCCGTAAGGCCGTTGATGCGGTTACGCACGAAGGTCGAGGCCGTGGCGCTGTTGATGCCGTAGTAGGTGAGCTTGTCGCGGTCGAATACCACATTGAGCTCGGGGCGCAGGTCGTCACGCGAGAGCTTCACATCACGCATGCCGGGCAGGGCGGCCATCTTCTCCTTCAGGTCGTTGGCAATATCGTTGGTGGTGTTCATATCGTGGCCGAAGACCTTGATATCCACCGTCGACGAGCCACCCATACCACCGGCCTGACCGCCCGGCGTTACGGTGAACTGGCGAATCTCGGGAATCTGCTGGAGATCCTTACGCAGCAGGTCCGAAATCTCGTAGATCGTGCGCTCACGCTCCGACTTACGCGGCAGACGCAGGTTGTAGTTGATGATGTGCGAACCGGTGGTCTGCATGGCTGCGAAGGCGTTGTCCGAGGAGTTGGCACCGGCCGAGGCCGAAACCTGGTGAATCTCGGGGTACTTCGCATAGATGATGCTGTCGATCTGGCGGGCAATGCGGGCCGTGTACTCCACGGCGATATTCTGGTCGAGCTCCACGGTAGCCGAGATACGGGCATTATCCGAGGGCGGGAAGAACTCGGTGGGTACCTGCGTGATGAGACCTAATGAGGCGACAAATACGCCCAGCAGCGAGGCTACGGTGATGCGGCGGTGGGTAACTACCCAATGCAGCGCCGAAGCGTAGGCCTTGTCCAACCAGGCAAGTGCCTTGTCGATGGGCTTATAGACGATACCGATACCCTTGTAGTCGTGCTGGTTGCCATCGGCCTTGAGCAGGTAGGCCGACATCATCGGGGTGAGGGTGATGGCGGCGGTCGTCGATACAGAGACCACAATCGTCACGATCCAACCCAGCTCGCGGAACATGATACCGGCCATACCCGGAAGCATCGTAAGCGGCAGGAATACGGCAACCACAACCAGCGTGGTGGCGATAACCGACAACCACACCTCGTTGGTGGCATAGATGGCCGCCTCCTTGGGCTTCGAGCCGCGGTCGATATGGGTCGAGATGTTCTCCAATACCACAATGGCATCATCCACCACCATACCGATAGCAATCGAGAGCGACGAGAGCGAGATGATGTTGATGGTCGAGCCCGTGGCGAAGAGGTAGATGAACGAACAGATCAACGAGACGGGAATCGTCATACAGATGATGAAGGTGGCACGCCAGCGACCCAGGAAGATCATCACCACCAGCACCACGAAGATAAAGGCGTACATGATGGTCTCCGAGAGGGAGTTGATGGCATCGGTAATCTCCTGCGAGCCCTCGAAAATCAGGCTGATTTCGACATCGTTGGGCAGCGAAGCCTCGATGGCGGGGAGGCGCTCCTGCACCTCGCGCACGATATCCACCGTGTTGGCACCCGACTGCTTCTGAATCATCACACGCACACCCAGACGGCCGTTCGTGCGCTCATCCATGGTCGACTTCTCGAGCGTATCGCGGATCTCGGCCACATCGCTCAACATGACGGTCTTGCCGCCCTGATTCGAGATGACCACCTTACGCAGGTCGAGCTCGGCATCGCTGAACTCGCCGTCGGACTTGAGGTTGAAGGTCTGGTTACCGATATCAATCGTACCGGCGGGGATATTGACATTCTCCGAGGCGATAATCGAGCCCAACTGCTCGATGGTGAGGTTGTAGGCCTCCAACTTGCGGGGGTCGATATTGACCTGCACCTCGCGTTCGGGGGCACCCACCACACCCACGGCACCGATACCGTCGATACGGTTCAGGACATTGACCAATTTGTCGTCCAGAATCTTGTTCAGCGCGGGGTAGCTCTCTTCGGCCGTTACCGAGAGGAGCATGATGGGCATCATCGAGGTCGAGAACTTGAAGACGGTGGGGTAGTCCACACCATCGGGCAGCAGCGACTGCGTACGGCTCACGGCGTCGCGCACATTGTTCGCCGCCTCGGTCAAGTCGCTACCGTACTCGAACTCCAGTGTAATCATTGAAAAGTTGTCCGACGACTTCGAGGTCATATCCTTCAGATCCTCCACGGTGTTGAGGTTGTCCTCCAGGATACGCGTAATGTTGGTCTCGATATCGGCGGCGTTGGCACCCGGGTAGGTGGTAACCACCGAGATCATCGGAATCTCGATATCGGGGTATTGGTCGATGGCCAGATTTCGCAGCGAGTACAATCCGAAGATAATCACTCCCACGAAGATCAGGATCGTCGAAATCGGTTTTCTAACCGCACTTTCGTATATATTCATAAGTATGTGTCGTTTGGTTCAGACAATCTGTTTACTTGGCCTTTACTCGGCAACAACCTCCACCTTGGCGCCATTCTCCAGACGCGTCAGGGCGGTGATGGCCACCTCTTCGCCTGCCTCTACACCCGAGAGCAGCTCGACCATCTGGCCTACCTGTCGGCCCACCTCTACGCGGCGACGCTCGGCCAGGCCCTCCTTAATAACATAGATGTAGCGCTCCGACGAGCCCAACTGCTTCTGAATGGCCACATCGGGTACAACGATACCCTCGCGCACACCCAGATCGAAGTGGGTGCGAGCAAACATACCCGGACGCAGCTCCTCCTTCGCATTGGGCACATTGACCTCGACGGCAAAGGTGCGCGTGGCGACATCCATTGCGGGCGAGATAAGCTCTACGCGGCCCGTAAACTCACGACCCGGATAGGCATCGAGCTCCAACTTCACGGGCATGCCCTTCTTCACCTGGGCGAAGTGCTGCTCCGGAATGTTGGCAATCACCTTCAGGGGGTTGATCTGCATGATGTGGAGCACGGGGCGATTCATGAAGAGGTCACCGGCCTCACCGCTGCGGGCCGTTACCACACCCGAGATGGGCGAGAGTACCTCGATGTTCTTCTTCATGTTGGTGATGGCCTCGAGCTGTACATCGTACTGTGCCTTCACCTGATCGTAGTCCTGGGCCGAGATACCACCCGCCTTGTAGACAGGGGTCAGGCGGTTGAGGTTGTCCTCGATGAGCTTGAGCTGCACCATGGCTTGGTTGTACTGCGTGGGGTCGAGCGTCATGAGCAGCTGACCCTTCGAAACTTTGTCGCCTACATCCACCAGGATGCGGTCGATGTGTACGCCCGAGGCGGCGGGGGTAATGTCATTCTCCTTATAGGCCTTCACCTCCGAGGTGTACTCCTCGCTCAGCGCAATGCGCTCTACGCGGGCCGTAGCGGTCTTGGTTCTTACGACCGTCTCCACTTCAACCGTCGAGGTGGTCTGCTTCGAGCCGCAAGCCGTCATCATCAGGGCTGCAGCCATCCAAATCAAAGTCTTCTTCATGTTCTTCTATCTTTTTTGTTTTCTTATTTTCTGTTGCGCTGTTGAGGACTACTCGTGACCTACGATTTTGTCGTACTCGGCCTTGCTCGAGAGGTAGTCGAAGATGGCCTGCGAGAAGTTCAGGCGGGCCTGCGTGAGGTTCAGACGGGCCATGTTGAGCTCCAACATCGTACCGGCACCGGCGTTGTAGCGCGTCTCCGAGATGTCGTAGGCCTTCTGTGCCTGCTTGGTGGTGGTCTCCTGGTCGAACATCTTTTCACGGGCCGTGAGTACCGAGCTGATGGCGTTGCGTACCTGTACATCAATCTGACGCTCGGCGTAGTCGCGCTGCATCTCCAGCTGGTTGATCTGATTCTTGATCGAGCGCGACTGATTCATCTTCGTCAGACCCGAGAAGATGGGAACATTGAGCTGCACACCCACGGTCATCGGGTTGGTCCAGAAGAACTTGCTGGTATCCATCGCCGTGTTGTCCAGAATCAGGAAGGGCTCCATATCGTTACCCGTGTAGCTGAACTGGCCAAAGGCAGCCAATACGGGCAGACGCGAGGCGTTGGCCACCTTGAGCTGCTGCTTGAGCTGCGACACCTGCAGATCCAACTGCTTGAGGTTGCTGTTCTCGGCGATGTCGGCCGTCAGGTCGGCACCGGCAAATACCATGTCGCGCATGTCGTCGAGCTTGCCGGTCACCTCGATCTGCACCTCCTCGGGAATCGAGAGGTACATCTTGAGCGAGAGCTTCGCCACATCAATGGCCGTGCGGGTCTGCGTGATGGTGGGCTGGAGGTTCGAGAGCTGTACCTGGGCGGTCAGCAGGTCGTACTCCGAGGCCAGGCCGTGCTCGTGCTTGAGCGTAGTCTCGTCGACCGTCTGCTGTACGGTGCGCTCCGACTCCAAGAGTACCTCGAGCGACTGCTCGGCCAACAGAATGTTGTAGTAGGCCACCTTGACGGCTGCTACCAGGTCGATGCGCGTCGAACGGGCCGACTCCACGGCCGACTCCAACTGCATCTTATTGAGCTTCAGCGTGCGATATACCTGCGGAGCAAATAAGGGCACCGAAACATCGCCTGCAAAGTTGAAGGTGTTGTCGGCACCAAACGAGATGCCGCCTCGCATCTCCGACTTGACGATCGAGTAGGCGTATTGACCCGAGGCCGAAATCTGCGGCAACAGGTTGCCCCAGGTTTGGCGTTTCACATAGTCGTAACGCTCAATCTCCATGTCGGCAATCTTCACCGTCGGGTTATCGCTTAAAGCAATCTCTACGGCCTTGTCGAGCGTCAGCTCCATGGTCTGTGCCTGTGCTCCCCAAGCGGTGGCGGCCAACAGGCAGACGGACATAATGAATCTTTTCATCTCTAACCTAATTTAGTTTTCTATTCTTGTTTCTCTTTTTATTGCTCTATGGTTTTGTTAATTTCGTGCTTGAATTGGTTCATGTGGTGGTCGATAATCTCCAGCCCCTTTGTGGTTGCAATGCCGCGAAAGAGGGTGGTTATGATCTCCATGACGGCCTCCTCCTCGTGAATCTGCTCCGGGATAATCGACTCGCCATTCACCCTCATGGCCTTTCCGATGGCCGAGAACATGCTGATTACCAAATCGCAGTTGATCTCGCTGCGGAAGATTCCCTTCTCGATGCCTCGCTCCAGGATTCGTTTCAGGCTCGTATTGTTGCGAATTGCCCCTTCGTTGTGCAATCGTTCGTGTACCATGGGGTAGAACTTCTTGAGGTTGTTCTCCATGCGTCGGCCCACGACGGCATTTCGGCGCATCGACTTCATGATCAGGAATAACGCCTCCAATTCGTTCTCCGACGAGAGCATGATTTGGGCATGCTCCTCGCGCTGTTTGTTCAACAGTTGCTGCAACGAACAGTATATCAACTCCTCCTTGTCGCCGAACAGTGAGTAGAGTGTACGCTTCGATACGCTCAACTCCGTTGCGATGTCGTCCATGCGTACCGATTTGATGCCCTGTTGTGCAAACATCATGGCAGCTTGTTCGATTACTCTCAGTTTTTGTGTTTGGGTCATGCTCTTCTTATGTAGTTTGCGAGGGCAAATATAGTAATGAAAACTCAAAAAACAAAAAAAGTTTTCCGGTTTTCCGCTTCGGATAACTTGTTTGTACCAACTGACCAACGAGGCACGAAAGCAACAAGGGCTGCCTTTGGAGAAGGCAGCCCTTGTAAGGGGATGGTATTCTGTTCGTTACTTCGTAACGCGCTCCAGCCACTTCACCATGCCGAGCATAATCGACATCGAGATGATGCAGACGGCGAAGAATACGGTCCAAGCCTGCCAGATAGGCCATGCGTTGTACATCAGCGGGCCTACCCACAGCATCAGGTTACCTACGGCCGTAGCACCGAGCCACAGACCCTGGCACAGACCCTGGAGGTGCTTGGGAGCCACCTTCGATACGAACGACAGACCCAGGGGCGAGATGAAGAGCTCGGCCACCGTGAGGAAGAAGTAGAGGACAATCAGTACCCACGGACCCGACAACCAGGCGGTGCGCTCACCTACGGGCAGTGCGCGGAACTCCTCGGCCGAGGGGTAGCCCTGCAACATCGAGTAGACCATCAGGAAGAGGTAGGCGGTACCGGCGATAGCCATACCGATGGCAATCTTGCGGGGGGTCGAAATCACCTTACCCTTCGAGGCCAGCGTACCGAAGATCCAGATAATCACGGGCGTGAGCAGAATCACGAAGGCGGGGTTGAGGGCCTGCCAAATCTCGGGAGCGATGCTCTCCGACTTCACGAAGTCGCGTGCAAAGAGCGAGAGCGAAGTACCGTTCTGGTGGAATGCAAACCAGAAGAAGATGGCGATGAAGAGCACAGCGAAGAGGGCGTAGAGGCGCTGCTTGATCTCGGTAGCAGCGGCAGCTCTCTCCTCGGGCGTGTAGTCTACCGACTGGGCAGCCTCCTTCTTGGTGGGGGTGGGGTAGATCTTGCGCGTGCAGATGAAGATCGTCAGCGAGATGAGCATGGCAGCAACCGAAGCGATGAACGAGAAGTGTACACCCTCGTTGAAGATCTCGAGGTAGTTGTTGCAGAAGGCGGCGTTTACTACGGTCTCGGCATTGCCCGTTACGGTAACAGCCAGGGTCTGGAGGTTCTCCAGCTGACCGGCAACCATCGCCTCACCCTCGGCCAGGAACTGGTGGCAGAGTGCGGGGAGCTGGGCGTTGTAGAGGAAGCCGTGGTTCTCGAGCCACCACTCGCGTACGAGCGGAGCAACGAAGGGGGCGATTACACCACCGATGTTGATGAATACATAGAAGATCTGGAAGCCCGAGTCGCGCTTCGACTTGGCAATCTTCAAAGCCTCCTCGCCCTTGAGGGCAGCCTCGGCCTCGAAGTTGTCGTACATCTGACCTACCAATGCCTGCAGGTTACCCTTGAACAGACCGTTACCGAAGGCGATGATGAAGAGGGCCAAGCAGGTCAGTGGCAGCAGCCAGCTGATGTTCTGCGAGGTCGAGAGGATGGGGATGGAGAGGATGACATAACCCGTAGCCATCACCATCAGACCGGTCATGATGGTGCCCTTGTAGTTCTGCGTCTTGTCGGCAATCCAACCGCCCACGAGGGCCAGCAGGTAGATACCGGCATAGAAGAACGAGTAGATGAGCGTACTCTTCTCCTCGCTCAAGCCGAACTTCGAACAGAGGAACAGTACCAGCACGGCATTCATAATATAGTAGCCGAAACGCTCGCCCATATTACTCAAAGCCGCCGCCAAAAGACCTTTGGGGTGTGATTTGAACATAATTTTTAGTTTTTAGGTTTTGTTTTTACAAAAATTTTGCACAAAGGTAATCATTTATTCATAATTAGCAAGTATCAACCGCCGATTCTCTTATTAAGACCCTTTAGCGCATCCGCTTGAAGACCATCGCCGTGCGCGAGGTGTTGTAGATGCGCATGTAGTGGCGCGTGATGCCGTCGTCGCAGAGGCGCGGGAAGCTGAAGTGCTCGACCGTGGTGTCGTTGCGCTCCTGACCGCCGAAGCGGGCCTCGTCCGACGAGAGCAGCAGCTTGTACTTGCCCGGATAGGGGACCGGCAGCTCGTAGTCGGGAATCGAGGCGGTGGGGTGCCAATTGAAGACGAAGAGCAGCTTGCCGTGCGAGAAGACCATCGTCTTGTTCTGCTCGTCCATCTGCAGGTTGTAGGGGTAGCCGCTGTTCAGGATGTTGTACTTGCGAATCAGCTTTATCATCGCCTTGTCGAACTCGCCGAGCCACGAGTAGCGCAAGAAGCCGTTCTTCGAGAGCGACCACAGGCGCTGCGCGTGCTTGTAGCTCCAGCCGTTGCCCTCTCGGGGGAAGTCGATCCACTCGGGATGTCCGAACTCGTTGCCCATGAAGTTGAGGTAGGCCTGGCCGCCCGTGGCAATGGTGAAGAGGCGAATCATCTTGTGCAGGGCTATGCCACGCTCCACGATGAGGTTTTCGGAGGCGCGGTTCATCGAGAAGTACATCTCCTTGTCCATCAGACGGAAGGCGATGGTCTTGTCGCCCACCAGGGCCTGGTCGTGCGACTCGGCATAGGCCACCGTCTTGACGGCCGGCAGGCGGTTGGTCATCTGCGACCACATCTCCCAGATGTTCCAATCCTCGTCGGGAATCTCCTTCAGGTACTTGATCCAGAAGTCGGGAATTGCCATACCCAGGCGGTAGTCGAAGCCGATGCCTCCATCCTCCGAGGGGATGCAGATGCCGGGCATGCCGCTCACATCCTCGGCGATGGTTACCGCCTCGGGCTTGTAGCTGTGTACGAGCTTGTTGGCCAGCGTCAGATAGGTGATGGCGTCACGATTGACCCCGCCGTCGAAGAACTTCTCGCGGCAGTCGAAATCGGTGTAGCCGAAGTGGTAGTAGAGCATCGAGGTGACGCCGTCGAAGCGGTAGCCGTCGAAGTGGTACTCGTCGAGCCAATACTTCACATTCGAGAGCAGGAAGTGCTGCACCTCGTTCTTGCCGTAGTCGAAGACCTTCGAGTCCCAATAGGGCTGGTTGCCCGCCGCCCCCTCCTTCGAGTAGTGGTGGGGTGAGCCGTCGAGCTCGTTGATGCCCTCGTTGATATTCTTCACATAGTGGGCGTGTACGATATCCATGATGACGGCGATACCCAGCTCGTGGGCCCGCTTGACCAGCGCCTTCAGCTCCTCGGGGGTGCCGAAGCGCGACGAGGGGGCGAAGAACGACGATACATGGTAGCCAAACGAGCCGTAGTAGGGGTGCTCGGCGATGGCCATCAGCTGCACGGCATTGTAGCCCGCGCGCTTGATGGTGGGGAGAATCTTTTTGGTGAACTCGGCATAGGTGCCTACCCCCTCCTTCTCCTGCGCCATGCCGATGTGGGCCTCGTAGATGAGCAGTCCCTCCTCCTTGCGCCTGAATTGGTGGTCGTCGCCCCAATCGAAGGGCTGCGGAATCCAGAATTGGGCTGTGAAGTCCTTGGTGTTGTCGTCCTGCACTACGCGCTTGGCATAGGCAGGGATGCGGTCGCGCCATCCGTTCTGGCCGTGCACATGAATCTTGTAGAGTGAGCCGTGGGTAAGGTAGGCGCCATACATCGCCTCGGGCAGGAAGATCGACCACACTCCGTTGCGATCCTTGTTCAGACGCAGTTGCGTGCGCTGCCAGCCGTTGAAGTCGCCAAAGAGGTAGACATCGTGGGCCTCGGGCAACCACTCGCGGAACCACCACCCCTTCAGGTCGTTGTCATACTGCCATCCGAAGTAGTTGTAGCCGTTGGCATAGTCGATAATCGAGCCCGATGCGGCCTCGATGGCGGCCAATTTCTCGGTATAGAGTCGGTGGCGATACTCCAATTCACCCTCCACGGGCTGTAACCACTCGTCTTGTTCTACGATGGGAAGATGTTTTGCCATGGTCTGTTTGTTGTTTTCAATTCCTACAAAGATACAAAAATAATTCACAATTCACAATTCACGATTCACAATTATTCTCTTTGACCTTATGAAATTAGGAAGACAAGGAGCAAATATCCCGCAACTCCCATACCTCCCACACCTTTGCGTCAAGGAATCAATTTTGAATTCTAAATTCTAAATTTTGAATTGGCACTACGCTCGGCAAAAATAATCGCGGACGGAGCATACTAAGCGTATGTTCCATTCGCGATATTTATTGTTAGCGGCCGCAAATGCCGTCAATCCTCGCAAATAATTTTTGAGTTAGAAGGTGGTAGTTGCAACGCTCGGCCGTAAAAACGACGATGGGCTGTACTTTTGGTACTGCCCATTGTTGGATTTTATGTTAGCGGCCGCAAATGCCACCTTATCACTCAAAAATAAAAAAGGGTAAGCTACTTATATCGCACCGCTACAACCACATACCCTTGCTTGCTTCCGCACCTGGGGGAGTCTGTAGGAGCTGGTCGTATAAGACTTACCCGGGCACAAAAGTAGAAAAAATTATTATCTTTGCAAAAATTTTCAGTCGAGAAATGAAAAAATTACTCCTACGCACCTTTGCGGTCGGGCTCCTTGTGGGGGCTGCCGTGGCCTGCTGGGGTGTCGTTTCGTTCAAGGGAAATGCGGTGGTGGAGCCTGCGGAGTTCTACCTCTCGAAGCGTGCCGACTACTCCGCGCTGCTCGATACGCTGATGCCCAAAATCAAGCACCATGCCGCCTTCGACCTCTATGCCGAGCGCCTCGACCTGGAGCGGAGCTTCAAGCCCGGCCACTACACCCTGAAGGAGGGGATGGATGTCATCGAGGTGGTGCGCATGGTGAAGTTGGGGCTGCAAACCCCCGTGCGTGTGACGATGAACAATGTGAAAATCCCGGCCCACCTCGCCGCAAAGCTCGCCCGTCAGCTCGATGCCGACTCCACGGAGTGGATGGCGGCCCTCACCTCGAAGGAGCTGGCCCGCAAGGTGGGCTTCGACTCGCTGACCCTCTTTTCGATGTTCCTGCCCGACACCTACGAGGTGTGGTGGACCACCTCGCCCGAGGATTTCGTGCAGCGCATGAAGCGCGAGTACGACCGCTTCTGGAGCGAGGAGCGCGATGCCGCCCGCAAGCGCAGCGGCTTGAGCCGCCTGGAGGTGATGACCCTCGCCTCGATTGTCTATGAGGAGACGCGCAAGGCCGACGAGATGCCCCGCGTGGCCGGTGTCTATATCAACCGCCTGCGTAAGGGGATGCCTCTGCAGGCCGACCCGACGGTGAAGTACGCCATGCAGAACTTCGAGCTGCGCCGCATCCTGCACAAGCACCTGAAGTATAAGTCGCCCTATAATACTTATATTAACAAGGGGCTCCCCCCGTCACCCATCTGTATGCCGGGGCGTGAGGCGATCGAGGCGGTGCTCCACTTCGAGGAGCACAGTTACCTCTACTTCTGCGCCCGTCCCACCTTCGACGGCTACCACAACTTCGCCACGAGCTACTCGCAGCACCTGAAGAATGCCCGCGCCTACTCGGCCGAGCTGAACCGCCGCAAAATCAAGTAGCGCAGTAGGATATGATGCCTTTCATTAAGAAAAATCAAGCACACCGTGCTTGATTTTTCTTGTTGAATCGTCATTGTGAAGCCCTTGTAAAAAGGGGACAATCTGATAATGTAACCTCTTTGTTCGATAGCGGCTCTTCTTTTGACGAGCAGGATTAGAAGGTGGCACCGAGCTTGATCTGCAGACCTCCGTTTTTTATCGTTGCGCCATAGCCGACACTGAGAAAGGCACCTACGCGGTCCGTTATGCGGTAGTTGAGACCCACCTCGGGCATGGCATACAGGAAATAGTCGTGATAACTTTCGTACCATGAGCCGCCGATGAGACTGCAACTACTATGCTTCTTTTCTACTCTGCAATCTTCATAGCCGATTGAAACGCTCATAAAGGGTTGTAATCGTTTTTTACTCAGATAGACTCGACCTTGAATATAGAGGCGATAGGTAAACCCGTAGGCTTCAGCCTTTGTATAGCAGAGGTAGTCGCTATTATCATATCGATGCGCCTCCTCATTAACATCTGAATCAAAGGCGGCTCCCAGTCCTACGCCTACACCTAAAAAGAACATGTTGTTGAAACGATAACCACCCACATAATCAGCAAGTATTGCAGGGTCGTCCATATCCCTTTTCGGAAGTGTTACCGAGAAGTCGAATATACTCTGGAATCCGGGCTCTACGGGGTTGAGGTTTTTGGGTTGTCGTCTCTTCTTAATGTAGGTGGTTTTGCTGTAATCGTGTTTCTGTTGCGCTTCGGCAATGGTGCTCACTCCTACGGCGAGGAGAAGAACGAGAAGTAGTTTTTTCATCTTTCCAACTCTTTATGCGGGTTATTTTACGATTTCAAGTTGTGATTGAGGCTTGTCGAGCAGGGTGCCATCGGCGCCGGTATCTACACGATTGGCTAACTCGATAAGTTCGAGTTCGGTGCGCTGCGCAATGCGGAAGTTGCAGTAGGAGGCGGGGTAGCCGGTGACGGTGATTTCGAGGCGACCCGAACTGTTGGTCCTCACATCGATGGTGGCACCCACAATCACATCGGCCTTAAAGGCGTGTGCAGCCTGGCTGAGGGCGATGCTCTTAAAGGTGGCGATGGCATCAATCACCTCGGGCGTAATCACAATGTCGGAAAAGGCCTCGCGCTCGGTGTGGGTGATTCGCGTGGGGGAGACCTTGAGGTCGGCAATTAGCGGTGCCAGGAACATCTGTTGCTCCGATTCGAGGGTGCGAGCCGATGACTCTTGATACTCGATGTCGTATCGTTGAGCAAAGGCGGCCGATGAAACCATCAGCAAGACAAGAAGGGAGAGTAATCGCTTCATTGTTGTAGTTTGATTTAGCTTTCGGCCCCAACTCCGCGGGTCGGTTACTATAAAAAGAAAGTGTGGAGTTGGGTTCGTTTATCTACAAGAAGGTTGTGGAATGACCTGACAGCTATAAACGATACAATGCCCCACACCTGAATAGTATGGGGTACACAAAGAGTGTGCAGCCGCATAGCTATACAAGAAATGAGTGCTGTTCGTTGGTCCTGCTGTCTTGAAAACTTCCACATTCTCTTGTGCGGACTACGAAAACACTTTCGTATATGGCCAAAGCACATCGGGCGCCATGGCAAGACAAAGATAGGAATTTTTCCTCAAATACATAAAACCGGCCCACTCTTTTGTCGAAAAAAGTGGTAAGAGCAATAATTTTGTACCCCCGGAGGCGCAACGCCTCATCTGTTTGCAGGGAGGTCTCGGCGAAAAACTCACTCGAAAGTGAGCGAATCTCCCAACTTTTTCCTATCTTTGTCGGAATGATAGTCAAAATTTACGATAAAAATCCTTCGGAGCGTGCCTTGGCCCAGGTGGTTGAGGTGCTTGAAAGGGGTGGGGTGGTCATCTATCCCACCGACTCGGTCTATGCCTTCGGATGCTCGTTGCACGCACCCAAGGCGATCGAGGCGATGCGCCGTCTGAAGGGCAAGGTGGCCGAGGAGTTTGCCGTGCTCTTCGAGAACCTCTCGCAGGTGGCCGAGTTCTGTCGCGTGGATAACGAGGCCTTCAAGTTGCTCAAACGCAACCTGCCCGGCCCCTTCGTCTTCCTGCTCAACGCCTCGTCGCGTATGCCCGACAAGGCCCTCTCGAAGCGAAAGACCATCGGTGTCCGCATCCCCGACAACGCCATCGCCCGTGCGCTGGTCGAGCGCCTGGGATGCCCCATGCTCACCACCTCGGTCGATATTGTCGAGGGAGAGGAGGAGTACGCCACCGACCCCGAGCTTCTCGACGAGCGCTTCGGCAGTGAGGTGGCCCTTGTGGTCGATGGCGGCTACGGTACCACCGAGCGCACGACGGTCGTCGATTTGTGTGGCGACGAGGTGGAAATCATCCGCGAAGGATTGGGTGAATTGGAATAAAGTTTAACTGCATATAAATTAACTTACGAAAATGAATAACAACAAGTTTTGGAGCGACGCAAGTCGCCATGGTGCCATCTATGGTGCTGTTGAGATTGTCTTTCTGTTGCTGGCCGCCCTGTTGCACGGCTCGGGCCTCTTCGCCACGGCGATTAACCTCTTCCATATCGCCGTATTCGTTACGCTGCTCTACATCTTTACGCAGCGTCGCGCTCTGCTCGCTGCCGATGGCAACTTCTCCTATGGCAAGGGCTTGAAGTATGTGTTGGCCGTCTCGCTCTTTGCCGGCATCGTCTCGGGTGCCTACGAGATCTTCGCCCACAACCTCCTCTTCCCCGAGCTCTACCGCGAGATGGGCTCGACGATGGTGGCTACTTTGGCCCAGACCAAGCTCTACTCCACCGATCAGCTGGTCGAGATGAAGGAGCTCTACCAGACGATGCTCTTCTCGCCTCTGTGGGTGCTCCTCTCGCACACCCTCGGGCTGTTGCTGCGCGGCCTCTTCTATGGCCTCTTTATTGCAGCCTTCACCCGTCGTCGTGCCGACATCTTTACCACTAACAGCGAAGAGTAATGGCGGAAAAACTCGATATCTCGGTCGTCGTACCCCTCTATAACGAAGAGGAGTCGCTGCCCGAGTTGGTGGCTTGGATCGACCGCGTGGCCCTCAAAAATCACCTCTCCTACGAGGTGGTGATGGTGGACGACGGCTCGTCGGACGACTCGTGGAGTGTGATCGAGGAGCTCAAGGAGCGCTATCCTGCCATCCGTGCCATCCGCTTCTCGCGCAACTACGGCAAGTCGGGAGCCCTCTACTGTGGCTTCGAGGCGGCCCGTGGCGAGGTGGTCTTTACGATGGATGCCGACCTGCAGGACTCGCCCGACGAGATTCCCGCCATGCGTCGCATGATTCTCGACGAGGGCTACGACCTTGTATCGGGGTGGAAAAAACGGCGTTACGACCCCATCGGCAAGCGCTGGCCCAGCAAGTTCTTCAACCTCACGGCCCGCGTAGTGTCGGGAATCAAGCTCCACGACTTCAACTGCGGCCTGAAGGCCTACCGCAAGAAGGTGATTAAGTCCATCGAACTCTATGGCGAGATGCACCGCTATATCCCCATCCTGGCCAAACAGGCCGGTTTCCGCCGAATAGGGGAGAAGGTGGTGGAGCACCGCGCCCGCAAGTACGGCCACTCGAAGTTTGGCCTGGAGCGTATGGTGAAGGGCTACCTCGACCTGATTACGGTTACCTTCCTGTCCCACTTCGGCCGCTCGCCGATGTACTTCTTCGGCTCGCTTGGTACGCTGATGTTCCTGCTCGGAGGTGGTACGACCATCTGGGTCATCGCCGAGAAACTCTATAAGCAGTTCAACGCCCTGCCCCTGCGCCCCGTGACCGACCAGCCGCTCTTCTATTTGGCGATTTTGGCTGTCATTCTCGGTGTGCAGCTCTTCCTGGCAGGCTTCCTCGGCGAGCTGATTAACCGTGGAGCATCCAACCGAAACAACTATTTGATTGACAAACGCATAGAATAATTACCTAAACTGATGATTCAACGCATTCAGAGCCTTTGGCTCCTCCTTATTACGGCCCTGATGGCCCTCTGTTTCTTCCTGCCGCTCATGTGGTTTTCGCACGAGGGCAACCAGGTCATGCTTCATGCGCTCAACCTGCGCGTGGACGGGGTGGTCATCGGGAATACCCCCATCTACTTCTCCCTGCTGATGGGTGCCGCAACTCTGCTCCCCTTAATCACCCTCTTCCTCTACAAGCGCCGCATGCTTCAGATTCGCCTCTGCGCTGCCGAGGCCGTTCTCTTGGTTGGTGTTGCTGCCATGGAGGCGATGCTCTATTGGGGTCCGCAGAACACCCTTGACAAGGGCTCCCTGATGCCTGCCGCCATCCTCCCTCTCGCTTGCCTTCTCTTTGTTTGGCTGGCTGCGAGAGCGATTCTCCGCGATGAGCTGTTGGTGCGTTCGCTCGACCGCATCCGATAATTTGTTGATTTTATAGGGCAAATTTTGCCCTTCAATCACTCCCCCGAAAGGGTAGTACGCTTTAGTACAGCCCTTTCGGGGGAATTTTATGTCGGCACAAATAGGCTCCTCTAAACACCTTAAATTTCCCAAATCCCAATCATCAAAGGGGCCAATGTTGAATTTTGAATTGTGAATCGTGAATTATTTTTGCTTTTTTCTCCAATAATTTCTAAATTTGTAGCCATTTCCCTCGCGTGCGCGTACATGCGTTGGGAAAGCAATGAGTAATTAACAATTTTATTCACCAATAATTCAAACAGTTATGAGCAAAAACATTTTCTTTAAGTGGATGTTTGTCGCTATGTTGGGTATTGTCTCCATGGCCTTCACGGGCTGTGAGGAGGACAACAGCGACACGGTCCAGGCTCCTGCTCTCTCGGTTTCGGCCCAGAGTCTGACTTTCGATGAGCAGGGTGGCTACGAGGCTGTGCAGATCACGGCCAACTGCCAGTGGAAGGTTGCTGCCAAGCCCGATTGGGTGACGGTAACCCCCACCAAGGGTGATGGTAACGGCACCATCGAGGTTTCGGTTGGCGAGGCCACCGCAGCTCGTTCGGGCGAGATTACCTTTACCCTGATTCACCCCACCTATGGCCCTTGGGGTAATGCCGACGAGAAGATCTCAATCGTGCAGACCGTAGGCGGCGAGGCCCCCATCACCGAGGATGTCTACTCGAACAACTTCGACAAGGAGGAGGCCACCAAGACCTATGGTACCAATGGCACGAGCTGGCCCTACCTCGATCAGTTCGAGGGTTGGAAGAACCAGGAGGGTACGGGTGCCGAGACGGTAAACTACTCCTTCAGCGGTATGTCGGCTCGCAACAACTCGAACTCGAACGGTGGCTATTCGGACTATGCCGGCTCGGGTAAGAACAACCTCTTCTTCGGTAGCAGTGCCTACTTCCAGATCGAGAACATCACGCTGCCCGCTACGCTGAACTACGAGCTGAGCTTTGGTGCCGAGAAGTATTCGCAGGATAATGGCAGCATCTTCTCGACCAACGAGTTTACCGTGATCCTCTCTGCCGACGGTCAGAATTGGTCGGCCCCCATCACCCTCTCGCACAACATTGCCGAGGCGAAGTGGAATGTGGCTACGGCTCACTTCACGCTGCCCGAGGGTACCACGACGCTGTGGATCAAGTTTGCCGCTTCGGTAGCCAGCTCCTATCGTCTGGACGATGTGCTGCTGTCGGCTGCCCAGAGCGCCGGCGAGGCTATCACCTTCGATGGCAGTTCGTCGGGTCCCGTAACGCCTCCCACGGGTGAGTCGGTCGAGATGACCATTCCCGAGATTGTGGCCAAGTGTACGGATGCCGGTGCTACGCAGACGGTGCTCAACAGCGCTGCCAATGTAGTGGTATACGGTGTGGTAGTTCCCAACAAGGCTGCCGGTAACACCGTATCGAAGAACCTGCCCATCATGACCGAGGGTGCCACCGAGGCCGGCAACGGTATTCTGCTCTATGGTAGCGGTGTTACCGACCCCGCCGACGAGAAGTACACCTTCGAGGCCGGCGATAAGGTGAAGGTTACCCTCGCTGCCGGTATGGCCCGTGTCGTAACCTACAACGGTGTATATGAGGTTACCGGTTCGGCTGCCGAGCAGTGGTGCACGATCGAGAAGGTGGGTACCGCCGAGATTACCCCCATCAAGGTTTCGGTAGATGATCTGGCCAGCTACCAGTCGATGGTTGTTGAGCTGGAGAATGTAACCTCGCCTGCCACCTCGCAGACCTGGACCACCGCCGACAACTACAAGACTCATACCTTCACCGCAGATGGTAAGAATCTGACGGTCTATGTGCAGAAGGGTGCTGCCGACTTCGTAGGCAAGGCCTATGCTGCAAGCAAGACGGGTACGATGAGAGGTTATGTTACCCTCTACCAGGGTGCTGCCCAGATTATGCCCCGTACGGCTGCCGATGTAGCCGACTTTACCGACGAGAACGCCGAGCCCGCGCCCGATCCCGAGGTGGAGAAGGGCCAGTTTGCCCGCGTGACGACCCTCACCCCCGGCAAGCAGTATGTGCTGGTAGGCGAGACCGGTTCGGTATATGCTGCTCTTAACGCTTCGTATATCAATACCGGCTCGGGTAGCACGCCCGATGTGGTAGAGGTAACTCCCGTAGATGGTGTGATTGAGATGCCTATGACGGCCGCTGTGACCATCGAGGAGACCGCAGGTGGCTACACGCTGAAGGGCTCGAAGGGTTATCTGACCTACCCGGGTTCGGGTACCAAGATTATCTCGGCCGAGACCGCTACGACTTGGACCGCCACGGCCGATAATGGTGTCTATCTTATCGCCGATGCTTCGGTTACCGATCGTGCTATCCTCTGCCGCTACGATGCCGAGTACAAGCGCTTCGGTGCCTACAAGACCTCGAACTTGGGCAATGGCTACTATGGCGTAGTTCTCTACGAGCTGAACGGCACCGCCGTTACGCCCGATCCCGAGGATCCCGAGCAGCCCGAGGATCCCGAGCAGCCTGAGGATCCCGAGCAGCCCGAGGTGATCAAGGCTACGGTGGCCGAGTTCCTGGCCGCTCCCGAGAGCGACACCCAGCTCTATGAGCTGACGGGTAAGATTATGAATACCGCCAATACGCTGTATGGTAATTTTGACCTGGTAGACGAGACGGGTTCGGTTTATATCTATGGTCTGCTCTCGCCTGATGGCGAAGCAAAGGTGCAGTATGAGGCTGCCGGTTTGAAGGATGGCGATATCATCACGCTCCAGACCATTCGTACCTCCTACTACGAAACGCCCCAGGGTAAGAATGCCATCTATGTATCGCACGAGGTAGGTGAGGCTGTAGTTCCCGAGGCCGGTTCGGTTGAGATTAAGTTCTCGGACTACTTCTCCGAGGCTACCAACTTGGCTACGGCCGAGGGGCAGACGACCACCTTTGGCGACTTCGACTTCACCTTTACGCAGGTGAGTAGCAGTGTAACGAACTACAACGCCAGCGATGGCGGTATCCGTTACTACCAAAGCGATATCTTGAAGATTGACGGTAAGGGCAAGACCATTACCAAGATCATCTTCACGACTTATGGTAGCAAGCCCGGTCCGTTGGCACCCGATACGGGTACCTTCGACGCCGCCACGACTACCTGGGAGGGTAGCGCAGAGACGGTAACCTTTACGGCCACCAAGCAGATGCGCATGTCGAAGGTGACGATTTTTGCCGAGTAATTTTTTACGACAAATCCCCTTGTGAGTTTGTCGCTTTGGGTGCTCGGGCTTGATCGCCCGGGCACTCCCTAATGAAGACGAAACAAACGACTCATACCTATTTATAATTGATGAATAGTACCATTCATATCTATCGGCGCATCCTGCAATACTCGGTGATGATCTTCAGCTTGAGTATGCTGATGTGCACCAGCTGTTCGACCGTGGAGGATACCCCTCCCAAGGGCGATCATGTCAGTGTCTGCTTCCCCTATGGCGGTGGCGTGAGCGAACTGAGGGTCGGCGGCTATGAGGCCGAGTACGATATCGAACTCGTAGCCGGAGCCGGTTGCGGCTACCTGATCGAGATTGAGCAGCAGGAGCCCTCGTGGTGTTGGACTTCGCGCCAGACGAAGGCAACCGAGAAGTCGGGTGTCTTGGCGCTCAACAGGCGTGTGGAGAAGATCTACCTCGCCTCGAACATGACCGTGGAGCCGCGCGTGGCAACCATCCGCGTTACGATCGATGAGATGCCCCCCGTCGTGCTCACCCTTACGCAGGGGGTCTTCGATCGCCCTTCGCTCTTCTACAAGCCCTGGGCCGAGCTGCCCGACTACGCGCCGAGCGAGAACCGCATAACCGTTACCCACTATGCCGATATCGCTTCGGGCAAGCGTGTGCGCAACTACTCGCTCTGCTTCGATACCGAGCTTGGCTATGCTGTTTGGTGTGCCTATCCGATCCATAAGTGCTATATGTCGGGCACCTACCGCCGCACCGACGATTGGCAGTACGACCCCAAAATCCCCATCGAGTATCAGACCGACCTCTCGATAGGCTCCTATCGTGGCTCGTGGGTGAGAGGCCACCAGGTGATGTCGAACCACCGCTATGTGAGCTACTCCGACGAGCTGAACGCCCAAACCTTCTACTCGACCAACATCATGCCCCAGCACTACGACTTCAACGGGGGGCTGTGGAACGATGTCGAGGGTGCCTGTACGAAGCAGGCCTGCGCCGATACGCTCTACTGTGTCACGGGAGCGTGGGGTAGTCAGGGTACCACCACCGACAAGGCCGGCAAGTGCATCACCATCCCCTCGCACTGCTACAAGGCGATGTTACGCACACGCAGTGGCTCGACGGGCAAGTCGATTGACCAGATTACCGACCCCTCGCAGTTGAAGGCGATCGCCTATTGGGCCCCCAACTCGGCGGATGGAAACAAGGGTAACGCCTCCGAGTATATGATTTCGGTGGCCGAGTTGGAGCAGAAGATCGGTATCCGCCTCTTCCCGATGCTCGACAGCTCGGTCGAGCAAGCTGTCAAGTCGCAGTGTAATGCCGCCGAATGGGGTATTCGTTAAGGATGAAAACAAACTCAACAACTATGATAAAGAAATTGACACTTTCGGCCCTTCTCTTGACGCTGACGCTCGGCGCTTGGGCCCAGAAACCTCACAAGGTGGTCTTCTACAACCTCGAAAACCTCTTCGACCTGGTGGATGACCCCGAGAAGAACGATGACGAGTTCCTGCCCGACGGGCCCAAGAAGTGGAACGAGACGAAGTTCGCAAAGAAGATGCAGAACCTCGAAAAGGTCTTTGCCGACATTACGATGGTGAATAAGGGTGAGAAGGTTACCCTGGCCGACTATCCCGTGGTCATCGGAGTCTCGGAGATCGAGAACCGCGCCGTGCTGGAGGAGCTCGTTTCGCAGCGCATGCTGGCTCCGGCCCGCTACCGCATCTGCCACTACGACTCGCCCGACCGCCGTGGTGTCGATGTGGGCTTCATCTACCGTGCCGACGCCTTCAAGTTGGAGGGTAGTGCCGCCATCCCCTATACGCTCGAGGGTCGCCCCGACTTCTATACGCGCGACATCGTGACGATGTGGGGTACCATCGAAGGTGAGCCCTTCTACTTCATGGTGGCCCACTGGCCCTCGCGCCGTGGTGGACAGTTTGCCTCGGCCTACCTGCGTGAGCGTGCTGCTACGCTGATGCGCGAGGCTGCCGACTCGGTACGTGCCGCCAACCCCGCCACGAAGGTGGTGATGATGGGTGACTTCAATGACGACGCCACCGACGACAGCGTGATGGAGACCTTAGGTGGCTGTGGCGACATCGACGAGATTCCCGAGAATGGCTACTATAACCCCTTTGTCAATCTGTTGAAGGCGGGTCACGGTACGCTGGCCTACCGCGATGCCTGGAATCTGTTCGACAACATCGTGGTGTCGGAGAACCTGGCTACGGGCTCGACCGGCAAGCTGAAGCTCCAGAAGGCCGATCGCCGATTCTACGGCTATATCTTCGACCGTCCCTATCTGCGTCAGAAGGAGGGTCAGTACAAGAACTACCCCCTGCGTACCTATGTGGGTAACAACTTCCAGGGTGGTTTCAGCGACCACTTCCCCGTGATGATCTTTATCGACTAACAAAAACCAACGTATATATGAAGATTAAAAATTTACTTCTGATTGTCGCCTTTGCGCTCTCGTCGCTTGTGGTTTCGGCCCAAGAGAGTGGTGGCGTGAAGGGACGCGTCGTATCGCGTGATGACCGTACGGCGTTGAGCAATGTGAAGGTGAGCATCGAGGGGTTGGACCTGGAGGTGCTGACCGATTCGGAGGGTAACTTCCTCTTCGAGGGGCTCCCTTCGGGTATCTACAACTTGAAGTTTGAGACCCCCGAGTTTGAGCCCTCCCAGGTGGCTGTACGCGTAGAGAAGATGGTCAAGGATACGGGTTATGTATCGCTCGTGCCCGATATGCAGACCATTATCGACGACTCGGTCTTCGCCGAGTTCGACACCGAGACCTCGGGCGATGCGCAGGCTGTCCCCTCGTCGCTCTCCTCGTCGCGTGACCTGTTCAACAATATCGCCTCCTACAAATTTTCGGAGATGCGCTTCAATGTGCGCGGTTACGACTCGCAGTACTCGTCGATCTACCTCAATGGCATCCGTTTCAACGACGCCCTGACGGGCTTTGGCCCCTGGTCGCTGTGGAGCGGTCTGAACGACGCTACGCGTAACCAGGAGAATACGGCCGGTCTGGAGTCGTCGGGCTTCGGTATCGACGGTGTGGGCGGTACGACCAATGTCAATGCCCGCGCCTCGCAGGTGAGAAAGGGCTTCCGTGCCAGCGTTGTGAATGGTAACTCGATGTATCGCTTCCGTGTGATGGTCAGCTACGGCTCGGGTCTGCTGGACAACGGTTGGTCGTATGCCCTCTCGGTATCGACCCGTCAGGGTGGTAACGGCTATGTGGACGGTATCTTCTACAACGCCTTCGGTTACTTCGCCTCGGTGGAGAAGCGCTTTGGCCACGACCGCCACGCCCTGGCTCTCACGGTGCTCGGCACCCCCACGCAGCGTGGTGCACAGCAGGCATCGACCCAGGAGGCCTACGACCTGTTGGGCAACAACTACTACAATCCCAATGTGGGTCTTCAGTGTGGTGAGGAGCGCAATACCCGTGTACGCGAGTACCACGAGCCGATTGCCATGCTCAACTACAACTTCGATATCTCGGATCGCACGAAGCTCTCGGCTGCCGCCTCGTTCCGCTTTGGTCAGAACGGCTACTCGGCCCTCACCTGGATGGATGGTCAGGATCCCCGCCCCGACTACTACCGCTACCTGCCGAGTTTCTATCTGAATCGTTCGTACCGCACCGACCCCTCGTTGGAGGTCGATCCCACGACGCAGATGACCTACAACCAGCTCGCCCTTCTCACGGCCCAGGAGTGGCAGACCGATCCTGCCAAGAGCCGCATCAAGTTCGACGAGATGTATCGCGAGAACTACAACCGCAACAAGCAGGGTGAGAGCGCCAACTACATGATCGAGGAGCGCCACACCGATCAGCGCGACTTCAACTTCGTGGTCAACTTCTCGCACTCGTTCCGCAATACGATGAAGATTCGTGGCGGTCTGGCTGCCCGCATCAACCGCACGGAGTACTACAACGAGGTGAAGGATCTGCTCGGTGGTGAGTATTGGCTCGATATCGACAAGTTCGCCCGTCGTGATATGGGTGACGATCCGCTGCTCTATCAGAACGATGTGGCCTACTACCGTGAGCATGGCGAGGCTCGCCACGCCAAGGAGGGCGACAAGGTGAGCTACGACTACTACGCTCATGTGCGCAACGCCTCGCTGTGGGCGATGTACGACGCCAAGTTCGGTGGCTTTGAGATGAGCCTCGGTGGTGAGGTCGGCTATGTCGATATGTGGCGTGAGGGTCTCTGGCAGAAGGGTCTCTTCATGGATTCGTCGCTCGGCAACTCCGAGAAGCTTGACTTTTTGACCTACAAGCTCAAGGGTGAGTTCGCTTACCGCTTCTCGGGTGCCCACTCGCTCTCGGCCAATGTTGCCTACATGGAGAACGCCCCCACCTTCCGCGATGCCTTCGTATCGTCGCGTACGCGTAACGATGTAACCCCGGGCCTCACGACCGAGAAGATCTTTGGTGCCGACCTTACCTACAACCTCAATCTGCGTTGGCTGAAGGCCCGCCTGTCGGGTTACTACACCACCATCAACGACCAGGCCCGCGTCATCTCCTTCTACGATGATACGCAGTCGTCGTTTACGAACTTTGCGATGAGTGGCATCGACCAGCGCTATATGGGTATCGAGTTCGCCTTCTCGGCTCCCCTCTACAAGGGTCTCTCGCTCAATGGAGCCCTCTCGTTGGGTGACTACCGCTACACCTCGGATGCCGACTTCGTGCAGACGGTGGATAACAGCACGGTAGTGGTTGCCCGCGATAAGGTGCTCTGGGATGGCTACCGCGTAGAGTCCACGCCCCAGACGGCCCTGAATATCGGTCTCTCGTTCCGCAGCGACAACAACTGGTTCGCTTCGCTCGACTGGAACTACTACGCCCACAACTACCTCTCGATGAACCCCGCGCGTCGTACCGTTTCGGCCTACCAGACGGTGATTCGCGGTGGTCAGGAGCCCAGCCTCCCCGGTGCGCTGAAGTATGAGGCCCTGACGGCCTTGAGCCAAGAGGAGAAGCTCGATGCCGCCTTCACGCTCAACGCCAGCATCGGTAAGACCTGGTATATCCGCTACAGCTACCAGCTCGGCTTCAGCCTCGAGATCAAGAATCTGCTGAACAATCAGGATATCCGCACGGGTGGTTATGAGCAGATGCGACTCTCGCAGCGTACCTATGTAAATCAGGACAAGCAGTCGATTCGCTACTACGCTCCTTTCGACTCGAAGTACTTCTACCTGTTGGGTACGACCTACTACCTGAATGTCTACTTCCGTTTCTAATCGCTAAACCGTTATGACGACTATGAAAAATATCTATAAAGTATGTTTGATGCTTGCCGTGGCGGTTGCTGCGGTTGGCTGCTACAACGACTTCGATACCCCTGCGCCTGCCAAGGTATATACCGACGAGGACTTTGCCGGTATGGAGTATCGTACCATTGCCCAGGTGAAGCAGCTCTTCCTGGATGAGTTCGATACGCTGGAGCATACGGGCGACAACACCTCGTGGGGTGATACGAAGTATCTCCAAATCGAGGATGACATCTACATCAAGGGCAAGGTGCAGTCGAGCGACGAGGAGGGTAATGTCTATAAGTCGCTCTACATCTGCGACGCTACGGGTGCCATCGAGATCAAGCTCGGCACCGGTAACTACCTGAAGTACCCCGTGGGCCACTTCGACCGCGAGACCGGTACGATGCCCTCGACCTGGGTCTATGTGAAGCTCAAGGGCCTCTACCTGGGTAACTACCGCATGATGCTCTCGATTGGTGGCGCCCCCTCGAGCTCCTACAACAAGGTGGGCGAGCACAAGTTCTACGCCAACTCCAACATTGAGAACCCCACCACCATTGCCAAGCATGTCAAGGTGGGTGAGCCTACCGAGCTTTCGGTGGCCGAGGGCGACATCCTCGTCATCACGGCTGCCAACATGAACGACTTCTTCGGACAGAACAATGTCGATAAGTTGGGTCGTCTGGTATGGATTCAGGGCGTTACCTGCGAGTATGGCGAGGTGGATGGCAACATCTATCCCTCGTGGATGGATACCAATGTGCGCCCCGTAGTGAGCAAGTATTGGTACCAGTGGGGCTTCAACGAGAAGGTCTATCCCAATGCGGCCAACCTCTACGGTTCGGTGCTCTTCTCCTTCTCGGGTCTGCCCACCCAGACCGGTAATGCCGGTATCTATGTGGTACGCTCGAGCGGTTATGCCCGCTTTGCCGGCAAACCCATCGTGCGCAATGGCGCTACGGGCGATATCCTGGGCAATTTGGCCATCTACGCCAAGTATTGGGCCAACTACGCCACCTACCAGCTCTCGATCAACCGTTTCGAGGATCTGATGTTCGATGCCGAGGACTTCATCACCGAGGAGGAGATGAATGCCGACGCCTACGCTCGCAACGGCTACTATCTGAACGGCTATAACGAGAATGGGGAGTACAATGTCGAGTTCGACGCCTACTACACCCCCTCGTCGGAGGATAGCTTCGAGGATAGCACGGGCTGGGGCGACTAATCAAGCAGTCCTGCAAACAGAGGGAGCCATGCAATCGCATGGCTCCCTCTCTGTTTCGTCAGCAATACAACCGAACGACTACTTGTGGGCTATGTAGAA
The DNA here is from genome assembly GCA_045605785.1 of Alistipes sp. GTDB lineage: Bacteria > Bacteroidota > Bacteroidia > Bacteroidales > Rikenellaceae > Alistipes. The sequence goes on along the minus strand of JAZUQP010000002.1, from coordinate 82,546 downwards.
GAGGTCGAAGCAGCGGTCGTGTACCTCGCAGAGGCGGTAGTCCTCCATGCGAATCGAGGAGGTCAGCGCGCTGTTCTCGCTAAGCAGTCGGCGGCGGTTGAGGCGGTTTAGGATGTCGTAGGGGATTTGCAGCATCCAACGCGGCAGGCGGTACTGCAACTTCAGCGGATCGAAGCGGGTGATGCGGCGCACCCCCTCGCGGTTCTTCTCGTAGTAGGCCATCACCTGCTCGTTGCCCTCGACGCCCAACTGCTCCACCTGTGCAAAGTGGGGGACCATCAGACGATAGAACTCCTCGGCACTGTATTCGCGGATGTGCCAGGGGTTGCGCGTGAGCGACATGAGGCGGTTGGGGGTCGAGAGAATCATCACTCCGCCGGGCTTCAAGACGCGGGCAATCTCCCGAATGAGTACATCGTCCTTTTTGATGTGTTCGATGACCTGAAACGAGATGACGCAGTCGAACTCCTCGTTGGCAAAGGGCAGGGGAGGTACCGTGGCGGTGAGCTGCTTCACCTGGGGTGGCAGCTCCACCTCGCAGCGGAACTTGTCGAGCGTGACGAACTCCTCGGCATGGGGGGCAATCACCTCCACGCCGTAGCCCGAGCCGGTGCCAATCTCCAGCACCCGTCCGCGGATGCGCTTGGCGGCTTCGTGGTAGGCCAGCAGCGAGCGCTGAAAGACGAAGTTGTCCGAAGGGTCGCGCGATACGCGCTCGGCCGTAACAATCTTCTTCATGGATTACTTTTTGATGAGCTTTACGCCCCCGTGCAGGAACTCCACCTCGCCCCCCTTGAGCAGTACGCCCAACGAGCGCTTGAAAAGCTTTTTGCTCATTTGCGTCATCTTCTGCACCTCCTCGGGCGATGAGTTGTCATCCAGAGGGAGGAATCCGCCGTTGTTGAGGATGATTTCGCGCAGACGCTCGGCACTGTTCTGCACCTCGCGGTAGCCCTGCTGCTGGAGACTGACATCAATGCGGTTATCCTCCGTGATGCGGCTCACATAGGCCGTAAAGCGGTCGCCGAGCGCGACGGGACGGAAGAGTTGGTTGCGGTAGAGCATACCCCAGTGGCGGTTGTTGATAATCACGCGCCAGCCGATGGGACTCTCGGAGGCTACCAATATCTGCACCTCCTCGCGGGGCTTTACCGTGATGTCGCCCTCGTTGTGGATATACTGCTTGAGCTTTTGGGTCGCCACGCAACGCCCCGTGATGTTGTCTTCGTAGAGGTAGACCAATACGGGGCGCGAAGAGGTTACACCCCCCTGCTGGTTGCGGTTGGGAAGGAAGAGATCCTTGCCAAAGAGACCCCACTCGAGGAAGGCACCGTGTACGCTCTTGTCGACCACCTTCAGGAAGCCGGCCTCGCCCACCTTCAGAAGAGGCGTCTCGGTCGAGGCTACCAATCTGTCCTCCGAATCGTGGTATATGAAGACCTCCTTTTGATCGCCCACCTTATCTTGCAGCGAGATAAATCGGTTGGGCAGGAGAACCTCCTGCTGCTCCTCATCGGCGAGGTAGAGACCGTAGTCCGAAATGCGGCTGACGGTAAGGGTATAGGTGCGACCGGCGCGTAACATAGGCTTCTGTTGTAGTGAAATTTTCGACAAAGGTAGCGAAAAGGAGTGAAATGTTGAAGAGTTTGCGAATTTTTTGTTATATTTGTAATTACCTAAAAAACGAAAACCTAAAACCAACCCGGAGTTGTAATAGCAAAAAAGACTCCAATTTAATTGTTAAAAAGATGAAAGTAGCTGTTTGTCAGTATGATATGCAGTGGGAGAATGCGGCAAGCAACCTCCCCGTAGCCGAAGAGTTGATTGCTCGTGCCGATGCCGACCTGGTTCTTTTGCCCGAGATGTTCTCCACGGGTTTCAAACTTCGCGCTTCGGCTGTGGCCGAGCCGATGGATGGCCCCACGATTGCCGCCATGCGCGGTTGGGCGCAGAAGTACCAGAAGGCGGTGGTCGGCAGTATTGTCATCGTCGATGAGGAGGGTAAGTTCCGCAACCGTATGTTCTTTGTGAAGCCCTCGGGCGAGATGACCTGGTACGACAAACGCCACCTCTTCCGCCCGGGCGGTGAGGGCCGTGACTACACCCCCGGTCAGGAGCGCGTGGTGGTGGAGTATATGGGTGTGCGCTTCCTGCTGCTGATCTGCTACGACCTCCGCTTCCCCGTATGGAGCCGCAATTGTGGTGATTACGACGCCATCCTCTATTGCGCCTCGTGGGCTGCCGACCGCCGCGAGCCCTGGAAGATTCTGCTGCGTGCCCGCGCCGTCGAGAACCAGGCCTATGTCTTTGGCGTAAACCGTGTGGGCGATGATCCCGCTTCGCACTATGCCGGCGACTCGCAGATTATCGACTTCCGCGGCCGCATCCTCAAGGAGGCTGCCGACGAGGAGGCTATTCTGGTGGCCGAGATTGACCTGAAGGCCCAGGAGCGCTTCCGCGACGCCTTCCCCGCATGGAAAGACCGCGACGAGTTTCAGATTCTCTAATCCCGCGTTTGAATTAAACTTAAATTTGTAATATGGAGCTTACCTGGCAAGTGATAACCTTGTTGATTGCATCCGGCATCTTGGTCGGCGTCATCAACACGCTTGCCGGAGGAGGTACGGTGCTCACCATCTCGATCTTTACGGCCATGGGCCTCCCCATCACGATGGCCAATGGTACGAATCGCATCGCGGTGGTGTTGCAAAACCTCACCTCGTCGCTCACCTTCATCCGCAAACGGATGCTCGATGTGAAGGCGGGGCTCTTGCTCTCCATACCTACCATCATCGGTAACATCGCAGGCTCGATGTTGGCAACCCAGCTCGACGAGAAAATCTTTAAGATTTGCCTCGGGGTGGTGTTGGCCATCATCCTCATCTATATGATATTCGACCGCCACAAGAGCCACCTGCCGGCGGGTCATGCCCTCAAACTCAACCCCTGGCACTACCTTTGGTTCTTCCTGATCGGCTTCTATGGCGGTTATATCTACATCGGCCTGGGCTATGTGGTGTTGGCGATCACGATTTGGACCCTCCACCTCGATATCGTTACGGCGAATATCCTCAAGGGCTTTGTGATATTCGTGTCGAGCCCCTTCTCGATGTTGGTCTTCATGTATAACGGCCAGGTGGACTACGCCTACGGTCTGTTACACGGCCTGGGTAATATCATCGGAGCCTTCCTCGCTTCGCACTACGCCATTGGTTGGGGGGTGAAGTTTGTCCGCTACTTCACCATCGCCATTGTCATCGTCTGTCTGTTGGACCTCGTAGGGTGGGTCTCGATGGCTGAAGGGGTCAATTGGCTGCTTGCCGCGATGAGTTAAACGAGGTCATAAGGCAAAAATATAGGCTGAATAAAAAGTCTTTTTGTCGTTATGGCCGCAAGCCTAAAACTACCTCTTTTTATTCAACCTCCTATAAAAAGGGGATGGCTGATTTTTTAGCCATCCCTTTTTTATGCGTTGAGTATCTTTTTGAGGAACTGCCCCGTGTAACTCTCCTCGACGGCGGCAACCTCCTCGGGGGTACCTGTGGCGACGATGCGTCCCCCTTCACGCCCCCCTTCGGGGCCAATGTCTATCAGGTGGTCGGCCATCTTAATCACATCGAGGTTGTGCTCGATGACAATGACCGTATTTCCCCTGTCGACCAACTTGCCGAGCACAATCAGCAGCTGGCGAATATCCTCGAAGTGGAGTCCTGTGGTGGGCTCGTCGAGGATGTAGAGCGTGCGTCCCGTGTCGCGCTTCGAGAGCTCGGTCGAGAGCTTGATGCGCTGACTCTCGCCACCCGAGAGGGTAGTGCAGGGCTGCCCGAGGGTCAGATACCCCAGACCCACATCCTGAATAGCCTTCAGCTTGAGGTAGATGGAGGGGATGTGCTCGAAGAACTCGACCGCCAGGTTGATGGTCATGTTCAGCACATCGTTAATCGTCTTGCCCTTGTACCTCACTTCGAGCGTCTCGCGGTTGTAGCGGTTGCCACCACACGCCTTGCAGCGCACATAGACATCGGGCAGGAAGTTCATCTCGATGGTCTGCACACCTGCGCCACGACACTCCTCGCAGCGGCCCCCCTTCACATTGAAGGAGAAGCGTCCCGCCTTGAAACCGCGCACCTGGGCGTCGGGCGTCTGCTCAAAGAGTTTGCGAATGTCGGCAAAGAGGTTGGTGTAGGTGGCGGGATTGCTGCGCGGGGTGCGTCCGATGGGCGATTGGTCCACCACCACCAACTTGTCGATATGTTCGGCCCCCTCGATGCGCTCGTAGGGGAGCGGTTGGTCGAGCGAATGGTAGAGCATACGGCTCAGGATGGGACGCAGCGTCCCATTCACGAGCGACGACTTGCCCGAGCCACTCACGCCCGTAACGCAGATAAACTTGCCCAACGGGAACTCGACATCCACCCCTTGCAGGTTGTTGCCCGTGGCACCTGCCAGACGCAGCACTTCGCCGCTCCCTTTGCGGTAGCTCTTCGGACGCTCTATTTGGCGACGCCCCGTGAGGTAGTCGGCCGTGATGGTGTTGGCCTTCAAAATCTCGTCGAAGGTGCCTGCCGCCACGATTTTACCCCCTTTTCGACCGGCCAACGGGCCCACATCGACCACAAAGTCGGCTGCACGCATCATATCCTCGTCGTGCTCAACCACGATGACCGAGTTGCCTGCGTCGCGCAGACTTCTCAAGCTCGATATCAGTCGCAGGTTGTCGCGCTGGTGCAGTCCGATGGAGGGCTCGTCCAAGATGTAGAGTACATTGACCAACTTCGAACCAATCTGTGTCGCCAGACGGATGCGCTGGCTCTCACCACCCGAGAGGGTGCGTGAGGCACGGTTTAGGGAGAGGTATCCCAACCCCACATCGACCAGGAAGCCCAGTCGCTCGCGAATCTCCTTCAAAATCTCGGCGGCAATCGTGCGCTCCTTTTCGCTCATCTGCTCCTCGACCCCTGCAATCCAGGCGGCGAAGTCGAGAATCGAGAGGGCCGATACTTCGGCGATGTTCTTTCCGTCCACGCGGAACTGCAACGACTCCTTCTTCAGGCGTGAGCCGCCACAGAGCGAGCAGGGACGGTACGAGAGGAACTGTCCGCGCCACTTCTGTCCGCGCTTCGAATCCTCCTCGTCGCCACGATTGATATACTCGGCCACTCCCTCCCACGAGACGAGCTGTACGCCCGAGGTGGAGTAGCTGAAGTCGGAGAAGTTTACGGCCACGGGCTCCGAGTCACCATACAGGATAGCATTCATCGCCGCCTCCGAGAGGCTCTCCACGGGGTCGTCGAGCGTAAAGTCGTAGCGACGGCCCAGCTGTTCGAGGATGGCAAAGAGAAGGTTTTGGCGCCCCTTGCCCAGCGGCTCAATGGCCCCTTCCGCAAGCGAGAGCCGCGGGTCGGGAATCAGCTTCTCCATGTCGAATACCGCCTCCTCGCCCAATCCGTTGCAGTGGGGGCAGGCCCCCTTGGGGGAGTTGAACGAGAAGGTGTGGGGGGCCGGCTCCTCGAAGGCGACACCCGTCGAGGGACACATCAGGTGGCGCGAGTAGAAGCGTGCCGCCTCGGTACCGTAGTCATAGACCGACATGGTCCCCTTGCCCTGGCGCAGGGCCTCCTTGAGCGACGACATCAGTCGGTCGCGCCCCTCGGCATTTACCACCAGGCGGTCTACCACCAGGTCGATGGTGTGTATCTTGTAGCGATCGAGTCGCATGCCCGACGAGAACTCTCGAATCTCTCCATCTATGCGTGCATAGAGAAAACCGCGCTTCATCAAACTCTCGAAGAGCTCGCGGTAGTGACCCTTGCGCCCCTGAACGATGGGGGCCAGCAGGGCGATGCGGCGACCGGCAAAGCCCTCCAATATCAATTCGCAAATCTGCTCGTCGCTGTAGTGAACCATCTCCTCGCCCGTGATGGGGGAGTAGGCCCTCGATGCGCGTGCATAGAGCAGTCGGAGGAAGTCGTTGATCTCGGTTACGGTACCTACGGTCGAGCGGGGATTCTTGTTGGTGGGCTTCTGCTCGATGGCCACCACGGGGCTCAATCCCGTAATTTTGTCCACCTCGGGTCGCTCCATCGTGCCCACAAATTGACGAGCATAGGTCGAGAGGGTCTCCATATAACGGCGCTGTCCCTCGGCGTAGAGCGTATCGAAGGCAAGCGACGACTTGCCCGAGCCCGAGAGTCCGGTGATGACCACCAGCTTGTCGCGCGGAATGGTCAGATCCACATTCTTGAGGTTGTGCACACGGGCACCCTGTATCTCGATTTTATCCTCTTTCATGGTGTAGGTGTCGGCTACTGCTCATACATCGCTCTATACCACGGCGTGGTGGCGTAGTCGGTGGGGTACTTCGTGCTGGGCATCGAGGTTGTTACCCCCGAGTAGTAGTCAATGGGGTTCATGGTTCCGTTGTAGCCCGAATAAAATTCGGGGGTGTGGAGGCGGTACTCCTTGGGGAAGGTACGCTCGAACTGCTCCTCAAAGTCGGCAAACAGCTCCTCGTCGTTGCCCACCGCCTCGATATACTCCTTGAAGTCGAAGAAGAGGTGACGATAGAGCCCCTCGTAACTTTGCAGCGTAGAGGCATCCACGGTTCGTGTCGGGCCCGCAAGTACGCGGCGTGTCGCCTCGGCCATCGCCTCCAGCTCTGCGCAGACCGTCATGGCGATACATCCCGATTGGCGTGTCGTGGTAGTCGTGGAGTAGAAGTCATAGAAGCTTTGGCAGAAGCCCAAAAGGTCGTGGCTCTCGCCCTTCTCGGTAAAGAGGGTCGGCAATGCCATGCTGTAGTTGATGCCGCGCCCCATAATCTCGCAGGGCGAGGCGACGATGTAGTCGGCCGCGTGGCGCAACTCGTAGAGCGCCTCGATGTTCGACATGAAGCAGGCATCGAATATCAGGTACTCCATCCGAATGGGGGCCCGCTCAAAGGCTGTGGCCCAATTCTCGATGTTGGTCGTCATCCCCTTGTGCTCACCAAACCAGCGGGTCGCTTCGGCTCCCGGGCTCTTGTGCAGCCAGTCGAACGAGGGCTTGTTCAGGCCGTGGCGTTGCATCCACTCGTCGCCCATATCCTCCTCGTCCTCGCTCATGCGCAGGTCGGTCCAGGTGCTCTCGACCCAACCTCCGCCGTGGGAGCCCAATACCATGCCGTAGCGCTCGGCGGGAGCCAACTCACCCACATCGGTCAGCACCTCCACGATATGGTCAATCATAATGGAGCTCTTCCCCTCGTAGCGGCGCAGCGTGTCGGCCCGTGAGGCCTGCTTGTCGTAGTCGAACGAATACTCGATCAGCAGCGATTGGTTGCTGTTGGGCTGTACATAGAGCAGCAGACGGCTGTTGTAGAGGATGTGCCGGTCGATGGCCTGCTGCACCTCCTCGATGTTGCGGCGAAAGTGCGACAGCAGCGACTGCCCCGAAAGATACATCAGCACGGTCTGGTCGGCCACCTCCTGATAGGGCGGCCGTACCCACTTCGGACTCTCCTCCTCCTCGCGGCAGGCGACAAGCGTAAGCAGCGTAAGCAGGGTGATGGGGATGAGGTATCGCAGGCTCTTCATGATGCTATATTCCTATTTATACTCTTTGGGTGGCAGGTTGTTGAACTGCCAGGTGCGGTCGCGCTTGAAGGTGTACCCTTCGGGTTTGTTGCGGTAGATGCGGCTGTAATCGAAGTAGTAGCCCCTTATCTTCTTTCCCATCACTACGCGGGGGACGGTCAGTGGAATGTACTCCACCTCACGGCTGATGATTTTGGCCCGCTCGGTATTCAGCCCGTAGGAGGCCAACAGACTCAACGCATGGTCGAACATCAGGATGTGGCAGGGGCTCTCTTTGGTTAGCCCGTCGCCCGAATCCTCGATGGTCATCATCACATGGCGCATCTGCTCGTAGGCGCTCTGCTCGGCTTCGCGGTTGCCCAGTGCTCCGTAGGCGTAGGCCTTCAAGTTGAGCAGCTGCGGGTTGAAGGGGTCGCGGTCGAGTGCCTCGTCAAGTGCGATGAGAATCTCCTGCAACTTGCTCACCTCGGGGTGGTCTACATCGAGGCTCGAGACCAGCAACATCACCTTGTCGAAGGCCTCGTTGGTAACCAACGGACGGTAGTTCTCCTGGTAGGCGTAACCGTAGTAGAGATAGTGGTAATCCTCCTCGTTGAGGGTGCGATCACCCTGCTCGAAGCGCATCATCAGGTTGGGGTAGTAGTAGGGGGACGAGGGCTCCGAAATCTTCGAGATGATATCCTCCTCGACGGGAACCTTCGCCGTGGCCGGTACGGCCCACAGCAAGAGCGCAATAAGTAGTCGTTTCATGGCAATCGGTTTTCTACCCCTAACGCGTTTTTAGCACAAATCGTATCTCGCGATGAGCTCCTTGAAGCACTTTTCGAGTTCGGGGGTACCCTTCACCAACGGCAGACGCATCGTGCTGCCGATCAATCCCATGGTCGAGAGTGCGCACTTCACACCCGTGGGATTGCCTTCACGGAAGAGCGCCTTTACCGCCTCGTCGAGCACCTCGAAAGCCTTGTCGGCCTCGTCGAAGTGACCCTCGCGGGCCAGCGTCATCACCTCCATGAAGCGCTTGGGGAAGCAGTTGGCCACCACCGAAATCACGCCATCGCCACCGCGTCGCATCACATCCACGGCAATGCCGTCGTCGCCCGACAGAACGAGGAATCCCTCGGGTCGGCGGTCAATGACCTCCTGAATCTGCGTAAGGTTGCCCGAGGCCTCCTTGATGCCGATGATGTTCTTGAAGTCACGCGTGATGCGCAGCGTCGTCTCGGCGGTCATGTTTACGCCCGTGCGACCCGCAATGTTGTAGAGAATAATTGGCAGCGGCGAGTGCTCCGATACCACCTTGTAGTGCTGGTAGAGCCCCTCCTGCGAGGGCTTATTATAGTAGGGTGTAACGCTCAAGATGGCGTCGGCACCGCGCAGGTCGAACTCGCGCAGCTGATCCAACACCTCCGAGGTGGAGTTACCGCCCACACCCAACACCACCGGTACGCGGCCGGCCGTGCGGTCGATGATGTAGCGGGCCACAACGGCACGCTCCTGAATGTAGAGGGTCGGGGTCTCGGCCGTGGTGCCCAGTCCCACGATGTAGTCCACGCCACCCTCGATGACATAATCTACCATCTGCTCCAGGGCTTTGTAGTCGATTCTTCCTTCGGGTGTAAAGGGGGTTACGAGGGCTACACCCACGCCGCTCAATTTATTCTGCGCTTTCATGTTACTCTTGTTTTTATGAGTTACTTTTTTTACTTCTCTCTTAAAAGAGGCTCCCCTGAACGGGCAACCCCATCGGTTTGGTCTCAATCTCCGCTATCGGCTCGAACTCTTCGATCGAGGGGCGTACCTCGCAGCCCGAAATCATCGCCTCGAACTCCTCCTCCGAGAGGATGCGGATGCCCAGCTGCTCCGCCTTTTTGAGCTTTGCGGGGCCGATTTTATCGCCCGCCAGGAGGTAGTCGGCGTTGCCCGATACGGCCGAGAGGTTCTTGCCGCCGTGGGCCTCGATGAGCGCCTTCAACTCGTCGCGGCTGTGGCGCAGGAAGGAGCCCGAGATGACAATCGAGAGCCCCTTCAGGGCCTCGGAGAGGCTCTCCTGCTCGGCAGCCCGGAACTGCAATCCGGCCCTCTGCAGACGCTCGATGATGCTTCGGTTCTTTGCGTCGGCAAAGTAGTCGAGGATGGCGTCGGCAATCTTCTCGCCCACCTCTTCGGCCTCGCACAGCTCCTCGCGCGTGGCACCTATCACCGCCTCGATCGACTTGAAGTGGGCGGCCAGATACTTCGCCGTGGTCTCGCCCACAAAGCGAATGCCCAGCCCGAAGAGTACGCGGTGGAAGGGTACTTGCGTCGAGAGGCGTATCGACTCGATGATGTTGCGGGCCGACTTGTCGCCCAGGCGGGGCAGAGGTGCCAACTGCTCGGCTTTTAGGTCGTAGAGGTCGGCCACATCGCCCACAAGCCCGCGGTCGAAGAGCAGCTCCACGGTCTCCTCGCCCAAACCCTCGATATCCATCGCCTTACGGCGTATGAAGTGGATGATGCGCCCCACGATTTGGGGGCGGCAACCGCTTTGGTTGGGGCAGTAGTGCTTGGCCTCCCCCTCCAGGCGTACCAACTCGGCGCCGCACTCGGGACAGCGGTCGATATAGCGGAAGGGCTCACTCCCCTCGGGGCGCTCCGAGAGCTCCACCCCCGTAATTTTGGGGATAATCTCGCCCCCCTTTTCGATATATACACGATCGTGCAGACGCAGATCGAGTTGGGCAATCTGCTCGGCATTGTGAAGTGTGGCGCGCTTGACGGTCGTGCCGGCCAGCAACACCGGCTCGAGGTTCGCTACGGGGGTGATGGCTCCCGTGCGACCCACCTGAAAATCGACGCTCAAAAGCTCGGTAAGCGCCTGCTCGGCTTTGAATTTATAGGCGACGGCCCACTTGGGGGCCTTGGCCGTGAAGCCCAGACGCCGCTGCTGCTCGTAGCTGTTCACCTTGATGACCACCCCGTCGGTGGGGAAGGGCAACTTCTTGCGCTCCTCGTCCCAACGCCCGATGAAGGCCTTGACCTCCTCACGGCTGCGGCACACCTGCATGTGGTCCGAAATTTTGAATCCCCACTCGCGTGCCCGTTGCAGATTCTCCCAATGCGAACGGAACGGGAGGTTGTTGCCGGCCATCTGGTAGAGTGTGCAGTCCAACCCACGCTTCGCCACGACGGCCGACTGCTGCTGTTTCAGCGTGCCGGCAGCTGCGTTGCGCGGATTGGCAAAGAGGTTTTCGCCCCGCTCCTCGCGCTCGCGGTTCAGGCGGTCGAACGAGGCATAGGGCATCAGTATCTCGCCGCGAATCTCGAAGAGGGCGGGCCACCCCTCGCCTTGCAGCGTGAGGGGTACGCTGCGAATGGTGCGTACATTGTTCGTTACATCGTCACCCTGCTCTCCATCGCCTCGCGTGAGGGCTTGGACGAGCTTCCCCGCTTCGTAGGTGAGTGAGATGGCCGTGCCGTCGAACTTCAACTCGCAGACATACTCCACAGCCTCCTCCTCGCGCTCGATGCGGAGCATAAATTCGTCGAGCTCCTCGAGCGAGTAGGTGTTCGAGAGTGAGAGCATCGGGAAGCGGTGTCTGATGGTGTGAAACTCCGACGAGAGGTCGCTGCCCACGCGCGCAGTGGGGGAGTTGGGGTCCCGAAATTGGGGGTTGGCCTCCTCCAGGTCGAGGAGCTCACGCATCAAGCGGTCGAAATCGAAATCCGAAATCTCGGGCGCGTTCTCGACATAGTACTTGTGGTTGTGGTAGTTAAGCTCCCGGCGTAGGGATTCGATTCTCGCCTTTGTCTGCTCCATCGTTGCGCGGTCGGTTGTTTAATGGGTATAATCTGTCGTAAAGATAGACAATTTGTGTGGATTTTCAGCCGAAAAAAATTTTTTTGCAAAAAAAATGGTGATATTTGCCATAATTGCGAATTTTGCTTATACTTGCAGAAAATTTCAGCAACTTTATGACGACACCTATATTAAAAAAGCGTAATCTTGTTACCAGCTTCAATAATCTGCCCATGGAGCTCCAGGAGGCGGTAAAGGCCTACTATCCGATGGGCTTTTCGGAGGCGATGATGCGTATCGACAAGCCCAACGGCGACTTCTTCTATGCCGTGCCTTTCGAGACCGATGAGGTAGCCTATCTCGTCAAGATTGATGTGAAGATCGACGATCGTGCCATTGATGACGACGATAAGGATTACTTCGACGATGACGACGAGATCAAGGGGGCTGACGAGATTCAGGATGACTCAATCTCCTCCGACGACGAAGATATGTAGTTTCAGGGAGCGCGTTGCTCATGCCATAGAGGCCGACTTGCTGTGTCAAGTCGGCCTTTTTTCGTCGGTGAAGGTCGAATTTTTATAAAATGTTAATAATTCGCGGGGTGAATTTGGGCCGATTCATAAATTTTTCGTACCTTTGAGTGCAAAAAATGTTTTTAATCTCCGCCTTTGAGCGGGGTTCACACTTAACAAGAAAGGTTAAAGATGAAGAAAGTCGATGTCATCCTCGGCTTGCAGTGGGGTGATGAGGGTAAAGGTAAGGTGGTCGATGTGCTGACCCCCAACTATCAGGTTGTAGCCCGTTTCCAGGGCGGTCCCAATGCGGGCCACACCCTCGAGTTTGATGGCCAGAAGTATGTGTTGCGCTCGATTCCTTCGGGAATTTTCCAGGGCGGCAAGGTGAATATCATCGGTAACGGCGTGGTGCTCGATCCGATTCTCTTCCGCGAGGAGGCCATGGCGCTGGCTGCCAGCGGCCACGACCTCACCAAGCGTCTCTACATCTCGAAGAAGGCCCATCTGATTATGCCTACGCACCGCATTCTCGATGCCGCCAACGAGGCTGCCAAGGGTAGCTCGAAGATTGGTACCACGGGCAAGGGTATTGGCCCCACCTACACCGATAAGGTGAGCCGTAACGGTGTGCGCGTGGGTGATATTCTCAATCCCGACTTCCAGTCCATCTACTTTAAGGCCAAGCACCGCCACGAGAATATCCTCCACTCGATGTCTTACGATTACGATGTGGCCGAGCTGGAGAGCCGTTGGTTTGAGGCACTGGAGTACCTCAAAGAGTTCCGTATCATCGACTCCGAGCACGAAATCAACCGTCTGCTCCGCGAGGATAAGACGGTCTTGGCCGAGGGCGCACAGGGTACGCTGCTCGACATCGACTTCGGCTCCTATCCCTATGTAACCTCTTCGAATACGGTCTGCGCCGGAGCCTGCACGGGTCTGGGTGTGGCCCCCAACCGCATTGGCGAGGTCTTCGGTATCTTCAAGGCCTACTGCACGCGTGTGGGTAGCGGCCCCTTCCCCACCGAGCTCTTCGACGAGGCGGGTGCCCGTATGCGCGATATCGGCCATGAGTATGGTGCCGTGACGGGCCGTGAGCGTCGTTGCGGATGGCTCGACCTGGTGGCGCTGAAGTACTCGATCATGATCAACGGCGTAACGCAGCTCATCATGATGAAGTCGGATGTGCTTAACGACTTCGACTCGGTAAAGGTGGCCGTAGCCTACGATATGGGCGGCAAGCGTACCACGGAGTTCCCCTATACGGTCGATGGAGTGGAGATTCAGCCCGTCTACCGCGAATTTAAGGGGTGGAAGAGCGATATTCGCAACTGCCGCACCTACGAAGAGTTCCCCGAGGAGTTCCGTCGCTATGTGGAGTTCATTGAAGAGGAGACCGGTGTTCCGGTGAAAATTATCTCGGTAGGTCCCGACCGCGAGGAGACCATTGTCCGTTAAGAAAATCAATAATCGACCCCGAGCCTTCGAACAAAGGGTTCGGGAGTCGTTTTTCTAAAACTATATTTCGCTATGACAAAGCAACTTAAAATTGTTGTGTTGGCCAAGCAGGTGCCCGATACCCGCAATGTGGGCAAGGATGCGATGACCCCCGAAGGTACGGTCAATCGTGCAGCACTGCCGGCCATCTTCAACCCCGAAGATTTGAACGCCCTGGAGGCTGCTCTGCAGCTTAAGGATATGGCTGAGGGCTCGACCGTGCATGTGCTGACCATGGGCCCGTTGCGTGCTGCCGACATCATTCGTGATGCGATGTATCGAGGTGCCGATGGTGGTTACCTGCTCTCGGGCCGAGAGTTTGCCGGTTCCGATACGCTTGCCACCTCCTATGCCCTCTCGTGCGCTCTGAAGCAGATTCAGCCCGATGTAATCGTGGCCGGTCGTCAGGCCATCGACGGTGATACCGCCCAGGTAGGCCCCCAGGTGGCCGAGAAGATGGGTCTGCCGCAGGTTACCTATGCCGAGCAGATTATGGAGCTTGGGGAGTCGTCGCTGGTTATCAAGCGCCGTTTGGAGAATGGCTTCGAGGTGGTGGAGTGCCCCATCCCGATGGTGATGACGGTGAACGCCTCGGCCAAGGAGTGCCGTCCGAAGGATGCCCGCCGAGTGATGAAGTACAAGTATGCCCTCACCAAGTCGGAGGTGGCCGCCGAGCCCGAGTCGCTCAAGGCAGAGATGGTCGCAAAGAAGGAGTATCTGCGCATCGTGGAGCTCTCGGCCCAGGATGTGAATCCCGATATGAACCAGCTGGGTCTCTTGGGCTCGCCCACCAAGGTGAAGAAGATCGAGAATGTGGTCTTCCAGGCCAAGGAGTCGAAGCGCCTGACGGGCAGCGATGCCGATATCAATGAACTGATGGTTGAACTCATTGCGAGCCACACGCTCGGTTAATCCCATTGTGCTATGAATAATATATTTGTATATATCGAGCTTGAGGGTGGCAAAATTGCCGATGTCAGCCTGGAGCTCCTGACCAAGGGTCGTGAGTTGGCCGACACGCTCGGCGTAAAGCTCGAAGCGGTGGCTTTGGGTGAGAATTTGGCAGGTATCGAGGTCGAGTTGGCCAAGTATGGAGCCGATACGGTGTGGGTGGCCGATAACAAGGAGTTTGCCCCCTTCCGTACGCTGCCCCACACGGCTGTGATGTGCGGCCTGATCGAGCAGGAGAAGCCCCAGATTGCCCTCTTTGGTGCCACCCCCGTGGGCCGCGACTTTGCGCCCCGAGTATCTTCGACCCTGCACAGCGGTCTGACGGCCGACTGTACGCAGCTCGTTATCGGTGACCACACCGATGCCAAGACGGGCAAGTCGTACGAGGGACTGCTCTATCAGATTCGCCCCGCCTTCGGTGGTAACATCATCGCTACGATTGTCAACCCCGAATGCCGTCCCCAGATGGCTACGGTGCGCGAGGGTGTGATGCGTAAGCAGGAGGCCGCAACGCCCGGTGCCGGAGAGGTGAAGGTGATTGATTGGCAGAAGTTTGTCAAGGATAGTGACCTGGTGGTGAAGATTCTGGATCGTCAGATCGAGGAGCGCAAGATCAACATCAAGGGTGCATCGGTGATTGTGGCCGGTGGCTACGGTATGGGCTCGAAGGAGAACTTCAAGCTGGTACACGACCTGGCCGAGGTGCTGGGTGCCGAGGTGGGTGCCAGCCGTGCTGCGGTCGATGCCGGCTTTACGGAGCATGCGCGTCAGATTGGTCAGACGGGAGTTACGGTACGCCCGAAGCTCTACATCGCTTGCGGTATTTCGGGTCAGATTCAGCACACGGCCGGTATGGATCAGTCGTCGATGGTCATCTCGATCAACAACGACCCCAACGCCCCGATCAACAAAATCGCCGACTACGCAATTACGGGTGATGTGAATGAGATTATCCCCAAGATGATTAAGTACTACAAACAAAATTCGAAGTAATGGCTAATTTCTTTTCAGATAATAAGGATTTGCAGTTCCACCTGGAGCATCCCATGATGCGCAAAATCGTGGAGCTCAAGGAGCGTAACTTCGCCGAGAAGGATACCTACGACTATGCACCCCAGAACTTTGAGGATGCAATGGATAACTACCGCAAGGTGCTGGAGATTACCGGTGAGGTGTGTGGTGAGGTGATTGCCGCCAATGCCGAGAGCGTGGATCACGAGGGCCCCAAGGTGGTGAACGACCATGTGGTCTATGCCGAGGGTACGCAGCGTAACCTCCAGGCCATTACCGAGGCCGGTTTGAGTGGTATGACCCTGCCCCGCAAGTACAACGGTCTGAACTTCCCGCTCGTCTGCTTTGTGATGGCCAACGAGATGGTGGCTCGTGCCGATGCCGGTTTCGAGAACATCTGGGGTCTGCAGGATTGCGCCGAGACGCTCAACGAGTTTGCCTCGGAGGAGATCAAGCAGAAGTTCCTGCCGTGGGTTTCGGCCGGTGCTACCTGCGCCATGGATCTCACGGAGCCCGATGCCGGCTCCGACCTGGGTGCCGTGATGCTCAAGGCTACCTGGTCGGAGGAGAAGCAGACCTGGCTGCTGAACGGTGTGAAGCGCTTCATTACCAACGGTGATGGTGAGGTGTCGCTCGTATTGGCCCGTACCGAGGAGGGCACGACCGATGCTCGTGGCCTCTCGATGTTGGTCTACGACAAGCGCGACGGCGGTGTGAAGGTGCGCCGTATCGAGAATAAGCTCGGTATCAAGGGCTCGCCCACCTGTGAGTTGGTATTCACCAACGCCCCCGCCCAGCTGGTAGGCGACCGCAAGATGGGGCTTATCAAGTATGTGATGTCGTTGATGAATGCCGCCCGTCTGGGTATCGGCGCTCAATCGACGGGTCTTTGCGAGGCGGCCTACCGCGAGGCATTGAAGTATGCCCACGAGCGTCAGCAGTTCGGCAAGCCCATCATCCAGTTTGCTGCCATCTCGGAGATACTCTCCAACATGAAGGCCAAGTTGCAGGGCGTGCGTGCGCTGCTCTACGAAACGACCCGCTTTGTGGAGGTCTACAAGCAGTACACCCACATTTCGCACGAGCGTTCGCTCGAGAGTGAGGAGCGTCAGGAGATGAAGTTCTACACCCGCCTGGCCGACGGCTTTACGCCGCTGGTGAAGCTCTTCTCGTCGGAGTATGCCAATCAGCTCGCCTACGATGCCATTCAGATTCACGGTGGTTCGGGCTTCATGAAGGATTACCCCTGCGAGCGTCTCTACCGCGATGCCCGTATCATGAATATCTATGAGGGTACCTCGCAGTTGCAGGTGGTTGCCGCCATCAATGCCGTAACGAAGGGTACCTTCCTCGAGCAGATTCAGCGCTACGAGGCCCTGGAGTTCTCGGCCGAGATGCAGCCCGTTGTGGAGAAGCTCAAGGAGCTGCGTGCCAAGTTCGAGGAGATGGTGGCCCGCGTCGAGACCCTCGACAAGGAGTGCCCCGGCTACAAGGAGTTCCATGCGCGTCGCCTGGTGGAGACCGCAGGCCACATCATTATCCCCTTCCTGCTGGCTCGTCAGGCCGGTGAGTCGGCCGAGTATGTGCAGTCGGCGAAGATCTACACCAAGATGGCTGCTGCCAAGATCGAGGAGGCCTATGCCTACCTGATGGCTTCGCCCGTGGAGGATGTAGCCCTCTTCAAGGCTGTCGAGCAGGAGGTGATGGAGTAATAATTCGATCCTACTCAAGAAAGGGGCAACAGAAATGTTGCCCTTTTTCTTTGTTTTCTGTTGGAATATCCCTACCTTTGTTCGTAGTGATATTTCGACCTATGCGATACCTCCTTCCGATTTGGATGCTTTTGCTCCTTGTCTCGTGTGGCTCCCGACGCCAACCAGCGCAGTCAAAGAGCTCCGAAGGGGCAACATTGATTGCCTCTGCCCCCGTGCGTAGCCGCTTTCAGCCCATGATGCCGCCTGCCGAGCTGGAGGGCGAGGCGCAACGAGCCTGGTTGCGCGACCACTTCTGGGATAACCTCGATAGGAGAGATACGACCCTTTTGGAGCACCTCGACTCGACCTCGCTGGTCGAGGCCTACACCTTCTATGTCGCCCGTGTACTCGGCCCCGACGATGCCGAAGGGATGCGTCGCCTGATGCAGAGCCTCGAGGGGAACTGTCCGCTCCTCGATCGCTTCTATCGCATGGCTGAGTTGTGGCTGCACGATCCCAACTCTCCGTTGCGCAGTGACGAGCTCTTTATCCCCGTCTTGGAGGCGGTGGTTGAGAGCCCCTGTTACGATGCCGTGGAGCGTGCCGTCCCGCAATACGACCTCCGCATAGCACGCCTCAATAGGGTGGGGCAGCCGGCCAACGACTTCTCCTTCCGCCTTGCGTCGGGTGAGAGGGGGTCACTCTATACACTGCGGGCCGAATATACGCTTCTCTTCATCAGCAATCCGGGTTGTCCGATGTGTGGCGAGATTCAGCAGCAGATCGAGTCCTCGCCCATGCTCTCGCAGCTCATCGAAAAGGGGCGCCTGAAGCTCCTGATGCTCTATCCCGACGAGGAGCTCACCGAGTGGCGCAACCACCTCGACAAGGTGCCCGCACTGTGGCTCAATGCCTACGACGAGGGGTGCACCATCCGCGAAAAGCAACTCTATGATTTGCGCGCCATTCCGTCGCTCTACCTCCTCGATCGCTCGAAGCGGGTGTTGCTCAAGGATGTGGTCGATCTCCCCCTTGTCGAGTATACCCTCGATCATCAATAACCCCTGTCTATAAATTCTCCTTATCCTGCAATAGAGAAAAACAATCGAAAAGTGTAGGATTGTGGTTGAAAAAGTGCTACCTTTGCATAAGAAAAAGAGAAGAAACACAAGAATACAAAAACACACTAAATAAACAAACTAACTAAAAACTGAAAATTATGAACAAGAAATGGCGTTGCACCGTATGCGGTTATATTCACGAGGGTAATGAGGCACCCGAGAAGTGCCCCCTTTGCAAGGTTGGTAAGGATAAGTTTGTCGAGGTAGTGGAGGAGGCCGCCGGCCTGAACTTCGTTACCGAGCACAAGTTGGGCGATGGTAAGGGCTCGAATCCCGAGCTGTGGCAGGGCCTGCAGGACCACTTCCTGGGCGAGTGCACCGAGGTGGGTATGTACCTGGCCATGAGCCGTCAGGCCGACCGCGAGGGCTATCCCGAGATTGCCGAGGCCTTCAAGCGCTACGCATGGGAGGAGGCCGAGCACGCTGCCAAGTTTGCCGAGCTGATTGGTGAGCTGGTATGGGATACCAAGACCAACCTCGAGAAGCGTATGAATGCCGAGTGCGGTGCTTGCGAGGGTAAGATGCACCTGGCCAAAATCGCCAAGGAGCAGAACCTGGATGCCGTACACGATACCGTTCACGAGATGGCCAAGGATGAGGCTCGTCACGGAAAGGGTTTTGAGGGGTTGTTTAACCGCTACTTCAAGTAATTTTTGATTTTAGGCGGTAAATTCCGCACCTCAATCATCGGCCCGAATGGGAAATACACCAAGTATATCCCATCCGGGCCGATTTCATGTCGGCACGGAATTTCCTCGCCTAAAATCAAAAATCTGGTTTTACGATTTGTAAACGATAACTACGCACCGCCTTGCTTGCCCCGAATGGGAAATACGCCAAGTATGTCCCATCCGGGGCAATCTTCGTTGGCACGGAATTTCCTCTCTCCCTAATCTGCCAATTACCATGTCAAGAAAATAATTGTGAATCGTAAATTGCAAAAAGAGCCTCTACAGGGCTCTTTTTAGCAATCCTACGACCCATTCGTAGCCGCGTTTGGCCGATTCGGCGACATCGTAGATGGTCTCCAGGCGGTCGTTGATGCGTCGAACAGTGTAGCGCAACGAGAGCAGATAGACCAGCAGCGCCACCGTGAAGAAGAAGCCCCCGACCAGGAGCATGGCCACGAAGAGTGAGCCGGTCAGCTCCGAGAGCCACACCGTGAAGGCCGAAACGAGGAGTAGGATACTCATCAAGGCCGAGAGGGAGAAGAGGATAAGACCCACCCCGAAGTGGCCCTCTGTTGAGCTGCGACCCATCACCACTTACTCGTTGCTCTTCTCGTTGCAGTGGCAGCGCGCCTGCTCCAGCTCCTCGCGAACGCGCTCCATCTCCTGACGGGCTTTGTCGATTTCGCGGTTGAAGGCGTCACGGATCTGGTGGCGCAGTTCATGACCCGATTGCGGGGTAAGCAACATGGCCAGGGCCGAGCCGATGACCATCCCTCCGAGCAACGATGCTACACAAATTGTCGTGTTTTTCATAAGGCAAAAGTTTTAAGATTCGTGTCGAAAAGTTGCAAACTTCGCGCCAGAAAGTTTCAATGCTCACGATTTTTCACTACCTTTGTTCAGATGGAGAATCCGACTGCCAGAGTCGTGGCCTTTACCGGCCACCGTAGTTACGATGGAGGGGCCGATGCGGCACTCGACGAGTTGTTGCGTGCCCTCTTTCGAGAGGGCTGCGCCACCTTCCTTACGGGAATGGCCGAGGGGTTCGATCTCTCGGCCGGCGAGGCGGTTGTGCGACTCAAAGAGGAGTTTCCGGGCGTGCGCCTCTGCTGTGTGGTACCCCACAAGGGGCAGGCGAGGGGCTTTAGCGCGGAGAATAGAGAACGCTACGAGCGTCTGCTCTCCGCAGCCGACGAGGTGGTCGTTTTGCAGTCGCACTACACCCCGGGCTCCTTTCAGCGCCGCAACGACTACCTCGTGGAGCATGCCGAGCGCGTGGTGGCCTGGTACGACGGCTCGAAGCAGGGCGGTACCTGCTATACGGTGCGTCGCGCCCGACGCCTGGGCCGCAAGGTCGAGAACCTCTATCCCCAACTGCAACAAGAGTTGTTTACGAACGATAAAACAAAGACTACTATGCTGAAACACATTGTGATGTGGCGCTTCAAAGAGGGCGCCGAGGGTAAGTCGCGCCGCGAGCATGCCCTGTGGATGAAGGAGCACTTGGAGGCCCTGGTGGGCGTCATTCCCCAGATTCAGAGCCTGGAGATAGGTGTCAATGAGTTCCCCTCGGAGGCGGCCTACGATGCCGTGCTGACGGTATGCTTCCTTACGAAGGAGGATTTGGATACCTATAAGGTACACCCCGCCCATGTGGCCGTGAGCGAGCACTGCGAAGGGGTGCGCGAGTGCCGCGTGGTGGTCGATTACTTTGTCTAATTGATCCGAAGTACCCAAAAAAGGAGGGGAGTGCATTGCTGCACTCCCCTCACTATTTGTTGGTTGGCTGTTACCAGTTGAGAATCTTCTTGAAGTCGAACTCGGCGGGGTTGGCCACATACTTCTTGGCCTCCTCGTAGTCGCTCTCCTCCAGGCCGCAGATGATGGTATCTACCACCGATGCGAACTTGTCGGAGTTG
Source organism: Alistipes sp. (assembly GCA_045605785.1). Taxonomy (GTDB): domain Bacteria; phylum Bacteroidota; class Bacteroidia; order Bacteroidales; family Rikenellaceae; genus Alistipes. The sequence continues at coordinate 61,812 of JAZUQP010000002.1, read as the reverse complement.
ATATCCACCAAGCGGGGAGGAATCTTGCCCGTGGTGGGATCCTGCAGATCCTTCAGGTAGAGGGGCGATACATTGCCCCCGGAGTCTACATAGACCATGCAACCGGTCTTGCCCTCCGAGAAGAGCTTGTAGACACCCAGACCCAGCTCCGAGCAGTAGGTGAGGTCGTAACCCGTGGGGGTCTGGCAACGAATCTCGTAGCCGAGCTCTACGGGACGGCTCTTTACCTTGAGACCCAGCTCCTTGAGGCGCTTCTCGATCATCTCGTTGAAGATGTGAGCCTTCGATACCTTGCCCAACTCGGGGTGGCCGTGGTCGTCGTAGGTGAAGTGAACACCGCTCTTCTTAATCTCCTCATCCGACAGGGCGTGGAATACACCCTCCGAGATGACGGCGGCGCCGTAGTTCATGCCCATGATTTTGCGCTTCAGAATCGACGAGATAACGAGGTTTACGATCTTCTCGACGGTGATCTCGGTCTTGTTGAACATCTCGGGAATCACGATCATGGGGTAGTGGCAGGCCTCACCGATACCGAAGGCGAGGTGGCCGGCCGAGCGACCCATGGCAGCCAGTACAAACCAGTTGCCGCTGGTGCGGGCGTCCACATAGACGGCACGAGCGATTACGGCACCCTTGTCCTTGGCCGACTCATAACCGAAAGTGGGCGTACCCTTCGGCAGGGGCAGGTCGTTGTCGATGGTCTTGGGAACATGGATGTTGGCGATGGGGTACTGCTTGGCCTCCAGGAACTTGGCAATGCGGTTGGCCGTCGAAGCGGTGTCGTCGCCACCCACGGTTACGAGCAACTTGATGTTGTTCTCGGTGAAGAACTTGAGGTTGAAGTCCTCCTCGAAGTTCTTGTCGGTGGGCTTGAAACGGCTCATCTGCAGGAACGAACCGCCCTGGTTGAAGATGCTGTCGGCCATCAGGAAGTCGATATCCACGGTGCGGGGGTTGGGGTTGAACAGACCCGTGTAACCCTCGTGGAGACCTACGACACGGTAACCTTTGCGCAGGAAAGTCTTGGCTACGGAGCCAACTACGGTGTTCATACCGGGGGCCGGACCGCCACCCGTCAGAATTGCAATAGCTTCTTTCATGGTTTTCAGTTGTTTAGTATTTGATTTAACCTTTGTTTCTAACTCGATTTCTAAATCGAGTGCAAAGTTACTAAAAATTTTTTATAATACAATATCTCTCAATACATCCTGTTTGTGATTAAAAAGTAGCTCTCTGCTTAAAATGTGCAATTTTTTCTTATTTTAACAGTCTGTTTAGTATAAAATTATTACCTTTGCACAGCGAGATAGCGTGTTCTCCCCCCCCCTAAAACGAGCATAATACGCTGAAATACAATAAGATAGAATTATATTAAACGATATTATTTTTGAATTTAACGATAGTATGAAGAAAAAATTTTATTTCGAGCCAGCCCTGGAGGTCATCGAGATGGTGGTCGAGCAGGGATTTACCGTAAGCGGCATGGTGCCCGAGGAGGGTCAGCCCGATGGCGGTGAGGTAGGTGGCGACGGCGGTTGGAACTAATCGACGATTGCACTCCACGACAAAAAGAAGAGTGATTCACAAAAAAGAGTAGAAACGATGAAAAAGTTAGTATATGCCCTTTCGCTGCTTCTCTTTGCAGCTTGCGGTAGCGACCCCGTGGTCGAGCCCTGGGGCAACCAGAATCTTCAGCCGGAGGAGCCGCAGGTAACCTCCTTCGACGCTACAATTGCCGACTCGGAGGTGCGTACCTCCTACGGTGAGTCGGATGGCACGGTCTATCCTCTCTATTGGACGGCCGGCGATGAAGTAACCGTATCGAATGGCTCGGCAACGAGCGACTACAAAGCCAAAGAGGGTGGTGCCACCATTAAGCAGACGGCCCTCGAGGGTGGCTCGCTTGCCGAGTCCGACGCCTACTACGGCTTCTATCCCGCTTCGCGCGTCACCTCCTTCTTGGGCTCGAAGGTTACCTCGCACATGAAGTCGATGCTGATGTCCTCCGAGACGCAGGTCAATATGGATAACGCCTTTATGGTGGCCAAGAGCAGCACCGAGGATCCTCATGTGCTCAACTTTGTGCCCCTGATGACGGCTGTCGATATCTCCTTCACCGCCCCCGAGGGTGTGCTGGTGCAGAAGATTGTCCTCTCGTCGGAGAGCTACCTGGCCGGTACTTTTACCTACGACATCGCCTCGGGTACGACCACCCTGGCCGATGCCTCGCAGCTCTCGAAGCGCCTGGTTATCAATGTGGATACTCCTGCTGCCGGCGAGTATAAATACACCCTCTTCCTGCTTCCCAACTTCGCCGCTACGCTGCGCGTGGATGTGGTAACCGACCAGGGTGTGTTGGGTAAGACGAGCTCGAAGGCCCTCACGGCCGGTGCCCGCCACACCTTTACGCTGGGCACGCTCCCCACTTCGGGCTACAAGGCCAACGCCTCGGCCAACTGGATGAGCTACCTGCCCGACAACATGTACCTCTCGATGGTCTCGATGCCCGGCTCGCACGATGCCTGCACGAGTACGATTAGTTATGTGACCTTCGGTAAGGTGCAGGATTTGGATATGGCGGCTCAATTTGCGGCCGGTGTGCGCTTCTTTGACTTGCGCCCCTCGGCTCGTTGTACCAAATCCGGAGGATTTTTGGGCTTTGGAGCTACGATTACTTGTACCGATACCGACCTGGTTATTTATCATGGATCGGTATCTACCGACATCAAGTTTGCAGATGCTTTGGCTACGCTTAAAACGCTTATTGAGGAAAATCCTACCGAGGTGATTACCATTCTTCTGCATAATGAGTGGTCACAATCAGCTGACTTTTTGCTCTCCGGTGCAGATGAGGCTAAACAGAAGAGTCAGACCCAGTGGGCAGCCCAGATTCCTCTGCAGCTCAATGCCAGCGGTTTGGAGTTTGTTAAGGCCTTCAATTCGGATGTTACGCTGGGTGAGGCCCGCGGTAAGGTGGTGGTGTTTGCTCGTGATGACTACAATGGTGGCTACCATGGCGGCAAGGTCAATTGGGGTGACAATCAGACTCGTACCAACCACCCGATTCTGATCAATACGGGCTTGGAGAGTGGTAAGACCCTGACTTACCAGGATACCTACAACGCTGACTCGGTAGAGGCGAAGCAGGAGCTGATTGAGAACAATATCACGGCTGCAAGCAGTAGCACGGTGGTAAGCGAGTGGTATATGAACCATGTAAGCCACGCAGATAACCCCGAAGACGATGCTGTAGTCTTGAACCCTGCCGCTACGACCAAGATTGAGTCGGTGAAGGGTCGTGTAGGTATGGTGCTGCTCGACTTCTGCGGTAATGCTACGACCAACACCGCCTCGGGCTACGAGCTCCAGCAGGCGATTATCGCCGCCAACAACAATTGGCAGATCCCTGTGAAGTACTAATCCTTCGCATGGTAATAACGAGAGCCGCATCCTAAAAGGGTGCGGCTCTTGCGTTTATTCTATATTTTGAATTAAAAACAATACCTCCCGAGAGCGAATCTCGAGAGGTATTGTTCTTTACTCTTGTTTAATGGCTTTGACATGGATGGCTTGCTCGCCTCGATCCACCTGCTCAATCTCGAACTCTACGGGCTGGTGCTCGGTCAGGGAGCGAAAACCTTCGGCCTCGATAGCCGTGTAGTGGACAAAGACCTCTTTGCCATCCTCGCAAATCAGGAAGCCAAATCCCTTTTTGCTGTCGAACCATTTTACTGTTCCGGTCATAGCTTTTTCTATTTAGTTATCGTGTTTTGTGTGATTGTGCTAACAAAGGTAAGTCATTTTTTAGGGGAAACAAAACTTTTTGGATCATTTTTTGATTTTTTTCAAAAAAAGATATATCTTTGTTAAAACTAACAAATTTTTCGTACCATGAGTAAGAAGGCGAAGTTGTTTTTGCTGGCCCTGCTCGGTTTTTCGACCGCCTGTTCGACGGTGAAAAACGGCTCGAAGGCCGATAAGAAGCGTGATAAGGAGAATAAGGAGGCTGCCGTAGAGAATGTGGGTGAGGCCGCTGATGAGCGTCCCCAGATTCGTGTGCTCTATGGTGTGCGCCCGCCCGTACCCCTCGAGGAGGTGGAGCAGACCCCCGCACCCGAAAATGCCGACGAGCAGAAGTAGGCAATGCGATTGCGTTATCCGAGTTTAAGAACAGCCATCGGCCTCCGTTTGTTCTCCGATCTCTATCGGGACCTGGTGGCCGAGCACAAGTTGCGTACGCTCTTTTGGGAGTGTACGCTTCGTTGTAATTTGTCGTGCCGTCACTGTGGTAGCGATTGTCGCGTAGCCCCCGAACTGCCCGATATGCCTCTGGCCGACTTTCTGAAGGTGCTCGACGAGGAGGTTACGCCTCATGTAAACCCCAAAGATGTACTCATCATCTTCTCGGGAGGTGAGGTGCTCGTGCGCAAAGACCTCGAGGAGGCAGGACGCGAGGTGACCCGTCGCGGCTATATGTGGGGCATGGTGACCAACGGCATGGCCCTGACCGAAGAGCGTCTTGAGAGCCTGATTGCTGCAGGGCTGCGCTCCGTATCGGTCAGCTTCGACGGCTTCCCCGAGACCCACAACTACATCCGTCAGCACCCCCAAAGTTATGACCGTGCCCTCGATGCCATCCGACGCATCATTCGCCACAAGGAGCTCACCTACGACATCATTACCTGCGTAACATCGCCCCTGATGCCTCGTCTGGAGGAGTTTAAGGAGTTCTTGATAAAGGAGGGGGTAACTCATTGGCGCATTGCGACTATCTTCCCCTCGGGCCGTGCCAAACACGACGCCTCGTTGCGCGTGACCGACGACGAGTTTGTCGAGTTGATGCACTTCATCAAGCACACGCGTCAGGAGGGCCGCATCGACTTGAGCTACTCCTGCGAGGGCTTCCTCGGCCGCTTCGAGGGGCAGGTGCGCGATGAGTTCTATCAGTGTGCTGCCGGTGTATCGGTCGCCTCGATTCGTGTCGATGGCTCCATCTCGGGCTGTACCTCGATTCGTGCCAACTACCACCAGGGCAATATCTACCGCGACTCCTTCTGGGAGGTGTGGCAAAACCGTTTTGAGCCCTTCCGCAACCGCGAGTGGATGCGCAAGGGGAAGTGCGGAAGCTGCTCGATGTTCCGCTACTGCATGGGGGGCGGCATGCACCTGCGCGACGATAACGGCGAGCTCGCATTCTGCCACTATGATCGCTTGAAGTAATCAATCATTACCATCTGACTCACAGATAGAAGAGGGAGCCCGAAAGCTCCCTCTTCATCTTTTGTGCGCTGTTGGTTTTACACCTCCAGATTTACATCGAACAGCTCCTTCCAGGGCAGACCCTGCTCGCCCAGCTCGGCCAAGAAGGGATCGGGATCGAACTCCTCGACATTGAATACGCCGGCACCGCGCCACAGCCCCTTGGCCCACATGGCGGCACCCAATGCGGCGGGAACACCCGTCGTGAAGCTTACGGCCTGCGTACCGGTCTCCTTGAAGGCGGTCTCGTGGTCGCAGTTGTTGTAGATGTAGTAGGTGCGCTCCTTGCCATCCTTGATACCCTTGATGCGGCAACCGATCGAGGTCTGTCCGTGGTAGTTGGCGCCCAGCGACTTGGGATCGGGCAGCACCGCCTTCAGGAACTGAATGGGGACAATCTCCACACCATTATACATGATGGGATCGATGCGGGCCATGCCGATATTCTGAATCACACGCAGGTGGGTCAGGTACTCCTGACCAAAGGTCATCCAGAAGCGTGCGCGCTTGATGGTGGGGTAGTTCTTCACGAGCGACTCCAGCTCCTCGTGGTAGATTACATACGACTCACGCTCGCCAATCTCGGGGTAGTTCAGCGGCTTGTGAATCTCGTGGGGCTCCGTAACGATCCACTTGCCATTCTCGTAGTAGCGACCCTTCTGCGTCACCTCGCGGATGTTGATCTCGGGGTTGAAGTTGGTGGCGAAGGCCATGCCGTGGTTACCGGCATTGCAATCCACGATGTCGAGGTAGTGAATCTCGTCGAAGTGGTGCTTGGCAGCATAGGCCGTGAAGATGGCCGTTACACCCGGGTCAAAGCCGCAGCCGAGGATGGCCGTCAGCCCCTTCTCCTTGATGCGATCCTGGTAGGCCCACTGCCACGAATACTCGAAGTGAGCCTCATCCTTGGGCTCGTAGTTGGCCGTGTCGAGGTAGTTGCAACCACACTCCAGGCAGGCATCCATGATGGTGAGGTCCTGGTAGGGGAGGGCCACATTCACCACGATGTCGGGACGGAACGAGCGGAAGAGCTCGCAGAGCTCGGCTACCGAGTCGGCATCCACCTGGGCGGTCTTCACGCGACCACCGCCAATCGCCTCGGCCACAGCGTCGCACTTCGCCTTCGTGCGGCTCGCCAACATCACATCGCTGAAGATGGGGTTGGCCGCAATCTTTTGAGTAACAACGGTACCGACACCTCCGGCACCAATAATAAGGGCTCTACACATAGCTATTATTTTTTTGTAGTTTGTATCTAACTAACAAAGGTAGTAAAAAATATCTATTCCCCAATCCCTGTGCTGCAATTTTCGTTTAATTGTCACGAAAACAACGATGAACAGGGTCTGTTTCCGCCCTTTTTTTGTGATTCCGCCGAGATGGTCGGCTTCAAACTTTTCATTATTTTCTGATACTCAATACGCCTTACGCGCACGCTGCACGACCATACATGCTAACTACTTCTCTATCTCGCCTTTCCACGATAGAATGCCGTCCGAGAGCTCCGTAACCTCCAGTCCGCAGCCTGCCATATGCTCGGCAGCCACCTTGCTTCTGCGACCACCACGACAATATACCGCTACGGGGCGCGACTTGTCCAATTCGGCAATCTTTGCTGCGAACTCCTCGCCGTTGATGTCGATGTTCACTGCACCCGGGATATGCCCCTCGCTGAACTCCGCAGGTGTTCGCGTGTCAATTATTTGTACCTGCTCGTTCTCAATCACCTCAGCAAAGCGCGTTGCATCTACCGAATCAAAACTCTTCGTTGTCTTTGAATTATTACATCCAGCCATCATCGTTGCTACAAATAGAGTATACAAAATAGTCTTCATCGTTTTATCTTTTCTGTTTTTACCTACTACAAAGATAACACCGCACTATCGGATTGCCAAATTTTATAAACGAAATTTATATCGGAAGTTTTTATGCAACTATTTCTATATCCTTATAGTGCATCATCTTATAGTACATCTCTGTGCGGCAGGATTTGTTATACTACTACTTATGGGGCGACAAGTTTGAAGAGCGACTGCATTTTATACAAATAGCCGGTTCAAAGAAAAAGAAATTGGAAATAAAAGGAGTCAGAGAGCCAACGACACGGTCGGATTACAAATATGCAATCTCAAAGAAGAAAGGGTGTCGATGTGTTTGTAAAATTGTTTTTTTTGAGTAGCTTTGTAGATGACTATTTAATCCTACATTATTCAAATACGATTTCCTATGAAAAGTGTTCTACTGCGCACCTTGAGGGTTCTTGCAAGCCTTGCGGCAATCATTATTATTCACTACTTGTTTGAGGGTTGGTTTGTGTATCGACTGACTCTGCACTATCTGCTTTTGATGCTGTGTGCGGTGGGAATTGCGTGGTTTAATCTGCGCAAACTGCCCCAAACGGTACAATATCTAATCTACGGTGGATTCGCTCTTTTTTTGGGAGGATTGATTGCCTGTTGGAAATTAGGCGAGGTAGAGGCTGTTTGTAAATGGTTGGAACTTTCAACTTATTGGGAGCAGCAGTTATACGAATACTCGCTTTCTCTGTTGGCTCTGTGTGTTGTCCTGGTAAGTTCTGTACTTCCAATCTTTATGAAGGCATCCGAAACAGAGCAGAGCAAACCTTTCAGCAAATGGTTTCTTTTGGGGGCTATCCTTGTCCTCGATTTCGCGGTGGCCATGCCAAACACCCGAATAGAGCGTGTCGTTTACGATATATTCTACAGGAAACAGTCAGGACGGGTTGAAGTTTCCATTGCTGATAAAGAGGTGGAAAATCCTCTCACGCTTAAGATACATAATCTGCGAGAACAGACAGATACTACCTTTCAAATTAACAACGGAGTTTGGATTGAAACCGATTCTCGCCGATATGGCAACATCGGTATCGAGGGTCCGCGAGCAGTGTTAAGCCAGTACACCATCTTTTGGCAGACGCTGAAAGATAGGCTGAAAAAAAGAGGAGAATAATTAACTCGACAAAACCGACATTGCCAGGGAAGGCAACGCGGATGGAAATCCTAAACATAAAAATAGCGAGGAGGCCAATGGGCTTCCTCGTTGTTTTCGTGATCCCGCTGGGGCTCGATTGCGCTACTGCGTAGGCAATCGTGTGCTCATGTTGTTTACACCCTCCCAACCTCCCTGGGAGGGAGGAGTATTCCGGGTTCGAGCAGCCCAACAGAAACATAAAAACAACGAGGAGACCATGAAGGTTTCCTCGTTGTTTTGGTGATCCCGCTGGGGCTCGAACCCAGGACCCCAACATTAAAAGTGTTGTGCTCTACCGGCTGAGCTACGAGATCTCCGGTCAAAATTGGGATTTCTCCCCCATTTTGGTGGTGCAAAAGTAGAAAAAAAAATCGTATCTGCAAAATGTAGCGCAAAAAATTCACTTTGCATCCCTTGTACGATGAAGTCGGAGCGAAGAGCCGTTACCGCTTAAATCGCCAATCAATAAGTCGGATATTCTCCTCGGAGAAGAGGAAGAAGAGCTTTTGGGTGTCGTGGATCGGGTGGCGCAGTGGGACGCGCACGCGGCTCGGCTCCCCGTTGCAGGGCAGGTAGGCGAGGGTGGGGCCCTCCGGTGAGTCGGCACGCACTTCGACATACCCCTCACCTGCGAGGGTTGCCACCAAAGACGAGGCCCCCTTCGGGAAGGCTACATTGCTCAGGGCGAGCCAGGCTCCGGCACACTTGCTGTAGGCGGTGATGCCCTCGGGGCTCTCCTCCTCTGCATACCCAATGTCGGCAGCGTGCGAGTGGGTGGTGCCTCGTGTCGTGCGGTAGGGGTTGAAGGGTGTGATGGCCTCCACACCGCGGTGTGTGCCGCGTGTCGGCAGGATTTCGGTACGCTCCTCGTCGAAGTTCAGGCGCTCGACCATCATGCTGCGGAATCCCCCTCGTATGCCGAGGTTGTCTTGCAGGTTAAGCGAGTGGTAGAGGATGTAGTACACCCCCTTGTACTTCAAGAAGTGGGTGTGGTTGTTGCTGTGCTGCATCCCCACATCGCCCGGGTTGGGGAAGTAGTCGCCACGATAGACCCAGCTCTCGGCATCCATCGGCGTTTGGGAGCTCATGTAGGCCATGCTGCATATCGCGGGGAGGTCGTAGTCGGGGTAGTTCCAGGTGGCGGGGTTGCGCGGCAGCCAATTGTTATTATAGGTGTAGAGGTAGGTGCCGTTGATGTAGTTGAGCTCGTGGGCCTCGAAGATGTAGGGGGTCTTGACCTCGATGATGGTGTCGCAGCTGATCATGTCGCTTCCGAGGCGTGCAATGCGCGACACGCCCGGCATCTCGGGGGTGCCGTGTCGGGCGGTGCCGGCACCAAAGGCCACATAGCCTACCCCCTCTGCGTCGATGCAGGCCCCCGGGTCGAAGGGGTGGGGGCAGTCGCCAATCTCGGGCATGCCCTGATAGACCAGCGGGCTCCCCTTCGCATCGCGCCAGGGCCCCAGCGGATGGGTGGCGGTGAGGATACCCACGCCGCAACCGCTGTTCGAGAAGTAGAGGTAGAAGTGGGTGAGGCCATCCTCCTCTCGGCGGCTCACAATCGAGGGTGCCCACGAATTGACAATCCAGGGGGCCTTCTCCTCGGTGTCGATCACGCCGTGGTAGCTCCAATTGACCATGTCGTCGGTCGAGAAGCAGACCAGCGATTTGATCTTCTCATAGCCATTTTCGGGGGCGTTGAGGTATTGTTGGTGGTCGTTGGTGCCGTAGATGTAGAGGCGCCCCTCGTACTCCACGGCGGTGGGGTCGGCACAGAATACCGTGGGCGAGATGGGGTTGTTGTGTTCGAGCAACTTTCCGATTCGGTTGCTCGGCTCGATTCGCTCATACTCCGTGTGGGGTGAGCTGCACCCTGCGGTCGCAAGCAGGATGGCCACCGCGAATGTGAGGTTTTTCAGATTTGACTTCATAGCGCAGCTGTCGGTTTTCAATGAGTCAAAGTTAGCGATTTTTTGCCACATATTACCCCGAGTGGGGGCGTTCATCCGATAAAATTTATCCAATGATAGCACAAAATAAAAAAAAATGCCGATATTTGTTTTATAATTGAAGTAATCAGGTTATGGAAAAGATGGATTATCGTGAGGCTCTTCGTGAGCTTCGAGCGGAGATAGGCGAGGCTTCGATGCCCGCAGATGAGCAGATGAAGGGCTCGTTTGAAGAGGCTGTTTATGCCACGGTGCTCCTTGCCGAGGAGCTGGTCGGCAGCCAGGAGAGCGAGTGGGAGGTGGGCTCCCTGGCCCAAGAGATGTTGCGCTATGCGGCCCCCTTTGCGGGGAGTGAGGAGTCGCACGACTCGATGCACCGTGCAGCCCTGCGTATGGCCGAGGTGCTCTATGGGCATCCGCGCCTGAAGCTCCGCCTTCTGGAGATGGCCCTCCACCATGCGACCGAAAAGGAGGAGTCCCTGGAGGAGCAGATTGCCCTTTTGAGGAAGAACATCGAGGCGGCTGACCGTGGTGCCTACGACGAGATCAGCGAATCGGGCTACCTCAAACGCGACCCCGTGGAGTGGAGTGCCCGTTGGGAGGAGGTAATCGACGAGGCCGACCGCATGACCTATGCCCGTCTGGAGGATCAACCCCGAGGCATGGGTTTCTGCCACGCCTTCTGGTATGAGCGTCGTCGGGTCCTTGAGGAGGAGTTCGGCATCGAGTGGCGCAGCCCTGCCACGATGAATCCCCGCGTGATGTTCGATTAGGCGAAGTCAGGCGAAGTTTAACTACGAAACCCCAATAGCAATGAATAGAGCCGCAAGACTATTTTTGGGACTGCTCTTCTGCGCTGTGGCAGGTACCCTGTCGGCACAGACCCAGAAGAGTGAGCCCGTATTTCTCGACACCCTCGATATCGTGAGCGAGAAGTGGAGCTCCGTAACCGATCCCAAGTGGCATAAGTATATGCAGCTTGGCGGAGTGAACTATCCGCACGCCTTTTATGTGGGCTCGTCGAATGGCAGTGACGAGTGCGGTTGGCGCGAGTACGACCTCGGGGGCAAGTATAAGACCCTCTCGTTTATCCGAGGTACGCTTCTGCGCACGCCACCCGATCGTAAGGGTATCATGGTGATTCGGGGCGACGGCCGCAAGCTGCTCGACCGTGTCTTCTCGTCGAACGATGGTAACGAACGCATTACACTCGATGTCGAGGGGGTACACAAGCTGCGCTTCGAGATTGCTGTCGATGATCTCGACTTTGCCGTTGCGATGCCTGTGCTGTGGCGTGCCGACCAGACCCCCTACGAGGTGGGTGAACTGACCCATGCCGAGCCCAAGCCGACGATGTTGTGCCGCGATTTGATGCCCTTCCGTTCCAACCACAAGGTCTTCTCGTCCAACGAGGAGTTCTACGATCGCGGTCTGGACTTTGTCGAGGCCGAAGAGGGCGAGGTGCGCCTCGGAGGTTCGACCTACAAAGATGGTCTCTACTGCCGTGCCGGCATGGCGCTGATTGGCAATGCGCTGGGCTATACACACTTCAACATCGGGGGTCAATTCGAGCGTCTGCGCTTCATCACGGGTGCCATTGATACCGATGACGGCACCCTTGAGTCGGGTTGGCTTACGGTATATGCTGACGGCAAGATTCTCTACGAAAAGGAGATTATCGAGGGGGAGCTGCCCGTCGAGATTTCGCTCGATGTGACGGGTTGTCGCTCGTTGGGATTCTCGTCGGAGAACTCCTCGGGCTCGCTCGATATCGGCGTGGCCAAGATGATGCTCTATCCGGCAGGCTATACCGACGAGCAGGAGAGGCCGCTTGGCAACGGCTCGGAGCAGGAGTATCTCGCCTCGGACCACCTGAAGTCGCTGCCCGATGTCTGCAAGCTCATCTCCAACATCCCGCCCTTTGCCATCGGTGGCGGTATGTCGCGCGAGTCGGCCCTCTTTGAGGATAAGTCGCAGCATGTGACCTTCTCGATGGGTGGTATCAAGTACAGCGAGGGTGTGGTCTTGCAATCTTCGACCAACTTCTTCCACAACAATACGGGTGCTCATGTCATCTTCAACCTGGGGGGCGAGTTCGACTATGTGAGCTTCACCACGGGCTGGGTAGGCAAGTGCGGCGTCCTGAAGGATGATTGGTTGCGCGTCTATGCCGATACGACCCTTGTTTTGCAGGTGCCCCTGAAGGCTACGGCCCCCAACCACAGCTACCTGCTGCCCATCCACAAGTGCCGCACGCTCAAGTTCGAGAAGGCCGGCGTGACAAGCATGAGCCATCCCGCCTTCGGCCTGGCCGATATGGTGGTCTATCGTGGCGAGTATGTCGAGAACGACCTCTTCGACCACCAGCAGCCCGAGTGCCCCGACGAGATCGACCTGATCGACCTCTCGAAGCCCTATATCCACTATGTGAGCTCGGCCGGCGATGCCAAAATACTCTTCGACGGTTCGACCCAGCGCGAGTACTTCTCGATGCCCGACGGAAGCCGCATCCACAAGGGCTTCCTCTTGAAGACCAGCGTTCACTTCGATATGGAGATGGGCCCCGGATCCGACCCCTCGGCTGCCATCATGGCCCCCATGTTCGGCTCCTCGATTATGTTGGGCTCGGTGGGTGGTGCCTCGCTCTCGGCGGTTTGTCCCTTCGGAGCCTTCCTGGCGCTGGCGGCAGGAGGTGAGGCCCACGAGTCGTCGTGTGCCGCCTTCAACACCTGGGGCGAGTACGACTACCTGACCTTCAAGGTGGCCTGCCGTGTGCCCCACAACACCATCGACACCATCGACCTGAAGGGTGACGAGGCGGAGACCCTGCTCATCGGTGCCGACGGCGAGGTGGTGGCCGAGATGCAGGTGCATGCCGATATGCAGCCCACCTCCTATACCGTGCCCATCGAGCGTTGCCACCAGCTGATGTTCTGGTTGAAGTGTGGCGGTTGGAGCTCGGGGCAGTTTATCTTCTACGACCTCAAGCTCCACAAGGGGATGCCCAAGCTCTCGGTGCCGGCCATTGGCGAGCGCAACGATGTGGCGGCTGTCATGGCTCCTGCCGAGCCCTATCTGATCTCGTCGGATGGGCAGGCGGCTCCCGAATTTGGTTGGGAGGAGCCCGACAACTGCTCGGCCTCGGCCATCAACGAGTACTTCGACAACTGCGACGACAGCCAGGAGGCCTTCGAGGAGTTCTACGATGATCTCAACGAGGTGCAGTACCACACCGTGTCGCGCTTTGTGCGGGGTGCCGACGGTACGATCTATCGCTCCTTCAGGGTGCAGTCGCTCACGGGCGATAACTACAGCCTGCTGCGCGTCAAGGGGCGCAACGAGCAGGTGATTTCGATGATTAACACCCTCAAGCTCCACTTTGCCACCCTCTCCGTGGGGCGTGTGTCGGCCACTACGGCCCTCTTGCAGGTGGGACCTCGCATGCGTGAGTACCGCCAATACATCAAGGAGTCGTCCGAGGCCTTCCGCCTCTACGAGGAGGCACTGAACAACCTCATCAAGGCCAAGAGGGAGGAGAATCGGCTGATTGACGAGCTCCTCGAGAAGGGGGTTACGGTCGATGGAATCGAATCAAACGAATTTGAAGTTTTCATTATTTGAATAGGTAAGCAAGATATGAGTAACGCCTGTAAGATAAATTGCTATCGCTCGTTCTGCATGTGCGATGAGCGCGTAACGCGCCTGGAGCAGACCATCGAACTCTCCGCCACGGATATAGTGGCCCGTCAGCCCCTTCCGTCGTGGCCCATCGAGGGGGCAGCCCCCGTGGTGAGCTACTACGACGGCGAGATTTTGGAGTTTGACTACCGCGCGAAACACTATATATTGCGCCACGGTGATGCGGCGCTGGAGCTCGACGCCTATCCCCCGGGGGAGGGCCCCAAGCCCGAAGATCGCATCTTCTTCCACCTCTCGCTTTCCGAGGTGGGGGTACCGAAGGAGTACCCCGCCCTGCGCGAGATGCGCAATCGTGGCTCGATGAACAGCTTGGTGCGTGCGCTGCTGCCCACCATCGAGAGCGACAAGCGGGCCGCCGTGGAGTGGGTGCGTATCTTCTCCTACTTTGGCAACGCCTTCCTCCTCAATTCTGAGAGTATCGAGTTGATTCGTGAGCGTGCCGAGGCGGGGAGTCCTATGGCCCAATTCGCCTATGGTCGCACGCTGCTGTCGCTGTGCCGTGAGGAGAACTATGCCCAAAAGGGGGTGCAGTGGTTGGAGCGAGCCTTCGAGGGTGGGGTGGCGGATGCCGCTGCCGCACTCTACCTGGTATGGTACCATGGCGATGCCGACGAGGTGGATCGCACGCGTGCCGACAACTACCTCGAGGCGGCAATCTCGAAGGGGAGCAGCTATGCTGCCTCGATTCAGCTGCTCAACCTCATCTACGGCAAGCACGGGGTAAGCGAAGATCCCCAAAAGGCGGTAGAGATGGCCAACCAACTCATCGAGCGTGACGAGACGGAGGGTATCGACCCCGACCCCATGTGGTACTTCCGTCGAGGGTGTGCCATCGAGCAGATCGAGGGGCCCGAGGCTGCCGTGGGCGACTTTGAGAGGGCGGCCGAGTTAGGTGCCTCGCAGGCCTGGAGCTCCGTGATCTTCCACTACGGCTGCAACAACACCGATGAGGTGACCGACCGTCCCACCTACCTGCGCCTGCTGCGCGAGGGGACGCTGCGCCGCGACAATCTCTGCCTCTACCTCACGGCTCGTGAAATCGTCCGTGATTGGCCCTCGATGCCCCCCTATACGCAGATGATTGCCCTCAAGCGCTACCTCATGGCCCTCGAGGAGGCGTGGCAAGGCGGCTCGCCGGATGCTGCCGACTGCTTGGGTGATATTTGGTGCAGTGGAGAGTATGACCTCGAGCGCGACACCCAAAAGGCCGCCCTGTGGTACGAGCGAGCGATGAAGATGGGGTCGGAGTATGGTTGTGAGATGCTTTTCGAGCTGGCTGCGAACGACTTGTGCGAGTTATCTGAAGCGGAGCGTGATCGCGTGGCCCTGAAGGGTGCCCGCCTCGGCTCGGCCCGCATGATGTACGAGACGCTCTGCGCCTTCTACGAGGGGCGCCTTCGGGAGTATGCCGTCGAGATTGAGCGCTACTACGCCCCCTTCTACGAGGAGCTTTGTGAAGAGTTTTATGATGATGAGCTGCCCGACGATGACGGGCGCTACGATCCCTATGTCTAAATGTTGAGTTATGGCTATCCGTATTACTACCGAACCCACCCACGACGACCTCTTTGGTCAGAGCCACTTTTGGGGATTCCCCGACCTCCCTTTGGGAATGAGCTACCCCTGCTGCGGGGAGGCCGACGAAGAGGGTAGGGAGGATACCCTCACCTTCATCTGTCAGATTCGTTTGGAGGAGATCGCTGCCCTCGACCCCGAGGGGCTCCTGCCCCACAAGGGGATGCTCTACTTCTTCGCCGACATCGACTACTTCCTGGGCGACGACGAGGGCGACTGCGAGGGGATGGGCGCCTGGCCCAAAGAGAGCTTCCGTGTGCTCTACGCCCCCGATTGCAGCGACCTGCATACCCACGAGGTCTATTATGAGGATGGCTCGCCCGCCACGCTGCCTGTTGAGAGGATAACCTTCTCGGAGGTCGAGGAGAAGGCCGACGGTCAGAAGCTGCTCGGCCGCCCCTACTTCGACGAGGTGGAGTGGGAGTGCGAGGGGATGCTCTCGCTCCTGCAGCTCGACGAGGAGGATCGCTGGAACCTCCGCTTCTTCGACTCGGGGATGCTCCACTTCCTGATTCGTCCGGGCAACCTGCGCAACCGACGATTCGATCGGGTGAAGGTGTGGATGCACAGTTTCTAATTGATTTCCGCCTACCGACTCCAGCCCATTGATTACGGCGTTACAGCGTTACAGGCGTGTACGGGTGTAACGGGTGTAACAGGTGTAACGGGTGTAACAGATGTAACGGAGATAAGCCCCTCGCCCGATTCGCACACCGTGCCTCGTTGCAGGGCGCGGTGCAGGCGCACACGAGCTGTGGCGGGCGAACAGCCGCGCAGCTCGGCAATTTTGCTTAACACGAGCGAACGATTGACCAACACCTGCCCCAGCGAGATAACCGCCTGACGCACATCGTCGTAGGAGGCGGATCCGGGCGTTGCCTCCTCGGGTACGGGACAGCTCTCGGGCAACCCGTCGGCGTTGATGCGGAAGGCAAAGCGCTCGAAGGGCTCGTTGCGGCAGAACTGCGGCTCGACAATCGAACAATCCCCCGCCTTACGGACATAGATTACGCTCTCCGCCTTGCGTTGCAGAGCCGACCCGATGTGGCCGCGTGCCTTGTCGGAGTTGGGGTTGGTGTGGAGTACCACGAGGATGTGGTTCTTCAGGCGCGACGAGGTGCGCATGAGCATCGTAACGAGCTTCTCGCTCTCCTCCAGGTCGTTCGTGTTGTAGAGCAGGTCGCTGATGCCGTCGATGACCACCAGACGGGGCTTCCACTCCTCGATCGCCTCGAAGAGCATCTTGGCACGCATCTTGGGCTCAATCTCGCGTAGGGCCAACATGCGGAACTGCTCGCAGTTCTGCTCCATGTCGTAGCCCGCCAGCAGGTGAATACGCCGAGCCGTAAATTGGACATGCGTCATCGACTGCTCGGTATCAATCCACAGCACGGAGGTCGCAGGGCGCGGGTCGGAGCCCAACACGCGCTCGTTGTGGCGGTTGAGCAGGCCGCTCACGAGGCCCGTGCAGAGAAAGGTCTTCTTCGACTTCGCCTCGCCCACCACGGCCGATATGTTCCCCTCGGTGGCAATCCCCACCCCCTCCAACGAGAGGATGGCAACCGAGGGGGTCAGCTCTTGCTTGATATCGACCAAGTAGGTGTGGAAATCCTCCCTGCGACGCACCTCCTCCTCCCAGGTGTGGTGCTCCTCGAGAACTTGACTGAAGATACGGTTGGCAGGTTGCTGCTCACGAAAGGTCTTGTAATCCATAAGATAAATAATTTAATTAGGTTAATGTAAATCTCTCTCTTTGCGGTAATCCATCCCGAAGCGCCTCTGCAGGGTGGCGTGTCGTGCGATGCGGATAGCCCTGTGCATAGCTATAAATAACTTTATATAGTTATATATAACTCGCTATACACCTATATAATAACATATCTCTATATCATTATACGGAGTGCTCTCTGTCGTAAGGTGGGGATAGGGACTTTCCGGATGATTCGGCCCCGTTGATGGTGCAAATATAATACATCAAAGGCCCTTTGTCAAGCCTTTTCGATTAAATTATTTATTTTTTTGGTAATACCCCCTCCTCTGCCGTCCTTCCGTTACACCCATTACACTTGTTACAGCCGTTACACTCGTTACAGTCGTTACGCCCCCCGTAATGCTGTAACGGGGTAACGCCCTCCCCCTTTTCGTCGCGCACTTGGGCCATCGTGGGGCCCTTTCGACTCAATAGGCCCGAAAATTTAGTTCATTGTTAATCTTTTTATCCTCGAATAGTTTTGTTCTTCTCTCTTTTTTTCCTTATTTTGCGCGGAATATATGTTGCAAACTTAAAACTATGCAGAGAACACTAACCCTACGATTGCTTGCCGTGCTCTCGCTCGTGTTGCTCCTCCCCTTTGTGGCGAGGGCCCAGGAGCGTGTTACGGTGAGCGGAACGGTAACCTCGGCCGAAGATAAGCAACCGCTTATCGGCGTGGCTGTCGTTGCCGATGCGATGAATGGTGTGAGCACCCTTTGGGATGGTACCTACACCATTACGGCTCCGGCCGGCTCAACCCTTTCGTTCCAATACCTCGGCTTCTCGACCGTGGAGTGGACCATCCCCTCGGGAAAGAGAGAGGTCAGATTCGACCTTGAGATGCAGCCCGAGGCGGAGCTGGTGGAGGATGTGGTGGTAATCGCCTACGGTGTCCGCAAGAAGAATACGGTGGCGGGCTCGGTCTCCTCGGTGAAGTCCGAAAAGATCGAGACGACCCCCACGGCAGCCTTCGACCAGGCCTTGCAGGGTCAGGTGGCCGGCCTTACCGTCCTCTCCAACACGGGCGAGCCGAGCGCCTCGGCGACGATGACCATCCGCGGTACCAACTCCATCAACTCGGGAACGGCTCCCCTCTACATCCTGGACGGTGTGCCCATCTCGGCCAGCGACTTCAACACCATCAATCCGGCCGATATCGAGTCGCTGACGGTCCTCAAGGATGCCGCCTCGACCTCGATCTATGGTGCCCGTGCCGCCAACGGTGTGATTGTGATTCAGACCAAGCGCGGTCGTAAGGCCGAGCGCCCCCGCATCGACTACCGCATGCAGCTCGGTTTCTCGCAGATTGCCAACAGCGAGAAGTGGGACTTGATGAACACCGCCGAGCGTATCCAATACGAGAAGGAGATCGGCCTTACCGAGGGGCAGGACTACAACCTCTTGAGCAAGACCGATGTCAATTGGTCGGAGGAGGTGTTCAACGCCGCAGCCCTGTTGCAGAACTACGAAATCTCGGTCTCGGGTGCCGACGAGAATACCAACTACTACCTCTCGGGCGGCTTCTACAGCCAGGACGGTACGGCCGTGGGCTCGATGTTCGAGCGCTACTCGCTGCGTGCCAATGTGGAGCAGAAGGCGGCAAAGTGGCTCAAGGTGGGTACCAGCACGATGCTCAACTACCAGAATATCGAACAGGCCGACGAGGGTGCCTATACGCTTGTAACCCCCATCTCGGCAGCCCGCTTCATGATGCCCTATTGGAGCCCCTACAAGGCCGACGGCTCGCTCGCGTCGCTCTCCGACGGCTCGTGGCAGGGTACGGGTCAAAACCCCCTGGAGTGGCTTGCCAATAACCCCGTCACCTACAAGAAGTACAAGCTCCTCTCGACCCTCTTTGCCGAGGCAACCCCCATCGAGGGGCTTACGCTGCGCTCCCAGCTCGGTATCGACTACGCCCACACCACCGGTTTCGGCCTCTCCTACCCGAGCTACATGCCCAACCAGGGGCAGGGTAGTGCGTCGCGCTCCACGACCGACAGCTACACCCTCACCAGCACCAATACGGCCAACTACACCTTCTCGCTCGACAACCTGAAGCACAACTTCAACTTCCTGTTGGGCCACGAGGGTGTCGAGTACCACTACGAGGCCTTCTCGGTGCGCACCTCGGGTCAGACCAACGACTTTCTGACCAACATCTCCACCGGT
Organism: Alistipes sp.; assembly: GCA_045605785.1. Taxonomy (GTDB): domain Bacteria; phylum Bacteroidota; class Bacteroidia; order Bacteroidales; family Rikenellaceae; genus Alistipes. The sequence goes on along the minus strand of JAZUQP010000002.1, from coordinate 42,414 downwards.
ACACGAGCCACCTCGTGGGGCGATACCACCGACTCGGACTACGGTTTCCTTTCGTTCTTTGCGCGTGCCGAGTATAACTACGAGAATCGCTACTTTGTGGAGGCGGCAGCCCGTGCCGACGGCTCGTCGCGCTTCGGTTCGTCGCGTCGTTGGGCCGGTTTCTGGTCGCTCGGCTTCATGTGGAATCTGCGCAACGAGCGCTTTACGGAGTCGGCTTCGCGCTGGCTGACCAATGCCCAGGTCTCGATTTCGACCGGTACCTCGGGTAACTCGTCGATTCCCAACTACGAGCACCTGGCCCTGGTGGGCGGCGGCCTGGACTATGTCGGCAACTCGGGTGTGGGGCTGATGCAGCCCGGCAACGAGGAGCTGGGGTGGGAGAAGCCCTGGACCTCGAACCTCGCCCTCCATGTCGGCTTCTGGAATCGCCTCAACCTCGATTTGGAGTTCTACTACAAGCAGACCTCCGACATGTTGATGCAGGTGCCCCAGGCCTACTCCGACCTCGGTTACGGCTACTATTGGGACAATGTGGGTACGATGGTCAATAAGGGTATCGAGCTCAACCTGAACGCTACGCTCATCGCCACCAAGAAGTTCCTCTGGACGGTCAATGCCAATGTGGGCTACAACCACAACAAAATCACGGAGCTCTACAACGGTGTGCAGGAGTACGAGCGCTCGGGCACCAATACCAAGCTGGTGGTGGGTCACCCGCTCGGTGAGTTCTACATCAACCGCTACGCCGGTGTCAATCCCGCCAACGGTGATGCCCTGTGGTACGACAAGGAGGGGAATCTGACCACCGAGTTGCGCGACGACGACAAGGTGCTGGTCGGCAAAACCTACATCGCCCCCTGGTCGGGCGGTTTCGGCACGGCCCTTACCTGGAACGGCCTCTCGCTCAGCGCCCAATTCAGCTGGGTGGCCGACCGTTGGATGCTCAACAACGACCGCTACTTCGACGAGTCGAACGGACGCTTCGCCTCCTATAACCAGTCGCGCCGTCTGTTGGAGCGTTGGCGAAAGCCGGGCGATGTCACCGACATTCCGCGCCACGGCGTCTATACCGAGTTCGACGACCGTCTCCTGGAGGATGCCTCGTTCCTGCGTCTGAAGAATGTGATGTTGAGCTACACGGTGCCCTCCGACTGGATCAAGCGCAGCCGTGTATTCAGCGGTTTACGCATCTATGCCCAGGCCCAGAACCTGCTCACCTTTACCAACTTCTCGGGTCTCGACCCCGAGGGTACGGCCAATGTATATGCGGCACAGTATCCCATGTCGCGCCAGTTCACCTTCGGTCTTGACTTAACTTTCTAATGCGCCATGATGAAGATTTTTAATCGCTATATGATGTCGATTGCAACGCTTTTTGCCGTTGCAACGCTTACGACCTCCTGCCTGGACAAGGAGCCCGGCTCGGCCATTCTGCAACAGGAGGCGATGCAGACCTTCAACGATGCGGAGCAGACCCTGGTGGGTATCTATGCCCAGCTCAAGAGCAGCGCACTGTGGAGTGGGGCCCTCACCATCCTGCCCGACCTGCAGACCGACCTGGTCTATGCCATCGATGGTTACTCCAATACCTACGGCTCGATTTGGCAGTGGGATATTCGCCCCACCACCTCCGAAATCGAGAGCGTCTATGCGGCCCTCTATTCGGTCATCTCGAACTGTAACTTCTACCTGGAGCGTGTGCCCCGTGTGCGTGGCTCGCTCATCGACGACGAGGCCATCGCCACGCTCGATATCTATACGGGTGAGATTCACGCCATCCGTGCCCTCTGCTATACGGAGCTTCTGAAGTGCTATTGCAAGGCCTACGACCCCGCCACGGCCAAAGATGAGCTGGGTGTGGTGATTCGTACGAAGTTCTCGACCCCCGAGCCTCTGACGCGTAGCTCGCTCTACGACAGCTACCTCTTCGTGCTGGAGGATTTGGCCGAGGCCGAGGAGCGCCTCCATGCCGACGAAGACTACTACGGTGCCGTCTTCTTTACCCATGCCGCCGTCTGTGCCCTGCATGCGCGTGTAGCCCTCTATATGCAGGATTGGGAGGCGGCCATCGACTACTCGACGCGCCTGATCGACCACCCGAACAAAGCCTTCGCTCTGCAGAGCGTGAACTACGCCACCTACAGCCAATACAGCGATTTTGACTATATGTGGCTCTACGACGAGGGCTCGGAGATCATCTTCCGTATCGGCTTTACGACCACCTCCTACGGGGGTGCGCTCGGCCAGGTCTTCCTGAACTACAACAACGACTTTACCTACTTCTATCCCGACTATGTGCCGGCCCAGTGGGTGCTCAACCTCTACGACGACGGCGACCTGCGCTACGGCGGCTACTTCTACAACGGACAGACGGGCTACGACCACGGCCTGGCCTGGCCCCTGTTGGTGAAGTACTACGGCAATGTGAACTTCATCGAGTCGAACTACCTCTACCATGTCTCGATGCCCAAGCTCTTCCGTCTGGCCGAGCAGTACCTGATTCGTGCCGAGGCCTATTGCAACCTCCCCACGCCCGACTACTCGGCTGCGCAGCGTGATCTCTCGACCTTGCGTGCATCGCGTTATCAGTCGGGTGGCGGCATTGCTCTTACGGCCGACAATTGGCTCGACCGCATCGCCGAGGAGCGTGTGCGCGAGCTCTATATGGAGGGCTTCCGTCTGCACGACTACAAGCGTTGGGGCAAGAGCTACAAGCATGGCGAGGGCTTCACCCGTACCCCGCAGTCCAATTCGCTCGACGAGGGCAGTTCGTTGAAGGTGAGCCTCGACAATCCGCTCTTCGTGTGGCCCATCCCGCAGCACGAGATCGAGTCGCCCGGCTCGCAGGTACAACCCAACGAGAGTAACCGTTAATCGAAAATAGCGCTATGAAACGATTTACCTTATATATAATGCTCCTCTTTGCAGTCGCCTTTACGGCCTGCGAAGAGCACTATACGACCTACTCGGATGCCGAGTATGTCATCTTCACCGATACGCTCTCCACACACATGGTGTTGAGCGATGCCGACTACTTCAGCGTGCCGTTGAGCTCGACCGTGGCGCGAGACTACGACCGCACCTTCGGCGTCGAGGTGGTCGATGCCGGCAGCAATGCCATCGAGGGTTACCACTACCGCCTGAAGGAGAATACCGTAACGATTCCGGCCGGAGAGCTCGCCACCGAGGTGAGGGTAGAGGGGCTGTATGAGCACTTCGAGGATACCGATTCGCTCGGCTTCCGCCTGCGTCTGGTGATGCCCGAGGCCCTGAAGTGGGAGCTCTATGCCGCTCACAACGAGACCAAGGTGGTGATGTACAAGAGCTGTCCGTTCGATGTGAACAACTTTACGGGCTGGTGCGTGCTCACCTCGCTCTACCTCTACAGCTATCCCGGTATGAACGCGAGCTACCAGCGCCTGGTTCAGACCGAGTTGCACCCCACGGAGCCCAATACCATCATCATGCGCGATGCCTTCTACGACGGCTACGATGTGATCTTCTCGTTCGATGCCTCCGATCCGGCAAATCCCCGTTTCGAGATGCCCGACCAGATTATCTCCGACGAGCATTCGGTCTTTGGCCAGATTTTGGGTGATGACCATATCCTGGCCTGTGAGAGCCCTGCCAACGACTCCTACTTCAACTCCTGCCAGCGTTTTGCTACGCTTTGGATGCAGGTCTATGTCGAGAAGTTGGGCGAGATGGTCGGTACCGTAGGCCACTTCTACAATGTGATGGAGTGGATTTCCGACGAGGAGGCTGCCGATTTGCGTGCCGACGGAATGTAACGAGTTATCCTAGTGAAATAATTAAAAATGAAAAATATGAAAAAGAGTCTTTTGCGCTATGCTGCCACGATGATGGCTGCAATGAGCCTGATTGGTTTTGTGGGCTGCTCCTCGTCGGACGATGTGGAGAATCCCGATGACAAGAAACCCGTGGTCGAGAAGCCCAACTTCCCCGCTTTGGTCGAGGGCTATATCACCTCGGGTGGCGAGTACACCCTTACGATTGAGCCCAACATGGATTGGAAGGTCTCGGTGCCCACCGCCACGGCCAACCTCTTCTGGATTCAGGATGGTGAACATGTCCGCTATTCGAAGGAGGGCAAGGCCGGCAAGCACGAGGTGGTCATCGCCTGTGCCGATGTCGAGGACTTCGCCTCGGATGCCGTATGTGAGGTCTCGATGACGATGGATTCAAAGACCGAGCTTATCGCCCGCATCATCCGCAAGAAGAACGAGTACAGCATCTCGTTCTATGCCGCCGAAATCGACACCGAGAACAACGACTTTGTGCGTACGGAGGAGTATGAGATTGTCTATGGCGCCGAGCTTGTAACCTCTACCTCGATGATTTGGCCCCTGGCTACCGTAGGCTATATGCAGTGGATCAAGGTGGTGGCCAACTTCGAGTGGACCATCGGTGGCGAGATTCCCGCCTGGTTGCAGGTGCCTGTAACCTCGGGTGAGCCCGGTACGGAGGGCGTTACCTTCCGCATGGACAGCAATCCGACCCACTATCCCGACCGAGATACCTCCTGCACGCTCCTCTTCCAGGATCAGAGCGGCGACGAGCCCGTGACGGTGGCCGAGCTGGAGGTGACGATTCCCGGTGTGAAGGACTACCTGTCGTTGGAGCTCGCTTCGCAGCTCACCTTCAACATGGATGGCCACTACTTGAGCGATGGTACGGCCAACGAGTTGGGCGCACACGGTACGCTTACCTCCACCAAGGGGGCCAACCTCTATGTTCTCTCCTACTTCGAGCGTGACGGCGTGACCTACCTCACGGGCGACAGTTCGATGACCGATTGGGTGGAGCTCACCATCGAGGAGTGGGATGACAGCGAGGGCGATGCCGGTCTGCGCAGCCGTCGTGTGAACATCCTCTGCAAGCCCAACGAGAGCGACTCCGACCGCAAGGCGTTGATTCTGGCCCTGCCCGCCTCTGAGGCCGCTGCAATCAAGAATGCAGACCAGCTGGTCGATAACTTCACGCAGGTCAAGGAGCAGTATGCCGAGTATGTGTGCAGCGAAGTTACCCAGCACCTCTACACCCCCGAAGAGGAGGAGAAGATCAATCCTCACCTCTTCTCGGTCGAGGAGGCCAACAAGCAGAATGCCTGGTTTGAGCTGGTAACCTCGGGCGACACCTACGAAAAGTACAAGGAGTATGGCGTACCCGTCTACGAGCTCACCTTTGTGGGTCAGTGCAACCGCAACATGGTGATGATTGTCGATGCCAACTACGACTACTATATCTCGGCTGAAGATAAGGCGTGGCTCGACTTCGACCGCAGCGACTACTCGACCGTAGTGATGTCGGTCAGCGAGATGCCCCAGATTCCCATTACCGGAGCCATCTTCTTCTATCCCGAGGGTACGACCGAGGAGTATCTCTTTATCATCGCTTGTACCTATAAGGCCGAATAGCATGGAACGGGAGGCCTCCCGCAGGTAGGGTAGGCCTCCACAACCCCAAACTGTCAAATCAATATGATGAAAAATTATCAATATATCGCTCGTCTCCTTCGGAGTTTGGTGGCGCTGATGGCCCTTGTGCCCTTCGTCGGCTGCTCGACCGAGGGCGATGAAGCAGACTTCAGAGAGACCGAGTACGGTTATGTGCAGTTCAAGCTCTATAAGGAGGCCTCCTACGAGGTGGACGACAGCCGTGCTTTGAAGAGTCAGCTCGACTACCTGTCGGAGGCGGCCAAGGTGAAGGTGACGCTCAGCTACGGCGAGACGACCATCGCCCAGACGCTCACCCTCTCCTCCGCAGACGACAAAATGGCCGAAATGGGCCTGCGTACCGATAAACTCAAGCTGCTGACGGGTAACTACCAGGTGGTGGCCTTCATGCTCTATGATGCCAACGACGAGCCCATCTATAATGGTGTACCGAAGGTGGACCCCAATTTCGAGGTGAAGTGTAGCGGATTGACCGTTCACGACCTCACGGTCGATGTCGAGCCGCGTGGTTCGGTGAAGTTCCGCCTGAAGAAGGATCTCTCCGAGTTCGAGGGTACGCGTGCCGTGTCGCGCCAGTACACCTTCGACGAGATCAAAAAAATCACCATCACGGTTCAGCATCGTCGTTCGAACGAGCAGACCCGTTTGGAGATGTTGTCTTGCAAATTCTCGTTGCACTTCAACGAGGATGACGATGTGGTGGACTACCGACAGACCTCGTCGATTGTCTGCGATACGCTTCTCTCGCTCAAGGCGGGCGACTACCGCGTGGTATCCTATCAGACCTACGACAGCAGCAAGGTGCTGCTCGAGACCAAGAGCAACCCTTCGGAGTCGGACTTTACCATCGAGGATAATCGTACGACCGAGACCGACCTCAAGGTTTCGCTCTACGAGAGTGACGAGTATATCCAGGACTATTACGCTCTGAAGGCGATTTGGGAGAGTTTGCATGGCGAAGAGTGGTACTATGCCGGCGAGAACTATCCCCGTGGAGCCAATTGGGATTTCAACAAGGATCCCGACCTGTGGGGCGATCAGCCCGGTGTCGAGCTTCACAGCAACGGCCGTGTGGCCCGTATCGACATCAGCGACTTCGCTTTCAGTGGCGACCTTTCGCCCGCTATCGGTCAGCTGACGCAGCTTGTGGAGCTCTACCTGGGTACGCACAACGACACCAACCTCTTTACCTACGACCCCTCGTTGGCCCCCGACCAGAGCCTCTCGGAGCGTAAGCGTAACCGCATGGCCAACCACGGTGCCTTCCTCGAGATGATTCATCCGGCCATCCAGCTCTCGGAGCCCTGTGCCCGAGCATTGGCCGAGCATCAAATTTCGATTCCCGCCACGGCTCTCTACGAGGAGTACTCCGAGCAGGAGATATTCGACATGAAGAGTGGCAAGCAGCGTGTGTTGCGTCCGATGGATACCAATCATGGTACGATCTGCAACGGCTTGAAGTCGTTGCCGGCAGAGATCGGCCTTCTGAAGAATTTGGAGTACTTCTATGTGGCCAACAGCGAATTGTCGTCGTTGCCCGATGAGATGAAGAACCTCTCTTCGCTCACCGATGTCGAGATTTACAACTGCCCTCGAATGACCCAATTCCCGATGGTGCTTACCCAAATGCCCGAGCTCGTGTCGCTCAACCTCTCGAATAACGCCCAATGGTCGCCCGAAGAGGTTTATAAGGGCATGAACGGCTTGGCCAACGGCCCCGCCAAAGAGAAAATCCAGATTCTCTATGCCCGCCAAAACCGTCTTAAGGAGCTGCCCGAGAGCTTCAAGAACATGAAGAAGCTCGGTCTGCTGGATATGGCCTTCAACCAAATCGAGAAGGTCTATCCCCTGACCAAGGAGGTGGCACCCGTGCAGCTCTACCTCGACAATAACCTCATCGAGGAGCTCCCGGTGGATGATGAGGGCTACTTCTGCGGCTACGACGATGTGGAGACCTTCTCGGTGAACTACAACAAGCTGAAGAAGGTGCCCAACATCTTCTCGGCCGAGAGTACATTTACGATTGCCTCGGTAAGTTTTGCCGGCAACGAAATTGATGGTTTCGAAGGGGAGGAGGATGGCTCCTACAAGGGTATCCGCGTCGAGACATTCACCTTGAGTCAGAATCCCCGCCTGACGAAGTATCCTTTGGCTCTCGCACAGAGTAATTCGTCGGTCAACTACCTGATTCTTCGTGCCTGCTCGGTGGATGAGATTCCCAAAGGGGCCCTTACCTACGAGCGTTCGAATGCAATCACTTCGCTCGACCTCTCCTACAATAAGCTCACCGACCTTCCCTGGGAGTTCCACGCCGGCAACATGCCCTATTTCTATGGTTTGGATCTCTCGTTCAACAGCTTCTCGGAGTTCCCCTACGAGCCGCTCGACTGCGGAGGGCTGACCGTTCTGGCCGTTCGCTCGCAGCGCAACGAAGAGGGTAAGCGTACGCTCAAGGAGTGGCCTACGGGTATTGGTAATCACCGCGGCTTGAGGGGCCTGTATCTTGGCTCGAACGACCTGCGCGAAATCGACGACACGATTTCGACCCTGATCTACCTGCTCGATATCAGCGACAATCCGAATATCATCTTCGATGCCTCGGATATCTGCTACGCCTGGCGTGTGGGTGCCTACATCCTGATCTACGACAAGACGCAGAATATCCTCAATTGCGACTATATGTTGGAGTAATCTGTTAAGAATAAGCGATGAATATGAAACGATATATCATGATGGCAATGGCCCTGGTCGCCATTGTTGCCTGCAAGGAGGATGAGCCGATGCTTGAGTTCGGTCTCGACCACTCGACCCTCGAAGTGGAGTGTACGGGAGCCCGTGAGCTGGTGCGCATCTCGTCGGCCGACAGTTGGATTGCCTCGACCGACCACCCTTGGATTACCATCTCTCCGGCCAACGGCCGTGGTTCGACCACTTGCGAGTTTCTGATTGACTCGGCCCTCACGGCCGAGCCCCGTACCGGCGTGGTGCGTATTCAGAATCTCCAGACGCGTACCGAAAAGGAGATTGTCGTAACGCAGAAGGGCTATCCCTACTCCATCGAGCTCTCGAAGCCCGAGGTCGAGGTGGCCAACTTCGACTACTACGGCAAGCGCTTCTTCGATGTGACGGTGCGCTCGAATGTCGATTTCGATGTCGAGATTCCCGAGGGGGTGAAGTGGGTGAGCTACGAGAAGTATGCGCTTGAACTCAATCGAGGTATTCGTCCCCGAGAGGTGACCATCCGCTTCAATTGGGAGGTCAATACCATTTCGGAGGAGCGCCTGGCCGAGATTGAGTTTGTCCCCAAGGAGCCGGTTGAGCTCTCGCGCCAAGATCTGCTCACGGTGCGTCAGAATCCTGCCGACAAAATCGTGGAGAACACCCGTGAGGGTGACTCGGTGGCCCTGATTACCATCTCGCGTGCCCTGAATCAATACACCTCGTGGGATCCTTCGACCCCGATGCACACCTGGGATAATGTCCGCCTCTGGGAGGAGGGTATGGAGGGCTACACGCCCGATAAGAAGGGTCGTGTGCGCTATGCCGAGTTCATGCTCTTTAATACGGAAGAGCCCCTGCCCTATGCAGTACGCTTCCTGACGGCGGCTCGCGAACTCTACTTCTTCGGTAATACCAACACCTTCTTAAGAAGCCTTGATTTGGGTGAGGATATCCTCGAGTTGAAGGAGTTGCGCCGTCTGACGGTGGGAGCCTATGGCCTCACCTCGGTCCCCTCGAACCTCGACAAATTGGAGAATTTGGAGTACCTGAACTTGGGCTCGAACAACTTCCAGCGCCTGCCCGATGCCATCTCGCAGGAGAAATTGCCCAAGTTGCGCACGCTGATTCTCAACGCAAACGCGCGTAGCACCATCTACGACTTGAGCAATACGACGCGTACCGATATCGGAGGTTTTGTCGAGGAGCCCGAATTTCCGGTGCGCCTGCTGAAGTGGGATCTCGACACCCTTGTCTTGTCGGTAAACTACCTGCAGGGTGAGTTGCCCGACCTGCTCGATGATGAGGATTTCCCCTACTATACGCAGGAGGAGGTGGATGCTGCCGATACGCTTCCGCAATTCTTGGTGGGTCGTGTGAAGAAGGTGATGCCCTCGACCAAGTGGTTCACCCTCAATCACAACCGTCTGTATGGCAAGTTGCCCGATTGGCTGCTCTACCATCCCGCCTTGAACTTATGGTTCCCACAAGTGCTTCTCTTCCCGCAGGAGGGGCGTGCAACCAATGGCACGCAGGCCGGATTTTCGAACGAGCCTGCCAATATGAACTACTACTACAACCTCTATCCCTCGAAGCAGCGTCCTGCCGATCTTGAGGAGTAGAGAGCTAAAGCGAAATAAGCATGAAAAAGAGAATTTTCGATATTTCGACGATGGCAGGGGCCCTTGTGGCGGCTCTTGTCATGACTTCGTGTGCTACGGATGAGCTTACGAAGCCCGAGATTTCGGGCGGGGAGCCCTCCCTTGAGGCCCCCTATCACGAGGGTGTCCTCTTGGTGAAGTTCTCCTCCGAGGTGGCCGATATGATCGCCTCGCAGCCCGAGACGCGCAGCGGTATGAGCCTGAGTGGTCTCCCCTCGCTCGACGAGGTGCTCTCCATTTTGGGCAACTATCGTTTCGAGCGCCTCTATCCGATGGATAGTCGCTACGAGGAGCGTACGCGTGAGGCCGAGATGCACCAATGGTATGTTGTCCGCTTCGACGAGCGCTTTACGGCAAGTGAGGTGGCAGCATCGCTCTCCACGCTGGGTGAGGTGCAGCAGGTGAGCTACAACCGCACCATCAAGCGTGCCTATACGGGTAAGGCCACCCCTCTTCGCGTAGAGGATATGCCTTCGCTGACCCGTGGCGACATGAGCGACCCTCTGCTTGAGAAGCAGTGGAACCTGATCAACCGCGGCGATGTGTTCACCGAGGGTGATCAGGTCAAATCGGTCAAGGATGCCGATGTGCAGTGCGAGAAGGCTTGGGAGCGCTCGATGGGTGACCCCGAGGTGATTGTCGCCGTACTCGACGAGGGTATCTTTGTTGAGCACCCCGATCTGGCGGAGAACATGTGGGTCAATGAGGACGAGGTGAAGGGCTCCTACGAGGATAACGACGGCAATGGTTATGCTGGCGACATCCACGGATATAACTTCGTACACGGCACGGGCCGCATCACCTGGAACGATGTGCTCGATTCGGGTCACGGCTCGCATGTGGCGGGTGTGATTGCTGCCAAGAACCGCAACGGCGAGGGTATCGCCTCGATTGCCGGTGGCGACGGAACGCCCTACTCGGGAGTGAAGGTGATGGCTTGCCAAATCTTCTCGGGTAACATGTCCACGGGACTTGTCGAGGTGTTGCGTGCCATGAAGTATGCGGCCGACAACGGAGCCGTCATCCTGCAGTGCAGCTGGGGTTATGTCTCGGGCGCTGCCAACGAGTACGATTGGGGCGAGGCAGGCTTTGCCACCGAGGAGGAGTGGCTGGCCGGTTCGCCTCTTGAGAAGGGGGCTTTGGAGTACTTCCGCCACAATGCCGGTTCGCCCAACGGCCCTATCGACGGAGGTATTGCCGTCTATGCCGCAGGTAACGAGTCGGCCCCGATGGCCGGTTACCCGGGTGCTGCCGAGCCCTATGTCTCGGTAGCTGCCACGGCTGCCGACTTTACGCCGGCCGTCTATACCAACTACGGCCCCGGTACCACCATCTCGGCCCCGGGTGGCGATCAGGACTACTACTACGACTATGTAGACGAGACGCATAACTACGGAGAGTTGGGCTGTATCCTCTCGCTCTTGCCCTATCATGTGGCCGAGAGTGGTTACGGCTATATGGAGGGTACCTCGATGGCCTGTCCTCATGTGTCGGGTGTCTTGGCGCTGGGTGTGGCTCACGCGGCCAAGCTGCGTCGCCACTTCAAGGCCGACGAGTTGCGCGACCTCCTCTACGCCACGGCGGTCAATATCGACCCCTATATGGTGGGCAGCAAGCGCTACTGCCGTTATGTGGCCGATGTGGGCCCCATACGCCCCATGTTGCTCGACTTGGCTCCCTTTGCCGGTCAAATGGGTGCCGGACAGATCAATGCCGAGGCCTTCCTGGCTGCCATCGAGGGGGCCGGTGTGGAGATGCGCTTCCCCAACCTGACCATCGCCGAGGGTAAGATCGTTTCGGTTAGCCCTGCCCGCTACTTTGTCGAAGGTGAGACGCTCACCTATACGGTGAAGATTGCCGACGAGTCGGTTGCCAAGTGTGAGTCGCGTGAGGGCAAGCTCCTCTTCGAGGCCCTTGCAAGTGGCTCGACCACGGCGACCATTACCGCCTCGAATGGGGTAGAGCACGCCTTTGTGGTTACCGTAAGAAAGAGCTTCGGCTCGAATGGTTGGTTATAACCCCATATTGCGGTGATTCGACCCATTATACGCTCTTTGATACTCCTCGGTGTGGTGGTTGCCTCGGCGAACAGCACGGCCCAGATACGCCTGATTCCGCAGGAGCGACTCGACAGCGTGGCCAATCCTCCGATCGAGCCTACCCACCTTCAATTTCCCGCATCGCCGATTCGTATGGGGGAGATTTCGGAAGAGGGTGGCTTGTGGCATGGCGAGGTGGTGTGGCGCAACGGCGAGAAGGGTACACCCGTGGTGATTACGGGGGTACAGAGTTCGTGCGGTTGCCTGCGTGCCGAGTATGATCGTGAGCCTGTCAAGGCGGGTGATGAGGGGCGACTGCGGTTGATCTACAACCCCAAAGGTCGCCCGGGAAGCGTCGAACAACGACTCTTTGTCTACACCAACCTCTCGGCCTCGAAACCCTCGGCTGTGGTGCGCCTGCAGGGCTATGTAACCCCGGCAGCCGACAAGCGGGGCAGATACCCCAAAGTCTGTGGCGAACTGTTGCTGCGCCAAAACGAGGTGCAGATGGCAGTGGGGGAGCGTGAGGTGCGTATCGCCTGCCTCAATGGAGGCGACCGTGCGCTACGCATCACCGAAGACAGGCTCCTCACCCCGCGTGGATTTCGCGTAACGACCGAGCCCGAGGTGCTGCCACCCGGCGTAGAGGGCGATCTGGTGATTCGCTTGGGGGAGTCGATGCCCCGAGGAGTCTATCCCATCCTGCTTGACGGTCTTACGCTGCCTCCGCGAATGCGTACCATACGGGTCCAAATCGGGGATAATTTAGGGTCGAACAAGTGACGAAAAATGAAAGAAAAATATAAAAATGAGAATTATGAATAAGTGGTTAAAAGCATTTGCCCTCTTTGTGATGGCATTGCCCCTGATGGGTTGCTCCGAAGACAATGAACTGCCCGGCGTCTTCTTCCTCGATGTCACCCCCAACAACATTGCCGGCAGCTGGGAGTTGGTGAGCTATCAGAGTGGGCTTCACCTGGCCGAGGGGAGCTATGTCTATGTCGATTTTGTGCGTAAGGATAAGAGCTATAAACTCTTCCAGAATACCGACTCCTTTGGCCCCCGCTGTATTACGGGCAGCTATAACATCGTGACCGATCCCGAACTCGGTGCGGTGCTTCGTGGTAGCTACGACTACGAAAACGGCTTCTGGAACCATAGCTATATCGTCAAGAGCCTTACCTCCACCGAGATGGTGTGGGTGGCCGTGGACGATGCCACCGATGTGAGCGTCTATCGTCGTTGTACCATCCCCGACGACGTGTTGGCCTCGGCCCCTGCCGATGAGGAGTAGAGTACGCCACGCATAAAACGAGAGCCCGTCTGTTCAAGACGGGCTCTCGTTTTGTGTTATGGGATACAATCTTACTTCACCAGCTTGTTGGTGGCGGTGTCGGGGAAGACGATCCAGGGTTTGAACTCCTTGGCGTCGTCGAAATCCATCAGGGCGTAGGAGCAGATGATGACGATGTCGCCCACCTGGACCTTGCGGGCGGCGGCTCCGTTCAGGCAGATGCAGCCGCTGTCGCGCTCGCCCTTGATGATGTAGGTCTCGAAGCGCTCGCCGTTGTTGATATCCAAAATCTGAACCTTCTCGCCCTCGATAAGGTTGGCGGCCTCCATCAGCGCCTCGTCGATGGTGATGCTCCCCACATAGTTCAAGTTGGCCTGCGTAACGGTTACGCGGTGGAGCTTCGATTTGATGACTTCAATCTGAAATTTCATTATCGGATGCGGATGTTATCAATTAGACGAATATCACCGGCCTGGACAGCGATGCAGCCCTGAATCCACTCGGCCTCCTCCCACGAGGCGACCTCCTGCATCGTATCGGCCGATACCGATTGGTAGTAGATTACCTTGAGTAGCGGATTGCGCTCCACCTCCTCGGTGACCCACTTTTTCAGCTCCTCGGGCGAGAGCTCCTTCGAGCGCTCCACACCGGCCTTCAGCGAGGCGTAGATGTGGGGAGCTGCGGCGCGGTGCTCGGGGCTGAGCAGCTGGTTACGCGACGAGAGGGCCAGACCATCCTCACCACGCACGATGGGGCAGGGAATCAACTCCACGGGGATGTTGAGCTGACGCACCATGGCGCGGATGACGGCAATCTGCTGAAAGTCCTTCTCGCCGAAGTAGGCGCGAGCCGGCTTGACAATCTCGAAGAGGCGGCTTACGACCTGGGCTACACCATTGAAGTGGCCCGGACGCGTAGCACCCTCCATCACCTTGTCGATCATCCCGAAGTCGAACTGTCGGGTGGCGGGCTCGGGATAGATCTCCTCGACGGTGGGCATCAAAACGAAATCGACCCCGGCGTCGCGCAGCATGGCCTCGTCGGCCTCCGGCGTGCGGGGGTAGTTTCTCAAATCGTTCTTGTCGTTGAATTGGGTAGGATTGACAAAGACGCTCACGACGACCGTCTCATTCTCCTTACGGGCACGCTCTACGAGCGAGCGGTGTCCGGCATGCAGAGCTCCCATTGTGGGGACAAAGCCGATGCCCGAGGCATTCACCTTTGCCAGCTCCTCGCGAAGCTCGCTGACCGTTTTTACTGTTTTCATTCCTTTTTAATCAGGTTTGGGTTCCTGGGTGCAAAGGTAGCAATAAATTCAAATTAACCCAATAAAAGCTCTTTTTTATCGGTCTAAATCCTCTAAATCCTCCATTTTGGGGCTATTGATTCGCAAAGTCGATGCTTGCAGCCAATCGGTAGCCCTCTTCGTAGAGGTCGAGCAGTTTGCGGGTGTCGCGCTCCATGCGTCCCACGCGTATGGGCTCTTCGGGGCGGATGACTACGATTTTGCCCTCCCTTTCGAGGCGCTCTACCTCGTCGAGTTGGGCGTTGTAGCGCAGGTTACGCGTGCGGATGGCCTCGCGCAGGGCGGGGTAGCGGCCATAGAAGAGGGGCGGTACGAAGCTCTCCTTATTGGGCTTGCGATACCCCTTGTTGCGGGTCAGAACGACCACATTGTTCTCGTAGCCCAACTCGCGGGCACGCCCCAGGGGTATCGAGTCGGCGATGCCACCGTCGAGCATCGGCTCACCATCGACCCGGGCTATCGGGCAGACGAACGGAAGGCTGCTTGAGGCGCGTACGATGTCGATGATGCGCTCGGGCGAGTGCTTCTCCTCGTAGTAGCGGGCACGGCCCGTCAGACAGTCGGTCGTTACCATCTCGTAACGATCGGTGGTTGCGGCATAGGCGGGGTAGTCGTAGGGGATGATGCGGTTGGGAAATTCGTCGAACAGCAGGTCGAAATCCATGATGTTGCGCTTGGTAATCAGGTAGCGAAAGCCGATGTAACGGTACTTCTCCAGGAGGTCGATGTTGCTGAACCTGGCTCTTCCGCGCTGCCCCGAGAGGTAGGAGAGTCCGTTGCAGGCGCCGGCACTCACGCCGATGGTATAGGGGAAGCGAATACCGCGATCCATCAGGTTGTCGAGCACGCCGCAGGTGAATACTCCGCGCATGCCTCCGCCCTCGAGAATCAACCCCGAGCGGCTGTCAATCACCACCTTTTTTGGGCTCATGGACGACTCGTTAGTAGCTGTTCGACTGGCGCGGAGTGACGATGATCGACTTGCTCTGGTAGCTGAACTGCTTGTCCTGGCGCCGGCAGTCGGAGAGCCACTTGCGGAACTCCTCGTAGCGAATCATGGCAGGGGTCTGCAACTCGGTGCCGTTCACATCGACCGAGCCTCCCTCCTGCTCGAAGGTGCGCGAGAGGGGATTGGTCGAGAAGAGAACAAAGACCTGGTTGATCTCCTGCTCGCCCTGGCACGACATCACCAATCGGGTGCCGGGCTTCTCGAAGAAGATGTAGCTCTCGCCGCGTTCAATTTCGGTGGCCGAACTCTTCTCGTTGTAGCTCGGCAACATGCGGTAGACCATATCCTGTCCGTCGTAGAGGTAGACCATCAGGTAGCCCGACTCGGGCGAACGGAACTTCAGATAGATGTTGTCGCCCGCCTCGTAGTGGGTGCACTCCTCCTCCTTCAGGGGGTGGTCGATCAGCATGGCACGGTAGTCGATGCGGCTCTGTACCACCTCGCGGATGCGACCCTTGAGGCGCACGGTAAGAATCAAGAAGCCATCCTCATTCCAGCGCGGAGGGGTAAACTCGGGCTGTCCGATCGTCTCCACCCACTCGCCGTTCACCTCCGACTCGTTGAGCAGCAGATAGCTCTGCTTCTCGTCGGCCACGCGCGAGGAGTGGTGTTGCGAGATGTGGGTGCCGAAGTTCTCGCCCAGGAGCTTCACCTTGAGCTGCTCTACGGCCTGAATTTTGGCCTCGGAGAGGGAGATATTCTCGGGGAACTCAAACTGCTCCTCGCCCTCGACGGTGAGGACGCGCTGCCCAAAGCCAACCGCCGGCAGCAGAATCAATAAAAGGAGTAAAATTCTCTTCATGGTGTGACGCTTTGCCACAAAGGTACATATTTTATGTCAGAAAACAAGCGAGGTGAGCCGTTTTACGACCCACCTCGCACGATGATAATCTGCCTATTTCAGTTGCATGCCACTCCACGACTCTCGGAGGGCGGGAGCCACCGTGAGGTTGGGGGTCTGCTTCTTGCGGTTGGTTACGACCGACTCCTGCTGTACGCGTTCGGTAACATACTCCACCAACTCTCCCAGCGTCACATTGCCCTTCTCCTCCTGCAACTTCTTCAGCAGGAAGTAGGTAAAGAGGCCGTGCCCCTTCTTGGGGTGCATCATGGCAGTCTGGTCGCCCTGCGTGGCCGAGAAGATGATCAGGTTGCCGAGCGTGGGGGCTAACGGCTCGGGAGCCAGCGCCACACCACGCGCCGCCGTAATCATGTCGCCCTCGCGCTTGGTGCCACTGAAGCAGGCATCCAACAGCACGGTTACCGACTCGGCAGGCATGGCACCCAACTGGTGGTAGAGACGCGAGAGGTCGTAGCCCGACTCGGCATCACGACCCGAGCCGTCGACGGGCAGCAGGTAGGAGTTGTCGCCACTCTCGCTCGGAATACCGTGGCCCGAGTAGTAGAAGATGAACTTGGCGCGCTCCTTGCCCGAGGCGTAGGCCTCGCTGATGTCGCGCATCCAATTCAGACCCATGCGAATCTCGTTGAGCGAGGCGTCGGGGTAGAAGTTGATGTGCTCCTCCTCCAGACCGAGCGTCTTGAGGCAGTAGTTGCGGAACGATTCGCCGTCGGCTGCTGCGAAGGGTACATTGTCCTCGTGCTTGTAGTTCTCGTTGGCGATGATGAGGGCAAAGGTGCGGGGGCTCTCGCTCTTGGCGATGGGGATGTCGATATCGACATCCGAGGGGCCCATCACGCTGTTGCCGCGGCGGATGTTCTGTTCGCCACGCTCCATGCGCGAGATGACCGACTTGTCGATCTCGATGGGGGCAAACTGATAGTCCACATTGGCGATGAAGTAGTCCACCGAGGCGGAGTTGTTGTAGGTGAAGACCTTCTGCGTGGTGGGGGAGCGGAACGAGAGCTCGGCCAGAGCCAGCTTATCCTCGTCGATGAAGTGGCGCACCGAGCGCCCCATGGTGTAGAACTCCTCCTCGAAGCGGGGCGCATCATCGATGGGTACCGGCACCAAGAGGTCGCCGAAGTGGTCGTCCTTGATGAGGAAAACCTCGTTGTCGGCGTCGTAGGCGTCGAGGCGCTGACGACCGATGCCGATCTGCTTGCCCACCACGGCCAAGTAGTCGCCCTCGGCCTTCTTGGTCAGCTCGCTCACCTTCTGGGCGCGGGTCTGCTCGTTTACGCGGGCCTGCCAATCGACAGTCTTCTCATATTTGCCCTTCTTCTGCCACTCCTCTATCTGCTTCTCGACCGAGGCACGCGCATAGTCGGAGAAGAGGGGGATATACTCCTCTTTGGTGGCGTACCACTTGCCGTAGCGGTCGATGTAGCCCTCGCGGCTGCCCATGCGCACCATGGCCAACCCCTCGCTAAATCCCTTCGCCATGTCGTACTGATAGGGGATGACCACCTCGCCCTGCGGATTGACAAAGCCGAACTTGCCGTTCATCTTCACGGCCGCCAGGCCGTTCTCGAAGTTGTAAACCTCGTCAAAACGGTAGTTGATGCGCGAGGCTCCCGTCTTGTCGATGAAGCCCCACTTGCCCATCAGCTTTACGGCTACCAAGCCGTCGGAGAAGCTCTTGGTATCCTCGAATCGGTAGTTGATTACCACCTCGCCGTAGGCGTTGATAAAGCCATATTTGCCCCCCTTCTTTACGGCGGCCAACCCCTCGGAGTGGGTGCGGGCGTTTTCGAAGGTGGGATCAATCACCCAGTGTCCGTCGGCTCGCTTGTAGCCCCACTTGCCCTTATCCTCGGCGGGAATCAGCTCCTGGGCCTGCAACGAGAGTGCCGACAACAGCGTGAATACAAAAAGAATAAGTCGTTTCATTTGAATCAAAAATTTGTTTTAGAAAGCATATCCGAGGCGAAGCTGAATGCCCGGAAGCTCACCCATATATAAAATCCCCATGCCCATATTAAACGCTCTTTTGGCATTTCGGAAGATGGCGGCACCAATCTCGATGTCGCCGTAAAAGAAGTCAAAATCACTTAAATTATCCATATATCCGAGGTTCAAATCCACATAAGGCGAAACCTTCCTATCTTTAGTCAATTGAGAGTGGGTATTCAAAGTGACGGCCATATAGGTATCATAGGTTGTGCCAATACATCCAAGCCCTAAACCTACATAAAAGTGAGGAGAGAATTGATAGCCGTTGCTAATCATAACAGAGGGGATAAAGAGTAGTCCACCGTTTAAGGGTATACCTGCCCCCACCTTAACAAAGCCACGATAGCAGTTGTATCTGTTGTTATACTCCTTTTTGTCGGGGCGACCGTTGTAGTCGATTTCGTAGGCCTGGTAGATAAAGGTGTCACCACCGGCGGTTTGGATGGTAATCTCCTGGCCCGGGATTTCGTTGATGACGGTGCCGGTAATTTCGATGCCGCTCTTCAGCCGGATGGTGCGCAACTTCTTCTCCTGCGCCTGCATGGTGCCAACCAACAGGAGTGTAAGAAGGGTGAATAGCAAGCGTTTCATGTGGTTCATATTAAGTGATGATTCTCTCGGTTGTAGTTAATCTTCCGCTTTAGAAGGCGTAGCTGATACGGCCTTGCAGGGCCATGCCGGTATAGTACTTGTTCGATAATACTACGCAGCTTACACCCAAGTTGATGCTGTTTTTGGCGTTGTGGAAGATGGCAAGACCCAATCCTGCATCGATATACATACCGGAAGGACTATAAGGGTTAAAGTCGAATTGGTATTGGCCACCATAGCCATCAGTCGTAATGGGCGTATTCCCGATACCAAGGCTGTAACCGGCATTGATATCGAGATAGGGCGACAGACGGCGGTTTTTGATAAAGTTGGAACGGAGATTCAGCGTAATGGGGACGCCGAGATTTTGTTCTGTAATCGCATTGGTGTAGACAATGCCCAATCCTAAACCAATATAGAAATGTTGTGAACATTGAACACCGTGGCTCATTTTTAGGTTTACCACTAAAGGTCGAGTACGGTAGTTTGTCCATACACCTTGCATTTCAAGATCGTAACTATGTCCAATGAGATTGGCGCCTGCGCCAAATTCGATAAAGCCACGGTAGCAAGTACGCTTGGCGTTGAATTTGCCGGTCTGACGGTAAGCGCTCGAGCCCTTCACTCCCTCAGACTTGCCGGCGTAGTCCACCTTTTTCACCTCGTCGGCACGATAGACAAAGGTGTCGCCCTCCAAAGTCTTGAAGGTGATCGACACGCCCGGGGTCTCGTCAACAATGGTGCCATGGAGCTCCAATCCGCTCTTCAGCGTGAGGGTCTGCACAGCCTCCTGGGCCATCAGTTCGGTGGTGGCGGCCATCAGCGCCACAACCAGCAATGCGAAAAATCTCTTCATAATTGTTTGGTTTATTGTTTTCTGTTTGTTGCTCACTCCTTTTGGGGACTCCGTCGGGGAGACCTCGTTGTTCGGGTGGGGACAAAAAAAGAAGTGTGGAGTTGAAAGTCTACTCTGGCGGAGGCTCTGGTAAGCCTTAAAGCAAATAGACAATACCCCACACCTGCATATAGCATCGGCAGAACGCCTTGCTACATATATACAAGTGAGCGAGTGTTGTCTTCTCCCTGCTTGATGAAATTTACCAGATTTCCGCCAAGGAAAAAGCGAAACACTTCTAATATGTCGGCCCGAAAGCCAATGCAAAGATAGAACTAATTTCGCATTTGTGCAACACTCGCCGTGGGGTATTTACCCAAATATCGTACTCGCAATACGAACTATAGGAACAAATATCCGAAAAACAATTTGATTCTGCAACTTTCGAAGGGCTATTTTTACTCACTGAAGGGTCGATTTACGCATTGAAATCCTGCGCAGTCGCAAAATGGGCCAAACGGATAAAAATGTCGAAATAATGTTTTGTCGTTTCGGAATAAAAAGCTATATTTGCGATTAGGCATTCTAATTTTTACTATTAGGTATGAGATTTTTTCAATTTTCACGCAACAAGGCCGACTCGAGGCAGCAGGCTCCCTCGCTCTCCGATCCCATCGACGAGCGCAGCCCGTCGCCCATTGCCATCATCTATCGCAGCGAAATCGACTATATCTCGCGTTGCATCCTCGACTATCCCCGCATCGAGACGGGCGGTCAGCTCTTCGGATTTTGGACCACCGAGGGGGTGCCCGTCGTCCTCTATGCCATCGGCCCGGGGCGCGACGCCAACCATCAGCTCGACTTCTTCAACCAGGATATTCCCTATCTGAAGTTGGTGGGTAACCGCCTGATCTCGAAATATGGCCTGCAACACATCGGCGAGTGGCACTCCCACCACCGTTTGGGGTTGGCCCATCCGAGTGGCCACGATGCCCACACCATGTTCTCGGGCATGCGCAAGACGGGCATGCGCCGCGTGTTGCTCTGCATCGGTAACTGCAACGACTTCAGCTCGACACTCAACGCCTTTACCTTCCACGAGGAGAGCCCGGCCGACTACCGCCACGCCGCCTGGGAGATCAAGGAGTTGGAGAGCCCCTTCCGTCCCATCATCGACCGCGAGCTGGCTGCCGACCTGCAGCACCCCCGCACGGAGCGCCCCTCGCACGGCGAACTCTACCTGGCGCGCCACGAGGTGAGAACCACGACCGAGGCTCCCACCTACACGGCCGACCATTGGCTCAAGAACAAGGAGAATAACTTGGTCCTCAAGGAGATCATGGACTTCTTGAAGATGCGTGCTCCCGAGGCCGAGTTGAAGGTGCAGATGGATGAGCGCAAGGTGGTCTACCTGACCCTGCAACAGGGCGAAGAGTCTACGCGCGTCGTCTTCCCCGAGGGCTTCCCGACCGTGGCCCCTGTCATCGAGTGCAGCACTCCCGTGCGCGGTAAGCAGGGTGGGGCAGCGTGGTATTCGACGGGGAACATCTACTACGACTTCACCAACTACTTCATGGACTACACGATGCCCGCCACGGAGCCCAAGCCCGAGGCGCCGGTACCACCTTCGGAGACAGCGGCAGAAGATTTCACCATGCCCGACATCTTCACCTGCAAGCTCCCCTCGGTCGATGGGTCGAACAACGACGATATTTAACAATTACAATAATAAAAAGGTACTTTGACTATGGATCAGCAACGCTACGAACTCGAAAAGGCTATTTTGGAGAAGTTTCTCCCCAAGAACACCTTTATGTTTAAGGATATTGGCACGGCCCACCCCTATCTTCTGATTGGTGCCCGCACGAAGAACGGTAATGTCTATACGCTGCGCATCAACCTGGAGAATCACCCCAACAGTGTCCCCAAGGCCTTTGTTACGAAGATGCTCTACACGAAGCAGGGCGAGCCGATGAGCGAAGCTCGTCACGATACCCACACCCTGAAGAGCGAGAACGGCTGGACCCGTATCTGCCACTACGGCCCCGAGGAGTGGACCCTCAAGGTGTCGCTCTATAAGGTCTATCTGAAGTGTGTATTCTGGCTCAACATCTACGAGGTGCACAAGATTACGGGACAGACCATGGAGTACTACCTCCGTCGTCAGGCTTAACCCTTTGTGGCGTAAGGGCCCACAATAACCCACAACCCAAGAACAGAAATTATAAGTAATAATAAAATAAGAAACCGTTATGGACAGCAAGACAAGTGAACTTTTGAAGTTTGGCGAGGAGACCCGCAAACAGAATTATCCCTCCGAGGCCGGTAAGTCGATGACCGATATGGTCTTTGACCCTGCAACCGGTGAGTTCGTGATGAAGGGCAAGGATGAGCCCCTCGAGCCCGACCAGGTGCGTACGAACTTCACGCGCGACGGCTTCGCCTGCTAATTGTCGAAACCATGGATACGACGACGAAGGTCCCGGTAATCTACCTGGACCACGAAGAGTTGATCGCCTTTGCCTCGGGTCACGAGGCCGAGGTGCGCGGTCTCTCCTATGCTTGGGAGGGTGAAGAGGTGGTACATATCCACCTCAAACCGCTTTTACACGCCTTTGGTGAGGTGCGCCCCGTGCTCTTCTGCCGCGAGGAGGTAGAGGCTCCCGACTGTGCCTACCGCGTAGTGGTAGAGGGAGAGTGTGTACGCCTCTACGAGGCTGATGGAGATGGCGGTTGGACGGAGCGTGCTTACGAACTCATCCCTTCGAAGGCCGACCTCTATTCGCGCAACAAGGGATTGCTCGAGCTCAACATCCTGGAGCATAAGCGTGTGCTGATTATCGGCCTGGGTAGCTTCGGCTCACAGATTGCCATCGAGTTGGCCAAGGCCGGCGTGGGTGAGTTCGCACTGATGGATTTCGACCGTGTGGAGCTCCACAACCTGGCCCGCCACACCTGCACAGCCCGCGAGTTGGGCCGTCTGAAGACAGATGCCATCTACGATGCCATCGTGGGCAAGAATCCCTATGCCAAGGTCGATAAGTTCCCGATCAACATCAACGAAAATCTGCCGCTGCTCTATCGTGAGATTGAGCGTGCCGACCTGGTGATTTGTGCCACCGACAACAATTTGAGTCGCTTCAACCTCTCCGAGGCCCTCGTCAAACTGAAGAAGGTGGCCATCTTTGGTCGCGCCATCACGCGCGCCGAGGGTGGCGATGTCTTCCGCTACATCCCGGGTGGCCCCTGCTACAGCTGTATGATTGGCAGCAACTGGTACAACCAGGGCGCCGAGGAGGTAACCAACCTCGCCTCGGCTCGTCGCAGTGGCCGTATCGCCGCCTATGTCTCCGATCAGGATGCCGAGGCCATCGTTCAGGTGGGCCTCTCGTCCGATATCGAGCCCATCTGCAACATGATGGTCAAACTCTCGCTTATCGAGCTCTCGCGTGGCTCGAACTCGGGTATCAAGTCGCTCGAAGAGGAGCTGGTCTATCCCTGCTACCTCTGGGCCAACCGCCGCGAGCGCCACTATGCCAATTGGTTCCCGATGCCTTCGGCCGGCAACAAGCCCACCATCATGCGTTGGTATGGCGTACGCCTCGAGCGCGACGAGCACTGTGCCCTCTGTTCCGAGGGCGAAGTGGAACTCGACCTGGGCGAGGATTTCCAGGCCGAATTTGAACTCCCCGAGGAGTTGAATGGTTTTACCGATGGGACTGTTGCCACAGTCCCCGAAGAGTAAGTAGTGATGAATCTGAATTTTGCGCAATTTACCGAAAAGGCGCGTAAGTCTGTAACCCAGGCTCACGCCCTGACCAAACAGTGCGGATATGCCGCCATCGAGCCCCAACTGTTGGTCGTTGCCATCATCCGAGAGGGTGGGGATATGGTTCCCTTCCTGATGAATCAGGTGGGGGTAGACCATACCCGTTTTTGTCAGGCCCTCAGTCAGTCGATGCAGCAGCTGCCCCATAATCCGAACCAGGCCCCGGGCTTTTCGCCCGGCTTGGAGCGTGCCATGGCCCACTCGTTCGAGTGTGCCCGTCGTGATGGCTCGTCGCTTGTGGCCCTCGAACACCTCTTCCTCGCCTTGGGCGAGGTGCAGGGCCCTATCCAGAGCCTTCTGTCGCAATTTGGCGTGACGCCCCAAAAGTTGAAGCAGGCGGTCGATGTCTTCCGCAACGGAAGCATGCAGCAGAGCGCTCCGGCCGAGGAGAACAACAGCGGCCTGCCCACCCTGCGCCACTATGGACAGGATATGGTGAAGTTGGCCCGCGACGGAGCGATCGAGCCGGTCATCGGCCGCGATGTGGAGATTCGCCGCATCCTGCAAATCATCTCGCGCAAAACGAAGAACAACCCCATCTTGGTGGGTGAGCCCGGTACGGGTAAGACGGCCATCATCGAGGGCCTTGCCCACCGCTTCGCTTCGGGTGAAGTGCCCGAGGAGCTCAAACGCATGAAACTCTTCACGCTCAACCTCTCGTCGGTGGTTGCCGGTGCCGGAGCACAAGGTGAGATCGAGGAGCGCATGAAGAAGATTATCAAGGAGATGTCGTCGGAGCCCGACTTGATTGTCTTTATCGACGAGATCCACATGCTGATGGATGTCGGCGGTGGGGGCGGCATGGATGCTGCCAATATCCTCAAGCCTGAGCTGGCCCGTGGCGTGCTGAAGCTCATCGGCGCTACGACGCTCGACGAGTACACGAAGTATATCGAGAAGGACAAGGCCTTTGAGCGTCGTTTCCAGAAGGTGCTCGTCGAGGAGCCCGATGTCGATTCGGCCATCTCGATTCTGCGTGGTATCAAGTCGCGTTTCGAGAAGCACCACCATGTCAAAATTTTGGACGAGGCGGTGGTTGCCGCCGTGCGCCTCTCGCACCGCTATATCTCCGACCGCTTCCTGCCCGATAAGGCAATCGACCTCCTGGATGAGGCTGCCTCGACGATGCGTATCGACCGCAGCGCGGCTCCTGTGGAGTTGGAGAGTCTCAAACAGCAGATCCGCAACAAAGAGATTGAGCGTGAGTCGTTGCGTCAGGATAACAGCTCGGCCGACCTTACGGCGCTGGGCAACGAGATTGCCGAGCTGCGCGAAAAGGAGAATATCCTCCATGCCAAGTGGCGCAACGAGCGCAATATGCTGCAACAGGTGCAGCAGCTGGCCACTCAAATCGAGCAGATGGAGGTGAATCGAGAGACGGCCGAGCAACAGGGTCGCTTTACGGAGGCCGTGGAGCTGAAGAATCGCATCGCCACGATGCGCAGTCGTCTGACGGCCATGAACGAGGAGCTCGGCGGTAAGCAGGAGGCCCTCTTGAAGCCTGCGGTCGATGAGAGTGATATCATGAGCGTGGTGACGGCCTGGACCGGTATTCCGATGTCGAACCTCTCGAAGGAGGAGAACGAGAAGCTGATTCACATTGAGGATGGTCTGCACGGCACGATTGTGGGCCAGGATGCAGCCGTGAAGGCGGTGGCCAATGTGGTGCGCCGCAACCGCATGGGGTTGAGCGATGCCGGCAAGCCGATCGGCTCGTTCCTCTTCCTCGGTACCACGGGTGTGGGTAAGACCGAGCTCTGCAAGGCGCTGGCCGAGTACCTCTTCGACAGCAAGGATATGATTGTGCGCATCGATATGAGCGAGTATCAGCAGGAGTTCTCTGTGGCTCGTCTCTATGGAGCGCCTCCGGGCTATGTGGGCTACGATCAGGGCGGACAGCTCACTGAAGCCGTGCGCCGCAAGCCTTACAGCGTGGTTCTCTTCGACGAGATCGAGAAGGCTCACCCGAAGGTCTTTGAGACCCTCTTGCAGGTGCTTGACGACGGCCGTATGACCGATGGTCAGGGTCGCGTGGTGAACTTCAAGAATACGATTATCATCATGACCTCGAATATGGGTCAGTCGGAGATTCTGCAAAATCTGGTGGGGCAGGAGGCTACACCCGAGCGTGTGTCGCAGACCTCCGAGGCGGTCTTGGGGCAGCTCAAGCGCCGTGTGGCCCCCGAGTTCATCAACCGTATCGACGAGGTGGTGATGTTCCTCCCCCTGAACCAGGAGGATATTTGTCAGATTGTCGAGTTGCAGATGCGTTCGCTCTGTAAGAAGATGGCCTCGAACGAGATTTCCATCAGCTACA
Source organism: Alistipes sp. (assembly GCA_045605785.1). Classification (GTDB taxonomy): domain Bacteria; phylum Bacteroidota; class Bacteroidia; order Bacteroidales; family Rikenellaceae; genus Alistipes. Next base: position 16,481 of record JAZUQP010000002.1, on the reverse strand, counting down.
CGCCGGCCGTTGTTGCGCGCCTGGCACGCGACAGCTACAAGCCCGAGTATGGCGGTCGTCCCGTAAAACGAGCAATCAACGAACAGATCATCAATGCCATTAGTCAGCACCTGCTGGTGGGTGACATCAAAAAGGAGCTCCCCATACAGATAGATGTAGCCGAGGGTGAGATAATCTTTGCAAATTGTTAAACATTATGGATTTACACGGATTTAACCCCTCGACGGGAGATATCGAAGATTTACCTATTCCGGCACCCCCGCGACTTCAACAGACCCAGTCGAGCCGTAGTTCGAGAGAGGTTGTCTTTAACTCCTCTTCGAGAAGCTCCACCAATCGCCCGAGAAGCCTGTGGGATCGTATTTATGGTGTTTGGGATAGCTTCGACGATATCATCCTCGAGATTGGTAACTTCTTTGCCGGCCTTACGGAGAACATCGTCGAGTGGGCTTCGGGTAGCATCTTCATTCTCGAGTGGATTGGATTTGCCATCTTCGTTATCTCGATTTGGGTGAATGAGGGTTTTGTCTGGGCGCTGGTTGCCGGTCTGATTGGAGGCGGTATCTTCTACTACATCTCCTTCCTGGTGGCCATCGTCATCGCCTGGATTCTCTTCTTCGTGGTGGCCATTCTGCGCTTTATCTTCTATCGCGCATGGAGTTTTGTGCTGGTTTTGGCCTTGGTGGGCGGTGTAATTGCCTACGAGGCGGTCGGGATTCAAAAGTTCAGACATCTGGTGGAGGAGGCGCACAGCTCTCCGCACTCTACAACGCCCTACTACTGCACGGCGTCATCGGTGCTCAATGTGCGTGAGGCCCCCGATCGAAATGCCAGAGTGATCGGTACCTTGAGCCATGGAGAGCAAGTCGATGTGTATGACTTTACGAGCAGTGGTTTCGCCCGCATCAACTTCCACGGTCGCGAGGCCTACGTGAGCGAGAAGTATATAAGTTCGCGTAAGTAACCCTAAATTCAGATTGGGAGTATGAGAGCCATCGGAGTGCATCTTCTCGGTTTTTGGGGGCTTGTGGCAGCCCTTGTTGTGGCCTGCTCGGAGCCCCTTTGGGCGCAGTCGGTGCGCGAGGTGAAGCTCCTGGATGCCGAGTGGGAGTTTGCTTTGGGCGATGCCTCATCGCCTGCGGCCGACTTCGGATGCGGTACGGCCTACTTTAACTACCTGACGAAGGCTGCCTCGATTCACAACGAGGGGCCCTACTCCCCGAAGTTCGACCCCAAGAAGTGGGGCAAGGAGTGGAAAACGGTCGATCTGCCCCACGATTGGGTGGTCGATTTGCCCTTTGCACCCGAGGCGAGCCACAGCCACGGCTACAAATGCGTGGGACACACCTATCCCGAGAACAGTGTGGGGTGGTATCGCAAGGTGATTCATATCTCCGAGGAGGAGTTGGGCAACCACTTTTGGTTGCAGTTCGACGCTATTTTTCGCGATGCGCGCGTCTGGTTCAACGGCTTCTACCTGGGCTCCGAGCCGAGTGGCTATGCTACACAGCTCTACGACATCACCGAGTATATCAACTATGGCGGCGAGAATCTGATTACCGTGCGTGCCGATGCCACCCTCGAAGAGGGGTGGTTCTATGAGGGTGCCGGTATCTATCGCCATGTATGGCTTCACAAAACCCATCCGCTTCATGTGGCCCCCTTTGGCACCTTTGTCCGTTCGGCGTTGAACGATGACTTTACCCGTGCCGAGCTTACCATCGAGACTTCGGTGCGCAATGCGGGGTTGCAGGGCGAGAGCTATACGCTGCGCCACAAGTTGCAGAGTAGGGAGGGGGAGGTTGTCGCCTGCGCCGAGCTCTCGGCCGAGGAGGTGGCAGCGAAATTGACCCGACACTCGGTGGTTACCGTCGAGGTGGAGCAGCCCCACCTCTGGTCTCTCGATGATACCTATCGCTATCGCCTCCACACCGAGCTGCTTGTGGATGGTAGGGTGGTGGATCACTACATCACTCCCGTGGGTATCCGTCGCATGGAGTTCTGCCCCGAGAGAGGATTTCTGCTCAATGGCGAGCAGATCAAATTGCGTGGTGTGAATATGCACCAAGACCATGCCGGGGTGGGAAGTGCCATCCCCGATGCGCTGCAATACTATCGCCTGCGACGCCTTAAATCGTTGGGCTGCAATGCCTATCGTTCATCGCACAACCCCATGACCCCCGAGATGCTCGAGGCGTGCGATAGCCTCGGCTTTGTCGTCATCGAGGAGAACCGCCTGATGGGTATCAACCACGAGCACGAGCGGCTGTTGCGACGCATGATCGAACGCGACAGGAATCACCCCTCCATTGCGCTTTGGAGTGTCGGAAACGAGGAGTGGGGGTTGGAGTGGTCGCCCGCCGGAGAGCGCGTAGTAGCCTCGATGCGCGAGATGTGCCACCGATTAGACCCTTCGCGCCCCGTGACAGCCGCCTCGAGTGGTGGCCCGACAGTACTCGTGCCGACCGATGTGGCAGGTTATAACTACCTGCTCCAAAATCCCATTGACCGCTATCGTGAGGAGTATCCCGAGCGCTCGGCCGTAGGCTCGGAGGAGACTACGGGTTGTGGTACGCGCGGTTGCTACTTTGATGATAGGGCTGAGGGGCGTATGGCAGCCCACAATCGCCGCCCCACAGGCCCCGACAGCCTCTATAATGCCATCGAGCGCGGCTGGAAGTTCTATGCCGAGCGCGAGTGGCTTGGCGGCCTCTTCTATTGGACGGGCTTTGACTATCGAGGCGAGCCCAACCCCTTGAAATTTCCCGCTACGGGCTCGCAGTTCGGACTATTGGATTACTGTGGTTTTGAGAAAGATGAGGCCTACTACCTCAAGTCGTGGTGGACTTCGGAACCCACCCTCCACATCTTCCCCCACTGGAATCTCCAAGGCCACGAAGGAGAGTCGGTCGAGGTGTGGGCATACAGCAACTGCGACGAGGTGGAGCTGTGGCTCAATGGTCGTTCGTTGGGCCGTAAGTCGATGCCCGAAAACGGACACCTCTCGTGGCAGACGACCTACCAACCCGGCCGTTTGAAGGCGGTGGGTTACAAGTCGGGGCGCAAGGTGCTCACACAGCTTGTGGAGACCACGGGGCAAGCCGTCGAGATTCGCCTGCAGAGTGACCGAGTGGCCCTCCATGCCGATGGTGCCGATGTGGCCGTTGTCGAGGTGGCCCTCTACGATAAGCGTGGGAGTTTTGTGCCCGATGATTGCTCGCTGTTGCAACTTCGAGTCGAGGGGCCGATTCGGATTCTCGGCGTGGGAAATGGAGACCCGGCCTTCCGCGACCGGGAGCGCCCGAGTGAGCGTGATGCTTCCGATTTTGAGGTCAGAGCCTTTCATGGCCGCGCCCAACTCCTGCTTCAGAGTAGGGGCGAGCAGGGAGTCGCTCGTCTCACTGTCAGTGGCGAGGGTCTTGCGGAGGCTTCGTTTGAACTGCTTGTCGAGTAACTACTTCCGATGGTCATGGCGGTAGATCTGCCACGAATTGACCAAATTTTGCCAAACAATATAGGCCGTAGGGGCAATCGAGGAGACGGGGTCGAGGAACGACTGTGCCATCCAAACGGCGAGTACCGTATTCTTCTGCCCGAGTGACTGCCCGCCGGCTGCCGCATCTCCGTAGCGACGGCCCAGCATGCGCCCCACCTTAAATTGCACGACACAGACCACCAGAGCTACAAGTGCCAGCCAGAGTTCAAGCTGCAGGTGGCTGCTGCCGAGGTCGATGATGTAGCTTGTCGTACGGCCGATGACGATTACCAGCGAGACGAGCCACAGGTAGAACGAGAGTTGGCTGTGGGCTGCTATCCAATCGGTTAGGCGTGGTGCTATGCGCCGAATCAGCTGCGCTGCCACAAAGGGGCCGATCAACAAGGGGACAATGCGCCCGAGAATCCCGATAAGAGTACACTCGCCGTTGCCTACCCACGAGAGAATGGGGGGAGCAATGCAGGCAATCGCGAGGTTGCAGATCAGGCTGTAGGTCGCCATCGTGGTGATATTGGCTCCAAGCATGCCGCCAATCACGACGGCTGCCATCGCTACGGGGGCAAGAACGCAAATCATTCCCCCTTGTGCCAGAGTCGGATCGAAGATGAGAAGCAGACCATAGACCGCCGCACTCACCACCAACTGAAAGAGCAGCAACCAACCGTGAATCGGGGAGAGGCGCATATCGCGTACCCGTACGCGGCAGAAGGTCAGAAAGAGCATCAGAAAGATAAGCGTCGGGGTAGCCATCTGATGGGTAGCCTCCTCCAAACGGACAATGGGTCGGCAGAGGAGCGCTCCGAGGAGCATCCCCATCGGCATGGCCATCGTGCGCAGGTTGTGCTGTATCGCCCCTTGTAAACGACTTGGGTGGTTACTCATGGTGCGATGTGGTTAGGAAGTGAAGAATTTGACCCATCATGCGGTCGCGCTCCTGCTCGCTGGTGAGCGACTCGAAGGGGAGACCCATGATGACGGTGCGATACTTCTTGCCATCGTAGGCGATGGCGGCCGAACGACCGTTTTCGGGGTAGCAGGCCCAACTGAAAGCCCCCTCGCCCACGGGCAGCAGGGCGTCGGGCGACTCCACGGCGTAGTGTTTCGACGAGAGCTCTTGGTTGAACGAGAATCTGCCCACCGATACTTGGGGTGCATGGGCCCGAATCCGCCCCTGCTTTGCCGCTGCCCCGGCCTGATACTCGTAGTGAAGCACCTCGCGGGCAAAGCGGCGGTCGGCATCGTTGCTTGTGGCTCCCTCCCAAATGTCCGAGGCGATGTAGCTGCCCGATGCGAAGAGCGAGATGCCCTCGCTTACGGCCTTGCGCAGGAACTCCTGCAAGGGGGCCGACAGGGTGGTAAAGGCGTAGCCCGAAGAGCCACTCCCCAGAAGGGTAGAGCGCTGCTTGCCCAATATGAGGTCGATTGCCTTGTACCCCTCGAGCGAACAGTCGCCCATCTCGACGGCACGGAGCGACGAGGAGAGGTAGGAGTAGCCTGCCCGAGCAATCGACTTGCCGTGCAGCTTGGGGTAGTCGAAGGTGTTCCCTGCCACGATGCCCCCTTCGTAGTCGATGGCCGAGGCCCCCAACGCCTTTTCGGGGTCGCTCTCCTGGAAGAGGGCCCGATCGTAGACAAGCTGCTTGCCGATGTAGGTGATATCCTTGTCGAGAGGCACGCCACTGTCGTAGTCGAGGCTGAATCCCGCCTCAAACTCGCTGCGGAATGAGGGTGGGGCGCTCACGCGTGTAAAGCCGTTGATGATGAGCACCTCGCCTTTCGAGTTGGGGAGTAGAGAGGCGGAGAGGGTCTCCGACGGAAAACTCTCGCCACCGCGGTTGACGGCCGCCATGCGGAAGTGGTAGTGGTGTCCTGCCTCGAGATGCAGCTCCACCTCTTGTTGCTTGCCGTCGAGCAGTTGCCCTCGGTCGAAGGGGGCCTCGTCGATGGCCGTATAGAGGATATAACCCTCGGCCGTAGCCGTAGGCTCCAGGCGGTCGAAGGTGGCGCGCCACTTCAGGCGTAGCGTGGTGTCGCCCGTGCGCTCCATGGTGAAGTGTTCGATCGGGAGGGGCTGCACCACATAGCTCTCGCCATATTGCGACGAGAGGTACTTCAATACGCCCTTATAGATGGCGCGCGAAGCGATAAATTTGAAGCGAGGGTCGTGTCCGTAGCGCATATCGGCCAGGTTTTGGTGCGAGAGCAACTCCAGGAGCATGGTGGGGGCCGCCGGTACGCGAGCTTCGTAGTAGGAGCGATTCCACAGGCCGCGTCGGCGCCACGAGGGCTCACACAGTGCGCGAATATCTTCGCACAGTTCGGTCATCACCAGGTCGGTCAAATCGCGCGAGAGGTAGCGTGAAGCTCCTCCTGCGTAGTTGCCGTCGCCCTCCTTGGTGTAGAAGATGCCGAGTGTGCCGATTGTCTCGTCGCTGTCGCGTACTCCCGAGTCGCTGTGGAAGGCGAGGGCCATGTCGATGGGAATCCCCAATCCCGGGGTGTCGGGCAGACGCTCCGAGCCACCCATCAGGGCATTGACCCAGTGGGCTCTCGACTTGTAGTCGTCGCAGTAGTCATCCCCTTGCCCGTGGGGAGCGTAGACCGATGAGTCGAAGCCGGCCCACTGGAGCCAATAGCGCGACCCCTCCATCGAGCGGGGCAGACCGCTGGCCATGGGGTAGTAGCTTTCGCCCTCGTGGCGCAACGAGTCGCAGGGGGTACGGGCGATATTTCCGTAGCCGCCGCCAATGCGTATCGCATCGGCCGTGACGACCTCGCCCGATCGGCCTGTGCGGTTGCTCAAACTCACCTCGGCAGCTCCCTCCTCGAACTCAAACTCTCCAATTGGAACCCAGGTGCCGCCACCCATCTGTTGATTGACGGCCACCACGCGCGTGCGCTCGCCCTGGCGGATGGTATAGTGTGCCTTGTCGCTACTCTCCGGCGTGGTTTGGTAGCTCACATAGAGCATATATCGTCCCCGTTCGGGCATCGTAAAGTGCCATACGGCGCGACTCTCCTCGCCCCGCTGAATAGTTCGGCATTGCCGTGAGGTGCCCATCCTGAAGGGATTTTCTCCGTCGCAGTAGGCGCTTTTGAGGTGCGCAAAGCCCCTCTTTGTACTTTCGCTCCACGCCTCACGACCCGACAGCTCCTCGTACTTGCCCGTGGTGAAGCCTCCGAGGTCGTTATCCACAATCAGCTCGGTGCAGTTCAGGTCGCGCTCGCGCGGAAGCAGTACGACGGCTCCGGCCCGTTCGAGCATCGGCACAAGGTATTGGAGTACAAAGCTCTGTGTAAAGAGATCCTCGCGTGTCTGCCAATGGGCCGTGCGTTGCCAACACCAGCTGTTGGTCGCTTGCTCGAAGTAGCGGCCGTGGCTCTGCCAGAGGGCCAGGTGGCGCCCCGACAATCCCTGCGAGGGGGTGTGTAGCGGCTCGGCATCGCACACCAGGGGCTTTTGTGTCGCGTAGGTGAAGCGGTGGGCGCGTTTTGCCTCGGCCGTACTGCGGTGGGCTATGGGGATAAGCTCATTGACCAACTTCCCGTCGGTGTAGAGCTCTATTTGGTGGCGTTTGAGCTGCGAGGGGAGATAGCGCCGTATGGTGTCGTTGAAGGCCGCGATGCTCTCGGGTCGGAAGGGGTAGTTGGCCAATCCCACCGAGCAGTAGAGGCGCAGACGACGCCCCCGAACTTCGACGCGCTGAATACGGGTCGAACCACCTGCAACCTCGGCGTCAATCATGCGACTCATGGCCTGCGAAATCTGCTGTCGTTCGCGGCTCGATAGGGTCTGGGCCTCCGCTGTTGTGAGCGGAAAGAGGAGAGCAATCTGTACCGCAAAAGTTAGAAATATGCGGTGTATATAGTTGTGTTTCATTGCTTTTTAGAGATTATATAAAGTCCGCACATCGTGAGGATTGCGTTATAGAGTATCAACTCGTGTCCGATTTGAAAGCCCGTATGGAGTGCTATGAGTTCTTGCCCTGCGTAGCTCAAAAGGGGAGCCGCCACCAGGGGTACAATCAGCCAACGGCCCTGCACCTTACGATGGGTCAGCTCTCCAAAGAGGAAGAGGCCGAGCAGGGGGCCGTAGGTGTAGCCCACGATGCGGAAGAGCAGGTCGATGAGCTGCTCATGGGCGCTGTGGTGAAAGAGCAGGATAAGGAGCCACACGCCGAGGGCGAGCAGGAGGTGTATCCGATGGCGGGCACGCGCCAGCGTCTCGCTACTGTGGGTCAGCCTCGGGAAGAGGTCGTAGATGCTACTCGTGGTGAGGGCTGTGAGGGCTGAGCCGGCCGTGGAGAAGGTGCTCGAGAGCAGCCCCAGCAGGAAGAGGACACCCACCCCAAGTGGCAGGCCTCCCTGCGTGGCAACCAGCCCGAAGAGGGCGTCGCTCGTCTCGGGCATTGTCACAGCCCCCGTCATGGCGAAGCGGTGGAGCAGGTAGCCCAGCAGCAACAGCAAGGCAATGACAACAATCTGCGCCAGGGCCGTAAGGAGGATGTTGCGTTGGGCGTCGCGCGGAGTGGGGCAGCTCAAATTGCGTTGCATCATCTCCTGATCGAGTCCTGTCATGGCGATGAGCGTAAAGATGCCTCCCACAAACATCTTCCAAAAGGTGCGCGGCGATTGGGGCTCTCCGCGCAGGATGGTATTCTCGCGGGCGAAGGAGGCTGCCTCGCGCCAAAGATCGGGGTGGGCGGGGAGCAACTCCCTGACCAAGATAAGGGCCGTCCCCACCACGGCACCCACCAGGAAGAGGGTCTGCAAGATATCGCTCCATACCACCGAGCGTACGCCTCCGCGACGGGTGAAGCCCCACACGGCGATTACCATCACCAGACTCCCGACCCAAAACGGAACGCCCCACTTCGTAAAGAGCAACTGCTCCATCATCATCACGACCACATAGAGTTTCAGGGCCGTGAGTATCCCCTTCGAGAGGAGGAAGATGATGGCTCCGGCTTGGTGGGTCTCGGGGCCGAAACGCCCCTCCAGGTATTCGTAGAGCGAGGTGACGCGCAGACGATAGAAGAGGGGTACGAGCCATAGGGCGATGACGATTTGTCCCACCGTGAAGCCCGCCACCATCTGCATATAGCTGAATCCGCTTGCTGCTACCGAGCCCGGCACCGAGACGAAGCTGACACCCGACATCGGGGCTCCAATCATGCCGAGGGCTACAATCCACCAACGGTTGCGACGGCCTCCCGTAAAGAAGGTCTCGTTGTCGGCACGGCGCGCAGAGAGAGCAGCCACGGCATAGAGCAGCAGCAGATAGATGAGCGTCGTGAGCAGTATTGCGGTCGTAGACATAAAAAGTGCTATCTTCTTTGCAAAGATAGCACTTTTATCGGAAGCCGTCGAGCTTCGTGCGAAATAAAATCGTTTGGCTCTACTTCTTCTCCTTCAGCAGGTCACGAATCTCCGTGAGGAGTACCTCCTCCTTCGTGGGCTCGGGAGCAGGGGCGGGTGCGGGTGCGGGAGCAGCAGCCTCCTCCTCCTTCTTGCGGAGCGACATCAGGCGGTTCATCACCTTCACGAGCATGAATACGCACAACGCCAGAATCAGGAAGTCAACAACCTGCTGGATGAAGGCACCATAGCGCCATACCACCTCGGCAACGGCCGGGGTCGTCTCGGTAGCCTCTACGCCCTTCTTGATTACGACACCCAGGTCGCTGAAGTTCGTACCGCCCATCAGTACACCAATCGGGGGCATGATGATGTCGTTCACCACCGAGGTAACGATTTTACCGAAAGCACCACCGATGATCACACCGACTGCCATGTCCATTACATTGCCTTTGAGGGCAAAATCCTTAAATTCTTTCAGAAATCCCATAGTACTATTTGTTTAATTAGAGTTTATTTTCGCTTCGTTGACCACAAAGGTAGAAATAAAATTGAAAAATCAGCCTAAATAGTCGACAAAAAGTTGAGCGACAAGGGGAATCCTTGTCGCTCGCACTCTCAAAAGTGGCACTTGCGCCTACTCAATCTCGATGAGCTGGGCGTCGGTGGCTACATTGTCGCCCTCCGATACCAACACCTGCTTCACCACGCCGGCGAAGTCGCTGCTGATCGAGTTCTCCATCTTCATTGCCTCCAATACGGCAACCTCCTGTCCGGCCGTAACCGTATCACCGGCCTTTACCTTCAGGGCAATCACCTTACCGGGCAGCGGAGCCGTTACCACCTTGCCGGTGACGGGCTTCTTGGCTGCGGGCTCGGCAGCTGCTGCTACGGGAGCCTCCTGCGAAAGCTCGATAAGCTGGGCATCGGTGGCCACATTCTCGCCTACGGGAACGAGCAGCTGCTTTACATAGCCGCCTACCTCGGTCTGTACGGCGTTCTCCATCTTCATCGCCTCGAGGACAACTACCTCCTGGCCGGGAGCTACCTTGTCGCCTACCTTAACCTTATACTCAATCACCTTGCCGGGCAGCGGAGCCTTCACCGTTTCGCCCGTTACGGGGCTCTTCACGGCGGCAGCCTCCTGCTTCGGGGCCTCCGTAGCGGGCTCGGCGGCCTTCTTGGCCTCGTAAGCGGCCTTCTTCACGCCGGTCAGATAGCCCTTGGCAACCATCGGGAAGAGCTCGAGCAGCAGTACCTCCTTCTCGTTCTCGGCCAGCTTCACGCCACCGGCCTCGGCCAGTTCGGGATTGGGCTGCATCTGGTACTTCGATACATCGTAGGGGGTCTCCTCTCTGAAACCGCAAATTTTCAGGCGGAACTCGGGGTCGATCTTCACGGGGGTCTTACCATACTCGCCCTTCACCAGGTTTACAAACTGCGAACTCTTGTTGGTGTACATTGCGCGACCGGCCTTCTCGTCCATGGCGCAGTTCACGGCCTGGGCACCTACGATCTGCGAGGTGGGGGTTACCAACGGAGGCAGACCTGCCGAGAGGCGTACCGTGGGGATGAGCTCCATGGCGCGGGGCAGAATCTCCTCGGCCTTGAGCTGCTTGAGCTGGGCCACCATGTTCGAGTACATACCGCCGGGAATCTCGGCTTTCTGTACAAGCTCGTTGGGGGCGGGGAAGCCAAAGTAGGCCTCGATCTTCTGCGCAGCGTCGAGCAGCGTCGTAAAGTCGTCGGCCTGGGCCGCCTTCACGGCGCGATTCAGCTCGGCCTCCACCTCGGCAGGAACAGCATCAACCATCGGGTTGAAGGCCTTGGGAGCCGGCTTGTCGGCGCCAAATACCGAGATGTTCAGCTCGGAACGAATCGCCATGAGCTCCTCGTTGATCTTGGCCACAGCCTCCATGTTGACCCCCATGTTGATGCCGAGCTTCTGGCAGAAGAGGTAGACCAACTCGAGGGCCGGAGCACCCGTACCACCACCAAACCACCAGCAGTTGGTATCTACTACATCGACACCGGCAGCAATGGCAGCATAGACCGAAGCCAAGCCGTAGCCCGGCGTACAGTGGGTGTGGAAATCGATGGGAACATTGACGGCCGCCTTGAGCTTCTTAACGAGCGCGCTCACGCGCTGGGGAGGAATCAGACCCGACATATCCTTGATGGTAATCATGTCGGCACCCAGAGCCGCCACCTCCTTGGCCTTTCCTACGAAGTAGTCGTCGGTGAAGACGGGGGCGGGGTTCTTCTTGCCACGCAGTTTGTCGAAGAAGCCGAGCTTGGGATACTTCGGATCAACCGTGTAACATACGGCGCAATCGGCAATACCGCCATACTTCTTTACATATTTGATGGTAGACTTCACATTGTCCACATCGTTCAGACAGTCGAAGATACGCATAATACCCAGACCGCTCTCGATGGCGTTGCGGCAGAAGCCCTCGATGATCTCGTCGGTGTAGGGGGCATAGCCGAAGAGGTTGCGGCCACGCGAGAGAGCCGTCAGCTTCGATACATCGCCCACGGCCTTGTGAATCGACTCCAGACGGGTCCAGGGGTTCTCGTTCAGGTAGCGCATCACCGAGTCGGGTACAGCGCCACCCCATACCTCCATGGCGTAGAAGCCGGCATCCTTGTAGTAGGGGAGTACGCGGTCAATCTGCGCTTGGTTCATGCGGGTTGCAAACGACGACTGCTGGCCGTCGCGCAAGGTCAGGTCTCTGATTTTCAGATCTCTTGCCATAGTGTTTGTCTTTTAGTTTTAGGTTTATTTCTCTTTTTTGGTTCTCTTTGGCTTGTTTGTCGGGCGCGACATTCACACCCTCGGTATTGTTATTTCGCTAACACACTATACAAAGATAAGAAAAAATTGCTCTGTTGGTACCTAAAATGGTGGAAATATGCTCATTTTTTTCATTTTTAATGCGCAGAGGGCTATTTTTGTACTCAAAATTGCGTTATATACGATGATTAACCCCGAATTGAGAGCCTATGTCGAGCAGGAGATTCTGCCTCGTTACCGCCATTTTGATGCGGCACACCGCGAAGACCATGTAAGAACGGTGGTGGAGGAGAGCCTCCGCCTGGCCCGCTTCTACTTGTTGAACGAGGAGATGCTCTATGTGGCGGCGGCCTACCACGATTTGGGGCTCGACCAGGGGCGTGAACGACACCACCTGCGGTCGGGTGAGCTGATAGCGGCCGATGTCCGTCTGCGTCGCTGGTTTTCGGAGGAGCAGCTTGAGGTGATTCGTCAAGCCGCCGAGGATCACCGTGCCTCGGCCGAGCGCGAGCCGCGCTCGATCTATGGTGCAATTGTGGCGGAGGCTGATCGGGTAATAGCGGTCGAAACGACCTTGAAGCGTACGGTGCAGTACTCGCTCAAAAATCATCCCGAATTGGATCTCGACGGCCACCTTGAGCGTTGTGCCAATCATTTGAAGGTCAAGTATGGTGAGGGAGGTTACCTAAAGCTCTACATTCCCCAATCGGACAACGCTGCACGCCTGGCCGAATTGCGCCGGTTGTTGGCCGACGATCGGCAACTTCGCAGCCGTTTACGAGCGATGGTTCTCCACGAATCGAAGGGTTGAATCGCTCTCTTCACTTCGCAGATTTGGCCGAATAGAGCTTCCGCCAATAAGTAGAAATACCTATTATTATGGAGAAAACCGCGCAAGCACTTGTTTGTCACGCGGTTTTTTCGTATATTTGTCTGAATTTATGCGACCCCGAATCGGGGTGGCAACGAGTAGTGAAGGATATGGTTGATTTCTCGAAGATAGCCTCGCCCGCCTATGTGCTCGACGAGGAGTTGTTGGAGCAAAATATGGCGGTGATTGACCGCGTGCGCAAGGCGACCGGCGTGGAGATTATTGTGGCCCTCAAGGCCTCGGCCATGTGGTCGATATTCCCTACGCTGCGTGCTCACTCCGATGGCGCCACTGCTTCGTCGGCTGCCGAGGCGCAGCTTGTGTTGGAGGAGTATGGCGAGCCGGCCCACACCTACGCGCCGGTCTATACCGACCGCAACTTCGAGCAGATTATGCGAGCCTCGAGCCATATCACCTTCAACTCGCTCACGCAGTTCGAGCGCTTCGGCCCGCGTGCCCTCATCAACGGCATCTCGTGCGGTCTGCGTGTCAATCCGCGCTACTCGCCCGTCGAGACCGATCTCTATAACCCCTGTGTCGAGGGCTCGCGCCTCGGGATTCCGCCCGAGCAGCTCAACGAGTTGCCTGCCGGGATTGAGGGTCTCCACTTCCATGTCCTCTGTGAGTCGCGCCCGCACCATTTGCGCCTGGCGCTCGAGTCGTTGGAGAGACACTTTGGTCACCTGCTGTCGCAGATCAAATGGCTCAACATGGGTGGTGGTCATCTGATGACCCATGCCGAGTATGATTGCGACGAGCTGATTGCGCTACTCAACGACTTCAAGAGTCGTCATCCCCATCTGCGCCTCATTATGGAGCCGGGTAGTGCCTTTACCTGGCGCACGGGCTACCTGCTCTCGACCGTGGAGGATATCGTTCGCAACGGCTCGGTACAGACCGCCATGCTCGATGTCTCGTTTGCCTGCCACATGCCCGACTGCCTGGAGATGCCCTACAAGCCCGCCATCGTGGGCGCGCACGACCCCGAGCCCGGAGAGAGCTGCTGGCGTATGGGTGGTAACAGCTGCCTGGCCGGCGACTTCTATGGTGATTGGGCCTTTGAGCAGGAGCCGAAAGTGGGTGATAGAATCATCTTCGAGGATATGATTCACTACACGATGGTCAAGACGACGATGTTTAACGGAGTACACCACCCCTCGATTGTCATCGCCCGCAAGAGTGGCGAAGTGGAACTTGTGCGCGAGTTCGGCTACGAGGATTTCAAGGGGCGCATGTCGTAACTACCTTGCCTCTCCTCGCAACATTTAGAAGCAACTAACAAAAAACGAAGAATAGATGGAAAAATTTACCCCGACAAAGTATACGCTGGAGTGCGTAGCGACCGGCCGTGAGTTTCAGGACGAGGGTTGGACGATGGATGACAATCAGTGCAAGTGCCCCTCGCTGGTGCGTGCACACTACGAGAAGAAGCAGCTCGAAGTGAAGAGCGACGACTACGGCTTCTATAAGTTCTGTGATTGGCTTCCCGTACGCCGTATGCTCGAAAATTCGGCAGCCCCCGTCACCTACAAGTCGAAGGGGCTGGCCGCCCACCTCGGTCTGGAGAATCTCTGGATTACCTTCAACGGCTACCATCCTGCCATCGGTGCCAAGATGACCACCTGCTCGTTCAAGGAGTGTGAGGCCTACAGTGTGTTGGCCCGCATCCCCGAGGGGGAGGATCGTGTGATGGTCGTGGCTTCGGCCGGTAATACGGCTCGTGCCTTTGCCAAGGTGTGCTCCGACAACAACATCCGTCTGCTGTTGGCCGTTCCCTACGACAACCTGAACGCCCTCTGGTTTGATCAGCCGCTCAACCCCTGTGTGAAGGTGATCGCTTGTGGCAAGGGTGGCGACTACTTCGATGCCATTCATTTGAGCAACCTGGCCCTCCGTTCGCCCAAGTTCTATGCCGAGGGTGGTGCCAAGAATATCGCCCGTCGTGACGGTATGTCCACCACGGTCTTGTCGGCCGCTACGACCATCGGTCGTATTCCAGACTACTACTTCCAGGCTGTGGGCTCGGGTACGGGTGCCATCGCAGCCTGGGAGGCCAACATGCGTTTGATAGAGGATGGCCGCTTCGGTGATAAGGTGATGAAGCTGATGGTGTCGCAGAATGCCCCCTTCGTGCCGATGTACAACGCATGGCGTGAGGATTCGCGCGAGATGTTGCCCTACGACGAGGATCGTGCTCGCCGCGATGTGGAGATTATCGATGCCAAGGTACTCTCGAATCGTAAGCCCCCCTATGGCATTGCCGGTGGTCTGTACGATGCGTTGAAAGCGACCGATGGCGAGATTTTGGTGGCTACCAATGCCCAGGCCCGCAAGGCCAAGGAGCTCTTCCAGGAGCTGGAGGGTATCGATATCTACTCGGCAGCAGGTGTCGCCACGGCAACCCTTATCAAGGCGGTGGCCGATGGTAAAATCGATAAGCAGGCCTGTGTCATGCTCAACATCACCGGTGGTGGTGAGGAGCTGATGCGTAAGGAGCACGCCGTTTGGCAGCTCGAGCCTTCGCATGTCTTCTCGCTCAAGCCCGATGCCGAGGAGGTGGTAGAGAAGGTCGAGGCCCTCTTCGCGTAGTCCGATTTCAGATGAGCGGGAGAGGGTAGTTCCTCTCCCCTTTTTTATTCACTCTAACCCTTTTCCACATGAAGAAGTCCTATCTCCTTTTGCTGTTTCTTCCCCTCGCTTTGGCGTCATGCAGCACCTCCCCCGAAGCCCCCGAGAGCGAAATTCCGACCGACAAGTTCGGCGATTCGATCAACCATTGGTACCTTCGACACGCCAGAGCCTCGCATCCGCGTTACGAGAGTTCCGACTACCTCTCGATTGCCGAAAATCTGCTCGCCTATCAAAACGAGGACGGCGGTTGGCCCAAGAACCTCGATTGGCTCGCCAAACTCGACCCCGATTCGGTGGTGATGGCGCTCCAACCCTTCCAGCGCCGCTCGACCCTCGACAACCGCAACATCTATCCCCAGGTAGAGTACCTCTCGGCGGTCTATCAACTCACGGGCGACAAGCGCTACCGCGATGCGGCCAAACGAGCTGTCGAGTGGATATTGGATAACCAATACGCCAGTGGCGGTTGGCGCGGCTGGGATGTCGATGCCATCACCTTCAACGACGGCTGCATAACGGGCCCGCTCTTCTTGTGGCACGATATTTTGGAGGGCGATGAGCGCTACGATTGGGTAGGTCGCAAGATGCGCCGCCGCATCCAAGTCTCGTGGGAGAGGGGCGTTGAGTTGATTCTCAAAACGCAGTATGTGCGTGACGGAGTGCCAACGGTGTGGGCGCAGCAGTATGACCACGAGACCCTGCAGCCCACCTCTGCCCGCACTTATGAACTCCCGTCGCTCTCGGCTGGCGAGTCGGCCGATGTGGTGGTGCTCCTGATGACGCTTCCCAACCCCTCTGAAGAGGTAAAACGAGCCATTCATGGTGCTGTGGCGTGGTATCGTGCCACCGAAATCAAGGGAAAGCAACAGCTGATTGTAGAGCTTCCGGAGGGGCATCCCGACGCCCCCGAAATCAAGCACGACCGTATCCTGGTGGACGCCCCCGATGCCCATGGCCTGTGGGCTCGCTACTATGAGTTGGAGCGGGACGAATACTTCTTCTGCAACCGTGACGGTGTGAAGGTCTATACGCTCGAGGAGATTGCTCCCGAGCGTCGTGTGGGCTATGGCTGGTTTGGTAATTGGGGTTTGAAGGTCTACCACTACTACCAAAAGTGGCTTGACAGGGAGTTACGCGCCACAGCGACCTATTAAGCATAAAGGAGAGCAACACGCTCTCCTTTTTTCTTTAGGCTCTTATATACGATTTTACACCGTGGTGTAAAATCACCTCTTTTTCAGCCATTAGGCTGACTAAGTCCCCTGCCCGAGGCGGGGGATTTAGGGGGTGGGTCAGCACTTGTAAACACGGCGGAACGCCGTGAGAAA
>JAZUQP010000001.1:0-11337 GCA_045605785.1 Alistipes sp. | reverse complement strand
AGTCGGGGTGGTGCCACAGACCATCGTGCTCGATAAGCTCGCCCTCGGCCACCTTCTCTCCCTGCAACAGCCGCTCCACGAGGCGGGCAATGCTCTCGGGGTTGAAGAGTGTGCCGGTAGGATTGCAGAGCACCGAGAATCCGCCGCCTTGCAGTCGGGCGGCCATCTCCTCGGCAAAGCAGGAGCCGAGCGAGAGGATGCGGTCGTGGTGATCGAGGGGATGAGTGAGGGGTTTGGGGTCTACTTCGCTACGAAATTTCATGGGGCCTACGAAATGAAAATCTACCCCACAAAGGTAGCTTTTTTTCGAGAAAAACGCTATCTTTGCTCTATGATATTACGCGCAAACTGCAAAATCAACATCGGATTGGATATCCTCCGACGCCGCGAGGATGGCTACCATGAGTTGGAGACCGCCATGGTCCCCGTCAAGGGGCTCTACGACGAGGTGGAGATTCTCCCCACGGAGGGGCCCTCGTGCTTTATGCAGCGAGGCCTCGAGGTCGATTGCCCCATGGAGCAAAACCTCTGCATGAAGGCCCTGCGCCTGATGCAGCGCCACTACGGAGTGGGCGAGGTGGCCCTCACGCTCGACAAGCGAGTCCCCTTCGGGGCGGGCCTGGGTGGAGGCTCGGCCGACGCCACCATGGTCCTTGTGGGGCTGAACCGCCTCTTTGAATTGGGGTTGAGTGACGAGGAGTTGGAGCTGCGTGCTGCCGAGTTGGGCAGCGACACCCCCTTCTTTGTGCGTAACGAGCCGCAGTTGTGCCGAGGCCGTGGCGAGGTCATGAGCCCCATTGCACTCCCCCTTGCGGGGTTGTGGCTCCTTCTGGTGAAACCCGACGAGGGAGTCTCGACCCGCGAGGCCTATGCCGGCGTGCGCCCCGCCCTGCCGGCCACACCCCTCGAGGAGCTCCTGCGGTTGCCGGTCAACGCGTGGCAGGGGCGCGTAAAGAACGACTTTGAGCCCTCGCTCTTCGAGCACCATCCCCGCCTGCGCCGCATCAAGGAGAGCCTTTTGGAGCAGGGGGCCCTCTACGCCTCGATGTCGGGGAGCGGCTCGACGCTCTTCGGCCTCTTCGACCACTTGCCCGACTACCGTCCCCCTTACGAGGGGCTGTTCCTCCACTGCGAGCAGCTATAAATTAGGACTTTCGAACAGTGCCACCTGATTGCGTCATCTCGTATATAAGCACCAAAAACAAAAACAATCAAGGGTTACTCCCCTTGCGAAGAAGTAACCCTTGATATTCCTGTCAGAGTGCAGGGCAGCTCGGTTAAAGTTTGATCTTCTCCACGCGGCGCTCGTGACGGCCACCCTCGAAGTCGGTCGAGAGGAAGGTATCGACAAACTCCACAGCCTGGTCGTTCGAGATAAAGCGGGCGGGAAGGACAATCACATTGGCGTTATTGTGCTGACGAATCAGCGCAGCGATGGCGTTGTCCCACACCAGACCGGCGCGTACCCCCTGGTGCTTGTTGAGCGTCATGGCCATACCCTCGCCCGAGCCGCAAAGGCCGATACCCACCTCCAGCTCTCCACCATCGATGGCGGCGCCCAGCTGGTGGGCAAAATCGGGGTAGTCCACGCTCTCCTCGGAGTGGGTGCCGAAGTCCAGCACCTCCCAGCCCTTGGCCGAGAGATAGCCCACCAGGAACTCTTTCATCTCATACGCTGCATGGTCGCAGGCGAATCCAATCTTCTTCATATTGCTTGTTTTGTAGGTTTTAGGTTTTCGATGTGGTCGAATATCTACACAAAGGTAAGAATAAAACCGCAATTCGCACGAAAAATCGAGAATATTTCATACCTTTGTTCGTAGAAACTTTTTTCAGACAAGACAAAGTATGGCCGTAGACCGAAATATGCGCAACATAGAGAGCGACCTGGAGTTTGAGAATCGCATCCGCCCGCAGGAGTTGGAGAACTTCGCAGGTCAGGAGAAGATTGTCGAAAACCTGCGAATCTTCATCAAGGCGGCCCTGATGCGTGGCGACTCGTTGGACCATGTCCTGCTGCACGGCCCCCCGGGCTTGGGCAAGACGACTCTGGCCAACATCATTGCCAACGAGATGGGGGCGCAGCTCAAGACCACCTCGGGCCCCGTATTGGACAAGCCCGGCGATCTGGCAGGTCTCTTGACCAACCTCAACGAGGGCGATGTCCTCTTCATCGACGAGATTCACCGCTTGAGCCCCATTGTCGAGGAGTATCTCTACTCGGCCATGGAGGACTACAAAATCGACATCGTGTTGGACAAAGGCCCCTCGGCCCGCTCGATTCAGATCGAGTTGGCCCCCTTTACCCTCATCGGTGCCACCACGCGCAGCGGCCTCTTGACCTCGCCGCTCCGTGCCCGTTTCGGCATCACCTGCCACCTCGAGTACTACGACAGCGCGGTATTGGCCTCGATCGTAAAGCGCTCGGCCCGCATCCTCGATGTCTCGATCGACCACGAGGCGGCCCTGGAGGTGGCACTACGCTCGCGTGGCACGCCCCGTATTGCCAACGCCCTGCTGCGCCGCGTGCGCGACTTCGCCATGGTGAAGGGCGAGGGCCATATCGACCTCGAAATCACCCGCTTTGCGCTCAAAGCACTCAATATCGACTCGCGCGGATTGGATCAGATGGACAACAAAATTTTGGGCGCCATCATCGAGAAGTTTGGCGGCGGCCCCGTGGGGTTGAATACCATTGCCACGGCCGTGAGCGAGGAGCCCGGCACCATCGAGGAGGTCTACGAGCCCTTCCTGATCAAGGAGGGATTCCTGAAGCGCACGCCGCGCGGACGCGAGGCGACCGAGTTGGCCTACTCGCACCTCGGCTTCACCAAGGGCCCCGAGGAGGGGGTACTCTTCTGATGCAGGGCCCCTTATTGTAGGTAGTCGAGAATGGCCTCACAGGTCAGAGGCACCACTTCGCAGTGTCCGATTCGCGTGGGGAGAATGAGCGAAATCTGCGCTTTGGCCCCCATCTTCTTATCCTTTCGCATCGCCTCCACGAGTTCCGTGGGGGCGATGTCGTAGGTGGTGGGGAGCCCCAGCCCCTCGACAAGGGCCACGATGCGTTCGCGGCACTCGGCCCGAAGGCGCCCCCGCTTTACGGCCACCTCCGAGGCCATGCAGAGACCGATAGCCACCGCCTCGCCATGCCCGATCTCGGGCTCTCGTTTCTCGATGGCATGGGCAAAGGTGTGCCCCAGGTTGAGGAGCTTGCGCTCCCCCTTTTCGTGTTCGTCACGCTCCACGATGGCCGCCTTCACGGCAATGGCACGCCGAATCACCTCTTGCAGCAGAGGGCCCTCCTGTTGAAGCTCCTCCACGCCCCTTCGCTCCAAGCGCTCGAAGAGCTCCGCATCACCGATAACGGCCGCCTTGACCACCTCGGCCAGGCCGGCGCGGAACTCCTCGGCCGAAAGATGTGTCAGCCACGAGGGGTCGCAGATCACAAAGTCGGGTTGCGAGAAGCACCCCACCATATTCTTATAGCCCCCCAGATTGACTCCGTTTTTGCCCCCAATCGAGGCATCGACCTGCGCCAGAAGGGTCGTGGCCACAAAGCCGAAGCGCAGACCGCGCATATAGGTCGAGGCGACAAAGCCGGTGATGTCGCAGACGATACCTCCGCCTATGCCCACCACGCACCACGAGCGATTGACCCCCAACTCCATCATGCGCCGATAGAGCTCCTCGACGGTTTGGAGAGACTTTATCCCTTCGCCACGCCCGATGACCAACTTCGGGTAGTCGATTCGGTGGGCCGCCAGGTGCCTCTCGACCTCGGTGTCGGTGATGAGGAGTACCTGCTCCTCGGGAGCGAGGAGTTGAGCGAGCACTTCGTGGGCCGCACCGGTGTAGATCAGGCTGCGCTGCTTGAGCCGAAAGAGGGGTGCTGGGTGGTTCTTCATGGGGACGATGCATTAGAAATTGAACAAAAATAGTACAAATTTTTCTGAAATGTATTACCTTTGCCCACAAATATAAAGAATATGCAGAAACTTCGCAATATCGCCATCATCGCCCATGTCGATCACGGCAAAACGACGCTGGTGGATAAGATGATCATGCAGAGCCATGTCCTGCGCGACAACTCCAAGCAGGCCGAAGGCGAACTCATCCTCGATAACAACGACCTGGAGCGCGAGCGTGGTATCACCATCCTCTCGAAGAATGTCTCGGTCATCTACAAGGACTACAAAATCAATATCATCGACACCCCGGGTCACGCCGACTTCGGCGGCGAGGTGGAGCGCGTGCTGAACATGTGCGACGGCGTGCTGCTTCTGGTCGATGCCTTCGAGGGCACCATGCCCCAGACGCGCTTCGTGTTGCAGAAGGCCCTGGCGTTAGGCAAGAAGCCCATCGTGGTGGTCAATAAGGTCGATAAGCCCAACTGCCGCCCCGAGGTGGTCAATGAGCAGGTCTTCGATCTGATGTTCTCGCTCGACGCCACCGAGGAGCAGCTCGACTACAAGACCATCTACGGCTCGGCCAAGCAGGGGTGGATGTCCCACCTCTGGAACGAGCCCACCGACTCGCTCATGCCCCTTTTGGAGGCCATCATCGACGAGATTCCCGAGCCTCGCCACGAGGAGGGCACCCCCCAGCTGCTCATCACCTCGCTCGAGTACTCCTCCTACACGGGTCGTATCGCCGTAGGTAAGCTCACGCGCGGAAAGCTCCGCGCCGGACAGCAGGTAACCCTCGCCAAGCGCGACGGCGTCACCCTGCAGAAGAGTAAGATCAAGGAGTTGATGGTTTTTGACGGCCTGGGCAAGAAGAAGGTCGAGGAGGTGGAGTGTGGCGAGATCTGCGCGCTGCTCGGCATCGAGGGCTTCGAGATTGGCGACACGATTTGCGACTTCGAGAATCCCGAGCCGCTGCCCCCCATTGCCATCGACGAACCCACCATGTCGATGCTCTTTACCATCAACAACTCCCCCTTCTTCGGCAAGGATGGCAAGTATGTCACCTCGCGCCACATCAAGGAGCGCCTCGATAAGGAGCTCGAGAAGAACCTCGCCCTGCGCGTCGAGCCCGGACAGTCGGCCGACAGCTTCGTGGTCTATGGTCGTGGTGTGTTGCACCTCTCGGTGCTCATCGAGACGATGCGTCGTGAGGGCTACGAGTTGCAGGTGGGACAGCCCAAGGTGATTATCAAGGAGATCGACGGCTGCAAGTGCGAGCCCGTCGAGGAGATGACGGTCGATTGCCCCGAGGAGTACTCCGGCACGGTCATCGAGCTCACCACGCGCCGCAAGGGTACCCTGACCAACATGGTGACGGCCAACGAGCGCGTGCGCCTCGAGTTCGACATCCCCTCGCGCGGCATCATCGGCTTGCGCTCCAATATGCTCACCGCAACGGCCGGTGAGGCCATCATGACCCACCGTCTGAAGGGCTTCGAGCCCTGGATGGGTGAGATTGAGATGCGCACCAACGGCTCTATCATTGCAAGCGAGACGGGTATCGCCTACGCCTACTCGATCGACAAACTCCAGGATCGCGGCCGCTTCTTCATCGCCCCCATGGACCCCATCTACGAGGGACAGGTCATCGGCGAGCATACCCGTCAGAACGATATCACCGTCAATGTCAATAAGGCCAAGCAGCTCACCAACATGCGCGCCTCGGGCTCCGACGACAAGGCGGTCATCGTGCCTCCCAAAATTTTCTCACTCGAGGAGGCCCTCGAGTATATCAAGGAGGATGAGTATGTAGAGATTACGCCCCACTCCATGCGCCTGCGCAAAATTTTGCTGCATGAGGTGGATCGTAAGCGCTCGCAGAAGTAATTTTCGATTTTACGCGGTAAATTTCGCACTTTAATCACTCCCCCGAAAGGGCACGGCCTCAAGCACAGCCCTTCCGGGGGAATTTCATATTTCAAGCACAAAGAGTGTTACAAAAAAAAGCGGGCCAACCGATGTGGTTGGTCCGCTTTGTAGTCGTATCGCTCGACTATTCGGGCTGGATAGCCTCGCTGGGGCAAACGCCTGCGCAGGTACCGCAGTCGATGCACTTGTCGGGATCGATTACATAGATGTCGCCGGCCGAGATAGCCTCTACGGGGCACTCGCTGATGCAGGTACCGCATGCAACGCACGAATCCGAAATTTTGTAAGCCATAGTTGTGTTTTGTTTAGTTTGTAAAGTTTTGTGTGGGCAAATATACAACTTTATTTTTGTAAATCAAACTTCGCTCCCGATTATCCGCAAAAATTTGCCATCCCTACCTCTTTCTTAACCCTCTAAAGAGCAGGAAACCGAGGAAAAGGGCTACCACAAGAATAATGCCGATACCAATCTCATGGCTGTAACGGGTAACCGTCTCGAGGAGCATCTCCTCGGGGACTGCCGACTCGAGGTAGTAGCCCAGGGCGGCCAGCACCCCGTTCCAGAGGCCTGCACCGAGGGCCGTGAAGAGGATGAACTTTGCCAAGTTCATCTTGGCCAGGCCGGCCGGTATCGAGATCAGCTGTCGCACGGCAGGCACCAGACGACCCACAAGCGTGGCGGCCACTCCATACTTGATAAAGAAGGCTTCAGCCTTCTCGACCTTCTGCTGATCGATCAGGCACATGTGGCCGAAGCGGCTGTTGGCAAAGGCATAGACGATAGGTTTGCCGAGCCAGAGAGCCAGGAAGTAGTTGATCAGGGCTCCGAGCACCGCTCCGAGGGTGGCAAAGAGGGCAACCAACCACACATTGAGTTCGCCGGTTGCTGCCGCCTTGTAGGCCGCAGGGGGGACAACCACCTCCGAAGGGAAGGGGATGAACGAACTCTCGATGGTCATCAGAAGGGTGATCGTCCAATAGTTCAAATTATCGAGACACCACTGAATAAAGGCTACAGACTCCATATATCAGACATATTAAAAAAGAGAGGAGTTCGCACCCGAGGGGCAGGACTCCTCCCGTTGTTACGCTACACGGTTAGCGAATCCACTCAAAGCCGGTATAGGGGACCAGCGCCTCGGGGATGCGGATACCCTCGGGGGTCTGGTTGTTCTCGAGCAGGGCTGCCACGATGCGGGGCAGGGCGAGCGACGAGCCATTGAGCGTGTGGGCCAGGCGGGTCTTCTTTTTGTCGTCCTTGTAGCGGAGCTTCAGGCGGTTGGCCTGGAACGACTCGAAGTTCGAGACCGACGAGACCTCCAACCAGCGCTTCTGGGCCTCGGAGTAGACCTCGAAGTCGTAGGTCAGGGCCGAGGTGAATGACATGTCGCCACCACACAGGCGCAGGATGCGATAGGGCAGGCCGAGGGCCTTGACAATCGACTCCACATGCTCGACCATGCCGTCGAGGGCCTCGTAGGAGTGGTCGGGGTGGGCCAACTGCACGATCTCCACCTTGTCGAATTGGTGCAGGCGGTTCAAGCCGCGCACATCCTTGCCGTAGGAGCCCGCCTCACGACGGAAGCAGGGGGTATAGGCGGTCATCTTCACCGGGAAATCCTTCTCGTCGAGAATCACATCGCGGAAGATGTTGGTTACGGGCACCTCGGCCGTGGGCACAAGGTAGAAGTTGTCGGCCGTGGCGTGGTACATCTGACCCTCCTTGTCGGGGAGCTGACCCGTACCGAAGCCCGAGGCCTCATTGACCATGATGGGGGGCTCGACCTCCTGATAGCCGGCCGCCGTGTTGCGGTCGAGGAAGAAGTTGATCAGGGCACGCTGCAGACGGGCTCCCTGTCCCTTATAGACGGGGAAACCGGCACCGGTAAGCTTCACGCCCAGGTCGAAGTCGATGATGTCGTACTTCTTGGCCAACTCCCAGTGAGGCAGGGCGTCGGGGCCCAACTCGGGAATCTCGGCCGACTGCTTTACGACCAGATTATCCTCGGCCGTGCGACCCTCGGGAACGATCTCGGCGGGGAAGTTCGGAAGCGTCACGATAGCCGCCTGCAACTCGTCGGAGGTGAGCTTCTCCTCCTGGGCGAGCTCGGCCGAACGAGCCTTCAGCTCGGCTACACGCGCCTTGACAGCCTCGGCCTCCTCGCGCTTACCCTGACCCATCAGGGCACCAATCTGCTTGGCCGCCTTGTTCTGCTCCATCAGGCAGTTATCCAACTCGACCTGCAGGGCCTTGCGCTTGTCATCCAGCGCCTCGATTTTATCCAATACGGGGGCGGCATCCACACCCTTCTTGGCCAACTTTTTGATGGCGGCCTCTCGGTCGTCGCGTAATTGCTTTAATGTAAGCATGCTCTATCTGTTTTTCGGTTTATTTGCTTTCAACTCGCAAAAATACAAAATAATGAGAAATGAGCAACGCTCATTGCGCATTTATTTCAACTATTTCGTATATTTGTCGAATGAAAACCATCGAACTCCTTGCACCTGCCCGCGACTACGAGGCAGCGGTGGCGGCCGTTGATGCCGGTGCCGACGCCCTCTATATGGGCGGCCCCCGCTTCGGGGCACGCGTGGCGGCCGGCAACTCGCTCGACGAGATAGCCCGCGTGGTGGAGTATGCCCACTCGTTTGGCGTAAGGGTGCACACCACGCTCAATACCCTGCTCTATGAGGGGGAGCTGCGCGAGGCCGAGGAGCTGGCCCGACGCCTGACAGCCATCGGCATCGACGCCCTGATTGTGCAGGATATGGCCTTTCACCGAATGGATCTCCCCGTGGCGTTGCACGCCTCGACCCAGGTAAACAACATGACCCCCGAGGGGGCCCGCTTCCTCGAGGAGGTGGGCTTCGAGCGCGTGATTTTGGAGCGAGGTCTCACGCTCGAGCAGATTCGGGCCATCCGCCGTGCCACCTCCGTGGAGTTGGAGTGCTTCGTACACGGAGCCATCTGCGTGGGGTACAGCGGCCGCTGCTTCCTCTCGCGCTCGATGACCGCCGACCGTAGCGGCAACCGCGGTGCCTGCTCCCAGCCCTGCCGCCTGAGCTACGACCTGAAGAACAGCCGTGGCGAGGCCCTTATCTCGGGCAAGCACCTCCTCTCGGTACGCGACATGAATCTCTCGGCCCGCCTGGGAGAGTTGATGGATGCAGGGATCTGCTCCTTCAAGATCGAGGGGCGCCTCAAGGATATAAACTACATCCGCAATGTGGTGGCCTGGTACCGCGCCGCCATCGACCGCGAATTGGCCCTGCGCCCCCACCTTCGACGCGCCTCCGCAGGAGTCTCGACCCCCGACTTCGAGCCCGACCCCTCGAAGAGCTTTACGCGCGGATTTACCGAGTATATGTTCGACGGCAAGCGCTCGGATGTCGCCTCGTTCGATACGCCCAAAGCGGTGGGCGAGTTCATCGGACGGGTCAAGAGCGTGGGTCGCACCACCTTCCGCCTCGACCGCAGCCACTCGTTGGCCTCGGGCGACGGCATCTGCTTTGCGGGGATAGGTACCCGCGTCAATCGGGTGGAGGGGGAGCAGGTGGAGCCCAACCGCATGGAGGGGATTCGCCCCGGGGTGGAGCTATACCGCAACTTCGACCGCCTGTTCAGTCAGCAGGTAGAGCGCAGCCGTATGCGCCGACAGCTCCCCACCACGGCCCGGGCAACCTTCACGCCAAAGGGGTTGGAGGTGAGCTATACCGACTGTGAGGGGTTCAGCGTCACGGTAACACGCGAGGGGGAGTTCCCCGAGGCCCAACAGCAGGAGCGCATGCGCTCGACGCTCATCGGCCAGCTCGCCAAGAGTGGCGATACGATCTTCCGTGTTGAAAAGGTCGATTGTGGGGATGAGGTGCGATTTCTCCCCTCGTCACTCCTGACCGAGCTACGCCGCGAGGGGCTTGAGAGGCTGCGCAGCCTGCGTCTGGAGCACTACAACGCCCGCCCTTCCCTCAGCCTGCGTCCCCGACAGCAAAGCGATGCCCGCTACCCCAAGAGTCGGTTGGAGGCGGAGGATAATGTCACCAACTCGCTCGCAGAGGCCTTCTACCGCGCCCACGGGGTCGAGCAGATAGCTCCGAGCCTGGAGTTGGCCTCCACGCTGCGCGGAGAGCGTGTGATGCGCTCGGCCTACTGCCTGCGCCGCGAAATCGGAGCCTGCCTGCGCGAGGGAAGCACCCTGAAGGGGCCCCTCTACCTCGAACACGGGCACAATCGTTACCGACTGGAGTTCGACTGCAAGCGTTGCGAGATGAGCTTGTGGGACGAGAGCGGCAAAAAACAGGAGTAGAGAAGCATCAAAACCCACAGAAACCCCACAACCAAAAATAGAAAAATGTTACAAGAGTTGAAGACCCGATTTGAGGAGTATGAGTTGATTGATTCGGGCAATTTTGAGAAGTTGGAGCGCTTTGGTCGCCACATCACACGCCGCCCCGAGCCGCAGGCCATCTGGCAGCCGAGCCTCGGGGAGCGGGAGTGGCAGCGCCTGGCCGACGCCTCCTTTCTGCGCGATGCGAAGAGCGAGGAGCGTGGCGAGTGGCGCCTCAAGCCCGAGATGCCCTCGCGCTGGGTGGTGGGCTACGACTACAAGCGGATGCACCTGAAGATGCGCCTGGCCCTCACCTCGTTCAAACATGTGGGTATCTTCCCCGAGCAGGCCGAGAATTGGAACTTTATCTACGATAAGGTGGAGATATTCTCCACGCGCAAGGGGCGCAACCCCAAGGTGTTAAATCTCTTTGCCTATACGGGTGGCGCCACCCTCGCGGCAAGGGCTGCGGGGGCCGATGTGACGCATGTCGATTCGGTGAAGCAGGTGGTGAGCTGGGCCCGCGAGAATATGGAGGCGAGTGGCCTGGACGGGGTGCGCTGGATGGTGGAGGATGCCCTGCGCTTCGTGAAGCGCGAGGTGAGACGCGGCAACCGCTACGACGGCATCATCCTCGACCCTCCCGCCTATGGGCGTGGCCCCGATGGCGAGAAGTGGGTCTTGGAGAGCCACATCGGTGAGATGCTTACGGCGTGCGCCGAGCTCTTGGAGCGAGAGGGGGCCTTCCTGGTGCTCAACCTCTACTCGATGGGGCTCTCGGCGATGTTGGCCCGCACGGCTGTCCGCCAGGCCTTCGGCACCCCCAACGAGGAGCAGGCCGGCGAACTCTACTTCGCCGACCGTCAAGGCAAGGAGCTCCCCTTGGGCACCTACTATCGTTTTGTCCGCTAACGATTTGGAGCGAACTCACTATTCGGGTCGGGATGATTGCATCCCGACCTATTTTTTTAGGGGGTGGGAATAAAAGTTGCTTTTCTTCGCTCTTTTTACTAACTTTGTGAGGAGAGATAGTTTTAATCCCAAAAGATGAAGAGACTCATAAACCAAAAAATCATTCCCCTTTTCGGGTTGGTGGTGGCGCTTTTGGTCGGTTGTCAGACCGATTGGGATTCACCACTCGACCCTACTACCGAAAAGGAGCGAATAACCCTCGA